>NZ_JBTAMK010000002.1:0-634905 GCF_054796215.1 Alsobacter sp. SYSU BS001988 | reverse complement strand
GCCGACCTTGTAGCCGTAATCGGACAGGTCGACGAAGAGGCCGGCCAAGCCCGGGTCGACTTTGACGAACGCCGCCGACGGGGCTTGGTCGCTCGCAGGGGGTGAGTGCGCCTGAGCGGAGCTGTGCCCCTCCAGAACGCTCGTCCCCGCGAAACTCGTGCTCGCGCCGGCGGAGTACTCCTTGGCGGAATTCGGAATGGTGAGACCGCTCCCCGCGAAAGACGTGCTTGCCCCGCCGGGCGCGTACTCTTTGGCAGCGCTGGGGATTTCCAGCGCGCCCGCTCCCGCGAATGATGTGCTTAGGTCGGACGAGTATCCCTTGGCGACGCCCAAAACACCCGAACCCGCGAAGGATGTGCTCGCGCCGGGTGAAAACTCCTTGGCGAAGTTCGGAGCGGGCGGCACCAGCTGGTTGTTACCGCTGATCCACTTCTGCAGATCACTCCACTCACCATCGATACGATTGATCGCGCCACTGGTCGACAGCACTCCTACTACATGGCCATCGCGATCGACCAAGGGCCCGCCGCTCATACCATTGCCGACCGTATAGCCGCCCGTGGCGAAGTTGCCGGCACCAGTCAGAGAAACACCGCCTCCAAACTCGGGGTAACTTTCAACGAGCTGGTCATATCCCCACTTCCCTGGGTAGCCCAGCAAGTGATTGTATGAAGAAGGATCAGCTGACGGACGCATCTGGTATTCGCCGACCAGATCTCCCATGTTTTTCGAAATGCCGATTACCGCGAGGTCCCAAGCTGCCTGCTGGTCAGTTCGGACGTTGGGATCATGCGCAACATCGTAAAAATCGAGCTGCCATGAGCCCTCAGTAAAGCTGAATTCGGGATTGTAGGATGGGCCGTCCCGGTATGCAGCGTAGATGTCAACATCAACTACGTTGCCTTCCACGACGTGGGCAGCGGTCAGTATGTCGTTTGGGCCGACAAAAACGCCACTGCCTGCCATTCTAGAACCATCTGCGTAGGTGGTTACGATCTTGACGATGGGCCAATATGAACTGAGGGCATGGTCGGGATAGCCGACGCTCATCTTAACCTCCCGCTTCGGTAGCCCCCCGAACCTGCCCGTAACGGTGCTCCCTTCTTCAAGATACCAAGGTGTGAGATCACACGTGCCGGCGTCCCCGAGCCGCTACCCGGTTCAGACCTGGTCCCAGCCTTTCTCGGTCACGGAGCGAACGGCCAAGCCAGAGCCTTGCAAGACGTCCTGCTGCCAGAAAGCCGCAGCGATCTGTACGGGTGAGCTTTCGCGCTGAAAGGCTGCGACAACGATGACCGGGATGCCGCGCTGGATTAGCTCTCGACCAAGGCGGCCGTGCTGTCCCCTCTGCGCCCGGTCGACCCTTGGCGGATGTATCCGGGGCACTTCGACTTCCGCCAGGTCTGTGACCTTCCCGACCGGTAGGGGGCGTCCCGGCGCTTGCTGATGATGCCTTCCAAGCCCATGACGCAGGCGTGACGAAACAAGGCCTCGCCGTCCTCGTCGGTCGCATCCACGAACGCGACGCCATGCACGGGGACGGCCAGGAGCCGCTGCAGCCCGGCGCGGCGCTCATCGAGCGGCAGGGGGCGGAGATCCCGGCCGTCCAGCTCCAGGAGGTCGAAGGCCATGAGGATCGCGTGGCGCCCGCCGGCGGCTGAGCGGAGAGCGTGGAAGTCGTCGCGACCGTCGGGCAGCTGCGCTTCACCGTCGAGCACGCAGGAGCCACAGGGAAGGCTCAGGAGGCCCGTCGCGATCCTGGGAAGCCTCCCGGTCCAGTTGAGGGCGTTTCGGCTCCACAGGCGGCTTTCTGAGCCAGTACGCCGGCAGATCATCCGAAACCCATCATGCTTGGGTTGGTGAATCCAGAGCGGCCCCGACGGAACGCGCTCGGCCGGACAGGCCGAAGATGGCGCGATGAAGCCGGGGGGTGTGCGAAGCCTGCCCGGTGGAATGCGGGGACGAAACTGCATCCCGACTCGATTCCGGCAGGCCCGGGGAGTTCCATCGCTCCACCACGGATTGGAGCCTCGCCATGCGCCGCGGCTGGACATGCCATGCGGGCCACTACGCCTATATCGCGGCATTGGCGAGAGAGCGCATTCAACGGCTGGGGGTAGTTGGCCCGCATCGCCTCTGGACGTCAGACGAAGAGGAACTTCTGCTGAGCTTTGGCGACTATCGAAAGGCGTTTGGGCGCATACCCGGTCGAACAAGCAGAGGGATTCAGGTCCGCGCCAAAAAGCTCGGGATGGGCCTCACCAGATCCTCGCCAAAGCCGTGGACGCCCACTGAAATACGGGTACTTCGGCGGATATATCCGACCGGCACGAAGCAGGAGGTTCGTGACGGCCTTCCGGGTCGGAACCAGCACGCCATCTACGTGAAGGCGAATGCGCTACGCCTTCGGAAGCGCCTGCGCCCGCCCGGACGAGTTGGCGTGAAACTCTATGATCAAATCCGCCGCCGTGCGTTCGACATGAACATCAGCATGAAGGACTTGGACGATGCGACCGGCCTCGATGGGTTCTTCGGCCGGCGCAGAGAATACGATCTGCGGGTAATCAAGGTGCTACAAAAGGCGATGGACACCCTTGGAGGGCGGCTTGTCATTGAGTGGGAGGATGTGGGGTTCGGCTAGATAATTGGAAGACGCATAGCGGAACGCCTGGCCACTTAGCTTCCAGCTATAATGCGTGCATGGCAATGACCCGCCGCTTCCCGCCACCCTGGACGGTCCACCCCATGCCGGCGGGTTCCGCGTCGCCGACGCGAACGGCGCGTGGCTCGCCTACTGCTACGGCGACACCACAGGCTATCGGAGCACCGGGAGCGTGATGATGTCGCCCGACCAGGCGAGGGCGATGGCGGAGATGATCGCCAGCATGCCGGATCTTATGCACGGCGTTGGATCGGCGGCATTCCCGCCCGGGACGCAGGGGCCATTCTTCGTTGAGGACCGGAAAACCTGGTTCTCGGTCACCGACGCGAGCGGCATCAGGCTGGCGGCCATCTACCACAGCGACCCTGAAGCAGGCGGCCTGACGCCCGACGAGGCGCGGCGGATTGCTGTCGGGATCGCGCGACTGCCGGATTGGGTGGGACGACCGCAATAGACCCTGGCTAATTCAGGTTCGGTCTGGATCGTGCCTGATGTGCGTGGCTATGCCGGCGTCCTCGGCCGCCAGGGGGTGTCCGCCTTCCTGCGCTGAAGCCCGGTTCTCGGCCCGGTGGGCTAACTCCAGCCACTTCTCGGCCATGTCAAGCAGGAGCGCCCGCTCCTGATCATCGGCAGCGGCCTTCAAGCGCTCCATGCAGCGCTGCGCCCGCTCTCTGTAATGGCGTTCCGTCATAGCGTCTCCAGCGAGCGCCAAACGCTGACGTGCTGGCAAAGTTGCAGCGATCAGCCAACGCGCCATCCTACGGGCGACCGCCTTCAATCAGGATTTGCCTTAACCTAACTCAGAACGCATAGCTGCCCCGACGCGATAACTCTTGTATATGACTCGCATTCACGGAAGCGTGATCGCAGTGATGCGATGCGTAAAATGCAAGAAAATCGTACAGTCCTCATCGTTGATGACAGCCTGCTGTTCCGTTTCGTTCTGGCTGAAATGCTGGTCGATAATGGGTTCGACGTCGTCCAGGCCGGCGATGCTGTCGAAGCACTGGCGTGCATCGACAATCGGCCGGGGATCTCCGCTGTTATCTCTGACATCGATATGCCCGGAGAGATGGACGGCGTCGGCTTCGCCCGGGAAGTGCGCGAAGCTTGGCCGGATCTTCCCATCATCATGGTCTCAGGCTGCTTTGAGGCGCCGCCCGAGTTACCGGATGGCGTTCCCTTCCTGCCAAAGCCTGTTCCTGACCGGCTGCTGGTCGCGATGTTGAGGCAGATGATCCTGTCGAGCTAATTGGGTCCGCAGCGGGGCCGGGCGCCAGGGCGCACGAAAATGCCGCCATGAGTTTCCCCAAGGCGGCGTTCCCATCGTGCGGCTCCGAGGATCTACTCGCCAGTACGTCCGTGGTCGGACGAAAGCTCGGGCTATCTGCCGTAAGCACCATTTGAGACAACGCGGCGCGCGCATAAGGCAGGCCACTGCTCCCTCTTCCAATTGTTATCCTGATCAGGATTCAGCCATGGGCACCATCAACCCTCGCAACGAGCGCGCGAAGAGGCGCTATCTCCAGTGGCTTCGGGAAGCCAACCAGCGCAGCCAGGCATCCGTGGATGCCGCTGCCCAAGCAATCGCACAGTTCGAAAAGTACACGAGTTGTCGCGACTTCGGCCGGTTCCACCGAGAGCAGGCCGTCGGATTCAAGCGTCAGCTCCAGGAGCGGACTAGCCCGGTTACCAAGGCACGTTTCCGATTTGTTAACCTAAATCGGTAACATTAACGGAGAACCACTTTTCATCCGGGGCTCTCTGCATGGCAAATGTCGCACTTTCGGCGGGCATCCGCGACACCCTTCTTACTATCCAAAGGACCGCGGCGGCAGCTCAGGAGACGGAGAGTCGTCTGGCGACGGGCAAGAAAGTCAACAGCGCAGTAGACAACCCGCTGGCGTATTTCAGCGCCCTCAATCTCACGGACAGGGCCTCTGACCTGTCTAGCCTGCAGGATTCAATGCAGCAGGCCGTCAGAACGGTCAACGCCGCTTCCACCGGAATCGACGGCATGACCAAGCTGCTTCAAACGGCCCAGGGCATCGCGAGTTCGGCGGCTGCAACGACGGACACTACGACTAGGGCTTCGCTACAGACGCAGTACAACGCGCTCCTCGCCCAAGCAGACGAGCTAATGAAGAATTCAGGCTACGGCGGAATCAACCTTCTGAACGGCGACACACTGACGGTGAGTTTCGATCGGCAGGCCACCACAGCTACCCTGAGCGTGAACGCTAACGGCGGAACGGCCCTGACTGCTAGTGCGCTCGGGGTTACGACAAATGCTGTGAACGGCTGGAACAACAATGCGGCGACTGCCGGGGACACTACGGGCAACGCGGCGATCCAGACGCAGCTGACCAACTTGACCAAGGCTCTGGGAAAGTTGCGGGCCGAAGCCAGCGGGCTGGGCGCGAACCAAGCTATTATCACAGCTCGGCAGGATTTCACCAAGTCGATCATTGCTACTTTAAGGTCTGGTGCAGATGATTGGACGCTGGCTGACCTGAACGAGGAAGGTGCCAAGCTAACCGCCCTGAATACCCGCTCCCAACTGGCTCAAACAGCGCTTTCGCTCTCTTCCCAGCGCGATCAAGCTGTCCTCAGATTGTTCGGTTGATCGTGCCGCTTGGCCAGGTATCCCATGTCGCTCCAGTTTTCACGTGCCCTCGCCGACCCCACTCTCAATGGGCAGTTCGAAGGCGCCCGCGGCTTGCGGGCGCAGAGCGACCCTCTGGATTTTTCTCCGGAATGGGGCGTGGAACGTATCTTCGTTTCGATAGCCTCGTTCCGTGATGCAGACCTGAAAAACACGCTGACGGACCTCTTCGCGAAGGCATCGAGGCCTGAGCGCGTCACCGTCGGCCTCGTGCGCCAGATTGACCCCATCGAGGATCGCGAATTGGATCTGACTTCCGATCCGTATCGCGAGCGCATTCGAGAAGTGCGCGCAGACTGGCGCTTAAGCCGGGGAGTCTGCTGGGCTCGCTTTCTTGCCCAGGCTCTGTGGCGCGGCGAGGAATACTTTCTACAGATCGACTCCCACATGCGTTTCGAGCAAGGCTGGGACGACTTGGCAATCGCTGATCTGCTGGCTTGTCCCAGCGAAAAAGCGATCATCGCCTCTGCCTCGCCGCCTTTCCTGAGCCCGGGAGACGTGCTGTCGGACCTCTATCCAGGGCTTTTGCGCACGGACGGATTTCTGTCCGACGGCGCGATCCGCATCACCGGTGTCTGGCCGGCCTTCCCATTGGACCGACATCACCGGATGCCGTTCCTGATGGCTGGCGGTCTGTTCGCTAAGGCCTCCCTCGTGAATGAAGTTCCTTACGATCCGTATCAATGCTTCGCTCTTGAAGAAATTAGTTATGCTCTCCGTGCGTTCACGCACGGGTGGGATATCTTCTCGCCTGTCCAACGCATCATGTGGCATCAGTATCAGCGGAATAACACGCTTAGCCGCGGCTCTGATGACGATCCCAGCTATAAAGCTAAACAGCGGGAGAGGGACCGCCTCGCATATTTGCGTTTCGATCACCTATCAATGCACGGCCGCTGCGAGATCGCGGAAGCCGTAATGGACTTGGGCCTGTTCGGGCTCGGAGCGACACGGACGCTTGGTGAATTCGAGGATTTTTCCGGCCTCGACTTCCGCACCAAACGTGCGAGTGAATGGGCGGTCCGCGCCCGGTTCGTCGAAGATGTGCAGAGCTTGATCAAGTTCGCCGTGCCCGCGCTTGATTCGCCCCAGGGTGGAAAAGCCCGGCCAATGATGGCCGAAGGCGAGCGGCTGCTGAAAGTGACATTGCGCGGCTGGGAACATGCCAGACTCAGCAGCGAGATGGTGGATATGATCCGGAGCGTGCGTCAAGCCGCCGGAGCACCAGCTCTCCCGCAGGAGACCGAATCCAGACTGAACACGGACTTCCTGTCGTGGCACAAAGACGCGTTGGTCAGCGAGCTT
This sequence comes from Alsobacter sp. SYSU BS001988, assembly GCF_054796215.1. Taxonomy (NCBI): domain Bacteria; kingdom Pseudomonadati; phylum Pseudomonadota; class Alphaproteobacteria; order Hyphomicrobiales; family Alsobacteraceae; genus Alsobacter; species Alsobacter sp. SYSU BS001988. The sequence continues at coordinate 628,273 of NZ_JBTAMK010000002.1, read as the reverse complement.
GCCAAGCTTGCCTGGGGTCTATGGACGGCGGAGCAGGCCGATGCTGCGTGAGGCGGGGGTACCGACCGTATCCGTGAAAGGCAGTGGTGGGCTGGTCTCCGCCGCTTATCAACCCCCACTCTTGTCGGTCGTCTTGCCCACCTACGGCCGGCCGCACGTCCTGAACCGTTTCTTCAAACATCATCTGCCGATGCTCGATAGCCTAGATATCGACTACGAGCTCCTCGTCATGGACGACGCGTCGCCGGACGCCACGCCAGAAATAGTTCAATCGTGGGCGGCGGGGCACGAGCGGATCCGTTATCATCGGCACGCGACGAATCTCGGCTTTCGTTCTAATATCCTGAGCTGCCTTCGCGCGGCTCGCGGCGAGCTGGCTGTTTATGTCGGCAATGATGATCTCCTTATTGGAGAGACACTGAAAAAGCACATCGGCACAATGTGCGACGACCCCGGCATTGCGATGCTGCAGGCCCCCTGGTTCGTCCTTAATGAATACGAAGACAACACCATCACGGGCACTTCCTATCCTGTCGAGGAGCAAATCCGTTTTACTAAGGGTCAACAGGCGGCCTGCTTGCAGTTCATACTCGAACGCCACGTGTTTCCCGAGTGGTTCATCGTTAGGACGCGGGCGGCACGGCAGGTTTTCGCGCCTTTCGACAGCACAGCCTATCATTTCTTCGCTGCGTTGGCGCACGCTCTGGAGGCCGGCGATGTGCTCTTCGTGCCGGAGCCATTCGCTATCGTCACCGCAATCTCGCGCGGGGAGCAGGAACACGTCGGTAACTTGGAGACGTTATTCGGTTGGGACGAATATCGTGGCGGCCTTGAATATTTAGCGTCCTACGCCCGCAAGTCTGACGACTGGATCCGGCGCAAGCGGGACTTCGCCGAACGCGTGCAGCAGTTCGTGAATATCCGCATGGGCGTGGCGCTCCGCCTCCATTTGGGTCGGCGCAACTGGCTGACCAGTTGGCATCTCGACCGTCGCTTGCAGGGCCACGCTGTTGACGCGATCCATGGCGACACGAGGCTGGAGCTCTCGACCCTCGCCGCGCTCGAAGCCTGTGTCATCGAGGCGGGGCGGTTGGGCGCGCGATGCGTCGCTGCTCCCGAAGATTCATACGCCATTGTGCGCGAGGTAATAGCCCTGCCGCATGGGGTCACCTTGATGCGCGCCTCAGAGGTCACTGACTGGTCGGGCTGCGCCTTGATCCGGTCTAAAGGCGATCCTGTGAACGCCAACGCTGCGTGGGTTCTCGATCTCTCGGCCTATCTAGAGCGCTTCGCGGTCTGAAGCCGGCGCTGACTGCCACAGGCTTCGCGCCAGGTTTTCGGTTCGCGAAAGCCAGTTGTGCAAGCACCTGAATTCGGTCAGCGACTGTGGCTTAGCGGGATCCAACTGCAGCGCCAACGCTAACGCGTCTCGCGGCCTGGGCTCAACGAGATCATAGGTAAGGATGCGATCACGCCACGGCTGCAAACCGTCCAGAGCCTTATTGTCATTGGTCAGAACGGCGCAACCGGCCCCAAGAGCGGTATACACACGGTCGTGCAGCCCGTCGCTCCAGTTGGGGTCAAAATTGATGACGGCTGAATAACCGCTGGCGGTACGCGCAATCTGCTCGAACGAGATCGGGTCGATGAATCGGAAGCTTGGCACGGCATCGAAGTAATCGGACCAGCCTTCGCCGTAGAAGTCGAGCGGAAATCCCTTGAGTTGTTCGACCGTGGCCAAGCGGCGGCGCCTTTTCTCAAAGGAATCAAGATGCACGGCCAATCGTAGCATCTCTCGCGTAAACAGCTGGCGCACGTTTAAGTCGAGGGACTGGCACAGCGCCTCGGACACGTTCACGGATGATCCCGGGGTAAGCAGCGCATCTATCAGCCTCGACTCGAGATGCCGTGGCACCTCGTCGGGCCAATAGGCGGAAAGGACCTCTTCCACGTGGTCGTGGCGCACGGACGCGATCTGCTGGCCGATATTGGCGAACACAGCCGCACGTCCGTTGCGTGATCCCGAGTCAGGAGGCTGGTCCAGAAAGGCGGCGAACTGGAATGAAAGGACCTGCTTACCGATCAATTTCTGAATGATGCGACCATAGCTCATATCCGGACAGAGGAAGTTCAGGTGCGCGTCGGATGCCGCCTCTTGAATGAAGGAGCGAACGAACGCGAACTTCGCGAAATCGTAGATAATCGGGTCGAGCAGAAAGACGTAGAAGGGGCACGAAAAATAGCGATGCAGAGGCTGGTTGTCGACCATGGTTCCCAGAGGGATCGTGCCCATGCTTATCACGAGCTTTTGCTCGTCGGCGCTGGCCAGAGCGTTCCTGACCGCGACTGCATCCGTTGTGAATACCACGGACGCTTCTAGCCCAAGAAGCCCAAGCGCGTGCGCGAGCGCCATGCCTGGAAACTCCACGCAGCGGGCTGGGTGAGGCCAGACCAGGATCAGAGCCCGGTGTCTCAAATCTGCGCTCCTTCTGTTGGATGTAGCGACGCGTTCTGCGCTCTTTTTCATAGATGATTCACGACATTCCCACACTTGGCATTAACGGCCGAGGCTCCACGGTGGGCCAGCAGGCAAGAAGCCTCGCTCAATCTCAGAAGGAGAATACCTCATGGCTAACATTGCTCTTTCCGCCGGCATCCGCGACACCCTGCTCACGATTCAGCAGACCGCAGCAGCGGCCAGCCAAGCGCAGACGCGCTTGGCGACCGGCCGGAAGGTGAATTCTGCTGTCGACAACCCTTTGGCATATTTCGCCGCGGCGGATCTGACCAACCGGTCCTCAGACCTTTCTGGCCTGCAGGACTCCATGCAGCAGGCTGTTCGCACCGTCTCCGCGGCGACGACCGGCATCGACGGCATCACGAAGATGATGCAGACGGCTCAGGGCATCGCAAACTCGGCCGCTGCCACTACGGACGTGACCACGCGCGAAAGTCTCCGCTCTCAGTTCAACTCCCTGATGGATCAGGCGGACGAACTGATGAAGAACTCCGGCTATGGCGGCGTCAACCTGCTGAACGGCGATAAGACGACAGTCAGCTTCGATCGGCAGGCGGCCACGGCCACGTTGTCGCTTCAGGCTAACAGCGGCACCTCGCTCACGGCAAGCAATCTGGGGGTCGCTACCGCCGTCGCAAACGGCTGGTCAAACGGCGCGTCAGGCGACACCACTGGCGATGCGGCCATCAAGAGCCAGTTGACTAACCTCACCAAGGCCCTCACCACGCTTCGCACTGTGGCAAGCAGCCTCGGAGCCAATCAGGCCATTATCACGGCGAGGCAGGATTTCACGAAGTCCATGATCTCCACCTTACAGTCGGGGGCGGACGATTGGACGCTCGCAGATCTGAACGAGGAGGGAGCCAAGCTTACTTCGCTTAACACGCGCTCCCAGCTGGCGCAAACCGCCCTGTCGCTGTCATCGCAGCGCGACCAGGCCGTCCTGCGCCTCTTCTAACCCGTACTACACTCTAAGAATCAGAAGCGGTCGCGCCGGGCGCGGCCGCTTTACTGTTTGTTAACCAGATCGGCCGAGAATCCCGTTCAGAGGAGATGCAAAATGCCGCTGCGTATGGAGCTGAAGCCGCACGAGCGGATCATCATTGGGTCTATCGTGCTGACAAACGGATCGCACCGGGCTCACTTCACCATCGAAGGTGACGGCATGGCGATCCTGCGAGAGAAGGACATCATCTCGCCAGAGGACGCTGATACGTCGTGCAAAACCGTTTATGTAGTTCTGGAGCAGATCTACGTAGGCGATATCTCACCCGAAGAAGGCGAGCGCCGTTACATGGCTTTGGCCCGGGAAATAATGGCGGCTGCGCCGAGCACAGCTATCTTCTTTGCCGAAATCACGAAGATGCTGGTGTGCGGAGAGTTCTATAAGGCCCTAAAGTGCTGTCGCAAATTGATAGAGCATGAAGCGGTTTTGACTGGAGCCGTCGCGGCCGCTTGAACCGTTATTCCGAACGGCTGTTAATCCCGGGGCCTGAGACCTGAAGTTCTACTGGCCCTGCGTGAACGCCCGCGGATTTCGTCCCTGGTAGAGTGCGTAATAACCCCGAAGGATTTTCCGCAGCGGATGAACCGGGCACCAAGGCGTTCCAAAGCCGCGCGCAACTGACGAACGGTGTCGGATTGCGCGGCCGATAGAGAGTTCTCGTAATCATTAATTGTTTTCTTGTGGACGGGAAGCTGATCGGCGCGGCTTTCGTTGACCGCGTTTGCAAGATCCTGCTGGGAGAGTCCGAGCAGAAGGCGAGCCGCCTGGCATGCCGCGCCTGGCATCAAGTCGCTGGCGTCGAAAGGTATGAGCGGCAGTCCAAAGACGGGTTGGTCCTGCTCTGGCTCGAGATGAAAAAGCCGAAGTCCTGTAACGGTCCGCCACGCATCGCTCGCCTGATCATCTACCCGTTTTCCACTGGCGCGTCGCACGAGCCCCCCCCCCCAGAAAAGCACGCCTGTGACTTAGTACTGAAAGGTCGGACAGGCGTCCACCCTGGAGCAGCGCCGCCGTCCCAAGGCTGAGCGGCGGCTGCGGTGGTGCCCAGCGCGAGGCCGAGGGCTATCATAGCAATTCGTTTCATGGCAAATTTCCTTTGAAAACGAAGAGGGCGGCGGCATCATGCCGCCGCCTTTGGCACTAGTTGACGACCTCGATCACGCGACGGGTCTTGTTATCGACGATCACAGTGCGGTTGTTGACGACGGCGTAGTGCCAACCGGTGCGCTGCTTAGTTGTCGTAACGACCGTATCAGGCACTTCGTAAGTCTGGACGGCCTGGGGAAGTGTAGCTCCAACAACGACTTCCTGATCGTACGCGACGGAGGGACGCTTCTGTTCGACCACATATTGCTGAACACGCGGTCGATCAGCCGTGTCTAAGACGCCCCCGACGATAGCGCCGCCGACGCCACCCACGGCTGCTCCGATTGGACCGCCGACAATCGCTCCACCAACCGCTCCGGTGGCGGCCCCTGCCGCGACTCCGCTGTTCTGAGCGAAGCTCGTTCCGGACGTGAAGGCGGTCGCCGTAACGACGGCGACGAACAAGAATTTATTCATGTTGATGCTCCAGGGCACAGACGGTGCTTTGCTAGAACGGCCGGGTCGTTCGATGGTTGCTCGGCGACGCGGGCCACGATGACGGAACAATCAATGACGGCGAGGAAATCTAACGCCTGACACTGATCTATCCCCCCGACAAACGGGAGGGCCTTGGGAAGCGCCGACCAGCGGGACTAGCTCGGCGGGCCGGACTGTTCGGGTTGGCCCCTTAAGCTCTCGGTGGAACTCGCTGGACCGATGCTGTTCGCCCGCTGGAGGATCGACTGAGTTAGGGGTCGAGGACATGAACGATCTTTCGGCTGGAGCGCTCGGCAAGCACGATCCTGTTATTGATAGGGAGGTGGCAAACGCGGCAGAGATGTTCTGCCCGCTCGTCGAGCCGACGGTTTGGGCCCGAGCAGGACTGAGGGTTGCTGCAATAACGCCAATGTGCAGCCATATTGGCCGGTGATGCCAAACGGTGATCTCATTTGAACCTACGCCTCCGCTGAGATGAACCCCAGCCCCGCTCCAGAGTTCCTGATCTTTTTCGTTATGTAGATGAACGCATGTTCAGCTATCGCGGCTTCATCGCCGCTTGCCCCTTTCCACGCGCTGAAGCAGGCCATACTGAAGCGGCACGTGGTCCGCCCCATTGAGTTTTCCCCCGCGCGACCGCGTTTCAAAGGAGGTCCAATGTCTGAACATGCTGGCGTGGAAAGCGCTCACGGCAACAAGCGCGTGGCGCTCCTGATCGCGGTGCTGGCCCTGTTCCTGGCCCTCGCCGAGACAGCGGGTAAGAACGCTCAGACAGAGGCGCTGGCGGCCAATGTCGAAGCCTCGAACCTGTGGGCGTTCTTCCAGGCCAAAACGGTCCGTCAAACCGGCGTGCGCCTCGCCAGTGAGTTGGCGGCCCTCCAGAATCCCGCCCCTGAGAGCGAGCAAGCCGTGAAGGCAAACGCGCAACTTGCGGACTGGAAGAAGACCATCGAGCGCTGGGAGACAGAGCCGTCCACGCAGGAGGGCCGTCGCGAACTCTCCGCCCGGGCCAAGTCGGCCGAACACAAGCGCGACACCGCCCAGGCGCGGTACCACCATTACGAGGTCGCGTCGGCTGCGTTCCAGATCGCCATCGTGATCGCCTCCGCCACGGTGATCACCGGCATCGGGGCTCTCCTCTGGCTTTCTGGAGGGCTTGGGGTAGCCGGACTGGTGTTCGCCGCCATCGGCCTGTTAGCACCGCACGCGGTCCATGTTTTTTGACGTTCGTAGATCAGATGAAACAAGGGGTTCGGGCCGCTGGAGGATCGGTTCGGTTGCCGGATCATCCCGCGCCGGACCCGTCAGGGACGAATCTCTGCCCCAGAGTTGACCGGCCGGACGCTGGCCACCAGCAGCGCTGCCTAGTTGGCGAGGCCGCGTACTTACGGGTTCAGCCCGATCCAGACGAACGCGATCATCAAAATGAATGCAAAGAGCGCCATTACGAGTCGCGGGACTTGATCCTTGCCGAGGCGCATCCCCACGATCCTTTTGTGAATTTCCAACCTGAACGACGTAGAGAGACAGTTTCGCTTGGCCTTCGGTCAGCGGAAGGCTGGACCGTCAGGTGCGGGCAGTCGCGCTCCAAAATAGCACCCGGCCGCGATGTTCTTGACACAAATTGGGAAGGGGCCATCCTCATCCACGTCGCAAATTCGGCCGCAGCGCTTTTGCAGCGCTGGTCGGAGAGAAGCGGTTTGATCCTTCTTGTTTTCTGATGCGGAGTCAGATCCTGAGGAGGTCGCCATGATCGGAACTCAAGAATCCCAACATCATCGCTTGATCGCGAGCGACCGTGTCGAGGGTAGCCGCGTGTTCAACAAACATGGACAGCGAATAGGGACGATCAAACGCCTGATGATCGACAAAACCTCCGGCAACGTAGCCTACGCTGTGATGACCATCGGCGGCCTGATCAGGCTCGGCAAGCGCGTCCACATTCTGCCCTGGAGCGCATTGCGGTACGATCCCGTGCTAGGTGGCTATCGCACGAATCTACCAGCGAAGTTCAAGGCGGCCCCCCCGACAGAGTTTTGCGGCCCGGCCTTGCCTCGGGTCAAAAACTACGATGTAGCCAGCCCCCCAGAGGATACGCCCTGGCTCCCCTAGTTGGCTGCACAGCGATGGGCTGGGCATTATGGTCCATCTGCGACTGACGGCGCGCTGGAGGAAATTCTGGCGGATCTCCGACCGCGTCATGCCACGCTCACGGACTTGAAACCGGCCCAAGCACTCGCCGTGCTACGCCCCGGTCTGCCGTTCATCATCGTCAGTGGCTATGCCGAAATCCGGACCGGTGGGGGCGAACCGCATCTCCAAAAGCCGCTCACGAAGGCGGATCTCCAGCGGGCTCTGGCGTGGGGTCTGGATTGCGTCCGTATCCAGGCACCAGCCCCAAAAGACGAGCGTCACCCCAAGCGATAGGTTTTTCCGACCGCTGAAGGCATGACCAAGTCCCCGAAAGTCCTTTCCAGGGCATTGATGGCGCGCCACCCGGTGCAGTGGCCCACAGCAAGGCTCTTCAGATCGAAGCTTTTCAGGGCCTCGACGGTGTCCGGTATGATCTTCTCGGTAACGCCTGACAGGTGCAGGCCCCCCATGATGCCGTACAAGGGCACGTCCGGGAAACGCTCGCGTGCGTGACGGAGAACGTTAATGATCCCGGCATGGGAGCAGGCGCTGAACACGTAAAGGCCCTTGCCATCCACGTTCACGGCGACAAACCGCTCGTCTATGATGAGGGGGTCATGCTCCCAGCCTGAACAGTCCTGCGTTCGTCGGTATTGGGTGGGGAAGCCCACTTCGAACGGAGTGACGCGGGGGATCTCACCGCTGACGTAGAACGCGCCGTCCAGCAGGACCTGAGGCTCGGTTGTGCACGTAACGCAGGCTCCATTGGCCTCAAGGAGGTCAATGCTGGGCACGTCCTCCATGGGACGCATAGAGCCGTCATGAGCCATCGTCGCTCGCCTGCTAAACATGCCAGGGTGCATGAAAGTGGGGACGGCTTTGCCGCCGTTGGCCAAGCAGATCATCTGGAGCGCGCGGGGCATCGCTCCGGCATGGTCCCAGTGCCCATGCGACAGCACCAGGGCATCCACGCTCCCGAGGTCCACCCCCAGGCGAGTGACGTTGCGCTCGAAGACCCAGTCCTCTGGGCCGGTGTCGAACAGCAAAGTTCGTTCAACCCCGCCGCGCCGGGTGGTGATCAGACAGGAAAGCCCATGGGCAGCGCAGCACAGACATCGTCCGGAGAGCGAGCGCATGCCGCGACGCCAGTGCGACGCCATCTCGGTTTCCACCCAGGCAGGCGTGGACGAGAGACTGTCGGTCGCGTTATCGACCAGAACAGTGACTTTAAGCCGCTCCACAGGCTCTAGAACCGCCATTGCGCTCTCCCGCTCGCAGGTCGTCCATCATTCAGTCGCTGGGCTGCGAGAGTTCATTGTTGGTGTTCCACATGTCCGTATTGATCAGCCAAAGGTCGCCAGACTTCACCCATATGGCAAGATACTTTCCTTCGACGGTCTGGGGCTGCGGTCCCTTGCTCTTGAACCTGAATGTGCCGATCTCGCGGGCAGAGGTCGCCCCCAGAGTTTGCACATCCTGGCTGGTAAGCCAGAGATCGGAACCGAAATCGCCCATTCCCTTCCAAAACGCCTGGATGGCCTTGTAGCCTTGCAGCATCTGGCCACCGGGCGGCGGGATCATAGCCTCGGGCTGATACATTTTGGCGGCCAAGGCGAAGTCGCCGTCGTTCACGGCCGCGACGAACTTCTCGTTCAGGGCCTGAGTTTCAGCTTTGTCCTGGGCATTTGCTGCGAGGGGCGCGATTAGCGCAACGGCAGCGACCATGGCACGGAACGACATTGGACTCTCCATTGCACGCTGTTGAGCAGAAGTCTCGTCACCATGTCTGGGCAGGGCCGAGAGTTTTGTAGCTTTCTGGCAGACCCGACCGCCGTGTCCGCTACACGGCGGTTTAGATTGGCCTCTTAGACTCTGCACACACCAAGTTCCGTTCCCGAGCATGGCCACCTTCGGGTTGAAACTTAGCAGCGCATGACAGCCTTGATGTCGTGAGCGTTTTGGGCAGCGACAAAACTTGAGAACAGAGCTTTGGCCTCGTCCTCCCCGCCTGCGTGCGCCACTCCGGCGGTAACAAGCAAAAAAGCTGAAACGCGGACGAGGTGAAGCATGAACTTACCCTCCGGCTCGACATCACGAGGGTACGCCTGAAGTGAAGACGAGTCTCGCTTGGTGGCGGAGCAGCGAACACCGTTTTGTCGAACCGCCGAAAGTCAGTAAGGACAAGCGCTAACAGGGCTGATCCGAATTGCGAAGTTGACGCTCGTGGTTGCGCATGCGCTACCATCTGCACCAAAAGATCGCAGGTCACCTGCTGCTTGACCCACACGGGTTTGAGGCGGCGCAAGCCGACGCCGTCAATAGGGTTCAGCAGCACTTCACCGACCTCCAACAAAACGAGTTCCTTTCGCCGTTCTCAGTCGCACTTGAGACGGCGAATGGACGCTCCGTCCTGATCCTGTTCTTTGATACCAAGCCCCGAGGATGACAGGAGCACGTCCCAGACGTGCCGCCACGCGCGATAGTGATTACCTGCGCGCGTGCTTCTGGTGCAAGCCCACAATTGGACAATTTGGTTCAGTGGGAAACTATCCTCCGCAATCATACCAAGGGTGCTCCGAGAAACCCTTTCGTCTAAGGGGTAGCTCCAGGACAGGAAGGAGCAGTTCATGCCTCCAGAGCCAGCTTTGGTTGTCACAACTTCGGAAGCGGTAGCGGACGAAGTTCGCTCCATGCTTCGAGGCGAAGGGATCGCACAGGTTGAGGCAGCAGCAGGTTGGAGTAGCGCGCTCGCTCTGTTCACATGGCACGACTTTGCGTTGGTCGTGATCCATGATCACGACGGTACTGGCGCGGAACTGGCTGACGAAATCAGGGTCAGATGGGGGCAGATCCCCACTCTGATTTTTAAGGAGAAGCTGACCCTGAATTAGGGAGCGCACTCAGTACTGCGCCGGTTGAAGGCTGTCGTCGTTCGACGCCGTCACTATCCAGGCGCGGGGTCGTTTGGCTCTCACGCAGCGCCTCGATCTGCAACCGACCTAATTGACCGATCCGGGCAAGAGGTTCTCGGCCACCCTGCCCGGATAGCTCAGCACTGATCACTTCGATGGACCATCTTTCGGATCGATGTAGTCGATCTTGAGCGGTCCCATGCCGTTGATCTGGATGATCGCGCCGGACTGTGACATCGCGAAATGCGCCATCTTGGCGGGCATTTGGACAAATCCGCCCTCGGCGACCTTGGCGGCGGCTTTCGCGTCCAACTTCTCGCCCATCCCGGCCGCGAAATCCCCATCGATCACTGTGATGAGTTCGTCCGTCGGATGCGTGTGCGGGGGGACCTTGTAGTTCGCAGGGAACTTCAGCCGAACCGTGAAGATGCCCTCCTTGGCGGGATCGCCGGACAGGACAACCAACTGCGCCCCTTTCGGGAGGAACGGTGGCGCGGCGCTCCACTTCATTTTGTCGGGATTTGTGACATGCCCGGCGTCCTGGGCGAAAGCTGGACCAGACAGGACGAGAGTGCAGGCACTGACTGCTACCAAGGCGCGCATGAAGCTCTCCTTACAAGCATAGTGACCAGCACAAGCCTTCGCCTGAATTGGAGCCTGTCAACTCGGCACCGTCGCCTCTACATCAGACGAACCAGTAATGATGGTGATGGGTCAGGGCGGGCTCCAGGAGCCCCACAACGCCTTCCACGACGGCCACGTCTGCCAGAATGCGTTCAGCCGGTGTCTGGGCTTGCTGGAGCGCCAGATCGTGCTGGTAGAACAGGGCGTCGTAGGCGTCCACGGGCGCGGGAAAGGCTGGAACAGGCGTGGTGCCGCCAATCTGCCCGGCGCTGAAGTTGAGCCCACCGTAATTGCCGTAGGTGAGCGTCCCGTCGATGATGTGGAAGTTGCTCAGGTTTGGGAACATGGCCCGCCTCCTTGTGATGGAGGCTAATCATGCTGTGGCGGCATTGTGTCCGGAGTGGGTCGAACAGCCTTAGTAAAAGCGGTGCGGCGGCCGATCCACCACGGGCAGGTAGGTTGGGTCCAGGAGCTTGATGCGCTCCAATTGGCCGTCGAGAACCTGGGGCCTTTTCACGGGGCCGGACCTGTAGATCAGGCCGCCGTTAGTAGCTTACTGGGGCCTCCGCCAGTGCCTTGGGATCGGTGCGAATAAGAGTCCCAATCCTGTCACACAGCCGTTCCCGCGACCATGACGAGATGCCCTTGATCTCAGCCATCCATTCTTCCACCATCGTCATGGTGATGGCTTCGCTCGCCAGCAAGTCAGGGTTCTGCGCCAGGAAGAAGATCATGAAGAAGTGCATGTGGCTGCCGATGCCGCCGGTCAATGAGCGGTAATTCTCGATGCTGCCGAATATCACCAGATCGGTCATGGCCACCAGATCTGGAACCTCCAATACAGCGTCCGGATCACGATCCGCATGCTTCAGGAAGTTCGCCACGCGGGAGGTGGCCTTGAAGCCCTCTTCCAGCCGCTTCCCCTCCATCATCCGGCGATAGCTCCGAGACATCGTCAGCCCCTTGGCTTTCTCATACTCGTTCAAGAAATTGTGGGCCGAGGTCGCCAGAAGGTTCGCGGCCAGCACGTCCTCGCGGAAGATGATCATCCGGATCGCCGCTATCAGGAGCCGCTCTACAGCCTCCAGCTTGTTCAACGTCTCAGCCATGCTAAGACCCGCCCCTTCTACTCTGGGATGCCTACAGCCCTCAAAGCCGCGAAGATCCGCTCGCGAAACTGCGGGTCGCGTTGCGCGTGCTGACGCTGCGCGAGAGTGACCGTTTGCTTTGGGTCCTGGGTAAGCAGCTTCTGCCCGACCACTACCGCCTCGTCCCCCCGGCCAAGCTCTACCAAAGCTATTATCAGACCTCGCAGTGCTGCTCCATACGTGGGCGTTGTTTGAAGGGCCTTCCGAGCCCACCGCATTGCTTGTTCAGGGCAAGCACCAACTAAGTAGGCAAAGCACAGTCCAGTTTCCATCCCGCTCATAGTAGGATCGAGAGGATTCAGGCGGATCGCCTTCTTAAAGTGATCGACCGAAACGCGCCAGTCGCCCACCCACATGCGTACCCACGCGCTGTTTCTAAGAGCAGCCGCACCATTCGGGTCCAACAGGAGTGCACGGTCCGTCGCTGCGAGTGCTACCTCGTAGTCATGCGCCAGATAGGCCAACACGATTCCCACCCTGCCCAATGTGATTGGATCATCTGCATGGTCCGCCCATGCCTCGCGGGCCAAGCGGATTCCGGTCTCGACCTCCGTCTGGTTCCCCCAGTTCTGGATAACTCGAACATTGTAGAGGAGTGCCGCTAAAGCTTTGGCCGAGGAGTAGGTCGGGTCCAACTCCAGAGCGCGACTGAGCAGCCGCAGGGCATCATCATTCGCAGACTTAGTGAGCGTATAATAACGTGCCAGGGCCTGCATGTAGAGGTCGTAAGCGTCGAGATCATTGGTCGGCTTCGCGGAGGACCGCTCGATCTCCGCGCGGCTGATGGTCGGCTCAATGGCTCCGACGACGCTCTCCGTGATACGATCCTGCAAAGCGAAAATGTCGGCGAGATCGCCGTCGAACCTGTCAGCCCAGACATGCCGCCCGTTGGCGGCTTCAATCAACTGCCCCGTGACCCGAATCCTGCTCCCGGCCTTTCGGATGGAACCCTCCAGCACGTAGCGCACTCCGAGTTCCCGTCCGACCTGTCGGATATCCACGGACCGGCCCCTGTAAGTGAAGGATGAGTTCCGAGCGATGACGAAGAACCAGCGCACTCGGGACAGGGCGGTGATGATGTCTTCGACCACCCCGTCCGCGAAGTACTCCTGCTCCGGGTCGCCGCTCATGTTTGCGAACGGGAGTACGGCCAAGGATGGCTTGTCAGGCAAAGGGGGATTACGGGTCTTGGTGTGATGTCCATTGCCGACGAGCGATGATGCTGCGGCACTGAGTGGCCAAGCAAACGCGCGGACTGGACGAGTTATGTTCTTCAGTACTCGCGTCCCGAGATCGTTGAAGTCCGCGCGCACCTTCCCGTGCACCTCTTGATGCACCTTCTCCGAGATCACGATTCCACCGGGCTCAGCAATGGCCTCCAACCGAGCCGCTACATTTATCCCGTCACCGAAAAGCTTGACCCCGTCATCGAGCACATCGCCTAAATTTACCCCAATCCTGAATTGCATGCCCCGCGCAGGTGGCGCGGACGCATTTCGGTCTGACATCGCCGCTTGAATTGCCAATGCGCACTCGACCGCCGAAATAGCACTTGCGAACTCAGCGAGTATTCCGTCCCCTGCTGTGTCAATGACCCGGCCATGGTAGCTGGTTATTATGGGGAAGATCGCAGCCTGATGCGCTTTCAAGTCGCTCACGGTTCCGTCTTCATCGGCTCCCATGAGCGCGCTATAGCCCGCGACGTCGGCGGCTATGATCGCTGCCAGCTTGCGCCGTAATCCAGTGCGCTTGTTTTCAGCCACGTAGATGTGCCTCGCTCTCGCCGGTTAGGGCGATGGTGAGAGACAGCGGTCACCTACGCAAGCGGAAGGAGGCTGCCAGCCTTCACTCTGCATCGGAGTGATACGGCGCGCGGCAGCGGACGGTCATTTCGATTCTTAGCGGCGGACTTTCTGAACGTCCGACGGTCGGACGTTCAGAGCCGTGCGACATGCGTTGGCCAAATAGCTGAGCGTTTTTTCACTGGCTCTCAAAACCGTTCGTTTCCGGGCTTCTCAGATCGCTGCCGGGTCGGAGTCCCACGACGCCTTGCAGCCGCTTCGCAAAAACCAGTTGCAAAAGGTATGGCTCGGGCGAGGCTGTTTGTGACGAGTTTTGGGAGGGACTGCATGCTCATTGGGGTCGCACGGGTCAGCACGCAGGGACAGGATCACGCACTTCAAATGGACGCTCTCAAGGCGGCGGGATGCGAGCGCATCTTCTGCGAGACGATCAGCGGCATGAAGAAGGATCGGCCTCAGCTTCAGGCGGCGTTGGAGTTCGCGCGGGAGGGCGATGCGATCGTCGTCTACAGCCTGTCGCGGCTGGGACGTTCGCTCAAGCATCTGATCCAGGTCGGCGAGGAACTTCAGAAGCGCGGCGTTGGGCTGCTGCGTGCCACCGATCGAGTAACGTCGCGCCCGGCTGGAAACGACAAAGCCCGTCACCGGGGGCGGTGACGGGCTTCGAGTGTCGCATCGCAGTAACAACCTCAAAGTGCACTGACCTGGTTAACAATCTGTTGCGCATGGCCCCGGTGAGCCGGGAACAACCAGGCAGCCCGCGCATTGCCTAAGCGCATCATTCCATCGAGTGATGCGCCCCCACTCTTCGCCCCGCACTCGCTGCGGGGCTTTTTCTTAGCCGGCGCAATCAGACGTAGCCCGAGTGCCGCGGTCCGAGGTCGAAATCAGAACGGTCGGTAAATTTCCGCAGCCCCCGGAGGCTCGCTGTGCGGCTGCAGCCCGAGGAGCGGGCGCTCTTCAGGCCCAGCCTGTCCGAAGGCCCGGCCGCTTTTGGTCGCACTTGGCCGATTGGATCAGGGGTCAACGTCGGGCGGCCTGATCACCCGCGACCGATGGCCCTGCAAAGTCTCCTGCAGGGATTTTTTAAAAAAGGGCTCCCGCCGGTGGATCAGTACCGAAAGGCCCACGTGCAACAGATTGCGGTGATGAGGCTCCCAGCTTTGTGGAAACTGGCTAGGCTCTTTCTGGCGTGCGCTGCTGGCGCTCCCACGCCGCGGCGCCCGATTCACCGCTCAGATTCCGACTATCACCATGACGATGAACAAGAATGCGGCGGTCGCGGCAGCAAGGTCGAACAGTCGTTGGCTCGGATGCACGGCGCACCTCGCTCGCTTGATCCCTCACGAAAAAGCCCTGCGCGCGGGGATGCGATCCGCGGCAGGGCCTTAAGGTGGTTGAGGTTCGAGAGTGACCTTCACTTCACTCACCCCATTAATCCCGGCGCGCAGCTCGTGTTCCTGGCAAGCGACCTGACCTGATGGCTTAGGCCGCGCGAGGGCTAACTCCTGCTTTTGTGCCGCCCCACCCGCCAGCGCTGGGAACGTGGGGCGGGACCGCCCTGCGCATGAGGCTCTCGCCCTCGCGGCGCGTCAGCAAGCCACCAGCACCAGCGGTTCTTGTAGCGGATGCTGACGAACTCCGGCGCCTGGGACAGGCTGGAGGAGAGCGACGCTCGAGTGGTCTTACGTCCCCCGAAAGCCGGCACAAGCCGAAGTAACTCTTCAATTGGCGCCGGCTCGCCTCTGGCCACAAGCACCCGCCTCGCAGCCCCTGCCTGCGTCACCCTGATGGCGAGGTCGATCGCTGAACTTTGAGGCGCAACGAGATTGGCCGTGGGGTCTGCGCTCGTTCCCAAAGTGAGAATGGCTTCCTCCAGGGCAAGCATCGTCCGGTAATCGGCGCTTTGAGCCTGCAAGCGCCCGCGAACCTCGTCGTAAAGAGATTGAAGCGTTTCCCGAGAGACCTTATCCGCCATAGTGCGACCCGCGGCAGACCCGGACAGGGCCGCTGACGGCCTTCCGCCTTTTCGTTCCGGGCGACGCGCGCCAACGCCCAATCGCACCAGACGGCCCGCGCTGAGTCACCACGGTCCCATCCCGCTGGGCTGCGAACAGCACGAACTGCTGGCGATCGACGAGATGGTGCGAGGACCGCTTGCGCTGTAGAGGGAAAGCACAGCTGCGATTGCTGTCATGGCCAGCCCTGTCGCCATCACCAATCCTATGATCAGACGCGTATTCGCGTGATGCCTCTCCAGATGAGATTGTCTGCGATTGACCATGAGGCGGTCAGCATGAAAGGACCGCCTCTGTGGTATGCGCATCGCAAACTCCGTCGATTAACGTATTCGGTTGATCAGTCAAGTCGTTAATCTGGAATAGCTGGCGCGCGTCTACAAAGCCCAACGATGGGTTAAAGCAAATTATATCCACGATAGCGAACCACATGGGCCACGATCCCGATTTTCGTCTTGTTTGTTGCTTTGAAGTTGCTCCCGATTCGGAGAGGCCGCAAGAGAACAAAATGGTTCTATTCGTTTGTTTCTCTAAAGCTGAGGTTATGGGCATCGCCGTCGCCGCCGACCCTTCAAAGACGCCCGCCGGCTGCTGGCAGGGATGCGGGACACTCACGATCGGGCAGCCCATTTCGCGGGCCCCGGCTCCGACACTCGGTCTTTGTGCCATTCTGATGTGCGGTACCGCAGAGGAGGTGGCCTATGACCCCCGAAGAGCTACTCACGCGTCTCGGCTTTGGCTTCGCGATTTCGCAGTGCCTCAAAGTTGCCGCCGATCTCGACATCCCCGAAAAGCTGGTGGCGCGCCCTCGTTCCGCCGCCGATCTGGCGCATGAGTGCGGCGTGCATGCCGGAGCGCTCACCCGCGTGCTGAGGGCGCTGTGTGCCGAAGGGGTGTTCCGAGAGGGCCCCGTTGGCGTCTTCGGGCTCACCCCGGTGGGCGACGCCTTGCGCTCCGGCCGCGGGCCGCGCGAGTTCCTGAGCATGCTCAACGCGGAGCCTTACCGCGCCTTTGCCGAACTGGCTCACGCCGTTCAAACCGGTGAACCGACCTTCGAGCGGGTCTTTGGGCTCCCGCGCTTCGCGTGGCTCGGCCAGAACCCCGAAGCGGCCGAGGTCTTCCAAGCGGCCATGGTGGCCTATGGACGCGGGTTGAACGAAGCCGTCGCCGCGGCCTACGACTTCTCGCCGTTCTCCGTCGTGGCGGACATCGGCGGCGGCCATGGCCGCCTCCTCTCGAACATCCTCGCCCGCAATCCCCACCTCGGCGGCATTCTGTTCGATCTCCCGAGCGGCGTTGCCGAGGCCCAGAAAGGGGTCGGTGGCCCGCTTCCGCGAACCTCATTCGTCGCGGGAGATTTTTTCGAGAGCGTGCCGGACGGAGCCGACGTCTACATCCTGAAAAAGGTCATTCACGATTGGAACGACGAGAGATCGGTCGCGATCCTCGAGGCGGTTCGGCGTGTGTTGCCGGCGCATGGGCGGCTTCTCGTCGCCGAAACCTTGGTGCCGCTCGGGGACGATTACGCCACGATCAAACTCATCGACCTCACGATGCTCACTGTCACGGGTGGCCTAGAGCGGAACAAAGACGGGTATGCGGCGCTCTTCGAGAGGGCCGGCCTGTCGCTTTTGAGGATCATTCCTACGGGGGCGCCGATCCATATCCTCGAGGCGTCGCACGCAGGCGCCGAATGCTGAGCTTCGGCCCGAACGCCCCTTGAAAAGGTCAGGCGGGCTGCCCGGCCCGTCTGTAGAGCAACTCCCACCTGGTCGCCGCCGGGCAGTTGGACCATCGCCGTCGATCACGCAGGAGCCACAGGGAAGGCTCAGGAGGCCCGTCGCGATCCTGGGAAGTCTCGCGCCGCTGAGTCTCTGTTCGGCTCCAGAGGCGGCTCTCGTCAGCAGCAAATCATTCGAAAGCCATCGTGCTTGGGTGGCGGATCCAGAGCGGCCCTTTCGGAACGCGTTCCGTCGGGCAGACCAGACACGGGGCAATGAAACCTGGCGGCGTTCGGCGCTTGTGGGCGGGGACAGGCGAACGCACCTCCTACCCTGGCTCGTGGTGGTCCTTCCCGAGTTCGTCCGCCACGGCCTTTGCTCTGTCGCCCACCTTCTTCACGGCGGCTTCGAGCTGCTGGTGGGTCACGCCCCAGTTCTGGCTCCAGTAGTCGAGTTCATGACGCTGATGGATGTTGACGCGCTGTCTGTCTTGGCCGCCTCGCTTGGTCGGATCGTCTGCCATAGTCCGGTCTCCTTCGGACGGAAAACACGGAATCTTTCCAGGCAGTTCCAACAACGGGCGGGGCGCGCCACAGGCGAGCGGAAGGAATCGCTAAGGCCAAGGTTGAGCCGGCCAGTTGCGGCGTTGCGTTTCAAGGAGGGCCAGAACGGCTCCTCGTGCGAACTGGAAGGGCTATCTCAAGCTCTCACACCCCGAGCCGGCAAACCGGGAACAAGGTGAAACGGATCTAAGTCGATCCGGACACCGGCGAGGAGGTGCCCGGCGAGGACCTGCAACCGTAAGCGTGGGCTGCGCATTGGTGGGCAGCTGATCGAATGCAGGGACTGCGGACATGCTCGAGGATTTCAAGAAATTTGCGCTTAGGGGCAACGTGGTGGACTTGGCCGTCGCCGTCGTCATCGGCGCCGCCTTCGGCGCGATCGTCACCTCGTTGGTGGCCGACGTGATCATGCCGCTGATCGGCGCAGTCACGGGCGGGCTGGATTTCTCCAGCTACTATGTGCCGCTTTCAAGCAAAGTTCAGACTGGCTTGGCTTACGCCGACGCCAAGAAGCTGGGGGCCGTGTTGGGTTATGGTCAGTTCCTGACCGTCGCGGTCAACTTCGCGATCATCGCGGCCGTTCTGTTCCTGGTGATCCAGGCCATGAACCGATTGAAGCGCAAAGAGGACGCCAAGCTCGATGTGCCTAAAGCGCCCGAAGTACCGGCCGATCTTAAGCTTCTGTCCGAGATCCGCGATCAGCTCGCCGAACTGATTGCGGCCGTCCGAGGCGGCGGTCTCCGTTGAAGTCGCGCCGGTGCTGCTTCAGGCCAAGGCGGCGACGATCCGCTCGCGCAGGTCTTCGGCCGTGAAGGGCTTCCTAAGCCAGTCGCCATTGCGGCCGGTGAGTTGCATGGCCTTCTCGGGCTCTCCCGTCATGATGATGGCCGGGATGGTCTGCCCAGTTAGCTTCAGCCTGTGGACCAGCTCGTCTCCAGTCTCCTCCCCGAGGAAATAGTCGAGGATCAGCAAGTCGTAATCCCGCCGCGCGACGCTGTCCAAGGCTCCCATCACCGACATGGAGCAGTCCACGTCATGGATGTCGAGCTGCGCCAAAAGCTTCATCACGATGGTCAGCATGGGCGCAAAATCGTCCACGACCAGCACGCTGAGACGCCAGAGACCCGTCATCGACGTCCCTTCGGGATGGTGGCTCAATTGGCGGCCGTGGTGATGGCGGACCGACACGGCCGCACCGCCCCATCGAAGCTGCGATAGGTCTGGGTCACAGGATTGAAGCTCTTGTAGGTGGCGCAGCCGGCTGCGCCACGCGTCTCAGCTTTCGCCACCTTCTTGACCGCAGAGGCCGGGACGACGTTGTTGGTTGCGGCCTGAGGCGCAGAGGCGATCGCCGCCGGTTCTGAACGGAGCGAAGCGTATGACGCCTGTGGTCCGATGCTCGGCGTCGCGGGCGGGGCTTGCACCGTCGTTCCGGGCTGGATTCCAGGTTGCAGCATCACATTGCGCAGACCGCCGGCCAAGGGCGCCGCCGCGACGCTGGCGGTCTGGGCGGGCTTGGCTTTGGGCGCCGAGGCTGCTGGGCTGGCGTCCATCGCCTTGACCCCGACCACCAGCACCACTCCCATCAGCACAGGTCCGAGAATAAACCGCAGCGCCATTGTCGCCCCTCCTTGATTTGCGCGCTATCTAATGGTGCGCTATCGAGATGGAGTCAAATTGATTTTGCGCGAGCTACTCGCTATGGTGGCTGCCATGACCGACGCATTCGACAGCCTGAAGCTGGACCAGCAGCTCTGCTTCTCCATCTATTCCACCGCCCAGGCCTTCACGGCGGCCTACAAGCCGTTTCTGGACAGGGTGGGCCTTACCTACACGCAGTACCTGGTGTTGATGGCGCTGTGGGAGTCGGACGGCGTGCCGATATCCGAGATCGGCGATCGCCTTGATCTCGACTCAGGCACCCTGACCCCGCTGCTCAAGCGCATGGAAGCCTCCGGCTTCGTGGTGCGCAAGCGCAATCCGGCCGATGAGCGGCAGGTGTTGGTCACCCTCACTGACCGCGGCCGCAGCATTCAGGGCGACGCAGCGGTGGCTCGCAGAGACATTGTCTGCGCGTTGGGCAAGTCCGAACCGGAAGTCCAGAAGCTGAAGGCGATGGTTGACGAGCTACAAAGGGCCTTGTCTCGCACCAACGCGAGGTGATTGCTGTCGAGGTAGGCCAACGGGGGCTTCGGGGCGCTCTGAGGCAAGACTCGGAACCTAGTGCCGCAGCCCGACGTTCTCCCGCTGCAACGACGAAACGCCCCCCTCCGAGTTGCACAATGGCCCCGCGGCCCCGGAAAAACCGCGGGGCCTTTTCTTTTGGACGCCCATGCGCCCGCCTGTCCCAGCCCACAAGCGACGCACCCCGCCAGGCTTCATTGCGCCCTGTCTCGCCTGTCCCGCCGACCGTGTCCCAACGGGTCCGCTCTGGATCCACCAGCCGAAGCACGATGGCTTCCGGATGATCTGCCGTCGTGAGGGCGCGCAGGCGCGCCTGTGGAGCCGCAACGCCCTCAACTGGACCCAGCGCCTGCCGAGGATCGTTGGCGGCCTCCTGGAGCTTCCCTGTACCTCCTGTGTGCTCGATGGCGAGGCGGTCGTTCAGCTCCCCGATGGGCGCGACGACTTCCACGCCCTGAGGTCGAAGGCCGGCGCCCAGCACGCCATCCTGATGGCATTCGATATCCTCGAACTGGACGGGAAAGATCTGCGCCCCTGGCCCCTGGCATCGCGCCGGACTGTGCTGCGCCACCTGGTGGAGGACGAGCCTGTTGACGGGGTCGCCTATGTCGACGAGACCGCCGACGACGGCGAGGCCCTGTTCCGTCATGCCTGCGCCCTTGGCTTGGAAGGCATCATCTCGAAGCGTTGGGACAGCCCGTATCGGTCGGGCCGGTCGCGGCGCTGGCTGAAGTCGAAGTGCCCAGACTACGTGCGGCACGGATAGACCCGCGTGCGTGCACGCGGGCGTCTCCGGTTCAAGAAACTCAGGGCCCTACGGGGCAGGCACCCCGATGCGCTCCAATTCCTAAAGCTCGAGCAACCGGCGAAAATGCCGGGCGCCTTCATCGGTGATCTGAAAAGCCATGAAACCGCCAGACGCGACCTGTTTGACCCAGCCGTTGCGCTCCAGCGCCTCCGCGAAAGGGCCCATGAACTTGGCGGCATGCGATCCGACTTCGTATCTGAGGCGTCCCTTTTCGGCCAGGATGAGCAACCGCCGGTGAAGTCTGGTCATCCGTAATCCCGGTAACTTTCAGTGAAGTCGTCGGTGAGATTGCTCCCCCTCCTGGCGGGCCAGCTCACACAGCAGCATTAGGATCTTCGGCGGCAGCGGCTCGTCAACGACGTCGTGCCAGAACTCCCAGAGAGCCTGCTCGAGCAAGACGGTGTGGTGCTCGCCAGCCATCACCTCGTCGTCCGGTTCCATCCGCTCCGCTCCGCCTTGTCAGCCATCGCCGCCCCGTGCTGACAGAATGTCGCAGCCTCCCCATCGTTCTATGTGGAACGACAAAGGCGGCCACCTTGCGTTGCCTGACGATGATCCGGGCGGATCCACCCCTGCAGCAAGGAGCTGACGTAAATAGCCGGAATCGCGCGGCCGGGAGAGGGTGCAATAGCCGACAGCTTGACCTTTAACGACCACGTGTGCCTAGCTGCCTAATGGTAGCATCGCGTTCTATCCTCCTCGTCGAGGATGACCCCCATCTCCGCTACGCCTTCGAGAAGTTCCTTGGCAGCAAGGGCTACAACGTTACGGCTACTGGAAGCCCGTTTGAGGCTATTGAGCTGCTGGACGGCCCACTGCCCTTTGATGTCTTGGTGACGGATGTGGTGCTGGGGAAAGACAGCCCCCACGGGGTTTCGCTGGCTTTGATGGCCCGGGCAAGACGGACTGGGTTGCCCGTCCTCTTCATCACTGCATTCGAGGAGTTTATTGAATTTGCCCAGGCGCACGGGCCGGTGATGCTGAAACCTGTCGAGGGACGCGACTTGGCTCAGATGATTGGGCGCGAACTGGACGGAGTGGCGTCGCGCTGATCCGGAGCCACACCTCGCGAGCACGGGACGCCTTACCTTGGGGTTATGTAATGATTCTCCCTTTGTCTCGGTGAATTGATCCACGTCAATTTTGATAGATCGCAGTGTTCGTGATTTGTGCAGCGTGGCCTCCATTGTGTCCGTGGTGCCGCTCGCTCGCGTCAGAGCCGCAACTCTCATGCCAAGTTCGCGTTTTCACAAGACGGAGCGTGGGATGAGCAGTTGGAAGGGCAAACACGGTCAAGCCATCCTTGAACGCCTTGAGAGCAAGGCGGAGAAGCGCCGCGCCGCCGATCAGGCCGTGCTCGAGCAACTGGCCAAAGAGGGAGCCCAAATGCGCGAAAAGACGGAACGCCTGCGCGCGCTACGGGCCGCCCGCGAGGGCGCAAGCGCCGAGCGGAGCAGCTCATCGTCCAAGCCCACATAAGCGTTTGCGGGTCAGTTCAGCCTACCCAACGCCAATCCCAGATCAGCAACAAGCCGGCGAGCAGGACCCGCATGTGCGCTTCGCCCCAGCCTAGGGATGGCTGGCCGCGAAGGCGGATAGAGGTCGGCAACTGCTTGGAAGCGTGGATGGTGCGCATGGGCGACCTCCGTCGATAAATTGACGGTGCGCCTGATTCTGGCCGATCGGCAACGGTCAAGCTTGGGCGAGCGAGACTAGGCCTAACCCGGATGACCTGCGCAGGTCGCGTGCTACCGACAGACCGCCGTCCCCAGGCTGTGGCGCAAGAGCCATCGGCCGACTTGCAAGAATACGTTGGCATGAGTGGGCTTTGGCGGCTCCCGAGAGCCGGAATCGCGAGCTGGAGCGGGAAACGGGAAGGCGAACATGCTTCCCTCACCACAGACCTCATACCGAAGACTTGAGGTGTCGACTCCCATTCGCGCCTTCTCGGCCACTGACTCCCGGGCCGCTCTGATGGCCTCATCCACTGCCTCGCGCAAGTTGCGGAACTCCGCCCCGCACTCGTCGCGCAGTAAGCTTTCTCCGTCTCGGACGTGAAAGAAAAACAGCGGCACACTGACCTCCTGCGGAGGGGCGGCGGATTTTCGTCAATTCCCTTCTTGCGCTTATGTTCCCCAGCCTAGTGCGCGGCATAAAGAGGGCCGCCCCGAAGAGCGGCCCCAAGTCTAGGGAGGAAACGCCCAAGGAGGGCTATGGCCATCGCTGGCCACACCCGGAAGCTAGTGTGTGCAGCGCAGCATGGCAAGCGTTGCAGTGCAGCATTTGCTTGCAGGCAATGCTGTAAAACTGACCTTATGTCTCCGCGTCAGCCACAACGGTAGGCTACCTGGTAGCCAGCCGTGCTCCACGGAGCCCACGGCGCGACCCGCACAGGGGCCTGTCCCACGGAAGTTGCAGACTCCCCTCCCCGCTGCCGCCGCCCCGCCCGGGGGGGCCGCAACAGCCCGACTCCGTGCTGCCGCGCGACCCGCGATGCGCGCGTCAGGATCAATCTGCGGAGCTTGGGTCGCGAGCTGGCGTAGGACGGCCGACGCGGTCTTCGCTCGAGCCGCAGCCAGGGCGGCCAGGAGCCAGTCCGCCTTCGCCTGGGTGATGCGCCCAGATGGACCCATTCCCCACAAGGTGAACTCGCCAACGACCTCCACCAGATAGTCGTTCCAGTCGCGGTCGGCGCGCGCCAGGGCTCCATCAACGGTCAGCAGCAACTCGGCCTCATCCGTCGTCGCAATCCGCTGCGGGAGCACGTCGCGCTGCAGCCGGCGAAGGTCGCCAAAGCTGATGCGGTTGCTCTCCAGAGCCTTGGCGGCGAAGTCGTGAAGAGCGCTCATGCGTGATCCTCCCGTGGCTACCATGGATGACGGGCGACTCCTCGACAGGCCTGAATGCGGACCGCAGCCGGCCGAAATGCTGGCGGGGCGGTTAGGGGTTGGTGGACGCCCCGAGGATCGTCTGGGGGGCCGCCACGGTCAACGGGAACAGACCGCGACAGCACTGGCCGATGCCTCCTCGCCACAGTCGCGCCGGGGCTGTTGCTCGCGCAAGCCTTTGTGCCGGAAGGGCTCTCGCGGGTAAGTTTTCGTTAACCATGCTGACCCAAGCCTCGGGTCACAGGAGTTTTGCTCCCTCCTCCTGTACGGGGCTGGCGACCGCTGCCCGCAGGCCGGCGAGCACGCCACTTGCCGGCTCACGGGACGCATTTGCCCTAACACACGGATAAGCACACCACATGGCAAACGAAATGGCGAACAAGCTCGCCTTCACCACCGGCCTCGGCGCCAAACTCAAGGGCGCCACTGTCGTCCATACCTTCGACGATACTCCTGGTCCGTCCGTCACCGTGACGGTTCCTGCCCATAATACGATCGTCCAGGATCCCAATGGCACCGTCGATCCGGCGCTGCAGAAGGCTGACGGCACGTTCATCAACGGCAACGGCATCAGCGCGACTGGCTTCAACGTGATCCAGAACGTCGCCAAGGGCGTGGAGCTCGATCTGCGCGGCGCCCATCGCGGTATAGGCCCGGACACCGTCACCAGCGTCGATGCTGACGGCACGGTTCACTATGCCGGCACCGCGGGTCCGAGCTCGTTCCCCGCCACCGCGCCGATATGAGCATCGACTACGCCGTCAAGGGCGGAGCCGGTCTCACCCTCACCCTGCAGCTCGACACCGATCCCGGCGTGGGCGTCTCCTATGTGACGCTGACGAAGGCGGCCGGCTCGACCTTCTGGGCGAACGCCGCGGGCGCACCAGTGATCGGCGACGACGCCGGCACCCCCGACGCCTTCGGCAACTCGGAGAACGCCGCTTTCGGCTTCTGGCTGGGGACGCCGAACGTGGCGGCTGGCGATTACGACGTGGTCCTGACCGCGCTCGACGGCGTCAAGGTCGTTGCGCAGAACCACATCTCCATCCACGCAGCCGACCTTCTGGCCGCGTAATCGCAGCCCCCGCCGGTCTTCGGATCGGCGGGGGTTCGCTTACCCCGTCTCGCCTTTAGGGGGTTGCATGGGGGCAACAATGCATGCCGAACGTGATACCTGCATCGTCGAAGGTGCGTGAACCTCGACCGCCAGCCCACGGCGACCTCACCCGCGAGGAGGCGCGGCGCATCGCGGCGGGGATCAGTCGGCTTCCCCAGCTCGCCGTGCGCCAAGGACCATGAGGGGGTCAGCCGTTGCCGATGAGCTTCCAGGCGAAGGCCAGCGTGGGGCTCGCCACCAGCATGGCGGCGGCGGCGCCGAAGCGGAAGAGCAGGGTCGACATGAGTTCCTCCTGCGATCGAGATCGGGGTCCTAGCGATGTTCCGCAAGGCGAAGCGTGAACACAGGCTCGTGACCCCAGGTTTTGCTCGGCCTGACCCCTCCAGCCGGGCCAGTTCCCTCCCCACCTCGCCCCGCCGACTGCGGGGTTCTCTTTGCCGTTGCCAGAGCATGGGCTGGAGCCCCCGAACCTCTTGGCTGAGTCCCTTTGGGCTCACCACCGACAGCGGTTGGCTGCTCGTTTAACGACGGGTCCCGCCTCCACCAGCCTGCGGCCGTTTATTACGACGAGCCCGACGCCGGCGACCTCACCCGCGACGAGGCGCGGCGGATCGCGGCGGGGATCTGCCGGCTTTCTCAATTCGCCGGACGCGCGGTGCCTGAGACGGGGGTCGCAGCCACAGTCACGGGGTGCGACCCCCTATGCCGACGGCAAAGCCTGCGTCTACCACGCTGCAAAGGCGTAAGGCTGAACGGCCAGCCTGCTAGACAGCCCGACGGCTGAACGTCTGCGCAAGCTGATCCCCATGCTGGGGAGCGACCAGGAGGGCGAGATCCTGTCCGCCGTGGGCGCCATCAGCCGGACGCTTTGCACTGCCGGGCTCGAATTCAGCGACCTGGCGGGGCAGTCGGTGGCAGACTTTCAGACGAAAAATTTGGCGACCAGGCCCACCTTCGCGCTCGGGTCCGCGAGCTGGAGACGGCGCTCACGAAGGCAAACAGGGACATCGCCAAGCTGCAGCGCGCACGAGTTCGAATCACCTGAACTCAGCTAATGATGAGCATAATTGGCTCATTCGGTATGTCGGGCATTGTCGTCCCAAACACAATTGTGCCACAGTTCGGACGGGCTGAACCTGTGGGGCTTTGATGTCAAAAATCTCTCGTGCCGTGGCCGTTCTCGGCTGCGTGTCTGTTGCTGCGTGCGCTTCCCGGTCTGAGAACATCGCCGCGGCCTACGTGTCGCCGGTTTCCTATCAGAGCTGGTCCTGCTCCCAGATCTCGGAAGAGGCGGCCCGTGTGTCGTCCAGGGCGGCGCAGCTGGCCGGCGTGCAGGACTCCAAGGCGACGGGCGACGCGGTCGCGACTGGCGTTGGCGTGGTGCTCTTCTGGCCCGCGCTGTTCTTCATCAAGGGCGAAGGTGCGACGGCTGGCGAACTGGCCCGCCTCAAGGGCGAAATGGAGGCTATCGAGCAGGTCAGCGTTCAAAAGCGCTGCGGAATCCAGTTCCGACGGGCGACTCCCGGCGCTTGATTGCTTGGAGGCCGGCATGAGGTACTTCCTGGCCATCGCGGGGATGATCGCCGGCATGAGTGCCCCGGTAAGCGCTCAGCAGCGGCCGGTATCTCAAGCGCCAAACACGATTCAAGAATTGTTCGCGTTCCTCGGCCAATGCGTCTCTCTGCCCGCCGGTAGCGAGGGCTCAGAAATCACGTTGCGGTTCAGCCTCAATCACATCGGAGTTTTGCGAGGAAAGCCGTTAGTCGCCTATTCGAAGCTGACAGGCGATCAGGACACCCAGAGGAAGTTCATCGCGGCGGCTTTGGCCGCGTTAGATAAATGCACTCCGGTGCCGATGACCGAGCACTTCGGGAAGGTGGCGGGTCAGAAGATGATCTTGTGGCGGATCATCTCGCCAGAACGTCGGGCCTGATCGGAAGATGGCTAGGCCACATCCCGCTGCAAATGCAGGACTGGATACAGCGGTGGACGGCTGCAGAGCGTCGGCGCACCAAGCGCCAGAGCGGGGCAGAGGGCCACAGCGTGGCTCAGAAGCGCGTCAGGACGGGTAACGGTCTTCCAGAAGAGGTGTGCCCGAAGGCGGGTGTGGTTTCCTCGAGCGCGGGCGCGTACTGTTGCGGCGACGCGCCAAACGTCCGCCAGCAGGCTAGACGCTCGTCCGCATGTCGGTGGTTCAGTAGCGTCGGATCACTTGGCCGGTCTTCAGCACGCCCAGAGCCTCGGCCGGGAGCGCCGCAACGGCTTCGATCTGGGCCTGGTGGGATTCTAACCGTGAGACCCGCCGGATAGCGCCAACCGCTTCGCTGGGGTCGGAGTAGGCGGCGTGGTACAAAGGCTGCCCGTCCCTGACCACCTGCCCGCCGAAGATGAAGCTTACGCGCACCGCCCAGCCTGCCACCATGATCCGCTCCCTCATCACGAGAGAGCATGGGATCGGCTGCCTGATGCACGGGCAATAGCCCGAACGGCCTAACCGTCCAGCAACGTCCGCGCCCGTACATGGGAGCTTATTCCGCTCATATTTGACGAATTAGGGTCCGCAACGCCGAAGTCATTGAAATAACTGGCGCTCCCAAGGGGACTCGAACCCCTGTTTTCGCCGTGAGAGGGCGACGTCCTAGACCGCTAGACGATGGGAGCGGCTCGCTGGCGGGCTGGGCCGCCGCGGGAGCCCTCCTATAACGACCCCCGCCGGGCGCTTCAAGCGCAAATGCGGGGGTCGGATCGGAAAAAGCGCGCCGGGCGGGCCGGCGCTCAGGCGCCTCGGCAAGCCGATCAGGCGGCCTGCAGGCGCGCGATGACGCGCTCGAATTCGTTGCGCAGGCGATCGGCGGTCCGCTGCATGGCGTCGGAGGCCGCCCCCACCACGTCGGCCGCTTCGAGCGTGCTCTGGGCCGCCCGCGTGGCGTCCGTCACATGCGCGCCGAGGATCATCGTGTCGCGGGCCAGGTTCTGGATCACGGACGCGATCTCGTGCGTGGCGGCGTGCTGCTGCTCCACCGCGGCCGCGATCTCCGAGGCCTGGCCGTCCACCGACTGCATGACGGTGACCACGGCCGTGACCGCGTCGACCGTCACATCGGTGACGGCGCGGATCTCCTGCACCTGGCTCTCGATGGCCAGGGTGGCCTTGGCGGTCTCCCCGGCGAGATGCTTCACTTCGCTGGCGACCACGCTGAAGCCGCGCCCGGCCTCGCCGGCGCGCGAGGCCTCGATGGTCGCGTTCAGCGCCAGGAGGTTCGTCTGCGCGGCGAAGTTGCGGATGACGTCCACGAAGGTGGCGATCCGGCTCATGGCCTCCGACAGGTCCGCCGCCTTCTGGCGGGTCTGGAAGGCCTTGGTGGTGCCGCCCTCGATCAGGAAGGCGGTGTCGCTCATGCGCTCACCGATCTCGGCGACCGCCTTGGTGAGCTCCTGGGTCGAAACGTTGATGAGCGAGATGCCGTCGTTGGAGGCCAGCGCCGCCTGCTCGGCGCGCGCGGCGGTCGCGGCCGAATCGGTGGCCGAGGTCGCCAGATGCTGGCTGGTGGATTTCAGCTCCGTGGCCGAGGCGTGGATGCCGTCCAGCAGCGCGGTCACGCTGCTGCGCGCGTCCGCGATCGTCTCGCGCAGGGAGCGCAAGGCCGCCCCGTCCAGCTCGGCCCGGGCCGCGGCCTCGTCGGCTAGGCGCGTGGCGGTGCGGCTGGCGGCGGCCGCCTCCTCCATGGCGGCCTCGGTGGCCTTGAAGCTCTGGACGAGCCGGCTGGCGATCAGAGCCAGCGCCGAGACCTCGACGGCCACGATGAACCCGTGCAGGGCCACCCGGCCCACATGGGAGGCCTCGGGGAAGACCGCGGCCGGGTAGATCGCGTTCAGCGCGAGGTGGTGGAGCAGGATGAACCCGGCCGCCGCCGCCAGCGAGCGCCAGCAGCACCAGCTCGCCGTGATGGCCAGCACGGCGAAGAAGTACATGTGGGCGTCGACCACGACCCCGCTGGATTCGGCGCTGGCCAGGAACAGCGCCGCGAAGCCGGCGGCCATCAGGCCGGTGCACAGGCGCGTGTTCAGTCCCGTGCGGTCGTGGCGCCACAGCAGGGTGCAGGCGAACGTGCCGGCGAGGCCCGTGATCAGGATCGCCTGCCCGTAGCGCGACGGCGCCAGCGTCTGCAGGACGAGGAGCCCGACCGCGTTCAGCCACAGGAAGGCGATGAAGCGGGCGCCGACCCAGCGGCGAAATTCAGAAAGGGTCGTCACGAGGCCGCTCCGCGCGGCTCGACACAGGCGCCGAGGCCCAGGGGATCGAGCAGGAGCCAGGCGCCGGCGGCCCTCAGGCGGTCGCGGAAGGGGCCGTCCTCGGCGTCGGGCCCGTCCGTCTCGGCGACGGCGATGAACGGCCAGCGGCCGAGCCGCACGACCCGGCCCTCGGCCGCGGCGACCGCGCGGAACGCGCCCTCGGCCCGGAACGGGTTCACCACGACGGCGACGGCCCCCCGGGGCTCCGGGGCTGAGCGGGCCAGGACGGCGGGGATGAGCGGCGCGCACAAAAAGGCGGCGGTCAGAAGAAACGTTCTCATGAGGGGCTCGCGTTGACAGCCCACCATGCGTCGCAAGGTTTGAAGAAGTGCTACGCGCAGGGCGCGGAAAGCCGGCGAATGAGGCGCTCGCGGCTGCCAGGCCCTGCGACATTTCGCCCGATCCGTGCGTCGGCGTCAGGCTGCAACCCATCTGTCGAGGTCGGGCTCCCCGCCGATCAGGGCCAGGCCGGACGCGATGGATTCGAACTGGTCCGACGAGGTCAGGCGGCGCTCGCCGAAGCGCTCCAGGAATACGCGCCGGATGGCCGGGATGAAGGAGGACCCGCCGGTCAGGAAGACGCGCTCGACCTGCTCGGCCCGGGTTCCGGCGCGCGCGAGCGCTTCGTCGAGCGCGCCGGCGATCCGCTCGATGTCGGGCGCGATCCAGCCCTCGAAGTCGGCCCGGGCGACGCGGGCGGCGATGTCGACGCCGCCGTCCTGAAACCGGAAGTCGACCGCGTCCTGCGAGGACAGGCCGATCTTCGCCGCCGACACCGCGCGATAGAGGGCGAAGCCGAGGTCGTTCTCCACGATTTCGATGAAGCGCTCGAGGGGCTCGGGGTCCACGGCCGCGCGGGCGAGCTGGCGCAGCTCCTTCAGGTCGCCATTGGCCTTCATCATCGCCAGCTGATTCCAGCGGGCGAAATTGGCGTAGTAGTGCGTCGGCAGCGACAGGAGCTTGTCGAAGGAGCGGTAGTTCCCGCCCTTGCCCAGGCGCGGCGAAACCACCTTGTCGATGATGCGATAGTCGAAGGTGTCGCCCGCGACGCCGACGCCGGCGTGGCCCAGCGGCCGGGCGCGGCGCGCCCCGTCGGTCCCCTCGAAGCGGATCACCGAGAAGTCGCTGGTGCCGCCGCCGAAATCGGCGACCAGCACGGTGGCGTCCTTCTCCAGCTGCTGGGCGTAGAAGAACGCCGCTCCCACGGGCTCATAGACGAAGCGGGGCGCCGCGACGCCCAGCCGGTCGAAAGCCGACTGGTAGCGCCGCATCGCCAGCGCCTCGTCCGGCGCGCCGCCGGCGAAGCGCACCGGCCGGCCGACCACGACGGAGCCTCCGTCGGGCGCCACGCCCGCATGGCCCAGCACGTTGGACAGGAAGGCGTGCAGCAGATCCTCGAACCGGTAGCGCGCGCCGAAGATGCGCGTGTCCTGGAACGACGAACTCGCCGCGAAGGTCTTGAAGGACTGGATGAACCGGTGGTTGGAGAGCCCCTCCAGGAACTCCTCCACGGCCCAGGGGCCGCCCTCGATGCGGGTCCGCTTGCCGGCCCGGCCGCCGTCCTCCCAGAAGCACAGGGCCGAGATGAAGGCCGTGCCGTCGCTGGCGTGGCGGCCTTCATGGCGGAAGCGCACGACGCTGGCCGGATGGCCCGGGCGCGACAGCGCCACCACCGTGTTGCTGGTGCCGAAATCGATGCCGATCGAGACCGGGCCGGGAGAGGAGGGCGAAGCGCGCGTCATGGGGACCGTCGGGAAGGCGCCGTCAGGCGGGTCGAACGAGAAACGGACGCATCCTGGCGGATGCGCCCGTCCGGGAGATCAGGCGCGAGGCGGGGCGCCTCGCGCGGAACGTTGCGGTCACTTGACGGCGAGAAGCTCGACGTCGAACAGCAGCGTGGCGTTGGGCGGGATCACGCCGCCGGCGCCGCGGGCGCCGTAGCCGAGCTCGGGCGGGATCACCAGCTTGCGGCGGCCGCCCACCTGCATGGTGGAGACGCCTTCGTCCCAGCCCTTGATGACCTGGCCGCGCCCGATGGTGAAGGAAAAGGGCTCGTTGCGATCACGCGAGCTGTCGAACTTCTTCCCGTCCTCCAGCGTGCCCGTGTAGTGGACCGTGCAGGTCTGGCCGGGCTTGGGCGTCGCGCCCGTTCCGACCGTAACGTCCGTGTAGCTCAGGCCCGAGGCTGTCTTGTTCATCTTGGTCTCCGTCTGCGCCGACGCGGCGGCGGGAAGCATGGGAACGGCGATCAGCGCCAGGACGGTGCGGCGGGATGGGCCGCTCTTGTCCGGGGCGCGCATGGGGTCGGTGCGCATGGGGTTCCCTCTGTTGGCCCTCCGCAGTAGTCGGGCCGGCCCGGAACGGCAAGCGCGGCCGCCGCCGCTGGAGGAATCCGATCGGCGCGCCATGCGCTTTCCGGGTAGGAAAAGGCGAATTTTCTGATAAACGATATCCATCACCGCGAGCGAATCGCCCTCGGTGACAGCACTGGCGTGGGCGGCTCGCCTCTCCGAGCTGTCCCACCCGCATCTCTGAGAAACAGGTCGTCAGCACACGCCATGATCCGTGTCGCTGATCGTTGGCTGCCAAGTCCGATGCGTTCTGTTCCAGCCCGGACCAGAACCGTCGCAGATTTCGCACGTCTGCTACGCGATTCCAGTTGACCACAAGCTCCGGACACGGCATTCACCGTCGGTACTGAAGGCGGCAGGTGGCGCACTATGGGCAAAGGTTGGGATCGCGGACCGAAGGGTGGTGGTTGGGGGCAGGAAGAATGGACGCCCGCGCGTCCCGCCCCCTCGGCACGTCCGGCTCCGGCGAGGGCGGTGTCTACGGGCCCTGAGTCCGAGGCACGCGTGAAGTGGTTCAATGGCGAAAAGGGTTTCGGCTTCGTCGAGCTGACGGATGGTTCGGGTGAAGCTTTCCTTCACATCCGCGCCGTCGAGGCCGCCGGACATACCGAGTTGCAGCCCGGCACGACCCTGCAGGTGCGGGTCGGTCAGGGCCAGAAGGGTCCGCAGGTCACCGAGGTTCTGTCGGTGGACGCGAGCACCGCGACGCCCCAGGCGCCCCGCGGCCCCCGTCCGGGCGGCTTCGGCGCCGGCCCTCGTCCGGCCGGAGGCGGCGGACGCTTCAACCGCGATTCCGGGCCGACCGAGCCCAAGAGCGGCGTCGTCAAGTGGTACTCGCGGGAGCGCGGCTTCGGTTTCGTGACCCCCGATGACGGCGGACCCGAGATTTTCGTGCACGCCACCGCGCTGGAGCGGGCGGGCATGCGCGAGATCGACGTCGGCCAGCGTCTGCAGCTCGACGTTCGCCAGGGCCAGAAGGGTCCCGAGGCCGCGTCGGTCCGCACGGACGACTGAACCCGACCAGAAGAAGTTTCAGGAAGGCGCGCCGGTCCAAGGCGCGCCTTTCGTCGTTTGGCGCCTGTGGGCCGGATAGGGCTGGCGGGAACTGAAGCGCCGCGGCGCCATTGACTCCCATCGCCAGGACGGGAGGACACCATGGCCACCGACAAGAAGACCGACCGACAGCCTGAATCCCTGCGCACCTTCGAGGCGGCGGGCCGCTCCGGCGGCGAGAAGCCGGCCGACCAGGGCCTGGAGGCCCGCCCAGACACCGCGCCGCTGCCCGACAGCAACGAGCGCAAGGCCGAAACCGCCACGCGAGTTCTTCAGGCCGGCGTCGACAAGGATCCCAAGGCCGCCACCAAGGCCGTGCAGGACAACAAGGACCCGCGGCTGCCGAGCTGAGCCGGCGCCGCCGGGGCGTCCGTTCGGGACCGCCTATCGCATGTCGGCCGCGTTCGCGCGGCCGGCCCTGACGTTTTCCTCGACGGCGCGCCAGCGCTCGCGAATCTTCTGCTCCCAGATCTCGCCGCGCGACGAGCGCTCCGCTTCCTCGATCATGATCTGCAACTCGACCAGCATGTAGCGCAGGTCGGGATCGATCGCGCCCTGCTCCATGGTGGCCAGAATGATCTTGAGCACGCCCAGATCGAGGGGGCTCGGGAGGAAGTCGGTTGGCCGTTCGGTCATTGGGCAGGCCCCATGGCGCGGGTCAATCCGCTCTCCACCAGTTCCTGCCACGCCTTGGGGTGAGGCGCTACGGTCAAGCCGGACAGTTCGTAGCGAACTGCGCCGGCCGAATGGGGCGACGCGTGGTTCGCGGCCTCCATCAGCGCAAGCAGGGTGTCGATGCGCTCGAACTGGAAGACCATGTAATGCGGATAGCCCTTGATCCGCACGTTCCAAACAGCTTCCGAGGCGTCATAGGCGACAATCAGGACAAGGGGCGGCATCGATGTCGCTCCATGCAAGGTTCAAAGGATAGTACAAATATCGAGGCCCCTCCCGGGGCGTCCGGAAGGGGCCTTTCTCGGTCGCCACAGTGGCCGACCGTGTTTCCTTCTCTGTCGCTGCGTCGATTAACGTCCGGTACTGTCCGACGTTCCGATACGTACACAGGAAATATAACGTTCCCCCATGTGGCGTGATTCTTGATCGACCCCTTCGATACGATTGATGGATCCGGCCCGTCGTGGAACCATCGCATGTCGACGGAACGTCCGATCACCGGAACAGGAAGGCCAGGAACGGGGGCGGCCTGAAGCCCGGCCTCCTGACCTGGGCGACCCTGGCGCGCCTGGTGCGCCGCTCGACGGTCCTGGATTTCCCAACCTTGCGGACGCCGCCCGAAACGGCCGCGACGGCCGCCGCGGCGGCGGGGGCCGGAGTGGGAGCCAGGATGGACGGCGGCGGCCCGGCCGCGTCCTCCGGAGTCGCCGGACCAAGCTCGGTCTGCGCCGCCGCTGCGGCAGGCAAGCTCGCGAGCTCAGGGGACGCCTTCGCCTCCACGGCCGGCCTGAAGCCCGGCTTCGCCGCGCCAGGCGGCGCCGGGCCGAAAGGAGAGGCGAGCACGACCCGCACGTCTCGGCCGGCGGGGGCGGTCTCAACCAGCGCGCCGGCGTCGTCCGGTACGGCGCGGCCGCCCATTGCGGGCGCCACCTTGTGGCCCACCGAAATGTCGGGTCCTGAAAAGGCGAGGCCGACGCAGGACAGCGCCACCAGGGCCCCGGCGGAGATCGCCGCGAAAGCTGGAGCGTGGTGCGACGGAACGGGGATCGTCATGCAGGCCCCCAAACGCCGGCCCGCACGAGCCGGGCGCCATTGGCGTCACGGCCCGGCCGGATGAGCGGCCGGGCCTGTCTCAAAACGGGTTGCGACTCCGACCTCAGCAGGTCGACTTGGTTTTCTTGACGGTGTCGCCCATCTCGTTGGTCTTCTTCACCGTCTTGGTCTTGCAGTCGCTGAGGGAGCCGGTGTGAACCTCCACCTTGCGGCGAACGGCGACGTCGGAGTCCGTGTCGCGCTTGATCACGGTCTTTTTGCTGCCCAGCATGCCTTCCTTGTGGATCACGGTGGTGTCCTGGGCGTAGGCGGTCGAGGCGGCCAGGGTGGCCGCGATGGCGAGAGCAAAGATCTTCATGATGGTGTCCTCCTTCATGGCGATGGCTGCATAACGCGAGCATAATCAGGTCCGTTCCAAGTTCTTTTGAGCCGTGGATGGCGTGGCGACTGATCGGCGGCCAGTCCTCGCGGCGATGGACATTCCGCATCGCCCTGCGCCGATCGAGTACGGTTCAGCGGAGACCGGGAACACTCCTTGGCGGACGACGTTTTCCGCCGACAGGAGACGATCATGGGCCTTCGAGACAGCGATCCACGTCGCAGCATGCATTCGGGAATGAAGTGGGCCGTCGGCCTCGCCGTGCTGGTGGCCGCGATCGCCATTGCGGCGGTCACCCCGCAGATGTTCGGCCACGCCCCGAAGGCGCCGCCGAACGCCACCCGCTACCCGGTGGGCCAGAACCCCAACGCCGATATCCCCAAGCCGTCCAACGCTCCGGGCTCGGCCAGCGCGCCGGGGTCGGAAACATCGCCGGCGGCGCCGGCTGCGCCGCGCTAGTCCGCGTCGGCGCAGCGCCGAGCACCGGGCGCAACAGGTTACGAAAGGGTAACTTGGTCGGCCTAAGCCGTATGGTACCGTCCAGGCGGTCACGAAAGTGGCGATTGCTTCAACTTCAAAAAGCCTGGCGAAAGCCGGGCTTTTTCTTTGCGCGCACCTGAAGAGTGCGGAAATCATCTCGCAACCATGGGTCGAGCGGGCCCCGCCGCCGGCCGGACGCGCCGCCGCTGGCCTCCGGTCGCGAAGGCGGCGCTCCGGGCCTGCTCTGGACCTGCGGCCCAGCCTCCTCCATCGTCAGAGACCTGGGCAGGTCCGGAGACGCACATGACCGATCGCGCGGCGCTGCTTCATCGCATGATCCGGCAGGGCAGGGGCGAGGCGCAGGCCGACCTCGTCGTCAAGGGCGGCCGCGTCCTCGATCTGGTGACGGGCGACCTTGCGGCGGGCGACGTCGCCGTCTGCGGCGACCGGATCGTCGGCGTGGGTGGAGACTATGTGGGCGCCCGGCAGGTGGATGCGCGGGGGCGCATCGTCGTTCCGGGCTTCATCGACACCCACCTGCACGTGGAATCGTCGCTGGTGACGCCGGGCGAGTTCGACCGCTGCGTGCTGCGCCACGGCGTCACGACCGCCATCTGCGACCCGCACGAGATCGCCAATGTGCTGGGCGCCGAGGGGCTGCGCTATTTCCTCGACTGGTCCGCCGAAACGATCATGGACCTGCGGGTGAATCTCTCCAGCTGCGTTCCGGCCACCCATCTGGAGACCTCCGGGGCGCGGCTGGAGGCGGCGGACCTGCTGCCCTTCAAGAACCATCCCAAGGTCATCGGCCTCGCCGAGTTCATGAACTTCCCGGGCGTCATCCATGGCGACCCGGCCTGCCTCGCCAAGCTGGCGGACTTCCAGGACCGCCACATCGACGGGCATGCGCCGCTGGTGACGGGGCGCGACCTCGACGCCTATTGCGCCGCCGGCATCCAGACCGACCACGAGGCGACCACCGCCGCAGAGGCCCGCGAAAAGCTGTCCAAGGGCATGACCGTGCTGGTGCGCGAGGGCTCGGTGTCGAAGGACCTGCATGCGCTGGCGCCGCTGATCACGGCCGATCTCGCCCCCTTCATGGCGTTCTGCACGGACGAC
Source organism: Alsobacter sp. SYSU BS001988 (assembly GCF_054796215.1). Lineage (NCBI taxonomy): Bacteria > Pseudomonadati > Pseudomonadota > Alphaproteobacteria > Hyphomicrobiales > Alsobacteraceae > Alsobacter > Alsobacter sp. SYSU BS001988. Next base: position 591,844 of record NZ_JBTAMK010000002.1, on the reverse strand, counting down.
CGCAATCCGCTCGACATCGCCGAGGAGGGGCATCTCGACTACCTGATCCGGACCGCCATCGGGCTCGGGGCGCGCCCGCTCGACGCCTACCGGATGGCCTCGATCTCCGCCGCCCGCGCCTTCGGCCTGCGCGACCGCGGCCTGGTCGCGCCCGGATGGCGCGCCGACATGGCGCTGCTGGACGACCTGGAGCGATGCGTCGTCTCCGGGGTGATCAGCGCGGGCCGGCTCGTCGGGGACGACCTGTTCGCCGCGCGCCGCAGCGTCGCGCCGGTGGGGCGCCACAGCGTCAAGGCGCGCCGGGTCGAGTCGGCCGATTTCGCCTGTCCGGGGCCCGGCCCCACGACGCTTGTGATCGGCGTCATCCCGGGCAAGATCATCACCGAGCGCCTCACGCTGACGCTGCCCTATCGCAATGGCGAGCGCCGGATCGACCTCGACCAGGACGCCGTGAAGGTCGCCGTGGTGGAGCGGCACGGGCTGAGCATGGCCGGCTCGGGCATCGGGCGCGGCTTCGTGAAGGGGTTCGGCATGACGCGGGGGGCGATCGCGTCCTCGGTCGGGCACGACAGCCACAATATCTGCGTCGTGGGCGCGGACGAGGCCGACATGGCGGTGGCGGTCAACCGCCTCGGCGCCATCGAAGGCGGCTTCGTGGTGGCCGAGGGAGGACGCGTCACCGCCGAACTCGCCCTGCCGGTGGCGGGGCTGATGAGCCTGCTCTCCTTCGAGGAGGTGCGCGACGCCCTGATCCCGCTGCGGGCGGCGGCGAAGTCGCTCGGCGTCGTGCTGGCCGAGCCCTTCCTGCAGGTCGCCTTCCTGCCTTTGCCGGTGATCCCGCATCTCAAGATCAGCGACAAGGGCCTCGTCGACGTGGACCGCTTCGAACTCGCCGAATAGGCGAGCGAAGCTCCGCTCAGCCGTCGCGGCGGCGTCTACGCCGGCCGCCGTCCTCGCCCGCGCCGGCGGCCTTCGGCTCCGGGAACCGGACGACGCGGCTCAGCTGCGTGAAGGGGTCGACCTTGTTGGGGATCGCCATCGCGTCGACGAAATGCGCCTGGAAGGCCGGCTCCAGCGCCGTCTCGATCTTCTCGATGCGCTGGACGACGCCCTCGATCTCCGCGCGCGACCGGGCGTTCAGCAGCGCGATGCGGGCGCCGGTCCCGGCGGCGTTGCCGGCGGAGGCCACCTTGGCGAGGTCGCAGTCCGGGATCAGGCCCAGCACCATCGCGTAGGTGACGTCGATATGGCTGCCGAAGGCGCCGGCGAGCGTGACGCGCTCCACGGCGGTCACGCCGTAGCGGTCCATCAGCAGCTTGATGCCGGCGTAGAGCGCCGCCTTGGCGAGCTGGATGGCCCGCACGTCGTTCTGCGTGATGGCGAGGCGCGGCTCGCCCTCGCGCAGCAGGTAGGAGAAGGTGCGGCCATGGGCCTCGATGCGGGGCGAGCGGGCCGCCATGGCCCCGTCCACTACGCCGTCCTGGGTGATGATCCCGGCCAGCCACATTTCGGCGATGATCTCGATGATGCCCGAGCCGCAGACGCCCGTGACGCCGGTCTGGCTCGTCGCCTCGTCAAAGCCCGGCTCGTCGGACCACAGGTCGCAGCCGATCACCTTGTAGCGCGGCTCCAGCGTCTCGCGGTCGATGCGCACGCGCTCGATGGCGCCCGGCGCGGCGCGCTGGCCGCAGGAGATCTGCGCGCCCTCGAAGGCCGGGCCGGTGGGGGACGAGCAGGCGAGCAGGCGCTCGCGGTTGCCCAGCACGATCTCTGCGTTGGTGCCGACGTCGACCAGCAGCGTGAGCTCGTCCTTCAGGTACGGGCCTTCGGACAGCACCACGCCGGCCGTATCGGCGCCGACATGCCCGGCGATGCAGGGCAGCGCGTGGACATGGCCGCCGGGCGCGATCCTGACGCCGAGATTGACCGCGGGGGTCTCGTAGGCGCCGTCGATGGTGAGCGCGAAGGGCGCGCCGCCGAGTTCGACCGGGTCAAGGCCCAGCACGAGGTGATGCATGATGGGGTTGCCCACCAGCGTCATCTCCAGCACGTCGCCGCGCTCGATGCCGGCCTCGCGGGCGACCTCGCCGACGAGGCTGTCGAGCGCCTCGCGGACGGACTGCGTCAGCTCCCGGTCGCCGCCCGGGTTCATCATGATGTAGGAGACCCGGCTCATCAGGTCCTCGCCGAAGCGGATCTGCGGGTTCATGAGCCCGGCCGAGGCCACGACTTCCCCAGTGATCAGGTCTGTCAGGTGGGCCGCGATGGTGGTGGAGCCGACATCGACGGCGAGACCATGGGCGGCCTCCCGCAGGCCTGGCCAAAGCGCGACGAGTTCGCCGCCGCGCCGGATCGCGGCCGTGACCTTCCAGGCGCCGGCGCGCAGCGTCTTCTGCAGGCCGGCCAGCACCGGCAGCCCGGCGGTGACGCCCTCTACGCTCCATTGTTCGGCCAGCGCCGCCTGCAGGCGCCGGAAGTCGCTGGCCGGATCGTGCATGTCGGGCTCGGCGACCTCGACGTAATAGAGGCGCACGACCGGGTCGATCTCGATGGGGTGGGCCTCGGCCCGCTTGCGCACCACCTGGCGATGCACCTGGGAGTCCGGCGGCACGTCGATCACCAGGTCGCCGCAAAGCCGCGCTTGGCAGCCGAGCCGGCGGCCATGCGCCAGCGCCCCGCGCTTGGAGACGTAACGCTCCTCGACCGCGTTCCAGGCCGTGACGTGATCCTGGCGGGACTCGACCCCATGCTTGGCGAAGGAGCCCTCGGCCACCTGGACCTGACAGCGCCCGCATATGCCGCGCCCGCCGCAGACCGAGTCCAGGTCCACGCCCAACTTGCGCGCGGCCTCCAGCACGCTCGCGCCCTCGGCGAAGCGCCCGCGCTTGCCGGAGGGGGTGAAGACGACGAGATGGTCGGGGGCGTCGGTCACGTGTGTCCTCTTCATGGCCACCTGCTCCCCTGAAGGAGAATCGTGGCGGCTGAACCTCGCCGCCGTCATCCCCGGCGACCTGCGCAGCAGGTCGGGAAGGGGATCCAGAACAACGCCAGACGCCAGACTGGATCCTCTTCCCGGCGCTGCGCGCCTCCGGGGATGACGGAGAGGCGGGGTTAGGCCTGCTCGCGCGCTCTCCGCCGGCCTTCGCGGCGACGGCCGCCCTCGCCGGCGGCGCCCTCCGGAGCCGGTTCGCGGAACTTGCGGATCCAGGCGCCGCAATTGGGGTCGGCCCCCATTACGACGTCCGCGCCCAGGATGGCCTGGATGTCCTCCAGATGCAGCGGGTTCATGATCGCCGACGTCATGCCGGCGCCGATCATCATCGGCAGGAAGGAGGCGTTGAGGCCGCGCCGGTTGGGCAGGCCGAAGGAGAAGTTGGAGGCGCCGCAGGTGGTGTTGACCTTCAGCTCCTCGCGCAGGCGGCGCAGAAGGTGAATGAGCTTGCGGCCGGCGTCGTTGATCGCTCCCACGGGCATGACGAGGGGGTCGACGACGATGTCCTCGCGGGGGATGCCGTGGTCGGCGGCGCGCTCGACGATGCGCTTGGCGACGGCGAACCGCACATCCGGGTCCTCGGAGATGCCGGTCTCGTCGTTGGAGATGGCCACCACGGCGGCGTTGTACTTCTTCACCAGCGGCAGCACCTGCTCGAGGCGCTCCTCCTCGCCGGTGACCGAGTTCACCAGCGGCTTGCCCTTGTAGACCGCGAGGCCGGCCTCGAGCGCCGCGACGATCGAAGAGTCGATGGAGAGCGGCACGTCCACGGTGCTCTGCACCAGCTGGATGCATTCGGCGAGGATCTTGGGTTCGTCGACCAGCGGGATGCCGGCGTTCACGTCCAGCATCTGGGCGCCCGCCTCGACCTGCGCGATCGCGTCGGCCACGACGCGGCTGTAGTCGCCGGCCGCCATCTCGGCCGCCAGGAGCTTGCGGCCCGTGGGGTTGATGCGCTCTCCGATCATGACGAAACGATGCTCGAACCCGATCACCACCTTCTTCCGGTCCGAGGTGATCACAGTCTCCGTCATGTCGGTCCTCCATCAGGGGCGTCAGCCGCCTCTCGGGCGGCGCGTAGATAGCACAGCTCGTTCGCTATGAAAAACATAGCGTTTGTTTTGTCACTCCGCAGGCCTCAGGCGCCGAGGCTCTCGACCGCCTGCAGGCTCGGCTGGAAATCGCGACGCCACGGGGTGCGGCCGCGCAGCACCCCGGACTCGTGCACGATCTCCGAGACATACTCCTCCTGCCGGTAGGCCATGACGTGCACCCCGGAGACGCCGGGGATCTCGCGGATCCGCTGGATCATCTCGATGCAGATCCGCTTGCCCTCGGCCTTCTGGTTCTGCGCGCCCTCGAGGCGCTCGATCACATGATCGGGGATGTGCACCCCCGCCACATTGGCCCGCATCCACCGCGCCGTGCGGGCGGACGCGAGCGGCCCGACGCCGACCAGGATGAAGCACCGCCGGTCCAGCCCCATGTCGCGGACGCTTTGCATGAAGCGCTCCAGCAGGGGTAGGTCGAAGCAGTACTGGGTCTGGCAGAACTGCGCGCCCGCGGCGATCTTCTTGGCGAGGCGGATCGGCCGAAAGTCATAGGGCGGCGCGAAGGGGTTCTCGGCCGCGCCGAGGAACAGGTCCGGGGCGCTCGTGAGCTTGCGCCCGGACAGGAAGCGCTTCTCCTCCCGCATGGTGCGGATCACCGACAGAAGCGAGGTGGAGTCGAGGTCGAAAACGGGCTTGGCCTCGGGATGGTCGCCGCACTGCACGCCGTCGCCGGTCAGGCAGAGCACGTTGCAGACGCCCAGCGCCGCCGCGCCGAGCACGTTGCCCTGAATGGCGATGCGGTTGTAGTCGCGGCAGGAGATCTGCATGATCGGCGAGTAGCCGATGCGGGTCAGGAGCGCGCAGATCGCCACGCTCGACATGTGGCAATGGGCGCCGGAGCCGTCGGTGGCGTTGATGCCGTCGACCCAGCCCTCGAAGATGTGGGCGCGGTGATAGACCTCCTCCGGATCGGCGGAGTCGGGCGGGTTCAGCTCCGCCGTGACGGCGAACTCGCCGCGGCGCAGCACCCGCTCGAGCCGCCCGCGGGAGGAGTGGCCCGGGAGGGGCGGGAGCGGGGCGTGCGGCTCCGGGCCGATGTCGTCGGGGTGCGGCGCCATCCGGGCGTCTCCGTCCAGGGTCATGGCCGGCTCAATGCGCCGAGGGCGCGGCCGGCGCCGCGCCGTTCGTCTCGCGCGCGACCCGCAGCCAGGAGGATTCACCCTTGCGGCGGTGGTCAATGGGGGGCTGGGGCGCGGCGATGGCGTCGCCCCCGCGCATGAGGCGGCTGCCCTCCCAGGCCTTCACCCACACGCAGGGCATGTCTGGATAGACCTCGCATCCCCCGTCCTGGCGCACGCCGCCGCAGGGGCCATTGCGCAGGTTCTTGGGGCAGTTCATCGGGCAGGACATGCCGGTCGAGGACAGGACGCACTGGCCGCACATGCGGCAGTCGAAGAGCGCCCCCTTGACGGCGCGCTCCACCGCGGCGGCCGGGCGCTCCAGGCGGTCGTAGCCGATCCACGCGAAAGCCGGATGCAGCCGCGTCAGGAGCGGCTCGAAGGCTCCGTAGAGCGTCTCCATCAGCCGGGCGTGGCGGATGGAGAAGAAGCGCAGGCGGCGCTCGCCCCGAGGGGGCGCCTTGCCGGGCGGTTCGAAGGCGGCGGGGGTCAGCATCGCGTCTCTCACGGGCCGGGATCGCTCGCGCAGTTGAGCCGATCCGGCCGCCGGAGCCGACGCTCCATGCGCTGGAAAATGCTCTAGGCGCGACCTTGGTTGTCGATCAGCATCTTGAGAGCGGCCTTGTCGTATTCGGCTTCCAGCCGCTCGGCGGCCGCGGCCGCCTCGGCCTCCAGATCGGCGCCGCATTCGACCGGGTCGCCCTTGCGCCAGTCGGCCAGGTAGTCGTCCGTGGCGGCGGCTCCGGAGCGCATCGCCGCCATGTCGACGGCCTCGATGAAGCGCTTCGACAACTCGCGCTTGGCCGCCGTGCGGCCCGCCTTGGCGATCACCTGCGTGGGGATGTCGCGCCAGTAGAGGATGGTGAGCTGGGGCATGAATATCCTCGTTCAATGACCAAAACAGCGCCACAAAACCCCTCGTCCTCCGAGACGCACAGCTGCGCCGGGCTCCTCAGGATGAGGGGGCTGGTCGTATGACGTCAGCGTTTTCGGGCGTCACGAACGCGGCGATCCCGCCCAAACCCGTCAGCCGCGTCTCATACGCCAGGCCCAGCCGCTGCGCCGCCGCTCGCGCCTTGGCGTCGAGCGCCGGGTCCTCGACCTGCGCCAGGTACACCACGCGCGTGTAGTTGCCGAAGTAAGTCGGCAGCAATTGCGGGAAGCGATCGAGGCCGAGCCCCTTGACGATGAGCCGGTCGAAGTGGCGGACGAGGTAGTCGGTGAGAAAGAACGTCGCCGGATCGGCGTCCGTCAGCGCCGCGAAATCCGGCGCGCCCATGAAGAACTCGTAGCAATGCGCGCCCTCGATGCGGGCGACGCCCTCCTCGGCCAGCACCTCGTCCAGCAGGCCGCCGGTGCCGCAATCGCCGTAGAGGCAGAGGATCTCGTCGTAGCGCCCGCGCGCCGCCCGGATCTTGCGGCGCACCTCGGCGGGGATCTTCTCCGGCCGGTTGTGCAGGATGGCGGGCAGGCAGGTCACGTCGAGATGGGTCAGCCGGTTCGCCTCGACCACGGCCAGAAGCTCGCGCGCCAGCGCCCCGCAGGCGATCACCAGGGTGCGGGGCGGAGCGGGCGTCGCGACGCCTCCTTCCTGATCAGCTCCCATGGTTTCCAGGCGATCGTTCAAGATGCTGCCTCTCGCCGTCATCCCCGGCCGGAGCGGCGCAGCCGCGGAGGGAAAGGGGATCCAGACCCTGTCGGCGCCGTCCCGCTGGATCCCGTTCCCGCGCCTGCGGCGCGCCGGGGATGACAGCGGGGAGAGTGACGCCTCAAGCCGTCTTCGACTGCACCGAGCCCTGGCGCTTGGCCATGAAGCTCTTGGCGGTCTCCACCGCCACGGCGGCGTCGCGGCAATAGGCGTCGGCTCCGATGGCGTTGGCGAAGGTCTCGTTCAGCGGGGCGCCTCCGACCAGCACCACATAGTCGTTGCGCATGCCCTTCTCGCTCAGCGTGTCGATGACGACCTTCATGTAGGGCATGGTGGTGGTGAGCAGCGCCGACATGCCCAGGATGTCGGGCTGGTGGGTCGCGATCGCCTCCAGATAGTTCTCGACAGGGTTGTTGATGCCCAGGTCGATGACCTCGAAGCCGGCGCCCTCCATCATCATGCAGACGAGGTTTTTGCCGATGTCGTGGATGTCGCCCTTGACGGTGCCGATCACCATCTTGCCGATCTTGGGCGCGCCGGTCTCCACCAGCAGAGGCCGCAGGATGAACATGCCGGCCTTCATGGCGTTGGCGGACATCAGCACTTCCGGCACGAACAGGATGCCGTCGCGGAAATCGTTGCCGACGATCCGCATGCCCTCCACCAGCGCCTGCGTGAGCAGGTCGTAAGGCGTCCAGCCGCGCGACAGGAGGATCCGGACGCCTTCCTCGATCTCTTCCTTAAGGCCGTCGTAGAGATCGTCGTGCATCTGCTCGACGAGTTCGTCGTCCGACAGGGAATTGAGGTCGAGATCGTCTCCGGCCATCAGGCTCATCTCCGGACAGGCGCCCGCAAGGGCGGCGGGCGATGGTGTCAGCTTGTCGGCGTTCCCTATAACGCATTGTCGCCCGCAAGACATCCGATGACATGGCGGCGACATGGTCGTGAATTCGTCCGCCTGAAGCGGGCGCTCGCGCGGCCGCGCCGCGGGGGCGTGCGGGCTCGGCGTCGAGGCTGGGCCAGTGCATGTCGGCTTCAGGGCAAGCGGCCGCCCAGCCTTGGTCGAGACTGACTTTCGTCAACCCCGCCGCGCCGGTTCCGCCGACCGCCCCCGCCAGACCGCCCCGCCAGGAGACGCCAGTGTCGGACGCCGCAAGCGAGACCAGGGGACGGCGGCGCAGGGGGCGCGGGGAGGGCGGCGGCGACGGGGACCCCGCCGCGGCCGCAGGCGTTCGCCCGCAACCCCGGCTCCCCTTCGCGCCCACGCCGGCCGTCTCGGCCGACGAACTGGAGGCCATCCACGAGGCCTCCCTGACCATCCTGGAAGAGATCGGGATGGACTTCCTGCACGAAGGCGCCCGGCGCATCCTGCGCGAGGCGGGCGCGGAGGTCGATCCGTCGTCGCAGCGGGTGCGTTTCCCGCGCGCGCTGGTGGAGGCCCAGATCGGGCTCGCGCCCCGCGTGTTCACCCTGCATGCCCGCAACCCGGCCCGCAGCGTGACGCTGGGCGGCGACGCCCTGGCCTTCTGCTCGGTCGCGAGCGCGCCGAACGCGGCCGACCGCGACGGCGGGCGCCGGCCCGGCTGCCGCGCCGATTTCCAGAATTTTCTGAAGCTCGGGCAGGGGCTCGACGCCGTCCACCTGTGGGGCGGCTATCCGGTGGAGCCCGCGGACATCCACGCGTCGGTGCGCCACCTCGACGCGCTCTACGACATGCTGACCCTGTCGGACAAACCGATCCATGCCTACTCGCTGGGACGCGAGCGCAATCTCGACGCGATCGAGATGATCCGCATCGCGCGCGGGATCGACGACGCGACGCTGGAGCGCGAGCCCTCCGTCTTCACCATCATCAACTCGTCCTCGCCGCTGCGGCTCGACGGGCCGATGCTGGAGGGCGTGATCCAGATGGCGAAGCGCAACCAGGTGGTGGTGCTGACGCCGTTCACCCTGGCCGGCGCCATGGCGCCGGTCACCCTGGCGGGGGCGGTGGCGCAGCAGAACGCCGAGGCGCTGGCCGGCCTCACGCTGTGCCAGATCGTCCGGCCCGGCGCGCCCTTCGTGTATGGCGGGTTCACCTCCAATGTGGACATGAAGTCCGGCGCGCCCGCCTTCGGCACGCCCGAATACATGAAAGCGGCGCTGCTCGGCGGACAGCTGGCGCGGCGCTACGGGCTGCCTTACCGCTCTTCCAACGCCAATGCGGCCAACACGCTCGACGCCCAGGCGGCCTATGAGAGCGTGTTCTCGCTGTGGGGCGCGATCATGGGCGGAACCAACCTGCTCATGCACGGCGCGGGCTGGATGGAGGGGGGCCTGCAGGCCTGCTTCGAGAAGATGGTGCTGGACGCCGACCTGCTCGACATGGTGTCGGAGTTCCTGCGTCCCGTGCGGGTGAACGAGGACGAACTCGCGCTTTCGGCGATGCGAGAGGTCGGGCCGGGCGGCCACTTCTTCGGCTGCGCCCACACCCAGGCGCGTTATCGCACCGCCTTCTTCGCCCCGATGATCTCCGACTGGCGCAATTATGAGAGCTGGCGGGAGGCCGGCTCGCCGACCGCCTACGACACCGCCAACCGGCTCTACAAGCAGCGCCTGGCGAACTACCATGAGCCGGCCTTTGATCCCGCCGTCAGGGAAGAGCTCGAAGCCTTCGTCGCCCGCCGCAAGGCCGAGGGCGGCGCGCCGACGGATTATTGAGGGCCATGATCATGGGTCCGTTCCAACGGGCAGGCTCACGCCTCGGCGAGGATCTTCTCGCGCGCCGCCGACGCCAGGAACGCGGAGCGGGTCAGCCCGCGCGCTTTCGCGGCGGCGTCGATCATTTGCAGCAGGTTCGCGTCGAGGGAGATATTGGCGCGGGCGGGCCGGCCGGAGTCGACCAGCAACGGAACGAATGCGAACGCCGCGCCCCGCGTGATGGATTCCTTGACGTCCGCTTCACCGAGCAGGGTCTTCGGATCCCGTGCCGCGGGGAGGTCCTCGCCAGACGCCATGGCGTCTTCGGCCCAAAGCCTGAGCGCCTGCGTGGCGTTCGCGATCGCCTCGTCGAAGGTCGCGCCCACCGACACACAGCCGGGCGCATCCGGGAACCAGGCCCCGTATTGGCGCGGCTGTCCGCTCTCGACGATCGCAACAAACCGCGTCATGTCACCTTTCCGTTGCGCCACGCATCACGCCCACCCCGCCGCCTTGGCGATGGATCGGGCCAGCCCGAAAAGCAGGTCGCCGCAATGGCGCGGGACAACGACACGGCCGGGCTTGGAGGCGTGTCAATAAACGTCGTGAGGCCCGTCCTGGCGATAAATGAACCAGCCTCCGGCCTCCAGCCGCGCGCGAATGCGGCGCCCGTCCAACTCGAACTTTGGCACGGCAATGGCTCAAACAATGCGCAAATAAATGCGCATAGTTGCGCCGATTGTCAAGTTTGCGGCATCAGGATCAAGCCATGAAAACCCAAGCCCAGGCCGTGATCATCGGCGGCGGCGTCGTCGGGTGCTCGGTGCTCTACCATCTCGCCAAGGCGGGCTGGACGGACATCGTGCTCGTCGAGCGGGCGGAGCTCACCTCCGGCTCCACCTGGCACGCGGCGGGCGGCTTCCACACGCTCAACGGCGACCCGAACGTCGCCAAGCTGCAGCAATACACGGTGGAGCTCTACCGCGAGATCGAGGCGCTCTCGGGCGTCTCCTGCGGCCTCCACCTCACCGGCGGCGTCATGCTGGCGGGCACGCCCGAGCGCATGGACTGGCTCAGGATGGCGCACGCCAAGGGGCGCTATCTCGGCATGCACACCGAGATCATCTCGGCCGCCGAGGCCAAGCGGCTGATGCCGCTGATCGACGAGAGCCGCTTCCTCGGCGCCATGTACGACCCGCTGGAGGGCCATCTCGACCCCTACGGAACCACCCACGCCTACGCCAAGTCGGCTCAGCTGAAGGGCGCCGAGATCGTGCTGCGCAACCGGGTGGTGGACACGATCCAGCGCCCGGACGGAACCTGGGACGTCGTCACCGAGAAGGGGACCATCCACGTCCAGCACGTGGTCAACGCCGGCGGGCTGTGGGCGCGCGAATGCGGCCGCATGGCCGGGCTGGAGCTGCCGGTGCTCGCCATGGAGCACATGTACCTGCTCACCGAGGACATGCCCGAGGTGGCGGAGGTCAACGCCGCCACCGGCAAAGAGGTGATCACGGCGCTCGACTTCGAGGGCGAGATCTACACCCGCCAGGAGCGCGGCGGCATGCTGATGGGCACCTATGAGCGCGCCGGCAAGCCCTGGTCCGAGCAGGTCACGCCCTGGGATTTCGGACAGGATCTGCTGGAGCCGGACCTCGACCGCATCGCGCCGTCGCTGGAGGTCGGCTTCGAGCATTTCCCGGCTTTCGCCCGGGCCGGCATCAAGAAGATCATCAACGGCCCCTTCACCTTCGCGCCGGACGGCAACCCGCTGGTCGGGCCCGTGCGGGGCCTGCGCAACTACTGGGTTGCGTGCGGCGTCATGGCGGGCTTCAGCCAGGGCGGCGGCGTCGGGCTGGCTCTCGCCAACTGGATGACGCAGGGCGATCCGGGCTTCGACGTGTGGGCCATGGACGTCGCCCGCTACGGCGACTGGGCGACGCTGGCGACCACCAACGCGCGCGTGAAGGAGAACTACTCGCGGCGTTTCCGCATCCGCTTCCCCAACGAGGAACTCGAGGCCGGGCGGCCCCTGCGCACCACGCCGCTCTATGACCGGCTCAGGGCCGACAACGCCGTCATGGGCGAGAGCTACGGACTGGAATACCCGCTCTGGTTCGCGCCAGTCGGGACGGAGCCGAAGGACGTGTTCTCGTTCCGGCGCTCCAACGCCTTCGGGCCGATCGGCGAGGAATGCCGCACCGTGCGCGAGCGCGTCGGGGTGCTGGAAACCTCCGGCTACGCTAAATACGAGGTGACGGGACCGGGCGCCGAAGCTTTCCTGGCCCGCGTGCTGGCCGGCCGCATGCCGGCCCAGGGGCGCATCTCGCTCACCCCCATGCTGAACGAGCGCGGCAAGCTCATCGGCGACTTCACGGTCGGGCGGCTCGGGCCGGAGCGCTTCCTGGTGATCGGCTCGGGCCCGGCCGAGCAATATCACATGCGCTGGTTCCTCCAGCACGCGCCGGCCGAGGGCGTGCGCATCGACCCGCTTGGCCAGCGGATGCAGGGACTCAGCATCGCCGGGCCGCGGGCGCGCGACCTGCTGCAAAGGCTCGTCCGGCAGGACCTCTCGACCGCCGCGTTTCCCTTCCTGTCGATCGCCGCCATGGATGTCGGCCCCGTGCCGGCCATCGTGGGCCGCATCTCGTTCACGGGCGACCTCGGCTACGAGATCTGGGTGGAGCCCGACTGCCAGCGCGCGCTGTTCGACGCGCTCTGGAGCGCCGGGGAGGACCTCGGGATCGGCCATTTCGGCCTGCGGGCGCTGAACGCGCTCCGGCTGGAGAAGAGCTTTGGGACCTGGGCGCGCGAGTACCGGCCCATCTACGGCCCGCTCGAGGCCGGGCTGGGGCGGTTCGTGCACCCGCAGAAGGGCGAGTTCATCGGACGCGAGGCTGCGCTGGAGGAGAAGGCCGGCGGCGGCTCCTTGCGGCTCCTCACCTTCACGGTGGACGCCGCGGACGCCGACGCGATCGGGGACGAGCCCATCTGGCACGGCGGCGAGGCCGTCGGCTGGGTCACGTCGGGCGGCTTTGCGCATGCGGCGGGCGCCTCGGTGGCCATGGGCTACGTGCCCAGGGCGCTCGCGGACGTGGACGACGGCTTCACCATCGAGATCATCGGCGAGAAGCGGCGGGCCGCGCCGCAGCGTGTCCCGCTGTTCGATCTCGACGGCGCGCGGATGCGCGGCTAGCCCTGCGCCAGGCCGCCGCCGTTAACCCCGCGCTAACCATCAACCCGGCAGAAATTGCCCAGGGGTGCGCCCGGTTTTCCGCCGGCCGCAGTCGCGTGGGGTTCGGGCGGGCATGACCGACGTTTCGGTGATCGACGGCGCAGCGCCGCAGGCCAGGCCGCGGCCGGCCGGGGCCGGGCTGAACTTCGGCAAGATGGGCGCGACGCTCATCCGGCCCGACATCGCGCTTGCGATCGCCGTCATGGGCATCCTGGTGGTGCTCATCCTGCCGCTGCCGGCGTTCCTGCTCGACCTGTTCCTCGCCGTCTCGATCATCCTGTCGGTGCTGATCCTGATGACGGCGCTGTTCATCGAGGCGCCGCTCGAATTCTCCGCCTTCCCGACCGTGCTGCTGATGGCGACCATGCTTCGGCTGGCGCTCAACCTGGCGTCCACGCGGCTCATCCTGTCCAACGGCCATACCGGAACGAGCGGCGCCGGGCATGTCATCGAGGCTTTCGGCAGCTTCGTGATGGCGGGCAATTTCGTCATCGGGATCGTCGTCTTCGCGATCCTGCTGGTGGTCAATTTCGTGGTCATCACGAAAGGCTCCGGCCGCATCGCCGAGGTGGCCGCGCGGTTCACGCTGGACGCCATGCCGGGCAAGCAGATGGCGATCGACGCCGACCTGTCGGCCGGGCTGATCGACGAGGCCACCGCCAAGAAGCGCCGCAAGGACCTGGAGGACGAATCGTCCTTCTTCGGCGCCATGGACGGCGCGTCGAAATTCGTGCGCGGCGACGCCATCGCGGGCCTGCTGATCACGTTCATCAACGTCATCGGGGGCATCATCATCGGCGTGGTGCAGCACAACCTGACCTTCGCGCAGGCCAGCCAGAGCTACACGCTCCTGACGGTCGGCGACGGCCTGGTGTCGCAGATCCCCGCCCTGATCGTCTCCACCGCGGCGGGCCTGCTGGTGTCGAAGGCGGGCGTCAGCGGCTCGGCCGCCAAGGCGCTGTCCAAGCAGCTCGCCACCATGCCGAAGGCGCTCGGCATGTCCGCCGCCGTGATGGGGATCATCGGCCTCTTGCCGGGCATTCCGATGATCCCCTTTCTGGGGCTCGCGGCGGGCGCCGCCTTCTTCGCCCGCCGGCTGTCGCGTCTGGAGAACGCGGCGACCGCCACGGCCGACGCAGCGACCGCCAAGGCCGGCGAGGCGCAGGCCCAGCGCGAAGAGACCATGGCCGAGGTCCTCAAAATCGACGACCTGAAGATCGAGATCGGCTACGCGCTGCTGCCCCTCGTCAACGACCCGAATGGCGGCGACCGGCTGACCGAGCAGATCAAGGCGCTGCGGCGCACGCTCGCGATGGAGATGGGCTTCGTGATGCCGTCGGTGCGCATCCTCGACAACGTTCAGCTCGAGTCCAACAACTACGTGGTCAAGCTCAAGGAGGTCGACGCCGGCCAGGGCGTGGTCTATCCGGGCCAGTTCATGGCGATCGACCCCATGGGCGGCTCGATCCAGCTGCCCGGGCAGCACACGATCGAGCCCACCTTCGGGCTTCCGGCGACCTGGATCGACGCGTCGCTGCGCGACGACGCGCAGATCCGGGGCTACACGGTGGTGGACGCCGCCACGGTGATCTCCACGCACCTCACCGAGATCCTCAAGGCCAATGTCGGGGAGCTCCTGTCCTATGTGGAGCTGCAGAAGCTCCTGAAGGAGCTGCCAAAGGAGCATGGCGACCTCGTCAAGGAGCTGGCGCCGAGCCAGATCCCGATGACCACCATCCAGCGCGTGCTGCAGATCCTGCTTGGGGAGCGCGTCTCCATCCGCGATCTCGGGACCATCCTGGAAGGCGTCGCGGAGGCGGTGAACATCACCAAGAACCCGCGCGACATCGCCGAGGTGGTGCGCCAGCGCATCGCCCGTCAGATCTGCGCCCAGTACTCCAACCCGCAGGGCCAGCTGCCGATCATCACGCTGTCGCCCGCCTGGGAGACGACCTTCGCGGAATCGATCGTCGGCCAGGGCGACGACCGGCACCTCGCGATGCAGCCCTCGCGCCTGCAGGATTTCGTCATCCTGGTGCGCGACCGCTTCGAGGACGCGGCCCGCCAGGGGGAGATCCCGGTGCTGGTTACGTCCGCCTATGCGCGCCCCTTCGTGCGCTCGATCATCGAGCGCTTCCGGCGCGAGACGCCGGTGATCTCGCAGTCCGAGATCCACCCCCGGGCGCGGCTGAAGACGGTCGGGAGCATCTGAGGCGGCGGCCCGCCCACGGCTCTCAGACGGGAGGCCTGGGCTCCAGCGGCGCGGCCGCCCGGGCCAGCTGGGAGCGCTCGAACAGCAGCACCACCGGAAGCGCGAAGACGAGCGGCAGGATGAGGTAGAAGAGCCGCCAGACGAGCAGCGCGGCGAAAACCGCCGGGGCCGGCACGGTGGGCATGATGGCCAGGAACACGGCCTCCATGACGCCCACGCCGCCCGGCACCTGAGACAGCAGGCCGGCCGAGAACGACATCAGGAAGGCGCCGAGCACGATGAAGAAGCTCGGGCTTCCATCCGGCAGGGCGAAATAGATGATGCCGGCGGCGCCGATCAGCTCCAGCGGCGCGGCGGCGTACTGCCGCGCCACGATAGGCAGACGCGGATAGACGATCTCCAGCTTGCCGAACGCGATCGGCTTGAAGTGCAGCCACGAGCCGACGGTGTAGAGCAGGCAGAATGCCAGCATCGCCAAGCCGACGAGGCGGGCGGCGGTCTCATTGACAGCGAACCAGGGCGACAGGCTCGCCAGCGGCCGCAGAATGTGCGGCTCGCCGACCAGCACGAGGCCCAGCAGCAGGATGGTGCCGAACGCGAAGGTGAAGGAGCACAGCGCCACCAGCACGGCGACTTCGGCGGCAGAAAGGCCCTTGGCCGTATAGGCCCTGTAGCGGACCATGCCGCCCGAGAAGACCGACGCCCCGATATTGTGCGACAGCGCGTAGGTCACGAAGGAGCAGGTCGCGATGTAGAACCAGGAGATGCCCTTCTGCCGCTTCAGGTGGATCAGGGCGATCCGGTCGTACCAGGCCAGCGCCGCATAGGCGACAAGGGTGGACAGGCCGCACAGCAGATAGGCGTGGGGCGGAATGGCGACGATTTTGGCCGCGATGACGCCCGCGATGGTGCGGATGTTGTCCCAGACGCCGCCCTGCTCCAGCAGGGCCCGGACCGCGGGATCGACCGCAGCTTCGGCTTTCAGCTTCTTGTAGAGAAGTTCGACCGACCAGACGACGGCGACCAGCCCGACGAGGGGCCAGATGAAATCCATGATGCGTTTCATGCCTGACGACCTGGTCGCCCCCCTGCAGGCCTCGTTGGCGGCCATCTCCTGCACGAAGCGGCCGACGCCCGCAAGCATGATCGCAGGCGCGGCGAGGCGCGCGCCCGCGAAGGTCGCCGAAACGCGCCGCCCGCGCGGCCCGATGAGGGCCGCCGGGTCGGCTCGGGAGGGAGACGCCTACTTGCCCCAGATTTTCAGATAAGCGTCGCGGTAGCCGTTTTCGGGATCGAACGCGTTCTTCGGGCCGCCGTCGAACTCCACATTGGCCTTGGTGACGACGTGCAGCGGCGGGGTGTAGCCGGACCACGGTTCGTTCGCGAAGGCGCGGTTGAGCTCGTCGACGAGCTGCCAGCCCTGCAGGTTCAGCGGCTCGGCCACCGTCACGGCCTGGTACTGGCCGGAGCGGGTGCGCTGATAGGCGCTTTCCGAGCCGTCGCCCGCCGCGACAGCCTTCGGCGCCCCGTCGCCCTTGACGCCCGCCGCCGCCAGCGAGGGCCCCATGAAGTCGAAATAGATGTCGTTGATGGCGAGCGCATGCGTCCACTTGGCGCCATGGCGCTGCAGCAGCGAGGTCGTCAGCTGCGGCATGCGGGTCGAGGTGTCGGCGATCGGGGTGTCGACATATTCGAGCACCGCGCCGCCCGCCTGCGTGACGACGTCGCGGATCTTGTTGGCCTTGGCGATCGCGATCGCGTAGGTCGAATCCGTGAAGATGACCACGCCGGGCTTGCCGCCGGCGTCGGCGAAGGCCCACAGGGCGGCGGCACGCCGCCCAGGATCTTGATGAGGGTGGACTTCCCGGCGCCGTTCTCGCCCAAGAGGGCGAGCGCCTCGCCACGTCTCGCGGACTGGCTGACGCCCTTCAGCGCCTGCGCGCCGCCGAACGCCTTGACGATGCGCTCGAAGCGCAACTCGCCCGCGACCCCCATCCCGCCTCGCCCCCTGTTCGGGAGACAGTGGGACAGATCGCCGGAACTGTCACCAACAATTGGTCAGGATGCGTTTGTCTCTCGTCAATTCCTGCGGGCGCTATTTGCCGCGCTTGGCGAGCCAGGCCTTCATGACGGCGATCTCGGCTTCCTGGGCCTTGACGATCTCCTCCGCCATCTTGCGCAGCGCCGGGTCTTTCCCGTGTTCCAGCTCCACCTTCGCCATGTCGATCGCGCCCTGGTGGTGGGGGATCATGCCCCGTACGAAGTCCACGTCCGCGTCGCCGGTCAGCGGCGTGGCCATGTCCTTGTGCATCCGGTCCATGGCGGCCTTGTAGCCGGCGTCGGAGGGCGACCGCGCCTGCGCCTTCTGGGCGGGCGCGCCATGGCCGGCGTGGCCCTGCTGGGCCAGCGCCGGCGCGCCGGCGGCCAGGACGAGAATGACGGCGGCGGACAGAATCTTCATCGGGATCTCCTGACGGACGGGGCGTGACGCCCTAGGGTAGGGGCCTTCTATCTGGAATTGCGCGGATCCATGTCAAACGGCGCCCCCCTCCAAGACGGCTATTCCGACGTTCCCGCCGGCAAGATCGCGGCCGTGGTGACCTATCTGGAGATGCGCGCTCCGCCCGCCCCCCGGGCGCCGCGGCCGGAGACGGCGGACCTGGCGCTGGAGCGTTTCGGGCCGGGCGAGGCGGCGCGCTACAAGCGGATTTACCGGGCGATCGGGGAGCGGTGGTTCTGGTTCTCGCGGCTGGGCGCGTCGGACGAAGAGGTCTCGGCCGTGCTGGGCGATCCGGGCGTGATGGCTTTCGCGGCGACGCAGGGCGGCCGCGACATCGGGCTCGTCGAGATCGACCTGCGCCAGGAGGGCGAGGCGGAGATCGTCTATTTCGGACTGGTGGACGAGGCGACGGGGCAGGGGCTGGGCCGGCGGCTGATGGACCGCACGCTGGAGCTCGCCTGGGGCCAGGCGGTCCGCCGGGTCTGGCTGCACACCTGCACGCTGGACCATCCGGGCGCGATCGCCTTCTACAGGCGCTCGGGCTTCGCGCCCTACAGGCTGGCCGTGGAGGTCGCCGACGATCCGAGGATCGCCGGCCTTCTCGATCCCGACAGCTTTCCCGACATCCCGGTCACCCGCGGGGCGTGACCGGGCGGCGGGCCGGACCCCCCGGCTCAGGCGCGGGCGAAGCCCGCCCGCATGGCGAGACCGATGCGGTCGAGGTCGGACTGCTCGCGCGCCGACTCGGCGGCGCGTTCGCGGGCCTGCTCGCGGTCGTCGAGGATCTCGAACTTCTTGAGCTCCTGGAAGGCCGCCTCCAGCTCGGCGCGCGCGTCCTCCAGCTGCGTCTTCAGCTCGTCGGCGGAACGCTGCAGGTTCTCCTTGCGGGTCATGGCGGCGCGCGCATAGGTCGGGTAGGCGAAGTGAGCCTTGTCGGAGATGCCCGACTTCTGCTCCTCGCTGGCGACCTCGCGTTCGAGCTCATGGACCATCCGCTCGAAGTCGGCGATCATCATCTCGATCTGCGCCACCCGTCGACGCTTCTCGTCGACCTGGAAGCGCTTCAGGCGCATGACGGTATCCCGCGATTTCATCCACTCTACTCACGCTGCGCAGCCGTTCGGGGCGGCTGCGAGTTGCACTGGCGATCCTGGCGTCATGCACCAGCCATGATCCCCGCGAGACGGAGATAACCTTCGCGCAACGAGGTTGCTTCTTCCTTACCTTGGCGGAGGAAATCTTCGAGGGCGGGATTCAGCGCGATGGCGCGGTCCACCTCCTCGGACGATCCCGCCCGGTAGGCGCCGAGCCGGATGAGCTCCTCCATGTCGGCGTAGGTCGCCATGTTCTGGCGCGCCGCCAGCACGACGGGCCAGAATTCGGGGTCGCAGGACCGCGGCATGGTCCGCGACACCGATTTCAGCACGTTGACGGCCGGGTAGCGGCCGCGCTCGGCGATGCCGCGCTCCATCACGATGTGGCCGTCGAGGATGCCGCGCACGGCGTCCGCCACCGGCTCGTTGTGGTCGTCGCCGTCCACCAGCACGGTGAACAGGCCCGTGATGGCCCCCTCGCCGACGCCCGGGCCGGCGCGCTCCAGCAGCTTCGGCAGTTCGGTGAAGACGGTCGGTGTGTAGCCCTTGGTGGTCGGCGGCTCGCCGGCGGCCAGGCCGATCTCGCGCTGCGCCATGGCGAAGCGGGTGACGCTGTCGATCATGCACAGCACGTCCGCGCCCTCGTCGCGGAAGTACTCGCAGATCGCCAGGGTCAGGTAGGCGGCTTGGCGGCGCATCAGCGCCGGCTCGTCGGAGGTCGCCACCACCACGATGGAGCGGGCGAGCCCGGCCTCGCCGAGGTCCTCCTGCAGGAACTCCTGCACCTCGCGTCCGCGCTCGCCGACCAGCCCGATGACGGCGACGTCCGAGCCCGCGTTGCGGGCCAGCATCGAGAGCAGCACGGACTTGCCGACGCCCGAGCCTGCGAAGATGCCGATGCGCTGGCCGCGGCAG
Source organism: Alsobacter sp. SYSU BS001988 (assembly GCF_054796215.1). NCBI lineage: Bacteria > Pseudomonadati > Pseudomonadota > Alphaproteobacteria > Hyphomicrobiales > Alsobacteraceae > Alsobacter > Alsobacter sp. SYSU BS001988. The sequence continues at coordinate 572,339 of NZ_JBTAMK010000002.1, read as the reverse complement.
CAGGTCGTGAAGGTGTTCAGCACCCGCACCCCGAGGTCGAGCGGCTCGCCGACGCGCCGCCGCGCGTGGGCCGGCGGAGGCTCCTCCCGCAGCCGGACGAGATCGGGGCCGGCGGGCAGAGGCCCCTTGCCGTCCACGGGTTCGCCCATGGCGTTGATCACGCGCCCGAGCCAGCCGCGCGAGGGGCGCACGCCCCCGGGCGCGGAGCGCACCACGGCCCGGCATCCGCGCCGCAGCCCGTCGACGCCGCCGAAGGGCATCACCAGCGCCCGGTCGCCCGAAAAGCCGACGACCTCGCACGGCACGCTGCGCCCGGGCGCAACCTCGACGTCGAGCAGCCCGCCGACATGCATGGCCGAGAGCGGCCCCGCCACCTCGATCATGAGGCCGCGAACGCTGGCGACGCGGCCATAGACGGTCAGCTCGTCCAGGTTGGCGAGGTCTGCGCGCAGCGCATGCAGCCGATCGTGATCATGAAGGCTCATGCCGTGTCCGTAACGATTCGTTTACCGGTCCCATTAAGAATGCACAGGCTGAACTCGTGTGTCCCACAGTTTCGGAAGCTGGGCTCCGAAGGGTGAGTCAGGTGAGTCGGTTAGGACAGAAGCTTAATCCGCTACATGAGATCCAACATTCGCCTTTTCTGCTGCACAGGCAACATTTTATCCCGATTCGCGAAGTTCGGGCGCAATGGTGCTTGCGGATCAGAATCAGGTTTTGTTAACCATTGCGGCGTAACGTTGGAAAACGAGATCATCAGGGCGCGCTTCGGGGCGCCTGAGAGCTTCAGCCGGGTCCCGCCGGTCGATGCTGCGGTTGCGGACCAAGGGACGAGCTTGGAGACCTGAAATGCGCATACTTCTCATCGAAGACGACAGCGCTACCGCCCAGAGCATCGAGTTGATGCTCAAGTCCGAGAATTTCAACGTCTACACGACGGATCTCGGCGAGGAAGGCATCGACCTCGGCAAGCTGTACGACTACGACATCATTCTGCTGGACCTGAACCTCCCGGACATGTCCGGCTACGAGGTGCTGCGCAGCCTGCGCGTGGCCAAGGTCAAGACCCCGATCCTGATTCTCTCCGGCCTCGCCGGCATCGAGGACAAGGTGCGCGGCCTCGGCTTCGGCGCCGACGACTACCTGACCAAGCCGTTCCACAAGGACGAGCTCGTGGCGCGCATCCACGCGATCGTGCGGCGCTCCAAGGGGCACGCCCAGTCGGTCATCACCACCGGCGACCTCATCGTCAACCTGGACCAGAAGACGGTCGAGGTGGCCAGCGCCCGCGTGCACCTGACCGGCAAGGAGTACCAGATGCTGGAGCTCCTGAGCCTGCGCAAGGGCACCACGCTGACCAAGGAGATGTTCCTCAACCATCTCTATGGCGGCATGGACGAGCCGGAGCTGAAGATCATCGACGTGTTCATCTGCAAGCTCCGCAAGAAGCTCGCCAACGCGTCGCAGGGCAAGAACTACATCGAGACGGTCTGGGGCCGCGGCTACGTGCTGCGCGAGCCCAACGACGCCGAGGAGCGCATCCCGGCCTGACCGGGCGCTCCCTCCAGCCTTTCGGTATCCTGAAAGCCCCGCCGCACCCCGGCGGGGTTTCTCGTCGCCTCGCCCGTTCAGGCGAGGCCGACCTGGGCGAGCTTCTCGGCCACGAGCGCGCGGTCGAACGGCTTCATGAGCACGTCGTCGGCGCCGGAATGGATGGCGCGCGCCACCAGGGCGACGTCGTATTCGGTGTTCCACATCAGCGCCTTCGGGGCGCTTCCGCCGGCCGTGCGGCGCAGGGTCTTGAGGAACTCGTAGCCGTCCATCACCGGCATCACGGCGTCCACCAGCACGGCGTCGGGCATGTTGCGCTGGCACAGAGCCAGCGCCTGCTGGCCGTCCTCGGCCTCCTCGACGTGGAAATCCATGCCCTCGAGGATCCGGCGGGCCACCTTGCGGATCACGGGCGAGTCGTCGACCACCAGGCAATTCATCATGGGTGAAAACCTTTCTGCATGGGAAACGCGGCCGTGCGAGGGCTTTCGGACATCATCGCGGGGCCGAGGGCGGCGTGGATGTCGATGACCACGAGGAGGCCGTTGTCGAGCCAGTGAACGCCCTTGGCGATGGTGGACCAGCGCGGGTCGAGATTCATCGGGGGAGGCTGCATCTCGGCCAGCGCCAGGCTCAGCACCTCGCCGACGCCGTCGACCGCCAGGCCGAACGAATCCCCGCTATATTCGACGCCCACCACCATGCGGCCGGCGCTCTGGCCGCCGTCCTCCAGCTTCAGCACGCGGCGAAGCGAGATCGCGGTCACGACGCGCCCGCGCAGGTTCAAGAGCCCGGCCACCTCGGGCGGGGCGAGCGGGACCGGGGTCATCTCGGTCGCGATGAAGACGTCGTGCACGCACTCGATCGGCAGGCCGAACAGCTGGCCGTCGACCAGCACGGTCACGTATTCGCGCATCTCGGGGTTGGTCTCGACGTCCTCGAAACCGGTGCGGGGCATCAGGGTCATGCGGCTGCGGGCTCCTTGGCCTCGATCGCCTCGGCGATGGCTTCGAGCAGCCCCGCGCGGTCGAACTTGGCGACCACGTCGAAGAGGCCCAGCGCCCGGGCCCGCTCGACGGCGGCCGGGTGCAGTCGCGAGGCGATGCCGATGACCGGCAGCTCCGCGGTGCGCCGGTCGGCCTGGAAGCCCTCGGCGAGGTCGAAGCCGTTGCGGCCGCGCGATTCGATGTCGACCACGACCACTGCGAAGCTCTCGGCGCTGCGCTGCGCCAGCGTCAGGGCGGCGTCGACCTCCGCCAGCGCCACCACGTCGTAGCCGGCCGCCTTCAGCACTGGGGCGAGCATGCCGCGGAAGAACGGCGCGCCGTCGACCAGCAGCACGCGGTTGGACCGCGTGCTGGGGGCCGGGGCGGAGCTGTCGAACCAGTCCGGATAGGCCAGCGGCAGGAAATGGGCGACGTCGATGATCTCGGTGGCGCGGCCGCGAATCACCGCCGAGCCGACGATGCCGGGCGCCTGGCCGGTCGACTTGATGTCGAGGTGGTCCTCGACGATGTCGACGATCTCGTCCACGGCGATGCCGGCCGTGCGGTCGCCTTCGGAGAACACCAGCACCGGCTGGATGCCGCTGGCGTGCATGGGCGCGCCGGGGACGGCCTGCACGATGGGGATCAGGTCGCCCCGATACTGGGCGACGGAGCGTCCTCCGACGGTCTCGATCTGCGAAACCTCGAACTCCTCCAGGCGGGTGACGGCGGCCAGCGGCACGGCCTTCAGCTCGCCCTCGCCGGCGCGGAAGATCAGGAAGGAGCTCTTGTCCTCCTGCACTCTGCGGCGCGGCGCGGATTCGTCGCGCTCCGAGCGGGTCGGCGCCGGGGTGTGGCCCATCCGCTGCACGATCCCGTTGGGATCGAGGATCAGGATCACGCGGCCGTCGCCCAGGATGGTGTTGCCGGAGAAGACGTTGATCGGCTTCAGCAGGTTGGAGATCGACTTCACGACGATCTCCTCGGTGTGGAACACCTTGTCGACGACGAGGCCGAAGGAGCGCTTGCCGAGCTTCAGGACGACGATGAAACCGGCCTCCGGGTCGAGCTTCCGGTTCGGCGGGTCGATGCCCAGGATGGCGCCCAGGCGCACGACGGGCAGCAGCGTGTCGCGCAGGCGCAAGAGCCAAGTGCCGTTGATGGATTCCAGCCGGTGCTCGGAGGTGGAGCGCGGCTGCACCAGCTCCACCACGGCCACCTGCGGGATGGCGAAGCGCTGGCCCGCGGTCTCAATGATGAGCGCCGCCACGATGGCCAGCGTCAGCGGGATCTTCATCGTGAGGGTGGAGCCCTCGCCCGGCACCCAGCGCACGTCCACCGAGCCGCCGATCAGCTCGATGTTGGAGCGCACCACGTCCATGCCGACGCCCCGCCCGGACACGTGGGAGACATTGTGCACCGTGGTGAAGCCCGGCTCGAAGATGAAGCGCGCGATGCGCTCGTCGCTGAGCCGCTCCAGTTCGGCTGGGGTCACGAGCCCGCGTTCGAGCGCCTTGGCGGCGATGCGCCCGACATCGAGGCCGCGGCCGTCGTCCGCCACCTCGATCGTGATGGTTCCGCTCTCGTGGATGGCCGAGATCCGGATCGTGCCCCGGGGCGGCTTGCCCACCAGTCGGCGCTCCTCGGGCGTCTCCAGCCCGTGGTCGGCGGCGTTGCGGATGAGATGCGTGAACGGGTCCTTGATGAGCTCGAGCACCTGGCGGTCGAGTTCCGTCTCGGCGCCGGTGAGGACCAGCTCGATGTCCTTGCCGAGCTCCGCGCACAGGTCGCGGACGAGGCGCGGCAGCTTCTGCCAGGCCGTGCTGATCGGCTGCATGCGGGTCTTCATGACCCGCTCCTGCAGCTCCGCGGTGACGCTCGAGAGGCGCTGCAGGGGGGCCTTGTAGTCGCTGTTCTCGTCGTGGCGGGCCAGCTCCACCAACTGGTTGCGGGTCAGCACCAGCTCCGAGACCATCGTCATCAGCCCTTCGAGCGTGTCGAGGCCGACGCGGATGGACTGGGCCGTCGCGGCGCCGCCCTGGACGACGCGGGAACCGGGCTGCTTGGCGGCGCCTGGCGGCCTCTGGCGCTGGATCGGCGTCTCCGCCTCGTCCCGGCGCTGCGGCGCGGCCGGGACGGGGGGGAGTTCGCCGGCGTCGTCCGGCTCGTCCATGACGAGCGGAACGGGGGCTGGGGCCGGGGCCGGGGCCGGAGCCGGAGCGATCGCCATCGGCGAGGCCGGCTCCTCGGCCCGGGCGTTCAGGCGTTCGATCAGGTCCGTGTCGGCCCCTTCGGGCTCCGCCTGGCTCTCCTCCAGCACGCGCAGGATCATCTTGATCCGGTCGATCGTGCCCAGGATGAGCGTGACCGCCTCTGTGGTGACGGGCGCGCCGTCGCGGAAGCGGCTGATGAGGGATTCGGCGGCGTGCGACAGCGCCTCCAGGCGCGGCAGGCCGAGAAAGCCGCAGGTGCCCTTGATGGTGTGCACCAGGCGGAAGATGTGCGCCAGCATGGTCGCGTTGTTCGGCTCACGCTCGAACTGCACGAGTTGGCGGTCGACGTTCTCGACCGTTTCCAGGGTCTCGGTCAGAAACTCGCGCAGAACGTCGTCCATGAGGCATCCCGACTGTGCGCCGCGTAGTGCGCCACCGGTCATTGATGCCCGTCAACCGTTGATGATCGGTTGAGGCGCAGCCGTCTTCAGCTGGAATGCGTGAAAAGAAACGTCAGGCGGGCTTCTGGGTGGCCGAGATCGTCACCAGGTCGCCGTCGATGGTCAGCGCCACGTCCATGCCGGCCGCCCGGGCGATCAGGCCGGTGTAGAAGGGCTGGATGCCGTGGGCGTCGACGGTGCCGCTCTCGGGCGCTCCGGCCAGCAGCCCCGGCACGGAGTGCGGGATGCGGGCGTTGATGCCCTTGGCGGCGACCACGAAGGTTCCCTTGTCGTTCTCCACCGTCATGGTGACGTCGATGACGCCGCCGCGCGGCACCGCCGTGGTGGCGATGACCAGGAGGTTGAGGAGCAGCTTCACCTGGTTCTTGGGGAGCAGGACGCGGGGCGCGTTCCAGGTCAGGGTCGTGCGGTCGTCCTGGATGAAGCCGCGCGCCACCTGCTCGGCGTCGCCGGTGTCGATCGCCGCGCCGGCCGAGCCGGCAGCCCCGAAGGCGAGGCGGGCGAATTGCAGCCTGGCGGAGGCCTGGCGCGCGCTCTTCTTGATGAGGTCCTGCGCGAAGCCGCGCATCGACTCGTCTTTCTCGTCCTCGAGCACTTCGAGCCCGTTCACGATGGCGCCGACAGGGCTGATGACGTCGTGGCAGACCCGGCTGCACAGCAGCGCCGCAAGGTCGAGTGCATCGAGAGTGATGGCCGTCATGACAAGTCTCCGCCGTCCCCAGCCGAATCGGCGGAAGCCGCAGACTAGGCGAATACACCGGGAACGCCGATCACGGAAGGCGGACGAAAGCCGGAGCCCCGACGCGGAGCCGGGCCTTCAGGGGCCGATCTCCTTCAGCACCTGGGGCCAGGCCCTGTCCGCCGCCGCGGGGCCGCCCTCCTGGAAGAAGCGCGCGCGGGCCTCCTCGGAGCGGAACAGGAACAGCCTGTCCCCCTCGACGCTGTAGACCGTGGGATCGGACGCGACCGCGAAGCCCCTGACGACGCTGTCGGCGTCGTAGCCCCCATAGGCGGGCGCGAAGACCTCGGGGGAGCGCCGGAACTCCTCGCGGTTGGCCTGCGTGGCGAAGCGCCAGGTTGCGCCGCCCCAGTCCAGTTCGAAGGCTTGCACGCCTGGCCGGGCCGCCCTGTCGACGAAATAGGCCACCGGGTCGTAGCCATAGAGCGCGATGCCCGACATCTGGTCCGCGAGCACGCGCTGCGTGGTCAGGCCGTATTCGAAGGCGCGCGCCGGAGCGGCCCAGCCGGCGGCCAGCGCCAAGGCCAAGATGGCGGCGCGAAAGGGCCTTGTCTGCGTCATACTTCGCCCGGACTGTATCATTGTTTTGATTCGGTCACTCTGCGGCCGCCCGGCCGCATAGCATGACGACGCTTGCGGTTGCGTTGACGGCGTTCAGGCTGCGGCGCCTAGCCGCGCGCGGCGGGAGGTTTTCATGATCATCAGCATGCGCCGCATGGCGCGCGCCCTCGCCTTCGCGCTGGCCGCCCTGGCCCTGGCCGGGACCGCCGCCGGGACCGCGGCCGCCCAGGCCCGCCGCACGGCCGTCCAGCCCGAGGCCTATTCGCCGGACGAGCTGGTCAATTCCGGGCACCGCTTCTTCGGCAACATCACCCGCGGTCTGGCGCTGACCATCGAGGAGGCGACGCGCCGCTGGGGCCAGCCGAACGGCTACATCCTCGGCCAGGAGGGCGGCGCCGCCTTCGTGGGCGGCCTGCGCTACGGAGAAGGCGTGCTCTACACCCGCAACGCGGGCGACCGCCGGGTGTTCTGGCAGGGGCCGTCCTTCGGCTTCGACTTCGGCGGCCAGGGCGCCCGGACGATGATGCTCGTCTACAACATGCCGGCCACCGACGCGATCTTCCAGCGCTTCGGCGGGCTCGACGGCTCCGCCTATGTGGTCGGGGGCTTCGGCATGACGGCGCTGGTGGCCGACCAGATGGTGGTCGTCCCGATCAGTTCGGGCGTGGGCGCCCGGCTCGGCGTCAATGTGGGCTATCTGAAGTTCACGCCCGCCTCGACGTGGAACCCCTTCTGAACCCTGCCGTTCCCCACCGGGACGGTTGCGGACCGGGTGTTCGGTTGCGGAATGATGATGGAATCCGGCTTGGAAGGGAGCGCGCCGTCATGCGATGCTCCTGCACCGAGTTTGAGTGAGGGGGCCCTCGGCGGTGATCGAAACGATCATGGTGTTCGCCCTGGGCTTCCTGTCGGCGGCCCTGCTTGCATTGCTTGTCCTTCCCGCGCTGTCGCGGAGGGCTGAACGTCTGGCGCGGCGACGCGTCGAGGCGCGCCTACCGCTGTCCATGGCGGAGATCGCCGCCGAGCGCGATCATCTGCGCGCCGAGATCGCCGTCGAGGCGCGCCGGATCGAACTCAAAAGCGAGGCCGCCGCCCGGGCGAGGGCCGACGACATGGCCGAGCTCGGACGGCGCGCAGTGCTGATCGCCGACCTGCAGGCCGACGTGGTGAGCCGCTCCAACGCCATCGCGGGCCTCGAGCGGGACCTCGGCGCCGCCCGGCAGGCCATCGAGGCGATGTCGGGCACGCTGGAGCGCACCGGCGCGGACCTGACGCTGGCGAGCGAGGAGCTGCTCGTGCGCCGCGCCGACCTCGCGACCCTGCAGGGCGAACACGGCCGCCTTCAGGAGACCGCCGAGGAGCGCCGGCTGGTCATCTCGACGCTCGAGACCTCGATCGAGAGCCTGCGGGCCCGCATCTCCGAACTGGAGCGCACCCTCTCCCACGCCCAAAGCGCCATCGTGGCCAAGGACGACCGGCTCGACCAGCTCGATCAGGCCCGGGCCGGTCTGGAGGCGCAGCTGGCCGCGCTCGCCCAGGAGAAGGCCGAGGCGGACGCGCGCCTGGAGGCGCTGCAGGCGCAGCACGCCCGCACGGCCGAGGACCTGGCGGCGCTGCGGACGGAGCACGCGGCCGCCCGCGAGGCGCTGGTGAGCGCGACCGACCGGGTCGAGGCCGAGAGGCGGGCCGAGGACGAGCGGCAGAGGGCCAAGGCCGAGGACCTCTCCAACGCCGTGGAGCGGCTGCGGGCCGAGAAGGCCGCGGCCGACGGCGCGCTGGAGCGGACCCGGAACGAGCGCCGCGCCCTGCAGCGCGAGCTGGAGGCGTTGCGGAAGGTCGAGCCGTCTTCCGGGACGGCGGCCGAGGAGGAGCCGCGGCTCTCCGCGCCGGACCCGTCCCGGCCCGAGCGCCGGCGCGCGCGCCTCACGACTGTCGGATCCGAGCCAGCCAAGCCGGCGGCGTCGGGTTAACCGAGCCTCCGCAGACCCTCGTCCTGTTCCCCAGGCGACATATGATGTCGCCAAGCGAACGGCTTCGTGATCCAATCGGGCCGAAGCTGAATACGTGATGTCGCTGAGGGGAAACGTCACGATGTTCCGGACTCCATCTTTGTCGCCTGGCGGCGAGACGCCCGCACCAGCTCCGTCCGGCGTGGCGCCCGGCGGGACGCAGGAGAGCGTGCACACCTTCGGGTTCCTGATGGTGCCCGACTTCTCGATGATCGCCTTCACGTCCGCCATCGAGCCCCTGCGGCTGGCGAACCGCTGCTCCGGGCGCATGTTGTATGGCTGGCGCATCTTCTCGCCGGACGGCAAGCCGGTGACGGCCTCCAACGGGATCAGCGTCGCGGTCGACGGCAGCTATGCGGATGTGGGCCCCATGCCGGCCGTCGTCGTCTGTTCCGGGATCGACGTCCACCGGTTCGAACACCGCGAGCTGATCGCCAAGCTCCGGACGCTGGCCTTCTACGGCGTCCAGATCGGAGCGGTCTGCACCGGCACGCATGTGCTCGCCAAGGCGGGACTCCTGGGCGGCCGCAAATGCACCATCCACTGGGAGAACAACGACAGCTTCCGGGAGGAGTTCTCGGACCTGGAGGTCACCCAGGAGCTGTTCGAGATCGACCGCAACCGCTTCACCTGCGCGGGCGGCACCGCCGCCATCGACATGATGCTGTCGATGATCGCCAAGCAGAAGGGCGCGGACATCGCCGCGCAGGTCACCGACCAGCTCATTCACCACCGGCAGCGCGACGCGCATGAGCGCCAGCGCATGGAGCTGAGGGCCCGCCTGGGCGTCGCCCATCCCAAGCTGCTGGCCGTGGTGTCGGAGATGGAGAAGAGCCTGGAGACGCCGCTCTCCTGCTCCGAGCTGGCCGACGAGGTCGGGCTGTCCACCCGCCAGTTGGAGCGGCTGTTCCGCAAATACATCGGAGAGGCGCCGACGAAATATTATCTCAGCCTGCGGCTCAACCGGGCCCGCTTCCTGCTGCGCCAGACCTCGATGCCGATCCTGACCATCGGGCTCGCCTGCGGGTTCGTCTCCGCGTCGCATTTCTCCAAGTGCTACAGCGAGCATTTCGGCCGCACTCCCTCGCATGAACGGCGGGGCTTGCAGTGACGCCGGCGCGGGCGACGGGCTCGTGCCTGTGCGGGGGCGTGAGCTTCACCATCGAAGGGCCGCTCAGGGGCGTCGTCGTGTGCCATTGCGGCCAGTGCCGCAAGACGACCGGCAGCCGGGTCGAGGCCACCAAGGCGCGGACGGAGCACATCCGCTTCACCTCAGATGCGACGCTGACCTGGCACACCTCCTCGGCCGAGGCGGCTCGCGGGTTCTGCAGCCGCTGCGGCGGCAACCTGTTCTGGCGGCGCACCGGCGCCGAGGCGACCAGCATCATGGCGGGCGCGCTCGACCCTCCGACCGGCCTGAAGGTGATCCGCCACATCTATTGCGACGACCGGTCGGATTATGACGAGATCACGGACGGCAAGCCCTGCTACGGCGGCGCCTCGCCCGAGGGTCTCGACTGAGCCGTCGCGCGGTCGGCGCTGACGCATTCTGGCCAGAACAGGACGGATCGGCTCGCGGGCGGATCGCGGGCCGCGTCCAGAATGCCGGCCGAGACCGGGCGATGCGGCCGGGGCGGGGGAGCCGGAATGGCCACAGATCTGGAGATCGCCCGGGCGGCGAGGCTGAAGCCGATCGGCGAGATCGCGGCGGGGCTGGGCGTGCCCGAGGACGCCATCCACCCCTATGGCCGGCACATCGCCAAGCTGGGATTTCCCTTCATCGAGAGCCTGCGCGACCGGCCGGACGGCAAGCTGATCCTGGTCACCGCCATCAGCCCGACGCCGGCCGGCGAGGGCAAGACCACCACCACGGTGGGCCTGGGCGACGCGCTCGGTCGGATCGGCCGCAAGGCCATGATCTGCCTGCGCGAGCCCTCGCTCGGGCCGTGTTTCGGCATGAAGGGCGGGGCGGCCGGCGGCGGCTACGCCCAGGTCGTCCCGATGGAGCAGATCAACCTGCATTTCACGGGCGACTTCCACGCCATCACCTCCGCCAACAACCTGCTGGCGGCCCTCATCGACAACCACGTCTATTGGGGCAACGAACTCGGCATCGACCCGCGCCGCATCGCGTGGCGCCGCGTGCTGGACATGAACGACCGGGCGCTGCGGGAGATCGTCAGCTCGCTGGGTGGGGTCGCCAACGGCTATCCCCGCGAGGACGGGTTCGACATCACGGTGGCGTCCGAAGTGATGGCGGTGTTCTGCCTGGCCCGGGACCTCGCCGACCTCGAGGAGCGGCTGGGCGCCATCATCGTCGGCTACACCCGCGACAAGGCGCCGATCACGGCGGCGGCCCTGAAGGCGGCCGGCGCGATGACGGCGCTGCTCAAGGACGCGCTGCAGCCCAACCTGGTGCAGAGCCTGGAGGGCACGCCCGCCTTCGTGCATGGCGGGCCTTTCGCCAACATCGCCCATGGCTGCAATTCGGTGGTGGCGACCCGCACCGCCCTCAAACTGGCCGACTATGTGGTGACGGAAGCCGGCTTCGGGGCGGATCTCGGGGCCGAAAAGTTCTTCGACATCAAGTGCCGCAAGGCCGGCCTGAACCCCTGCGCGGCCGTGGTGGTGGCGACCGTGCGGGCGCTCAAGATGCATGGCGGCGTGGCCAAGGACCATCTCGGCCCGGAGAATCTCGAAGCGGTCCACAAGGGCCTCTCCAATCTGGGCCGTCACCTGCACAATGTCCGGCGCTTCGGCGTGCCGGCGGTGGTGGCCATCAACCGGTTCGGGACCGACACCGAGGCGGAGCTCCGGCTGATCCAGGACGCCTGCCGCAACCAGTTCGGCGTCGAGGCCGTGGTGTGCAGCCACTGGGCCGAGGGCTCGAGGGGCGCGCAGGAACTGGCCCAGCGCGTGGTGGAGCTGGCGGAGGCGAGCCGTCCGCTGGACGGGCGCGGCTTCCAGCCGCTCTACGCCGACGAGTTGCCGCTCTGGGACAAGATGCGGCTGATCGCGACGGAGATCTACGGCGCCTCCGAGATCATCGCCGACCAGTCGGTGCGCAACCAGTTCCGCGATCTGCAGGGGGCCGGCTTCGGACGCCTGCCGATCTGCGTGGCGAAAACGCAGTATTCTTTCTCCACCGACCCGAACCTGCGCGGCGCCCCGACCGGCCATGTGGTGCCGATCCGGGAGGTCCGGCTGCGGGCGGGGGCGGGCTTCCTGGTGGTGATCTGCGGAGAGATCATGACCATGCCGGGCCTGCCCCGGACGCCATCGGCGGAGCACATCCGGCTCGACTCCGCCGGAGAGATCGAAGGGCTGTCGTAGCGGATGCCAGGACCGACGCAGGACGAGGCGTTCGACTATGTGATCGTCGGCGCGGGATCGGCCGGCTGCGTGCTCGCCAACCGGCTCAGCGAGGACGGCCGCGCCACCGTGGCCGTGCTGGAGGCGGGCGGCGGCGACCGCTCCCCCGTCATCCAGATGCCGAGCGCGCTCTCCATCCCGATGAATTCGCCGCGCTACGACTGGCGCTACGAGAGCGAGCCCGAGCCGCATCTGGGCGGGCGCGTGCTGCACGTCCCGCGTGGGCGGGTGCTGGGCGGGTCCTCCTCGATCAACGGCATGGTCTATGTGCGCGGCAACGCGCAGGACTTCGACGGCTGGGCCGAACAGGGGGCGACCGGCTGGGACTACGCCCGGGTGCTGCCCTATTTCCGGCGCGCCGAAACGCGGGAGGAAGGCGGCGACGCCTATCGGGGCGCGGATGGGCCCCTCCACACCAGCTACGGGCCGATGAAGAACCCGCTTTACCGGGCCTTCATCGAAGCCGCCAAGCAGGCCGGCTACGCCCAGACGGACGATATCAACGGCTATCGCCAGGAGGGCTTCGGCCGGATGGACCGCACCATCCACGCGGGCCGGCGCTGGAGCGCCGCCAACGCTTACCTGCGCCCGGCGATGACCCGGCCCAATGTCCGGGTCACGCCGCACGCCATGGCGACGCGTGTCCTGTTCGAGGGGCGGCGCGCCGTCGGGGTCTCGTATCGGGTCGGCGGCCCAGGCGGACCCGAGCGGCAGGTGCGGGCGCGGCGCGAGGTGATCCTGGCGGGCGGCGCCATCAACTCGCCGGCGCTCTTGAAGCTGTCGGGCGTCGGGCCCGGGGCGGAGCTGGCGGGGGCGGGCGGGCCGGTGCTCGTCGACCGGCCGGGGGTCGGCGAGAACCTGCAGGACCACATGGAATTCTACTTCCAGGTCGCGAGCCGGCAGCCGATCACGCTGTATTCGTCCATGAGTCTCTGGTCCAAGGCCCTGATCGGGCTGCGCTGGCTGGCCTTCAAGGACGGGCTCGGGGCCACGAACCATTTCGAGAGCTGCGGCTTCATCCGCAGCCGGGCGGGCGTGCGCTGGCCGGACATCCAGTACCACTTCCTGCCGCTGGCGATCACCTATGACGGCAGGAGCCTCGCCAGTGCGCACGGGTTCCAGGCGCATGTGGGCACGATGCGGTCCAAGAGCCGGGGCCATGTGCGGCTGCGCGGTCCTGACCCCTTCGCCAAGCCGGTGATCCGCTTCAACTACATGAGCCATCCGGACGACTGGGAGGAGATGCGCGCCTGCGTGCGGCTGACGCGCGAGATCTTCGCGCAGCCGGCCTTCGAGCCCTATCGCGGGGAGGAGTTGCAGCCGGGGGCCGACGTAGTCTCGGAAGAGGCGATCGACGCCTTCCTGCGCGACAAGCTGGAGAGCGCCTACCACCCTTGCGGCACGTGCCGGATGGGCGCGGCGGACGACCCCATGGCGGTGGTGGACCCGGACCTGCGGGTGATCGGCGTCGAGAACCTGCGCGTGGCGGACACGTCCGTGTTCCCGATCATCACAACCGGCAACCTCAACGCGCCCGCCATCATGCTGGGCGAAAAGGCCTCGGACCTGATCCGCGGCCGCGAGCCGCTCCCGGCCAGCAACGCGCCGGCCTTCATTCATCCCGAGTGGGAGACGGCGCAGCGGTAGGGCGGCGGCGCGCCCCCTCTCCCTGGAACAGGGAGAGGGCTGGGGTGAGGGTGGTCCGATCAGGCTCGATGTCGGCTGCGAGTCTTACGACATGCCGCTCTCTCCCTGTTCCAGGGAGAGGGGACGCTCGGCGCCTTCGCGCTTAATCTTCTTCGCTTCGGCGCAGAACGCCCTTCAGGGCGTCCCGCACGCCGATCGCGCCGACGAAGCGGTCCTCGGCGTCGAAGACCGCCACGGGCGCGGCGTTGCGCTGCATGGCCAGCATGACGTCGCGCAGGGGCGTGTCCTGGCGGGCCCAGAAGGCGAGGGCGGGATGCTTCAGCCAGCTCGCCGGGTCGGAGTTGCAGTCCTGCCACTGCGCCGGGGCGCCGTCGCGCTCGCAGGCCGTGACCTTGCGGCCGGCGTCGACCTGGAAGCGCGTCGTGCGCCGCCGGTCCAGCCAGACGCAGCCGTCCCCGGCGCTCTCCAGGTCGCGCGCGTCGCGCATGACGTTGTAGGCGGTGAGCACGTTCAGCGGGTTCACGTGGGCCACGAATTCGCGGACATAGTCGTCGGCCGGGCGCAGCACGATGTCCTCGGGCGTGCCGAACTGGACGATGCGGCCGCTTTCCATGATGGCGATGTGCTGGCCGATCTTGAGCGCCTCGTCGAGATCGTGGCTGACGAACAGGATCGTCTTCTTCAGGTTGCGCTGGAGATCCAGCAGCTCGTCCTGCAGCTTGGTGCGGATCAGCGGGTCGAGCGCCGAGAAAGGCTCGTCCATGAGCAGGATGTCGGCGTCTGTCGCGAAAGCGCGCGCCAGGCCGACGCGTTGCTGCATGCCGCCCGAAAGCTCGCTGGCGTAGCGGTCGGCCCAGGCGTCGAGGGCGACCATCCTGAGCTTCTCGGCGACGATGCGGTCGCGCTCGGCCCAGGGCACGCCGCGCAGCTCCAGGCCGAAGCCGACATTCTCGGCCACGGTGCGCCAGGGCAGCAGGGCGAACTGCTGGAACACCATGGCGACGCTGGTGGTGCGCACGGCCCGCAGCGTGTCGGCGTCGATGGAGGCGACATCCACCATGCGGCCGCCGTGCCGGACCAGCACCTCGCCGCGCGTGACCTTGTTGAGGCCGTTGACGGCCCGCAGCAGCGTCGACTTGCCGGAGCCGGACAGGCCCATGAGGACGCAGATCTCGCCTTGCCGGACGGCGAGCGACGCCCCGGCGACGCCCAGCACCTGGCCAGAGGCGGCCTGGATCTCGGCGCGGGTCCGGCCCTCGTCGAGGAGCCGCAGCGCCTCCTTGGGGCGGTCGCCGAAGATGATGTCGACGTTGCGGAACTCGACCGCCGTGGCGCTCGCCTCCATGCGTCAGCTCCCCCGCCGGCGTTCGGGCTGCTTGAACAGCCGATCCAGCACGATGGCGAGGATCACGATGGCGAGGCCGGCCTCGAAGCCCATGGCGACGTTGACCGAGTTCAGCGCCCGCACCACGGGCTTGCCGAGGCCGTCGGCGCCCACGAGGGCGGCGATCACCACCATGGACAAGCTGAGCATGATGCATTGCGTCACGCCCGCCATAATGGTGGGCAGCGCATAGGGCAGCTCCACCTTCCACAAGAGCTGGCGGCGCGTGGCGCCGAAGCTCTCGCCGGCCTCGACGAGCTGGGTAGGGACGGAGGACACGCCCAGATAGGTGAGCCGGATGGGCGCCGGCAGGGAGAAAATCACCGTGGAGATCAGGCCCGGCACGACGCCGAGGCCGAACAGGATCAGGGTGGGGATCAGGTACACGAAGGTCGGGATGGTCTGCATCAGGTCGAGCACAGGGCGGATGGCCGTGTAGAGCCAGGCCCGGTGAGCCGCCGCGATGCCGATCGGGACGCCGATCAGCACGCAGGTGAGCGTGGCGAAGAGCACCAGCGAGAGAGTCTCCATGGTGGGCTTCCAGTAGCCCAGGTTGACGATCAGCGCGAAGGCGAGAGCGATGAAGAGGCTCAATCCCCAGGAGCGGTGCAGCGCGTAGGCCATGCCGGCGAACGCCAGGATCAGCACAACGGGTGGAAACCACAGCAGCGCAGCCGTGAAGGCCATGATCACCGCGCCGAGGCCGAACGAGATGGCGTCGAAGATCGCCTGGGCGTGGTCGTTCAGCGCGCCGACGGCCGCTTCCATCCACTTGCCGAGCGGGATCTTCTTGTCGGCCCCGGTGAACCAGCTCTCCATGGCGCGCTCTTTCTACCTCCGCGCCGTCATCCCCGGCGCGCCCAAGGCGCGGGAAGGGGATCCAGAGCAGCGTCACACCGGCCCTGGATCCTCTTCCCGACCTGCTGCGCAGGTCGCCGGGGATGACGGCTCCGCCGTCACTTCACCCCGAGCGCGGTCTTCACGGCCGCCAGCCCGGGCTTGCCGTCCAGGGTCGTGACGTCCTTGAGCCAGCCGTCCAGTACGGCGGGGTTCTTCTTCAGCCAGTCTCCGGCGGCCTTGTCGGCCTCCTGCTTGTCGAACAGGATCGCGCCCATGATCTCGTTCTCCATCTGCAGGGTGAACTTCAGGTTCTTCAGCAGCTGGCCGACATTGGGGCACTCGGCCGAGTAGCCGGCGCGCGTGTTGGTGTAGATGGTCGCGCCGCCGAGGTCCGGGCCGAAGATGTCGTCGCCGCCGGCCAGGTACTTGATCTGGTACTTGGTGTTCATCGGGTGGGGCTCCCAGCCCAGGAACAGGATCGGCTCCTTGCGGCGGGTGGCGCGCTCCACCTGGGCGAGCATGCCCTGCTCGCTCGACTCGACGAGCTCGAAGCCCTTCACGTCGAACTTGTTGTCCTTGATCATGTCGAGGATCAGCCGGTTGCCGTCATTGCCGGGCTCGATGCCGTAGACCTTGCCGGCGAGCTGCGTCTGGAACTTGGCGATATCCCCGAAGGTCTTCAGCCCGGCGTCATAGGTGTAGGCCGGAACGGCCAGCGTGTACTTGGCGCCTTCCAGGTTGACCCCGACGACCTCGACGGACTTGTCGTCCACATAAGGCTTCCGGTCCGCCTCCATGGTGGGCATCCAGTTGCCCAGGAACACGTCGATGTTCTTGTTCTTCATGGAGGTGTAGGTGACCGGCACCGCGAGCACGTCTGTCTTAGTCGTGTAGCCAAGCCCCTGCAGCACCAGGGATGTGGCCGCCGTGGTGGCGGTGATGTCGGTCCAGCCGACGTCCGAGAAGCGGACGGTCTTGCAGGACGCGGGCTCGGCCGCGGCGGCGAGCGATGCAGTGGCCAGAACGGCTGCGGTGGAAATGGCGAAACGGCTGAAACGCATCGGGTGCTCCAATCGGCTGAACCGCCTCGAGCGCGGCGGTGGGCGCATGGTGGATCACAAACCTGTCATGGGAAAGGGGCGGGCGCGTCGGCGAGCGTGGGGCGAGCCTTTCGACCATGCCGGGTATCGCTACAGTGGCGGCTATCGTGGAAGCGCTCAAAACCGCGCAACTCACTCCGTCATCCCCGGCGGCGCGCAGCGCCGGGAAGGGGATCCAGGGCAGCCGCGCCCATGGCCTCTGGATCCCTTCCCGACCTGCTGCGCAGGTCGCCGGGGATGACAGCGCAGTGGAGAGCTACGCTTCAGTGCGTTGCGTCCGGCATGGAGGCCTTCTTGCGCTCGATGTACTCGCGCAGGGCCTCGTCGACGCCGGGGTCGATCGGGGGCGCCTCGTATTCGGCCAGGGTCTTTTTCCAGAGCGCGTTGGCCCGCTGGGGGGCGTCGAGGCGGCCCTCGGCTTCCCACTGCTCGACGGAGTTGTTGTCCGAGATGCTCGAGCGGTAGAACGCCGTCTCGAAATTCGCCTGGGTGTGGCCGCAGCCGAGGAAGTGGCCGCCCGGCGCGACCTCCTGGAAGGCCTGCATGCCCTGGCCGTTCTCGGAGAGGTCGATGCCCTTGGCCAGCACGTGCATGGCGCCGAGCTGGTCGCAGTCCATCATGAACTTCTCGTAGGAGGAGGCGAGGCCGCCCTCCATCCAGCCCGCGGCATGGAGCACGAAATTCGCGCCCGCGTGGATCGTCGGCACGAGCGTCTGGGCGCTCTCGTAGGCGGCCTGCGCATCCGGGATCTTGGAGGCGCAGAGCGAGCCGCCGGTGCGGAAGGGCAGGTTGCAGCGGCGCGCCAGCTGGCCCGCGCCGTAGATCGCGAGCGCCGCCTCCGGGGTGCCGAAGGTGGGCGCGCCCGACTGCATGGAGAGCGTCGACACGAAGGTGCCGAAGATGACGGGCGCGCCGGGGCGCACGAGCTGCGTGAAGGAGACGCCGGCCAGCACCTCGGCCAGCACCTGCGCGAGCGTGCCCGCCACCGTGACGGGGCTCATCGCGCCCGATAGGATGAACGGCGTGATGATGGTCGCCTGCATGTTGCGGGCGTAGACCTCGGCCGCGCCCAGCATGGTGTTGTCCCACACCATGGGCGAGTTGGCGTTGATCAGGCTGGTGCAGACCGTGTTGTCGCGGACGAACTCCTCGCCGAACAGGATCTTGCTCAGATTGACGGTGTCCTGCGCCCGGTCCGGATGCGTCACGGAGCCCATATAGGCTTTGTCCGAGTAGCGCATATGCGCGTAGACCATCTCGAGATGGCGCTTGTTGACCGGCAGGTCGACGGGCTCGCAGACCGTTCCGCCCGAGTGGTGCATGTAGGGGCTGGCATAGGCCAGCTTCACGAAGTTCTGGAAGTCCTCGATGGTGCCGTAGCGGCGGCCCTTGTCGATGTCGTGCACGAAGGGCGAGCCGTAGACGGGCGCGAACACCGTGTCCTTGCCGCCGATATGGACGCTGCGCTCCGGGTTGCGGGCGTGCTGGACATAGTCGCTCGGGGCGGTCGCGATCAGCTTGCGGGCCAGCCCACGGGGAAAGCGCACGCGCTCGCCCTGGATGTCGCAGCCGGCGTCCTTCAGGAGCTTCAGCGCGGAGGGGTAGTCGCGGAAGTCGATGCCGACCTCCTGCAGGATGGTTTCGGCGTTGCGCTCGATGATCTCCAGGCCCTCGGCCGAGAGCACGTCGGTGAGGGGGATGTTGCGGCTGATATAGGGGATGGACGCGGCCGAGCGCTGGGCCCGGGCGGCGCGGCGGGCCTCGCGCCCACGCCGCGCCTCGCGGGGGTTCTGGACCTCTTCGCTCATGCCGTTCCTCGCCTGCTCGCGCGGCCCGCCGGGGATGCGGCCCGATTTGCGTCAGGCTAGGCTCGGGATGCGACCTGTCCTCGCACGGGGGCGGCGCTGAGTTGTCCGGCGGCGACCGAGACCTTCTCCCCGTTACGGGGAGAACGCAGCGCGAAGCGCCGGATGAGGGGAGCGGCGGCGCCACCCTCACCCCAGCCCTCTCCCCGTCCCGGGGAGAGGGGCCCTATTGCGGCTGCGGCGCCGGGCGAGCCCTTCTCCCCGGTACGGGGAGAAGGTGGCGCGAAGCGCCGGATGAGGGGAGCGGCGCCACTTCACCCCATCCCTCTCCCCGTCCCGGGGAGAGGGATGCGATGGCGCGCATCCGACAGTCGGGGTCGGCAGGCGGTGAGCCGCTTGCGCCGCGGGCCTCGACAGTCGAGGCTGCAGCGTCGGCCGGGCCGGCGCGTCGGTTCAAGGCTCGAAGGAAACAGGACCATGAAAACACACGCGCGCGTGGTCGTGATCGGCGGCGGCGTGGTGGGCGTGTCGACGCTCTATCACCTGGCCCGCAAGGGCTGGTCCGACGTGGTCCTCATCGAGCGCAAGGAGCTCACCTCGGGCTCCACCTGGCACGCGGCCGGGCTGCTGCCGCTGTTCAACATGAGCTACTCGGTCGGCCAGCTGCACAAATACTCGGTGGGGCTCTACAAGACCCTGGAAGAGGAGACGGGCCAGAATGTCGGGTTCCGGCAGGTCTCCAACATCCGGCTCGCCCGCACGAAGGCGCGCTGGGACGAGTTCATGTACTACGCCGGCGTCGCCAGGACGATCGGCGGCATCGACGTGAACGTGCTCACGCCCGCGCAGGTCAAGGAGATCTGGCCGCTGTGCGAAACGGACGGGATCCTGGGCGCGATCCAGCATCCGCAGGACGGCTATATCCAGCCGGCCGACCTCACCCAGGCGCTGGCCAAGGGCGCGCGCAGCCGCGGGGCCGAGATCCACCGCTACACAGCCGTGCTCGGCATCGAGCCGACGCCCTCCGGCGAATGGCTGGTGAAGACCGACAAGGGCGACATCACCTGCGAGCACGTCGTGTCGGCCACCGGCAACTTCGCCCGAAAGACCGGGCAGATGGTGGGCCTCGACGTGCCGGTGATCCCGGTCGAGCACCAGTATATCGTCACCGAGCCGCATCCGGCCATCCAGGAGCGGAAGCGCCAGGGCCTGCCCGAGATGGGCGTGCTGCGCGAGAGCGACAGCTCCTGGTACATGCGCGAGGAGGCCGGCGGCCTGCTGCTGGGGCCCTACGAGGTCGGCGCGCCCTGCTGCTACGTGGACGGGCCCGACGCGCAAAGCGAATACGAGCTCTTCCAGGAGGACCTCGACCGGCTCGCGCCGCACATCGAGACCGCCATCACGCGGGTGCCGGCCTTCGGCGAGGTCGGCATCAAGAAAGTCTATAACGGCGCCATCGCGTATACGCCGGACGGCAGCCCTATCGTGGGTCCGGCCTGGGGGCTGAAGAACTTCTGGCTGAACGAGGGTCACTCCTTCGGCGTCACGGCGGCGGGCGGCGCCGGCTGGCAGTTGGCCGAGTGGATCGTGGACGGCGAGCCGACGGTGGACATGATGGGCGTCGACCCCCGTCGCTTTGGCCCCTACGCGTCGCGCGGCTACCTCCGCGAGAAGAACGAGGAGGCCTACGCCAACGTCTTCACGACGCACTATCCGGACGAGGAGCGCGCCGCCGCGCGGCCGCTTCGCCAGACGCCCTGCTATGACCGTATGAAGGCGCTCGGGGCCGTGTTCGGCTCCGTCTACGGCTGGGAGCGGCCGGGCTGGTTCGCGCCTCCGGGGTACGAGGTCCCGGCGAACGAGCTCAACGTCGACGACGTGCTCACCAACGAGAACCACGCGCCGGCGACCAGCGACGGCAAGGTGAGGGAGCGCTGGAGCTTTCGCCGCTCCAACTACTTCCCGTTCGTCGGCGAGGAATGCCGCAACGTGATGGAGAATGTCGGCCTGCAGGACATGTCGGCCTTCGCCAAATACGTCGTGAGCGGCCCGGGCGCGGAGGCCTGGCTGGACTCCATCCTGGCGAACCGCATCCCCAAGAAGGTCGGCCGCATGGCGCTCACGCATCTGCTGTCGCAGAACGGCGGCGTGCGCTGCGAGTTCACGGTGTTCCGCGACGGCCCGCAGAGCTTCTACCTCGTCGGCGCCGGCGCGTTCGAGCGGCACGACTGGGACTATCTGCAGAAGCTGCGCCCGCGCGACGGCTCGGTCGACCTGCAGAAGGTGACGACCCAGTACGGCGTGCTGGTGCTGGCGGGCCCGCGCTCGCGCGAGGTGCTGCAAAGCCTCACGGACACGGACCTGTCGAACGGGGCTTTCCCTTGGCTGTCCGGGCAGACAATCTCAGTCGGCGCAGCCTCGGCGCGGGCGCTGCGCGTCAACTTCGTGGGCGAGCTCGGCTGGGAGCTGCATCACCCGATCGAGATGCAGAACTACATCTTCGACAAGCTCATGACGGCCGGGAAGCCCTTCGGCATCCGGCCCTTCGGCATCAAGGCCATGGACAGCTTGCGGCTGGAAAAAAGCTACCGGCTGATCCCGCGGGAGCTGTCGATCGAGTATTCGGCGCTCGAATCTGGGCTCGACCGCTTCGTGCATCCGAACAAGGGCGCGTTCATCGGGCGCGACGCCCTGGTGGCCTGGCGCGAGAAGGGGTTCAAGAACCGTTTCGTCACCCTGGAGGTGCATGGCGTCACCGACGCCGACGCGCGCGGGTCGGAGCCGCTCTGGCTCAATGGCGAGCTGATCGGCCGCTCCACCTCGGGCGGCTATGGCTGGCGCTGCGGCAAGTCGCTGGCGCTCGGCATGGTGCGGCCCGACCTCGGCGAACTCGGGCAGGAGCTGGAGATCACCATCCTGGGCGAGAAGCGCCGCTGCACGGTGGTGGAGGAGAGCCCGTTCGACCCGCAGAACGAGCGCTTGCGGGCGTGAGCCGCCTCGTCGTCGGGATCGACACCGGGGGCACCTATACGGACGCGGTCGTCGTGGACGCCGGCGCGCGGCGGGTGCTGGCCAAGGCCAAGGCGCTCACCACCAGGGGCGACCTCGCCATCGGCGTCGGCGAGGCGCTCGACCGGGTGCTGGCGGAGGCCGGGGAGGGCCGGCCGGGTGGGCTGACGGGAACCGAAATCGCGCTGGTGTCGCTCTCCACCACGCTGGCCACAAACGCCATCGTGGAGGGGCATGGCTCGCCGGTTGCCGCGATCCTGATCGGCTTCGACGACGCCATGGCGGAGCGGACCGAGATCGCCCGGGCCCTGCCCGGCACACGCATCGGGCGCATCGCGGGCGGGCATGACCATGGCGGCGCGGAGGCTGCGCCGCTGGATGTTGTCGCGCTGGAAGCGTTTCTCCGGGAGACGCGGGACAGCGTGGGCGCTTTTGCGGTGGCTTCGCAGTGGTCCGTGCGCAATCCCGCGCATGAGCGGCGGGCGCGCGACATCGTGGAGCGGGTCACCGGCCGCCCGGCGACGCTGTCCAGCGAGCTCGCGCATGCGCTGGACGCCCCGCGCCGGGCGCTCACGGCGGCGCTGAACGCGCGCATCATCGGGGCGATCACGGCCCTGATCGGGGCCGTGCGGGCCGCCATGGCGCGCCACGGGATCGCGGCCCCGCTGATGGTGGTGAAGGGCGACGGCACGCTGGCGTCGGCCGAGGCCGTGGCGCTGCGGCCCATCGAGACGATCCTGTCCGGGCCCGCCGCCAGCGTGATCGGGGCGAAGTTCCTGTGCGCCCTGTCGGACTTCGTGATCTCGGACGTGGGCGGCACCACCACGGACGTCGCCGTGCTGGAGAACGGCTGGCCGCGGCTCGACCGCGAGGGCGCGCAGGTGGGCGGCCGGCGCACCCTCGTGCGCGCCATCGCGATGCGCACCTTCGGGCTCGGCGGCGACAGCGAGGTCACGGTGGACGCCCGCAACCGGGTCGCGCTGGCGCCCGGCAAGGTCGTGCCGCTGGCGTTGCTGGCGCAGCGCCATCCGGACGTGCTGCGGCGGCTGGAAGCGCAGCTCAACGATCCGGAGGGCGGGCCCTATGCGGGCAAGTTCCTCCTGCGGCCGTTCGGCCGCGCCGGCGCCGATGCGGTGGAGGCGGCCGGGCGGGAGCGCGACATCCTGGCGGCGATCGCCGGCGGACCGCGCCCGATGGGCGACGTCATCCATGGCCCGCTGCAGCAGAAGGCGCTCGCGCGGCTGGTCAGCGCCGGCCATGTCGCGGTTGCCGGGTTCACGCCGAGCGACGCCGCGCATGTGCTCGGACTGCAGGGCCAGTGGTCGGCCGAGGGCGCGCGGCTCGGCGCGCTCGTGCTGGAGCGGCGGCTGCGCATGGCGGGGCCGCTCGGCCCGGCCGAGGCCGACGCGGCCGCGCGGCGCTTCGCCGGGGAGGTGTTCGACGCCATGGCGGGCAAGTCCGCCCGCGTGGTGATCGAGGCGCTCGCCGGGGAGCCGCTGGACGGCGACGCCGCCGGGCTGGTGGACGCCGTCGCGGGCGGGCAGGGGCCCTGGCGCAATTTGCGCGTCTCGATCGGCCCGGTCGTCCCCGTGGTGGCGGTGGGCGGTCCCGCGCCCGTGTTCTACCCGGAGGTCGGCCGGCGGCTTGGAAGCGAGGTCGTGCTGCCGGAGCATGGCGACGTCGCCAACGCGGTGGGGGCGGCCGTGGGGGTCGTGAAAGCGCAGGCCGTGGTGGACGTCTCGTCCTCCGGCGTCGGCGCCTACCGCATCCACGCGGAGGGCGAGCCCATCCCGATGGGCGATCCCGGCGAGGCGCTGGCGCGGGCCCGGGAGATCGCCGTCGAGATGGCCCGCGCCCGGGCGGTCGCGATGGGGGGCGGCGGGGCGGAGATCGACGTCCATGTCGACCGCGTCGACCTGCCCGGCATGGAGGGCGACCGCGGGCTCGTGGCCGCGACGGTCGTGGCCGAATGCTGGGGCGCGCCGCTGGCGGAGTGACTTGCGGGCGACAAAGCCCAAGCTAGGCTGTGGCGCCCGGCGCGCCGGAGGGGAACCCGAATGATCTCCACGCTCGATCGCATTCCGACGATGATCCAGGGAGAAGGCGCCCTGGCGCAGATCGGCCCGCAGGCGGCCGCGCTGGCGGGCGCCGGGGCAGCCGTTCTGCTGGTCGCCGATCCGGGCCTGAAAGCCTCCGGCATGGTGGACGAGGCGCTCGCGGCGTTGCGGGCCGCTGGCCTCTCGGCCGTGCTCTTCGACGACATCAAGAGCGATCCGACACACGCGCAGGTGGACGCCGGGGCGGCGCTGGCCCGGGAGGCGGGCGCGCGCGCCGTCGTGGCGCTCGGCGGAGGCTCGGCGATGGATGCCGGCAAGCTGATCGCCGCGGTCGCGGGCTCGCCCGTGCCGGCCATGAGCTACGCGCTCTGCGCCGCGCCGCTGCCGGCCGGCGGCCTTCCGACAATCTGCGTCCCGACCACTTCCGGCACCGGTTCGGAGACCACGCGGGTCGCGATCGTGAGCGGACCGGACGGGTCCAAGCAGTGGTTCTGGGGCGACGAACTCAAGGCCGCGCGCATCATCCTGGATCCCGTACTGACGGTCGGCCTGCCGCCTCACCTCACGGCCGCCACCGGCATCGACGCGCTGGTGCACGCCATCGAGGCCTGCACCAACGCCAACGCCAACGCGGCCAACGACGTCTACGCGCATGCGGCGATCCGGCTGGCCGCCGCCAATCTGGAGCGGGCGGTGAGCCATCCGGGCGACCTCAAGGCGCGCGCCGGCATGCAGCTCGCGGCGGCGTTCGGCGGCGTCGCGATCGACAATTGCGGCACCGCCATCGGGCACAATATCGGGCACGCGCTCGGCTCCCTGCGGCCGATCCACCATGGCCGGGCGGTCGGTTGTGCGATGGTGGCGACCCTGCCCTGGAACGTGGTCGGCGACGACGGGCCCTTCGCGGCGGTCGCGGCCGCCATGGGCGAGGCGGCGGACGCCGCCCGCGTGCCCGTCGCGTTTGAGCGGCTGATGCGCGCCACGGGCGTGACCATCTCGCTCGCGCGCGAGTGCGAGGGCGTCACCCCGGCCATGCTGGCCGCCCAGATGCGCCGGCCCGAGAACGAGGCCATGCGGCGCTCCAACCGCAGGCCCGTGACGGACGCCGACATCGACGCCTTCGCGGCCATCGTGCTGAGCCAGGGGTGAGGCGGCCATGAAGATCACCGGCATCGAGATCACCCAGCACCGGCTCCAGTACGACCCGCCCTTTCATGCGAGCTGGGACACGAAGCCGCGGACGTCGTTCGACGCCACGATCGTGCGCGTGCACACGGACGAGGGGCTCACGGGCGTCGGGTCCGGCGACCTCATGGTCGGCTTCGCCGGCCACGAGCACCTCTTCATTGGCCAGGACCCGCTCGCCATCGAGCGGCACTACCGGGTGCTGGAGAACATCCAGTTCCACTATGGCCGCTGCTGGCCGCTCGACCTCGCGCTGTGGGACCTCGCTGGCAAGATCGCGGGCCTGCCCGTCTACAAGCTGCTGGGCGGGCTTACCGACCGAGTTCGCGCCTATGCATCCTCGGGCACGCTGCGCGATCCGGCGGCGCTGGCGGAGGCGGCGGAGGGCTACATCGCGCAGGGGTTCCGGGCGCTGAAGATCCGCTTCCACCGCGGCGACTGGCGCAAGGACATCGCGGCGCTCGAGGCCGTGCGGGCGCGGGTGGGAACCAAGCTCGAGCTGATGGTGGACTGCAACCAGGGTTGGCGCATGCCCTGGGATACTTATCCGGCCTGGTCGCTGAAGGACGCGCTGCCGGTTGCGAAGGAGCTGGAGCGCCTCGGCGTCTACTGGATGGAGGAGCCGCTGCACCGCGCCGACCGCGAGGGCATGCGGCGGCTGCGCGAGATGACCTCCGTGCGGATCGCCGGCGGCGAGATGACGCGCGAGCTCTACGAGTTCCGCGACCTCATCGCCGACCAGTGCCTGGACGTGGTGCAGCCGGACGCCGCGCTGGTGGGCGGGATCACGGGGCTGCGCCGGGTCGCCGCGATGGCGCAGGCCGCGAAGCTCGTGTTCACGCCGCACACCTGGACCAACGGCATGGGGGTGACGGCGAACGCCCACCTGGTCTGCGGGCTCACGGAGGGCGTCTACCTGGAATATCCGTTCGACCCGCCCGAATGGGGCCTCGACCGCCGCGACTACATGATGGCCGAGCCCCTCAGGGTGGACGCGGACGGCTGGATCGTGATGTCCGACGCTCCCGGTTTGGGCTACGCGCCCGACGAGGGGCGGCTGGCCGCGACCCGCGTGGGGTGAGTCAGAATCAGGCTGAGACGTCCACGAGCGCGCCCTCGCGGGGCGGGGCCGGAGGCTCGTCCCCTGTCGGGAACGCGTCGTCGCGCGCCAGCGAGCCGCCCAGCGTGACGGCGGGATCCCGTCGCGCGCCGGACAGGTCCTTGGCCTGAGCGTCGTTTGCGACGGGTTCCTTGGCGTTCGGATCCTCGCCACGCTTGGCCTTGGCGATGTCGGCGCAATCCGTGCAGGCGTAACCGTTGACGATGGTCAGGGACATGCGAGGGCTCCACGCCAGGTCGCCGACCGTGACGCAGCCCTCCCTAACGGCGGGTTGAGGCCCGCCTTCCTCTCCGGAATGTGATCCGCCGCGCTCAGAGCCCGGCGGCGCGCGCCTCCCCGGGGGCGGCGACCGGGATGCCCTCTGCGGTGTACTCGTTCAGCTTGTTGCGCAGCGTGCGGATGCTGATGCCCAGGATCTTGGCCGCGTGGGTGCGGTTGCCGAGGCAGTGGTCGAGGGTGTCGAGGATCAGCTCGCGCTCCACGTCCGCCACCGTGCGGCCGACGAGCGCGCGGGCGGTGGCCTCGGCGGTCTCCAGAGCGCGGGCGGCGGGGTCGCGGGGGGCGTGGCCGAAGGCCTCGCCCTCGGGCGTCAGGATCGCGTCGGTGCCGATCTCGTCGCCCGTCGCCAGCAGCACGGCGCGGTGCAGCGTGTTCTCCAACTCGCGGACATTGCCGCGCCAGGGATTGGCCAGCAGGGCGCGCTTGGCGTCCGGCGACAGCGAGCGCACCGGCACGCCGTTCACGTCGGCGTACTTGCGGACGAAGTGGTTGGCGAGCTCCAGGATGTCCTGCGTGCGCTCGCGCAGGGCCGGGATCCTGAGATTGACGACGTTGAGTCGGTAGAGCAGGTCCTCCCGGAAGGTCCCCTTGCGGACCTCGTCGGCGAGGTTGCGGTTCGACGTCGCCACGATGCGGATGTCGACCGGCACCGGCTTGCCGCCGCCGACGCGGTCGATCACGCGCTCCTGGATGGCCCGCAGCAGCTTGGCCTGCAGCCGCACCTCCATTTCGGAAATCTCGTCCAGCAGCAGCGTGCCGCCGGTCGCTTCTTCGAACTTGCCGATGCGGCGCGCCACCGCGCCCGTGAAGGCGCCCTTCTCGTGGCCGAACAGCTCGGATTCCAGCAGGGCGTCCGGGATGGCGGCGCAGTTGACGGAGATGAACGGCTTGTCGCGGCGGTTCGAGCGGCTGTGCACGTAGCGGGCGATGACCTCCTTGCCGACGCCGCTCTCGCCCGTGATCAGGATGGAGGCCTCGGAGCGGGCGATCTGGTCGGCGAGCCTGACGACGCGCTGCATGGCGTCGTCGCGGAAGACGAGCGCGCGCGTGTCGCGCGAAACCGCCTCCAGCACGGCCGCGATCATCTCCGGATCGGGCGGCAGGGGGATGTATTCGCGCGCGCCCGCCTGGATGGCGGCGACGGCGGCGCGGGCGTCCGTGCCGGTGCCGCAGGCCGCCACGGGCGTGCGGATCCGCTCCGCCTCGAAGGCGGCGACGAGGTCGCGCACCGAGAGCGAGACGTCGATGATGACGAGGTCCGCGCCCTTGGCGCGCATCACCATGAGGGCCTGGTCGACGCTTTCGGCGTTGGTGACGCTGGCGCCGCGGTCGATGGCGATCTTGGTCGCCTGCGAGAGCGCGCCCTTCATGGCGCCGACGATGAGAAGCCGCATGACCTGATCTCCTACCGGTCGGCCTTGATGATTTCGGTCATGGTCACGCCCAGGCGGTCTTCCACGAGAACGACTTCGCCGCGCGCCACGAGGCGGTCGTTGACGAAGATGTCGATCGCCTCGCCGACGCGCCGGTCGAGCTCCAGCACGGTGCCGGGGCCCAGCCGCATCAGTTCGCCGACCTCCAGGCGCGTGCGGCCCAGCACGGCCGAGACGTTCACCGGGACGTCGAAGACGTGCTCCAGGTCCTCCGCGCCCTTGCCGGTGACGTGTTCGTCCCGGCTGGGCAGGCCGCCCTCGTCGGCGAAGCCCAGGTCGAGGTCTCCGCCCTTCAGGTTGGGGAGAGGGATGTCGTCGGGTCCCGGCATCGCGGCGCGCTCCGATCAGGTTCTGCGAAAGCCGGCCGCGCCGACATGGCGCTGGATTGCTTCCGCGATGCTGCGTTCAAGGGCGTCGATGTCGCGGCGAACGCCGCCATCGGCCCATTCGATGGTGAAGTCGCCATGCGGCACGCCGTCCTCGCCGAGGACCACGATGCGGCCGTCGAAGCCGCGTTCGAGCGCCTTGCGCTCCAGCGCGGCCTTGGCCTGGTCGACGAAATCGGGCGCGACGCGCACGACGAGGTGGGGCGCGCCGGTCAGCTGCCGGAAGCAGTCGGCGGCGGCCTCCTCGAGGGGCGCCAGCGGCTCGCGGGCGATCAGGTCTCCGGCGAGCTTGCGGGCGAAGACGAGCGAGAGTTCGGCCGTCTCGCGCTCGAAGCGGCGGGTCTCGTCGTCGAGGCGCGACAGGATCGCGGCCGCCGCGCCGGCGACCTGCTCCATCGCGTGCGACAGGCGCATGGCGGCCTCCTGCTCGGCCTCGCGGCGGCCGTCGAGGCGCCCCCGCTCCCAGCCGGCCTGCTCGGCCTGCTGTAGGCGCTCGACGTCGGCCTGCCGGCGCAGGCCCTGGCTGCGGCGGTCGGATCCGAAATCCTCGTCGAAGGCGAATTTCTGGGCCTGCGCGGTCATGGGCGTGGGTCAGGCCGGCTGCCGCGCGGGGCGGGGGAGGACAGGACGGAATGGCTCACGGATTGGTCTCTTCGTTGATCCACTGGCGCAGGATGGTGGCGGTGCCGGCCGGGTTCTCCTTGACGATCTCGCCGATCCGTTCGACCGAGCGCGCCTGGACCTGGCCCTGGACGCGGGCGATGTCGAGCATGCGGCCGGCCTCGGTCTCCTCGAAGGCCGGGATGGGGAGCTGGGCGGGCGCGCCAGGGGCGCCGGCGGCGCGCGCGCCGGATGCGCCTGCGCTGGCGTCGGCCAGCTGCAGCTGCGGCTTCAGCGGCGCCATGATGGTGCGCACCAGCGGGCGCACCACCACCAGCGTGACGATCAGCACCATGAAGAACAGGACGGTCATCTCCAGCCCGCGCATGATGTCGTCGCGGGTCGGTGTCAGCAGCGCCATGAAGCCGGTCGGGGGCGCGGCCTGGGCTATCGGCGGCGCCTCGGCGAAGCGCAGGTTGACGACCTCGATCTGGTCGCCGCG
Source organism: Alsobacter sp. SYSU BS001988 (assembly GCF_054796215.1). Taxonomy (NCBI): domain Bacteria; kingdom Pseudomonadati; phylum Pseudomonadota; class Alphaproteobacteria; order Hyphomicrobiales; family Alsobacteraceae; genus Alsobacter; species Alsobacter sp. SYSU BS001988. The sequence continues at coordinate 543,100 of NZ_JBTAMK010000002.1, read as the reverse complement.
CTTGCCGTCGAAGCCGATCGAGGAGCGCACCAGGGCGGCGATCCGATCGAGCTCCTCCTGCGGGCGGGGCTGGTAGGAGATCTCGCCGGTCGGGCTGCGCGTGTAGGAGCCGTCCACCAGCACGGCCACCGAGAGCCGCTTCACCCGGCCGCCCTCGACGACCTCGGTGCGGGTGGTGCGGGAGATCTCGTAGTTGACGATCTCCTCCGACTTGCTCGACGCGTCCTTCTGCGTGCCGTTGGCGTCCTTGCCGGCGCCGGGCAGCTCGTTGCCGACGGTGACCTGGCCGTCCTTGGACTCCGTGGTGGCCTGGTTCTCGTTGCGGGTCTGGGTGGAGCGGACGACCCGGCTCTCGGGATCGAAGCTCTCGGATGTCTGCTGGACGCGGTTGACGTCGATGTCGGCGGCGATCTGGATGCGGGTGCGGCCCTGGCCGACGACGCTCGCCACGATGTCCTCGACCTGCAGGCGCAAGCGCCGCTCATAGGCCTGCTGCTTCTCGTCGACGGCGGCCGAGCCGTTCACGTCGCCCTTGGCGCCGTCGGCGAGCAGGCGGCCGCGCTCGTCCACGATGGAGATCCGGTCGGGCTTCATGCCCTCCACGGCCGAGGCGACGAGATGGCGGATGGCCCGGACCTGGCCGGAGTCGAGCTCGCCCGTCACCTTCAGGGCGATGGAGGCGCTCGGGGCCTCGCGGTCGCGCTCGAACAGCTTGCGCTCGGGGATCACCAGGTGGACGCGCGCGGACTGGACCTTGGACAACGACCGGATGGTGCGGGCGAGTTCGCCCTCCAGGGCGCGCAAGGCGTTCACGCCCTGTACGAAGCTCGTCGACGAGAAGGCGTCGCCCTTGTCGAAGATCTCGTAGCCGACGCTGCCCCCGGCGGGCACGCCCTTGCTGGCGAGCTCCATGCGCAGCTTGGGGATGTCGGCCTTGGCGACCGAGATCGCCCGCCCATCTTCGCGCAGTTCGTATTTGATCGCGCGCTGGTCGAGGTCTTTCGTGATGGCGCTGGAATCCTCGACGCTCAGGTCGGCGTACAGGACCCCCATCGCGGGCTGGGTGACCCGCATGATCACGAAGGCGAAGAACCCCACCAGCGCAAGGGTCACCGCCCCCATGGCGGCGACGCGCGCAGGTCCCAGCTTGTTCAGAAAATCTACGAGGCCCTGCAAGCCTTTACCCCGACATCACGCCCAGCCCTGAGGCGACGGCCTCCGGCTAGGCAATAATTGCCCGGCATAGGGTTAGCGCCCGGTTAATGGCGGTTCGGCGGGCTGCGGATCGAGCAAAATGAAAAGCGCCGGACGATGCCGGCGCTTCCTGGGTGCGGGGACGGTCAGTGGCGGTATTGCTGGATCCGGGTGGTCCGCAGTCCGGCGAGGCCATGCTCGTCGATCGAAGCCTGCCAGGACAGGAACTCCTCCACGGTGAGGGTGTACCTGTTGCAGGCTTCCTCAAGGCTGAGCAGCCCACCGCGCACCGCGGCCACCACCTCGGCCTTGCGGCGGATCACCCAACGTCTCGTGTTCGAGGGTGGCAGATCCGCGATCGTCAGCGGGCTGCCGTCCGGGCCGATCACGTATTTCGCCCGCGGGCGGTAGGTCTCGGTCATTGATACGCTCACACAACACAACTCGACTGACCAGTGTCGGGAATGAGCATAGGGAGCTTCCGCTTAAAATTTGCCTAAGCGCAACCTGCGGTTTTTGACCACCGCACATCCGACGCGAATCACGACTTGCGCATGCTCTTGACCCGGTCGATCGGGACGGAGACCGCGCCGATCTTCAGGGTGGGGATGTCGGTGGTCAGGTCCACCCCGTCGACGACGCCCTCGATCTGGGTCGTGACCGCGACCGCGGCGCCGGACGTGTCGGTGGCGGTCACCGAGATGGTGAAGTCGCCGTCGTTCTGGGGCGCGCCGCTGTTGCTGGTCCCGTTCCACTTGAAGGGCTGGGATCCGGAGCTGAGGCTGCGGCTCTCGGTGTAGATCGCGTCGCCCGCCTTGTTCCTGATCGTGATCGTCGCCTGCGCGGCCTTGGGCGAGTTCAGCGTCCAGGTGGCGGAGCCGCGCGACAGGTGGGCGGTCGCGCCGTCCGCCGTGACCGTGGCGCCGACGAAGCCGAGCGCATTGACGGCGGTCGTCGACTTGGTGGCCGAGAGCAGGCTGGTGAGCTGCGTGTTCGTCTTGATCTGCTGCTCGACCGAGGCGAACTGCACCAGCTGCTGGGTGAACTGGTTGGTGTCCAGCGGATCGAGCGGGTTCTGGTTCTTCAGCTGCGTGGTGAGCAGCATGAGGAACTGGTCGAAATTGTTCGCCAGGGTCGTCCGGTCCGTGGTCGAGCCGCTCGACGTCGCGCCGGACGAGGCGGAAGTGGTTCCGGTGACGGTCGCCATGATGTCGGCTCCAAGCCTGTTCAGATCCGGATGTCGAGCCCACCCGCGCCGGTCCGGATGGAGCGGAGGGCGGCGGCGAGATCCGGCGGCAGCGGGTCGGCCTCCTGCGCGGAGTCGGACGCGCCGCGATGCGAGGGGGCGTCCCGGCCGGTCCTGTCCTGGCCGCCGGGATTGCTGTTGAGCGAGAATTGCAGGCCGGAGTCCGAGGTCTTCAGCCCGGCCTGCTCGAAGGCGCGCTCCAGCGTCTTGGCGTCGCGCTGGAGCAGGTTCAGCGTTTCGACCCGGTCGACGACCAGCTGAGCCGAGACGGCGCCGTCGCCGTCGATGTCCAGCTTGACGTCCACGCGGCCGTATTCCTCGGGATGGAGGCGGATCTGGAAGCTCTGGCCGCCCTGCAGCGCCCGCATGCCGATCTCGATTGGGAGCGCCGAGAGAGGCACGGGCGCGGAAGTCGGCGAGGCGGCGGCGCGGGGGTCCTGGGGGGCGGCGAGGGCGGCGGCCGGGTCCTGCGCGCGCGCCGCGGCCGGCGCTGAGACGTCGCTCACCAGGGCCTGGAAAGTCGCCGCGGCCTGCGAGGCGGCCTCGGGCTTCTCGGTCCGCCGGGGCTCGGGGCTTTCGGCGGCGCGCGCCTTGTCAGAGGGCGCAGCGGCTTCGACGGCGGCGCGACGGGGGTCCGCGGCGGGCTTCCCGGCCGTGGGCCCGCCCTGGGAGGGCGAGGCGGGAGCGTCCAGCCCGGCGGGGGCGGCCAGCGCCGCGTCCTTGGCGGCGGGCTTCGGCGTTTGCGGAGCCGAGGGATTGGGGTCCTGCTCCGCCGCGTCGCCGTCGGAGGGGGCGTCCCCCTCGGCGAGCGCGGCCTTCAGGGCCTCGGCGAGGCCTCCTTCGGCGGGAGCGGCCTGCGCGGCGTCGGCCGCTGTCTCGGAGTCGGCGGTCTGCGCCGCCGCGACGGCGGCTCCGCGCGGGCCGGGCCTGGCCGCGACGGGCTGTCCCGACGCGTCCTTCGCGACAGGCGGGCCAGCGGTCGCCTGGGCGGTCGCCGCCACGGCTGCGCCCACGCCGGCCTGCGGGGCCGCGGCCGCCTGGGCGGCGGCGGAGGGCTGGGGCTGGGGCTGGGCCGGCTGGTCGGCGACGACCGGGGCGGGAACGGGCGGAACGAGCGGCTGGCCGCCCGCATTGGCCGCCGCGGAAGCTTCGGGCGGGACGGCGGTCGGGTCGGGCGCCCCGGCGTCGGGCGCAGCGTCGGGCTCCGCCTCCAAGGTCGCCTCGGCGTCGCCCAGGTCCGGCGCAGCCGCGGCCTGCGCGGCGATGACGGGGTCGCGCGGCGCGTCCTGCGGGGTCGCGGGGCCGACCGCGCCGGGAGCGTCGCGCTCCGGCGCGGCGTCGCTGCGGTCGGAGCCCGGGCGGGCCGGGCGCGCGGCGTCGCCGCGGCCGGCCGGCTGGGTCCGGGCCGCCGGCTTGGCGTCGGCCTGCGCGGCGCGGTCCTGCGCGTCGGCGGCGGCGACCTGCGCGGCGAAGTCCGCCCCGGAGGACGGCGGCGCGGCGCGGGACGGCGCCGTCGAGGGCCTCGAAGCGGCTGCCGGGCTGTGGGGCGTGCGGGCGAGAGATGCGGACATGGTGCTCGTCGAGAGAGTGGCACCGTTCCCGCTGCAATCGCCGGGCCAGCCCGCCGGCCATGAAATCGCCAATGAATCGAGCCACTTCGCTTTACGGCCGATCGCCCGGCGCCGGACATGTCTTGCCGCGGCGGCAGCTTTTGCCGGGCCGCGGCGCGCTGCTGGCCCCGTCGGGCGCGAGGCTGTAGAATGACCGCAATGGAGCCGGGACCTTCTCCCGGCCGAGATCTCGGTGCAGACGCCCATGCTGAACAGCCTGGATCTTCCGGGCCGACCGGAAGAGACGCGCGTCGTCGTCGCCATGTCGGGCGGCGTCGATTCCTCTGTAGTGGCCGCCATCCTGAAACAGGAAGGCTACGACGTGGTGGGCGTCACCCTGCAGCTCTACGACCATGGGGACGCGGCGCACCGCGCCGGCTCGTGCTGCGCCGGGCAGGACATCCACGACGCGCGCCGGGTGGCGGAGCTGCTGGGGATCCCGCATTACGTGCTCGATTATGAGAGCCGATTCCGGCGCGAGGTGATCGACCGCTTCGTCGACAGCTACATGATCGGCGAGACGCCGGTGCCCTGCATCGAGTGCAACCGCAAGATCAAGTTCCGCGACCTGCTCGACACCGCCCGCGAACTGGGCGCGCAGGCGCTCGCCACCGGGCACTACGTGTCCAGCCGGGCGCTGCCGGACGGCCGCCGGGCGCTGCACCGCGCCGCCGATCCGGAGCGGGACCAGAGCTATTTCCTCTACGCCACGACGCCCGAGCAGCTGGCCATGCTGCGTTTCCCGCTGGGCGGCGTCGACAAGGCTCGGACCCGCGAGCTGGCCCGGCGCTACGGGCTTTCGGTGGCCGAGAAGTCCGACAGCCAGGACATCTGCTTCGTTCCCACGGGGCGCTACACCGACATCATCGCCAAGCTGAAGCCGCAGGCGGCCGAGCCGGGCGAGATCCGGCATGTGGACGGCCGGGTTCTGGGCGCGCATCACGGGGTGATGAATTTCACCGTGGGGCAGCGCAAGGGGCTCGGGGTCGCCACCGGGGAGCCGCTCTACGTGGTGCGGATCGAGGCCGAGCACGCGCGCGTGGTCGTGGGTCCGCGCGAGGCGCTGGCCACCCGCTCGGTGGCGCTGCGCGAGGTGAACTGGCTGGGCGACCAGCCGCTGGAGGCGCTTCCGGAGGACGGAACCGAGATCGCCGTCAGGGTGCGGTCCACGCGCGACCCGCAGCCGGCGCTGCTGCGCCGCCAGGGCGGGGAGCTCGCGGTCGATCTCCTCGCCGGCGAATACGGGGTCTCGCCGGGGCAGGCCTGCGTGTTCTACGACAGCGTCGCGCCGGGCGCGCGGGTGCTGGGCGGCGGCGTGATCCGCAGCGCCGCCCGGGACGCCGCCGTCGCGCCGGCCCGCCCGGCCCTGGCCGCCGTCGCGCGCGGCTGAGCGGTGGGAGAGCTCGACAACAAGGCCGTCGAAGCCGCCTATGCGCGCTGGGCCCCGGTCTACGACCTCGCCTTCACGGCCGTGATGGCGCCGGGGCGCAAGGCGGCCGCGGCCGCCTCGGAGCGGCCCGGAGGCGTGATCCTGGACGTCGGCGTGGGCACCGGGCTGGAGCTGCCGCTCTGGAGCCCGGCCACGACCGTGGTGGGCGTCGACCTGTCGGAGCCCATGCTGCGCAAGGCGCAGGAGCGGGTGGCCGAGAAGGGCCTCGCCCATGTGGCGGGGCTGTGCGTGATGGACGCGACCCGGCTCGCCTTCCCGGACGGCGCCTTCGAGGCGGTGGTCGCGCCCTATGTGATGACGGTGGTTCCCGATCCGCACGGGACGCTGGATGAGTTCGCCCGCGTGCTGAAGCCGGGCGGCGAGATCGTGCTCGTCAACCATGTGGGCGCCGAGACGGGCCTGCGCGCCTGGGGCGAGAACTGGCTCGCCCGGCGCAGCGCCAGCCTGGGATGGCGGCCCGAATTCCCCTTCGCGATCATCGGCGACTGGATCGACCGCACGCCCGGGATGCGGCTGGTCGAGCGCCGGGCGCTGCCGCCGCTGGACCTGTTCACGTTGGTCCGGATCGCCAAGGCGGCCGGGTGAGGCGGGTGGGGGAAAGCATGTCGAAACTGATCGTCCTCACGGACCTCCACATGACGCCGGAGGGCGTCTCGATCATCGGCCTCGACCCGCTGCGGCGTCTCGAGGCCGCCGTGGCGCACATCAACCGCCGCCATCCGGACGCCGAGCGGGTGATCGTGGCCGGCGACCTGACGCATCGCGGCGATGCGGCGTCCTATGCGCGGGTGCGGGGCGCTCTGGCGCGCCTCGCCGTTCCGGTCAGCCTGATGATCGGCAATCACGACGATCGGGCCGCCTTCCAGGCGGCGTTCCCGGAGGCGGCGCGCGACGCGGACGGCTTCGTCCAGGAGGCGCTGACGATCGGCGGCTACAGGCTGCTGCTGCTCGACACCGTGATGGATCGGGGTCCGGCGGGGGCGCTCTGCGCGCGGCGCATGGCCTGGCTCGGGCGCGAGCTCGACGCGGCGGGCGGCGCGCCGGCGGCGATCTTCATGCACCACCCGCCGCACGCCACCGGCTTCGCCGGCATGGACGCCATCGCGCTGCAGAACGGCGACGCCTTCTACGCCGCGCTGGCGGGGCGGCCCAACATCCGGCAGATCGTGGCCGGCCATGTCCACCGCACCATCAGCGGCTCGCATCGCGGCGTGCCGTTCTGCGTGTTCAAGAGCCCGGTGCACCAGCAGCCGATGGATCTCGACGCGCGCGACACGTCGCTGTCGGTCGACGAGCCGGGCGCGTACGGCATCCTGCTGCTCGGCCCGCACGGGGTCGTGGTCCACACCGACGATTACGAGCTGTCGCAGGAGCCGGGGACGGCGTGACGGCTGGACGGGCCCGGCTGCATCCATAGCATGGCGTCGGGCGTTCCGGTGACGGGCCTGCGGCCCGCCATCTCACCCGTTCCGGCCGGAGGTCGCCAGCGTGAAGGCCTATATCGTCGAAGCCAAGCTCGCGGGAGCGCAGTCGCCCGTGCCGACCTACCACCTCGTCACGGCTCAAGATCCCGACGAGGCGGTGAGGCTGGTGCAGGAGGAGATGGCCCTGTTCGACGAGGGCGTCACCCTGCTGGACGAGCTGTCGCCCGGCGAAGCCCAGGCCGCGCATGTCGATCTTTCGACCGCGGCCTACCGGCGGCGCTGGACGCTCGCATCCCGCGGCGAGCGCTGAGGCCGCCCGGGCCGCTGGGTCAACCGGCCTGGGGGGCGACGGCGTAGTCGGCGTCGGAGACCTGTTCGAGCCAGGTCACATGCGCGCCGTCGAGGGCTTCCTGCATGGCCAGATGCGTCATGCCGGTCGCGGGCGCGGCCCCGTGCCAGTGCTTCTCGCCGGGCGGGATCCAGACCACGTCGCCCGGCCGGATCTCGCGGACCGGGCCGCCCTCCGACTGCACCCGGCCGACGCCGGCCAGCACCCAGAGGGTCTGGCCGAGCGGATGGGTGTGCCAGGCCGTGCGGGCGCCGGGCTCGAAGGAGACGCGGGCCGCCCTGATGCGGGCGGGCGCCGGCGCCTCGATGACGGGATCCTGCCAGACGACGCCCGTGAAGGCGTCGGCGGGGGCGCGGCGGGTGGGGACGCCGCCGGCGTGACGTATTTCCATGGAGCGCTCCTCGTGCCGCGGCATCATGCCCCGGCGCGGGGCCGAGCGCCATCGGGGCGGAGCGGTTCGTTCTAGCGCGAGCCGATGAAGGTCTTGACCCGCCGCTCGATGGCGTGCTGCTCGATCATCGCGGCTTCCGGCTGGGCGATGAAGCGGCCCATCGGCAGCACGGCTTCGAGCTTCTGGCGCAGCGCCTCGGCGGTGAACGGCTTGAGGATGTAGGCGTCCGCGCCGCGATAGCGGGCGACCTCGACATGCTTGGCGTCGAGGCTGGCCGTCATCAGGATGAAGGGCGTCTCGGCCATCTCCTCGGGCATCTCGCGCAGCCCGCGCAGGAGGTGGAAGCCGTCATGCGGCTCCATCTGCAGGTCGCAGATCACGACCCCGAAGGAGCGCTGGTGCAGCAGCGTAAAGGCCGTGGCGGCGTCCGGCGCGTCGACGACGTTGTCGATCTCCAGCGTCTGCAGGATGCGCTTGACGACGGTCCTCATGGTGGAGCTGTCGTCGACCACCAGAACGGTTCCGGCCCGCTCTGCGAGGCTGAAGCTCTGAGACACCGAAGCCTGCAGTTCTGCGCGCACCGTCATCTCATCGTTTTGCTACCAGAAGTTGTACCATGAGGCGCCCTGCCTAACGCTTCGTTAATGCGGCGGCCTCGCTGGGCGGGGAGCTTGAAAAGCATCAAGCCGGACGCGCGGAACCTGGGGCTCCCGCGCCCGTTGCCCTGAGGGCAAGGAGGACGCCATGGCGACAGGATCGAAGACCCCGGACCAGCGGACCGGCGCCGACTCGCTTCCGGCCGAGCGGGCCGCCGATCGGCCGGAGGGCCAGCGCCCCCAGGGCCGCGACGACGCTCGCGCGCTTCATCCGGCCGGCCCGCACGCGTCGCCGGAGTTGACCGACGAGGAGAAGACGCCCGGCGCGGGCGCGCTGCCCGACGTGAAGTCGGGCGAGACCGACCCGGGGTCCGGCTGAGCCCGGCCCGCCGCCGTCAGGCGTGCAGCAGGGCGGGAGCCTCGTCCGCGGCGCATTCGGCCAGTAGCCAGCCTTCGACGGCCAGCGCGTTCTCGACCATCTCGGTGGCGATGAGCGCCGCCTTGGCGTGGCCGGACCCCATCGCGCGGGAGATCGCCCCCAGGGTGGACGCCCAGTGAAGGCAGCGCCGCTCGGCGTCCGTCAGCGCCGCGATCAGATCGACCACGTCGCGCGCGGTGCGCAGCACGCGCCGGCGCCGCGCGCCGCCGAATCGAAACTGCAGGGTCCAGGCGAGATCGACGTCGCGAGGCATGGCGGTCCCCCTTTTTACCAAGGCGAAGCAGACCGAGCATCGGGCGTGCCACGCGCCCGGACCGTACGCCGGCGCACGTCCTTCGCGGGCGTCCCGGAGCGGGCCCCGAGGCCTCTCCGGGGGACCGTAAACAAGTCGTCACGAGGATGAGCCCGCCTTAACCCCGCGTTAACCATCCTGCTCTCAGATCAAGGTGCGAAAGGGAATCTTAACCGTGACGATTGCAACGCCCCCCCGACAGTCCATCCGTTTCCGTGGCCGTTCCTTCCTGGCGCTGGTCCTGGCTCCGGAAGCGCCGGTCGCTGACTGGCTGGTCGAGTTCGACGCCTGGGCGCTGCAGTCTCCGGGCTTCTTCATCGGCCGGCCAGTCGTGCTCGACGTCTCGGGGCTCAGCCTCGACGCGGAGGCGCTGCGCAAGCTGGTCGAAGAACTCGCCGAGCGCAATGTGCGCTTGATGGGCATCGAGGGCGCGGAGCCCGGCCTTGCGGCCGACGGCCTGCCGCCCTGCCTGACCGGCGGCAAGACCACGGGCGTCGCCGAGGTGCTGGACGCCCAGGCGCGGGCGCCGGATGCGGCGCCGCCGGCCGTCAAGGCGCAGGACGCGCTCATCATCGACGGGGCGGTCCGCTCCGGCCAGGTCATCATCCATCCCCAGGGCGACGTCATCGTCACCGGCTCGGTCGGGTCCGGCGCGGAGATCGTGGCCGGGGGCTCCATCCACGTCTACGGGACGCTGCGGGGCCGCGCCATCGCGGGCACCACCGGGGCGGCCAAGGCCCGCATCTTCTGCCGGAAAATGGAAGCTGAACTTGTCGCCCTGGACGGCCTCTACAAGGTCGCCGACGCGATAAGGCCCGAACTCCGTGGCCGCGCCGTCCAGGCCTGGCTCGATGGGGACGCCATCATGATGGCGGCGATGGACTGACGCATTCCGAGAACCAGCGTAAGCCGGCGACGCGCGCCGGCCAGAGACACAGTTGAGGAGGACGGACGGAAATGGCCAAGGTCTTGGTCGTCACTTCAGGCAAAGGGGGCGTCGGCAAGACGACCTCCACAGCAGCGCTGGGCGCCGCCCTGGCGCAGAGCGGACAGAACGTGGTCGTCGTCGACTTCGACGTCGGGCTGCGCAACCTCGACCTCGTGATGGGGGCCGAGCGCCGGGTCGTCTACGACCTCATCAACGTGGTGCAGGGCGACGCCAAGCTGCCGCAGGCGCTGATCCGCGACAAGCGGCTCGAGAACCTCCATCTGCTGCCCGCGTCGCAGACGCGCGACAAGGACGCCCTCACCGAGGAAGGCGTCGCCAAGGTCATGGAAGACCTGCGCGCCAAGTTCGACTGGGTGATCTGCGACAGCCCCGCCGGCATCGAGCGGGGCGCGTGGCTCGCCATGCGGCATGCGGACCTCGCGGTCGTGGTCACCAATCCCGAAGTGTCCTCCGTGCGCGACTCCGACCGGATCATCGGCCTGCTCGACTCCAAGACCCTGAAGGCCGAGAAGGGAGAGCGGATCGACAAGCACCTGCTGCTCACCCGGTACGACACCGCCCGGGCCGAGCGCGGCGAGATGCTGAAGGTCGACGACGTGCTCGAGATCCTCTCGATCCCGCTGCTCGGCATCATTCCGGAGAGCCAGGAGGTGCTTCGCGCCTCGAATCTGGGCACCCCCGTGACCCTTTCGAACCCTGCGAGCACGCCCGCCCGCGCCTATGCGGACGCAGCCAAGCGCCTGATGGGGGAGAGCATCACGATGTCGGTTCCCCAGAACCGGCGCAGCCTGTTCGGCAAGCTGTTCGGAAGGAAAGCCGCATGAGCCTCTTGCAGTTCTTCAGCCGCCGCGGCTCCGCGCCTGTCGCCAGGGACAGACTGCAGATCCTCCTCGCCCATGAACGCGCGATGGTCGGCCAGAACGACCTCGTCGGGGTGCTGCGAGAGGAGATCCTGGCGGTCATCGCCAAGCACGTGCAGGTCGAGCCCGACAAGGTGCGGGTCAAGATGGAACGGGGCGACGCGATCTCCACCCTCGAGGTGGAAGTCGACATCCCCACCCAGGCGCGGGTGCGCATCGCGCTCTCGGCCTGAGTCCGGCGATTCCGGTCGACGAGGGCGGACGCATCGATGCGGCCGCCTTTTTCGTTTCGGAGCCTGGGATCAGATTTGCAGGCTCTTCTCGCGGGCCTGCTGCTTGCGCTGGGCCTCGCGGGAGTGCAGGGCGAGCGCGAGCTCCAGGACGCCGCCGGCGCCCAGGCGCTCGGGATCGAGCGCCGTCAGGCCGCGCCGGCGCAGAAGGGACGTCATCTCGTCGAGCCAGAGCGTGGCGCCCATGGCCCAATCGGTGAAGGCCCTGACCGGCTGACGGCTGGAATCCAGCAGCACGAGGTCGCCGCGGCGACGGTCCTGTCCGATGCGGGCGTAGGTGGACTCGACGGCCTCCGGTTCGCCCTCCAGCACCTGCGCGAAGATGCGGTCGTCGAAGACCATGTAGCCGGTGACGCCGCTGCGCCGATTGTTCCGGATGGAGACGTCCAGGATCTGCTTGATGGCCTGGAAACCCTCGCGCGGCGGAATCCGGCGGTGGGAGTAATAGATCAGTCTGCTCAGCGGCATGCGTCTCGCCCGTGATTGCGCCCCAGGCAACGCTGCCGGCCAGCCCTGAACAATCGCTTAATCTTCGCCTCGCGCCGCAATCACAGCGCGAGGCTTGCTCGTATCCGGTGCGCTAGCGCTTCTTTCCGGTCGGGCTCACGCCGCAGCCGCTGCAGATGCTTCCGACGGCGCGGTTGTCGTCGGCGTCGCGCGCCTTCTGGACCTGCGACGGGCGGTCCACCGGGGCGATGCCGTTGGACTTCATCTCCGCCGAGCGCGGAGCCGGCTGCTTGCCGGTCTTGGCCTTGCAGTCGGCGATGATCTTGGCGGTGAAATTGCTCGGATTGGCGAGGACGTCGCCGCAGACGTCGCCTGCGCCGGCGCTGCGCGAGGCCGGCCCGTTCACGCCCGGTCCCGCCTGGGTCCCGGCCGGGTTGGCGGCGTTGACGGGGCCGCTGTTCACGGCTCCCGCATTGGTCTGGCCGGAGCCGGCGTTCGCGCCCGTGGGCCCGCCCGAGAGGGCCCCGCCCTGCGGCCCGCCCGTATTGGCCGGGGAGGCGTCGGGGGCGGTCGCGCCCGAGGAGGTGGGCTGGCCGGTCCCGCGCGCCGGGGCCGGGCCGGTCGCCTGACCGGTGCCGGACAAGGCCGTGCCGGGAGGCGCGGTGATGGAGCCGGGTCCGCCGCCTGCCGCGCCGGTGCCCGAGGCGCCGGTCGAAAGTCCCGACCCGGAGGCCCCGCCGACGCCGCCTGCGGCGCCTCCCGAAACGCCGCCGGAGCTGGCCCCGCCGCTCGACGAGCCTCCCCCGGCGGATCCGCCGCCCGAGGATCCGCCTCCTCCGCCGCCGCTCTGGGCGAGGGCCGGCGAGGCGGCGGCGAGGATGCCCAGCGCGCAGCCGAGCCACAGGGTGGGGAGACGGGCGCTCCGCCGTTGCGGGAGGCGATCCTGGTGACGTGCGGCCATGGCGGGCCCTCTCTGAAAGCGGGGTTCAGGGGGACAACGCGGGCTGGGCCCGTCAGTTTCGCCGCTCCGGCGGGCGTCTCAGGCCATGGCCTCGGGGGCGGGCGGCCACAGGCCGTTTTCGACGTCCTCGGCGAAGATGGCGCGGGCGAACAGCGCCGCGTCGCGCTGGACGCGGTGGGCGCGCAGGAAGGCGGCCCCGGACACGGTCTCGTCCGGATATTCGGTGATGAGCTGCAGCCGGCAGGGCTGCTCGGGCCGTTCGACCAGCGCGCAGGCGATCCCGTTCAGCACCGGGACCCCGACCTCGCCGGCATGCGCCGCATAAGCGGCGAGTTCGGCGCTGTTGAACGCCATCAGGTCCGCGTCTGACGCGAAGCGGGCCGTCAGCCGCTCCAGGAACGAGCGGCCATAGGCCTGCAGCCCGGGCCGGACGCGCAGGATGAGGAAGAAGCCCTTCGGGATCGACCATGCCTCGAAACCGCGCGGCGCATAGCCGCTCAGCGGCCGCGTCCACTCATGAGCGGGGTAGCCGTGCAGGTTGACGTGGAGGTCCGCGCCGGTGAGCCGCAGCGCTTCCTTCCGGGCCTCGGCCTCATAGAAGGGCGGCGCCGACCGGTATTCGAGATCGTCGCCGAGCGCCGTGTAGCGGGCCGCGTGGTGCATGTGGGACGGGTTGCGGGCGATGAGCGACTGGTGGAGCGCATATCCGTCCGGGTTCTCGACCGGGATCAGGGCGAAGGCCGCCCCCTGCCGGGCGAGCTCCCGGGCGGCCCGCAGCGCGCCGACCACGCCCGAGGTCTCGTTGGCGTGCTGGCCGCCGGTGATCAGGACCGGGGGGCCCTCGCCCGCGACGACGACGCCGCGCACCGGCCGGCCCTGCCGCGAGCGGGCCAGCAGGGCGCGGCCGCCGAACTGCGCGAGGGAGCCCGCCACGGCGGCCGGAGGCGGCGCCTGCGCGGCGTCGTCGGCCACCGGCTCGGCCGCGGCGTCCGGCGGCGGAGGCTCGTGGGGGAGCGTCTCGACCCGCACCGTCGTGTCGCCCTCGGCGGCGAAGACGTCGGGCGCGATCTGCCCCGGCCGCAGGCGGCGGTCGCCGTCGGGAAGGCCGGCGCGGCGGATGAATCGCTCCAGGAGGGAGAAATAGAGGTCCTCGTGCAGGCCCTCGCGTGTGCTCATGAGCTCGTCGAGGACCGGCAGGGGCCGTTCGACCCCGCCGATGCCGACGGCGATGCGCAACCTGTCGAAATAGGGCTGCGCGTCGCCCCAGGGATGGGCGTCGACCGCCGCCATCGCGGCCGCGAAGGCGGCTTCGAGGTCGCTCTCCACCGGCTCGTCGCGGTCTGGCGCGCCGCCGGGAGCGCGCCTGATCCGCAGCCATCCGGCAGGCGACAGCGCCGGCCGGCCGAGCGCATCGGGCCGCACCCGGTTCGGCGCGAAGACGCGGCGGCTCTCGCGGCGGCCGTCCCGAAAGACGACGTCGAGGCGATAGTCGAGGCCGGCGTCGCCCGGCTCCATCGTGAGCGGGACGTCGCCCGCCAGGGCGGCCAGCGGGTAGGCCTCCATGCGGAAGCGCGCCGGAGCGGCGTCCGGATGGACCGGGTAGCGCAGCGCCAGGGATGCGGCCTCGGCGAGGTCGAGCTCCTCCAGGACGTGGTGCACGAGCGGCTTGTAGGCGCTGCGAAAGCGCGCCGCGACGCCGCCGGCGGCCAGCTGCGCCTCGGCGGCGGCCCGGGCGGCCGCGTCCTCGAAGACCCAGGCCTCGACGTCGGCGCCGGCGAGGCCCGCCCCCGCCAGCCGCTCGACCAGGCGGTCGATCGTGCGGGGGATGCGCAGGTCGAGCAGCACCGCCATGCGGGATCAGCCCCGGGGACAGACCCAGAAGGACTCGCGCGGGAACTCCAGCCAGTGGTCGCCGCCGGCGATGCGCGCGCCGGAGAAGATGCGCACCGTGACGTCGCCCTTGCGGAAGAGCAGCTCGTAGCGCTCGCCCAGATACATCTCCGCCGTGAGCGTCATGCGGATGCGGTTCGGCCCGGGGCCGTCGGCCACCCGCACGCGCTCCAGCCGGATGACCCCATAGGCGTCGTCGCCCTCGGCGATCGGGCCGCAGGGCACGCCCTCCAGGCGCTCGTCGCCAAACAGGAGCGACGCCGCGCCCGGCGCCACGCTCACGGCCTTGCCGGGCAGGCGGTTGTTGGCGCCCATGAACTCGGCCGCGAAGAGCGTCGCCGGGCTGCCATACATCTCTTCCGGAGTGCCCTGCTGCTCGACCACGCCGCCGTTGAGCAGCAGGATGCGGTCGGCGAGCGCCATCGCCTCGACCTGGTCGTGGGTGACGCACAGCGCCGACAGGCCGAGCTCGCTGATGAGCTGGCGCAGCCACACGCGAGCCTCCTCGCGCAGCTTGGCGTCGAGGTTGGAGAGCGGCTCGTCGAGCAGGATCACCGGCGGCTCATAGACGAGCGCGCGGGCCAGCGCGACGCGCTGCTGCTGGCCGCCCGAGAGCTGGTGCGGGAAGCGGGCGCCCAGATGGCCGATGCCGATGCTCTCCAGCGCCCGGGCGACGCGGGTCTTGATCTGCGCGCCGGCGACGCCGCGCAGCTTCAGCGGGTAGGCGACGTTGTCGTACACGGTCTTGTGCGGCCACAGCGCGTAGCTCTGGAAGACGAGGCCGAGGCCTCGCTCCTCGGGCGGCAGGTTGATGTCCTTGGCGCCGTCGAAGAGGGTCTTGCCCGCGATGGCGATGCGGCCCGCATAGGGCTGCTCAAGGCCGGCCACGCAGCGCAGCAGCGTGGTCTTGCCGGAGCCGGACGGACCCAGCAGGGCGACGATCTGGCCCTTTTCGACCGACAGCGAGACGCCCTTGAGGATGTCGACGTCGCCGTAGCTCAGCTTGACGTTATCGATGACGAGGTCAGCCATGGAGGCGCACTCCCAGACGCAGGGCGAGGCCGAGGCCCACCGAGATGATGAGGATGTTGATGACGGCGAGCGCCGAGACGAGATCGATGGCGCCGGTGCCCCACAGCGACACCATGAGCGAGCCGATCACCTCGGTGCCGGGACCCAGCAGATAGATGCCGGTGGAGTATTCGCGGGCGAAGATCAGGAAGATCAGCAGCCAGGCCGCCAGCATGCCGGACTTGACCAGCGGGACCGTGATGTCGCGCGCGACCCGGCCCTGCGTGCCGCCGACGGAGCGGCCCGCCTCCTCCAGCTCGGAGCCGATCTGCAGCATGGTGCCGGCGACGAGGCGCGTCCCATAGGCGAGCCACACGACCGTGTAGGCCAGCCAGATCGACACCAGCGTCGCGCGCAGCGGCTGCAGCGGGGGCAGGAACAGGAACAGCCACAGCATGGCGAGGCCCGCGACGAGGCCCGGCATGGCGCGCGGGATCATCACCAGATAGTCGGCGATGCGCGTCCAGCCCGAGCGCCAGCGGTGCATGGCGAGCGCGACGGCGGTGTAGCAGGCCACCGAGAGGGCGCCGCCGATGGCGCCGATCAGGATGGTGTTGACGATGGCGTGGATGGCGTTCGGGTAGTCCACGAGGTCGCGGTAATGCGCCAGCGTGAGCACCTCGGCGAGGCGCACGCCCTCGCCCCAGGTGGTCACGAAGGAGCGCAGCAGGATGCCGAACACCGGGATGCCGACCGTCGCCACGAACCACAGCATGATGATCGCGAAGGCCGGCCAGCGCAGCGCGCCCAGCCGCAGCGGCGCGCGCTTGGCGGCCTTGCCGCGCACCGAGACGTATTTGTTGGACTGAGCCAGCAGCCGGCGCTGCAGATAGACCAGCGGAATGGCGATCAGGATGATGGCGACCACCACCACGGCCATCAGCTGGTAGGACGGCACGCCGAGCTTGTTGGTGAGCTTGTACAGGTAGGTGGCGAGCACCAGGATGCCCTTGGGATCGCCCAGCACCAGCGGCAGGCCGAACAGCTCGAAGCCGAGGAAGAAGATCAGCACGGCGGCGTAGAGCACGGCCGGGGTCACCATCGGCAGGCTGACCGTCAGGGCCACCCGCAGGGGCGACGCGCCGGTCGTGCGGGCGGCCTCCTCGAGGTCGGCGCCCAGGTTCTGCAGCGCCGCCGAGGTGTAGAGATAGACGTGCGGCACATGCGTAAGGCCGGCGATGATGGTGATCGCCGTGACCGAGTAGATGCTCCACGGCACCGTGCCGATCATGCCCTTCACGAAAGTGGAGAAGATGCCGACCGGCCCCAGCGCCACCACGTACCCGAAGGCGAGCACCACGGCCGACATGAAGATCGGCACGAGCACCAGCGGCTCGAGGAACGTCTTGCCGGGCACGTCCGTGCGGGCGAGCAGAAAGGCCAGCACCACGCCGAGCGGGATCGAGATCGCCGTCATCCCGGCGGCCACGATGATGGACGTCTTCAGGGCGTCCCAGAAGTCGTCGTCCTCCAGCACGAACTGAAAGGCGTCGAGGCTGAAGTGGACGTTGGGCGTGAAGAATGGCCCGTCCAGGAAGCTCTGATAGATGATCAGCCCGATGGGGGCGAGCACCGCCGACGCCATGATGGCCAGCGTGGCGAAGCGGAAGACGGCGAAGGGCATGGCGGTTCTCCCGGCGCAGGTCTCGGCGCTGCGCCCAGCACCCTCCCCTGGAGGGAGCGGGTCGACGGCCAAAGGCCGGCGGGGTGGGGTGGCCCGCGCCCGGCGAGGGCGCGAGCGATCCGACTGTCTTGGCTCCGGCGGCGGCGTTCAACTCACCCCGCCGCTCGGCGGCGACCCTCCCCCTTGCGGGGAGGGTGCGTGGCGGCTTCTCCTCAGACGCCTCAGTTGCCCTTGAGGGCCGCCTGCCACTGCTTCAGGAACTTGAGGCGCTTCACGGTGTCGAGGTTCGACGCCAGGTCGGCGTTGATCTGGATCGGCCGGATGGCGTTCCCGACCTGCTCCTTGACCTTGGCGACGGTCGCCTCGCCCTGCACGTCGTCGCGCAGCGAGTAGAGCTCGGCCTGGTTGGCGATGATGGTCTGGCCGCGCTTCGACAGCATGTAGTCGAGGAAGAGCTTGCCGGCGTTCGGGTTCTTGGCCTTGCTGGACAGGAACGCCACGCGCGAGGCGATCAGCGTGTAGTCCTTGGGCAGCACGATGCCGATATTCGCGTCCTTCTTGGAGCGCGACAGGGCGTAGGAGCCGAACACGCCGTAGCCGATGAGGTGCTCGCCCGAGGTGACGCGCTCCAGCATGGCGCCCGCGGAGGTGTAGAGCTTGATTTCGGTCTTGCCGAAGGCCTTGAACAGGTCCCAGGCCTGCTTGAAGGCGAGGTCGTCCTGCGTGAAGAACAGGTAGCCGACGCCCGAGCGCTCGGGATCATAGGCGGTGACCTTGCCCTTGTAGGCGTCGGGCTTGGCGGTGAGGAGCTTCAGCAGGTCCTCGTGGCTCTTCGGCACGTCCTCGGCCGGGACGAGGCGCTTGTTGTAGATGAAGGCGACGGGCTCGTAGGTGACCCCGTAGGCGCTGTCCTTGTAGTTGGCCCAGGACGGGATGGCGGCGGCCTCGGGCGTCTTGTAGGCGGCGCCGTAGCCGTCGTTGACGAGCTTGATCTGCAGGTCCTGCGCGGAGGACCAGGTCACGTCCGCGGTGCCCTGGCCGGCGGCGGCCTCGGCGATGAAGCGGTTGTAGAGCTCGGTGGAGTTGAGGTCGTTGTACTCGACCTTGAGGCCGTAGAGCGCCTCGAAGTCCTTCACCAGGAAGTTGGCCGCGGCGGCGTCGGTCGTGCCGTACACCACGACCTTGCCTTCCTTCTTGGCGGCCTCGATCGTGGCGGCGTAGTCGGCCGGGTATCCCTGCGGGACCTGCGCGGCGGCGACGCCGGCGGTGAGCGCGAGGGCCAGGCCCGACGCGAGCGGAAGGGCGAGCTTCGTCATCTCTTGTCTCCTTGAGCTTCCTATCCGGGATCGTTGTCCCGTTGACGGGTTCTTAACGCGCGAACCTGTCGCGAACCTGTCGGCGGCCGGGCCGATCAGTTGGGCGAGACGATCTGCAGCCAGGACTGCAGGAAGCGGGCGCGGCGCTGCTGGTCCAGGAAGGCCAGGAGCCAGGGGCCGATCGTGATCGGCTGCAGCGGGCCCTTGGCCTCGCGGGCGATCTCGGCCGCGGTCCCCGGGCCTTCGCCCAGGATGGCGCCGAGCCCGGCCTTGCCGGCGACCACCGCCTGGCCGCGCGGCGACAGCACATGGTCGACGAAGGCGCGCGCCAAATCGGGGCTCGGGGCCGAGCGGGGGATCAGCATCACGCGGCTGAGCACGAGGGTGTAGTCGCTGGGCATGGCGACGCCGATCCGCGCGCCGGCGGCGCGGCGCGCGAAGGCGTAGGATCCGAGCACGTTGTAGGCCAGCGCCAGCTCGCCGCGCTCGACCTTGTCGATCATCTCGCCGCTGCAGCAGACGAGCTGCGCGCCCGCCCCGCCCATGGCGCTGGCGAGCCGCCAGAACACCGACGAGACCTGCGCATCCTGCGCGGCCAGAAGGTGGCCGACGCCGCTGCGCACGATGTCGTAGGTGGCGACCTTGCCGCGGAAGCGGTCGGCGTCGCGGTCCATGAGCTGGGCCAGGGCCGAGCGAGACCGGGGCGGCTCGGGCACGAGGTCCGGATTGGTGACGATCACGGCGGGCTCGAAGGTGAAGCCGAAGACCTCGTTGCGCCACCGCGCCCAGGGCGGCAGCGCGCGGGTGAAGGCTGAATCGTGCGCCAGGGCCAGCCCGTCATTGGCGAGCTTGACCTGCAGGTCGATCGCCGAGCTGATCAACAGGTCGGGGGGCGGCTGGATGGAGCCGGCGAGGAACCGCTCCTGCAGGTCGCTGGTGTCGAGATCCACATAGGCGACCGCGACGTCGGGCCGTGTCTCCTGGAAGTCGCGGATCACCGGCGCGAACTGCGCCCGGTCGGTGGCGCCGGCGATGACGAGGGTGCGGCCCGAGGGCGCGGCGGCCTCAAAGCGGGTGACGACCGGATCGGCCGCCCGCGCCGGACCGGGCGCCGACAGCGCGGCGAGCGCGAGCGCGCCGGCGGCGGCGAGAAGGCTCGCCAGCAGCGCCGGGCGGTGGGGCGCAGGCTCCGCGGCGAGATCGACGCAGGCGACGAGCCCGCCGCCGGGACGGTCCGCCAGCGTCAGCGCGCCGCCATGGCCGCGCGCGACCGAGTCCACGATGGAGAGGCCGAGGCCCGATCCGGTGCCGTCGCGGGCGGCGCGGCCGCGGCGGAAGCGCTGCAGGACGGCCTGCTTCTCGTCGTCCGGGATGCCCGGTCCGCGGTCCTGCACGGTCAGGGCCACGCGGTCCGGCCGGCTTTGCTCCAGGGTCACGTCGATGGGACCCTCGGGGGCGTGCAGGAGGGCGTTCTCGACGAGGTTCTTCAGCATTTCGCGCAGCGCCACCCGGTCGCCGGCGACCAGCGCCTGGGCGGCCGCTGGGTCCATTCGGGTCCGGATGCGCGCCATGGCGGCGGGGTCGAGGCTCTTCAGCGCATCCTCGACGACGCCGGCCACGGGCACGGGCGCGTTCTCCCGGCTCTCGAGGCGATGGATGATGGTGGCGTCCATCAGGATCTGGCCGACGAGCTGGCTGGCCTGCACCGCATTGGCGTGGATGCGGCCGAGGCGGTCGCGCAGGCGCGCCGGGTCGGTCTCATCGACGGCGATCTCGGCCTGGGCGCGCAGGGACGCGAGCGGCGTCCTCACCTGGTGGGCCGCGTCGGCCAGCAGAGAGCTGAGGCGGCCGAAGACGTTGCCCAGGCGGGCCATGAAGTCGTTGAGGGCGGTGACGAGCTCGTCGACCTCGTGCGGGGCCGGGGCGCGCAGCGGCTGCAGGTCGTTAGGCGCGCGGGCGCGGAGCTCCTTTTCGATGGCCCGCAGGGGCCGCAGCGCCCGGCGCACGCCGAGATGGACCAGCAGCAGCGCGACGCCGGCCAGCGCCAGCAGCGGCCAGACGGCGCGGCGCGTCAGCTCGGCGCTGAGCAGCGCCCGGGCGTCGCGGGTCTCGCCGACCCGGACCGTGACCCATCCGGCCCGGTCGGCGAGCGAGATCAGGCGCCCCACGGTCACGACGCGGATTTCGTCGCCCCGGAAGCGGAGGTTCTGGAACACCGGCTCGGCGGCGCGGGCCGGGGCCAGGCCCTCGCCAAGGTCCGAGTAGCCGGTGACGGGCTTTCCCTCCGGATCGAGCACCTCGTAGAAGATGCGATCCTCGGCCGCGAAGCCCAGCATGGCGAGAGCCGCGAAGGGCACCTCCACGGCGACGCGTCCCTCCTCGACCTGCACCGCGCCGGCGATCGACAGGGCCGAGGCGGCCAGCAGGCGGTCGAACGCCGCGTCGGCGGCCTGGCGCGAATAGACCGCGCTGATCGCCACCAGGGCCACGGTGGCGGCCGCGAGCGCGACGCCGGCGGCGACCAGCAGGCGCCGGCCGAGCGAGAAGCCGCTAGGCGTCGTGGGTGCGAGCCGCATAGCCGGCGCCCCTCACGGTCACGATCGACAGGGGCGCGCCATGCAGCTTGCGGCGCAGGCGCGAGACATAGAGCTCCAGCGCGTTTTCGGAGACCTCGTCGTCGAGGCTGAAGAGCTGGTCCATGAGGCGCTGCTTGGGGATCACCTGGCCGAGGCGGCTGGCCAGGATCTCCAGGAGGCGGAACTCGCGCCGGCTGAGGTCCAGCGGCGCGGCGCCGAGCCGGGCGAGGCCCGCCGCATGGTCGATCACGAGGTCGCCGATCGTGACCGCGCTGGAGAGCGCGCCGGCGGGGCGCCGCAGCAGCGCGCGCAGCCGCGCCTCCAGCTCCCGCAGGTCGAAGGGCTTGACCATGTAGTCGTCGGCGCCGAGGTCGAGGATGCCGATCTTGTCGTCGATCTCCGAGCGCGCCGTCATCACCAGCACCGGCGAGGCGATGCGGGCGGCGCGCAGGCCCGCCAGCACGGCGAAGCCGTCGCGGCCGGGCAGGTTGATGTCGAGCAGGATGGCGTCGAAGGCCTCGGCGGCGGCCATCTCGGCCGCGGCGTCGCCGTCGCGCACCCATTCCACCGCGTGCCCCGACAGCCGCAGCTTGGACGAGATGGCGTCGCCCAGATCCTCGGAATCCTCGACCAGAAGTATGCGCACGCGCCCGGGGCTCCCTCGGCCCCAGCTTTAGCACCGGCTCGGGCGCGCGCGAAGTCCGGACCCTAGAGGGCCGCCCTCGCGACGGCGCGCTCCGGCGTCCCGTTGGCGACCGCCACGCCGGGGCGGAACACCTGCGCCGTCTCGGGGTAGCGGGCCATCAGCTCGCGCGTCACCCCGTTGGTCCAGCCGAAGCCGTCCTGGTTGGGATATTCGCCGCCGCCCGCCGCGAGGTCCTCGGTGAGGACGTCGTATTTCTCCATCAGCTTGCCGGTGGCCTCATAGACGGTGCAGACCTTGGCGATCCAGCGGCGCGCGATCTCGTCGGCGAGGCCGTGCTCGTCATAGTCCGACAGTCCGGAGACGGCGATCCACTGCAGGGGCGCCCAGCCATTGGGGGCGTCCCACTGCTCGCCCGAGCGGGCGGACGTGGTCACCAGGCCGCCGCGGCCCAGGAGCCCGGTGCGCACGGCCGCCGCCACGGCCCGGGCCCGGCTGCTGGTCGCGATTCCGCAAAAGAGCGGGAACAGGGTCGCGGCGCTGACCACGCCGGTGAGCGCGCCCTCGTCCCAGAGCAGGTCGCCATAGACGCCGCGGCCGGCGTCCCACAGATGCGCCTGGATGGCGTCGCGCCGGCGCAGGGCGGCCTGCTTGAGGGCGCTCGCCTCGTCCGGCCGGCCGTCCCACCCGTAGGCTTCGCCGAGCGTCACCTCCAGCTGCAGCATGAGGCAGTTGAGGTCGACCGGCGCGATCCGGGTGGTGCGGATGGAGGAGAGCGGCTCGCCCGGGACGAGCCAGCGGCTGGAGAAATCCCAGCCGCTCTCGGCCGCGGCGCGCAGGTCGCGCCAGACCTCGGTCGGCTCGCGGCCGGGCGCGGCCGCCGCGGTCTCGACGTCCTCGCGCCAGCTCTCGTCGCGCGGCGTCGCCCGGTCGTCGAAATAGCGGTTCAGCAGGGCGCCGTCGGCGAGGCGGACGACGCGCCGGTGGGCGCCGCCCGGCGCGATCTCCTGGGCACCGTCCATCCAGAAGGCGTATTCGCGCTCCAGCGCCGGCAGGTAGCGCCGATGGACGGCCGCGTGGTCGCCCAGGCCCGCCACCATGGCCACCATGAGGGCGAAGAAGGGCGGCTGAGATCGCGTCAGGTAGTAGCTGCGGTTGCCGTTGGGCATGTGGCCGTAGCGCTCGATCAGGTCGGACACGTTCTCCACCATGCCGCGGGCGAGGTCGACGCGGCCGCTGCGCACGAGGCCCAGCATGGTGAAATAGGTGTCCCAGTAGTAGATCTCGCCGAAGCGCCCGCCAGGAACCACATAGGGCCGGGCCAGCGCCAGCAGGGACGAGCCGGCGGGCGGCGTCTCGGCGTGGCGCTCCAGCATCGGCCAGAGCGCGTCGATATGGTCCGGCACGTCGCGCCCGGCCAGCGTCATGAAGCCGGTCTCGGTGGCGATCGGCAAGGCGAAATGGGCCGCGACGAACACCGCGAGATCGAAGCCTGGAGCGTCCTTCTCGGCCTCCCAGGCCCTCAGGATGTCGGCGGCCGGCAGGCGCGGCGCCGCGTCCGCGAAGGTTTTGGAGTCCGGGAACAGCCCGGCGCTCTGCACCGCGTCGAAGAGGTCGCGGAACAGACGGGAGGGGGGAAGCTCCTCGCAGACGCCATAGGGAGGAAAGAGCGCCGGCGACAGCCGGGCGAGCGCTTCTGAGGCCATTCGAAACCGTCCAGCCCGCAGGCCGCCGCCGAGGCGGGTTGCGGCCCGCCGTTGTGTTCGGGATCGGATGGCTCCGAACCCTTCTGCATGACGCTTGGATTCGCGGCTTTCATCAATCGCGTCGTGGCCGTCGGCGGGGCCCCGGCTCGCGAATGTGTCCCGGCTGTGACAGGAAAACCGCAACGTGTGAGCTGGGACTTTACAATTTGCTCGAATCCTTGCTGAATATTCGGGCAAACGTTCCAGGCGGCCGGCCTGATCACCCGCGCCACCGAAGGTCAAGGCCAGACGTTCGCCGATAAAAGGGGCTCACAACAAAAAAGCAGCGCCCCGAACAGCCCACTTGGGGGACAACGCCTTCATCACGCCCGGCCGAGCCGGGCGTATTGCTTTGCGCCGCCGTCTGCGCGCCGGGCCTCAGATCACCGCCTCGATCAGGAACGGCCCCTTGCGGGACAGCGCCGCGCGGAAGAGCTTCTCGAACTCCTCCATGGTTTCGGCGCGGCCGCCCTCGACGCCCATGCCCTTGGCCATGGTGACCCAGTCGAGGAAAGGCTCGTCCAGGTTCAGCATGCGGGCGGCGTTGCGGCCGAACTGGTTGACGCCCACGTTGCGCATCTCGCCATGCAGGATGGCGTAGGAGCGGTTGGCGAACACCACCGTGACGACGTCGAGGTTCTCGCGCGCCTGCGTCCACAGCCCCTGCACCGTGTACATGCCGCTGCCGTCGGCCTGCAGGCCGATCACCTTGCGGTCCGGGCAGGCCACCGCTGCGCCGGTCGCCATCGGGATGCCGACCCCGATCGCGCCGCCGGTGAGCTGCAGGTAGGTGTGCGGGGCGGAGTTCTCCGAGATCTTGAAGAACTTGCGGCCGGAGCTCACCGCCTCGTCGCACACGATGGCGTTCTCGGGCAGCAGCTTCGCCACCGCGTAGCCGACCGAGTCGGCCGTGAGCGCGCCGGAGGGGAGCGCGTCCGAGAGTCCGCCCGGCTGAACGAGGCGCGGCGGCTCCTTGGCGCCGACCTCGTCGGCGATCCAGTTGAGCGCATGGACGAGGTCGTCGCCGGGCCGGGCCAGCGTCTGCACCTCGCAATCGTCGCGGATGAGGCGGCCGGGCTTGCCCGGATACGCGAAGAACGCCACCGGGACCTGCGTGCCCAGCATCAGCAGCACGTCAATGTCGGCGAGGTGCTCGACGCCCTGGTCGACCGGGTAGGGCACCTTGTCGACCGCAACGCGGCCGACGCCGTGCTCGATGCGGTTGATGCTTTGCGGGGTGAGCAGGCGCAGTCCGGTCTTGGCCGCGATGCGGCCCGCGATCGTGAGCCCCTCGGTGCGCAGGGCCTTGCCGGTCATCAGCATGGCGACGCGCTTGCCCGAGCGCAGGGCCGCGACGGCGTCCCGGATGGCGTCGGCGCTGACGTGGGGCAGGGCCGGCAACGGCGTGCGCTCGACGGGCGCGGGGGCGAGGTCGCCCCAGGCGGCGTCGCCCGGCAGCGTCATCACGGCGACGCCCGGCAGCGTCATGGCGGCCACATAGGCCTGCGCGGTGGTGGAGGCGATGTCCTCGGGGGTCTTCGTCTCCGCGTACCAGTGGCACATCGGCTTCGCCAGGCTGGCGATGTCGCTGGTGAGCGGCGCGTCATGCTGCAGGTGATAGGTGGCGTGGTCGCCCACCACGTTGAGCATCGGCGTGCGGGCGCGCCGGGCGTTGTGCAGGTTGGCGAGCCCGTTCGCGAGGCCGGGGCCGAGATGCAGCAGCGTGGCGGCGGGCTTGTCGGCCATCCGGCCATAGCCGTCGGCCGCGCCCGTCACGACGCCTTCGAACAAGCCCAGCACGCAGCGCATCTTGGGCTTGCGGTCCAACGCCGCCACGAAATGCATCTCGGACGTGCCCGGATTGGCGAAGCACACGTCGATATCGTTGGCGAGCAGCACATCGCACAGCCGGTCGGCGCCGTTCATGGGGGTCTCTTTGGTTGGGAGGATGGTTCGTAACGGATGAGGTTGGCGCGCGTCGCCGCCGTTCCGATTAAATCTGAATGGCTGCCGTGGCGGAACCCTCTCCCGCGAAGCGGGGGAGGGCAGGGAGGGGGCGGTTGAGCGCCGCTTGGCGGAACGGAGTTCCGCCCGAGCGCCCCCCTCTGTCGGCTGCGCCGACATCTCCCCCGCTGCGGGAGAGAGTTGCGCGCCGGCTAGAGCCCGATGCAGCCGTACTTGATGTTCAGGTAGTCATCGAGCCCGTATTTCGAGCCCTCGCGGCCGACGCCGGATTCCTTGACGCCGCCGAAGGGGGCGACTTCCGTGGTGATCACGCCGGCGTTGATGCCGACCTGGCCGTATTGCAGCCCCTCCATCACCCGGAAGGCGCGGCCGAGGTCGCGGGTGTAAGCGTAGGCGGCGAGGCCGAACTCGGTGTCGTTGGCCATGGCCAGCGCCTGCTCCTCCGTGTCGAAGCGGAACAGCGGCGCGAGCGGGCCGAAAGTCTCCTCCTTGGCGACCTTCATGCCGGGCGTGACGTCGGCCACGATGGTGGGCTCGAAGAAGGAGTGCCCGAGCGCGTGGCGCTTGCCGCCCGTGACCACGCGGCCGCCCTTGGCGACCACGTCGGCGATGTGCTCCTCGACCTTCTCAACCGCCTTCTCGTCGATCAGCGGGCCCTGGGTGACGCCGGGCTCAAGCCCGTTGCCGACCTTCAGCTCGCGCACCGCCTTGGCGAACTTCTCCGCGAAGGCGTCATAGACGCCGGCCTGCACATAGAAGCGGTTGGCGCAGACGCAGGTCTGGCCGGAATTGCGGTATTTCGAACCGATGGCGCCCTCAACGGCGGCGTCGAGGTCGGCGTCATCGAAGACCAGGAAGGGCGCGTTGCCGCCGAGCTCCATGGAGATGCGCTTCATGGTGCCGGAGGCCTGCTTCATCAGGAGCTTGCCGATCTCGGTGGAGCCCGTGAAGGTCACCTTCTTGACGGTCGGGTTGGACGTCATCTCGCCGCCGATCTGGGCGGCCGAGCCGGTCAGGATGTTGATCACGCCCGGCGGGATGCCGGCTTCCTCGGCCAAGAGGCCCCACGCGATGGCGGAGTAGGGGGTCTGCGTCGCGGGCTTGGTCACCACCGTGCAGCCGGCCGCGAGCGCGGCTCCGAGCTTGCGCGACAGCATGCTGGACGGGAAGTTCCAGGGCGTGATGGCGGCCACCACGCCCACCGGCTCCTTGGTGACCAGGATGCGCCGGTTGGCCCATGGCGACGGGATCGTATCGCCATAGACGCGCCGCGCCTCCTCGGCGAACCACAGCACATAGGCGGCGCTGATGCCGACCTCGCCGCGGGCCTCGGCCAGCGACTTTCCCTGCTCGGTGGTGAGGAGCACGGCGAGCTCCTCCTTGTTCTTCTCGATGGCGGCCGCGAGCTTGCGCAGCTTGTCGGCGCGCTCGGCCGCCGTGGTGGCGCGCCAGCCCTCGAAGGCCTTCTGGGCCGCCGCGATGGCGCGCTTGGTCTCGGCAGCGCCGCAGTTCGGGACCGTGCCGATCACCTCGCCGGTGGCAGGATTCGTGACCTCGATGGTCGCGGCCGAATCCGCGTCGACCCACTCGCCCCCGATCAGGTTCTTTTCGCGCTGGAAGGGAAGGAGCTTGGCCATGGGTGCCTCCGGAGTTTCTTGTCTCGCGCAGTGTAGTGCGGGCGGCGTTGTGACGTATGCGAAAAGTGTGAGCTTTGGCTATCGGCCTTGCGCGGTTGTTGCGCGGTCACGGCCCGGCTGCTTCGAACCTTTCCGCGTCGCAGCGGAGCCGCGAATGAGAGCTTCGATCTCGCCGTCATTCCCGGCGGCGCGAAGCGCCGGGAAGGGGATCCAGACTCTTTCGGCGCCGCGCGCAGGTCGGCGGGGATGACGGCGCGTCTCGCCGGCGTGTATGCGCAGCTCAGTCATCCAGGGACGCCTGAATCAATACTCGATCTCATACGCCGCGCCCGCCGAGGCTCCGCCGTCGGCGCCGACCTGGCCGCGGAGCTTGATGTTCTTGGTGATGTCGACGTCGACGCCCACGCCCGTGTCGGCGGCCGTCGCTCCGGCGCGGACGCCGATGCGGACGCGGCGGTTGATGTAGCGGGTCACGCCGACGGCCGGCCCGCCGCTCGCCCCGGCGGTGATGTCGAGGCTGTCGGCGCCCAGCGACTTGCGAAGGCTGCCCAGGAGGTCCGGCCCGCCGCCGCCGGAAAGCTGCGCGATCGTCTGCGCCAGCTGCAGCGCCTGCACGCCGGTGAGGCCGCCGGCCGCCCGGTTGAACAGGATGCGCGACAGGATCTCGTCCTGCGGCAGACCCGGCGTGGACGTGATGGCGAAGTCGGGCTGCGAAGCCAGGCCCGTGACGGCGATCTGGGCCGTCACGTCGGCGGCCTGGGTCTGGGCCAGGAAGTCGAGCTGGGGCGTGAGGTCGCCCGCGAAGGTCAGGCGCCCTCGCACGAGGTCGATGCGCTGCCCGGCGAGGTCGAAGCGGCCGTTGCGCAGGTTGAAGGCGCCGATCGCGACCGGGTCCCTGCTGGTGCCGGTCAGGCGCAGCGCCCCGCCGAGCTCGGCCTCCAGCCCGCGGCCGCGCACGAAGATGCGGTTGTTGGCGGTGAGGTTGAGATCGAACGCCGCCACGAAGGGAGGGCCCGCGCGCTTGGTCCCGGCTCGGCGCGCGGCGGCCAGGCGGGCGCGGGCGGCCGGGCCGGGCGCGACGTGCCGCGTGCCCGGAAGCGGCTGCGCCGGGCCGGACAGGTTCTCGGGAATGGCGACGTCCATCGAGATGACGTCGACCGTGCCGGAGATGCGCGGCGTGCGGGCGACGGGGCCGCTCAACGCGAGCGCCAGGTTGGCGGTGGCCGACACCGTGTCGTTGGAGACCAGCTCGGCGCGGGTTCCGGTGATCCTGACGTCGGCCGGAAAGCCTGCGGCGGGGTCGATGCGAACCCGGCCGGAAGCCGACAGCGTCCCCCCATTGCGGGTGGCCGCCGTGAGCCGCTCGATGGCGATGTCCTCGCCGCGCGCGGCGAAGCGCCCCTCGATGGCCTGCAGGCGGACGCCGGCGATCGGATCGTCGAAGGTCGCGCCCGTGAGGGCTGCCGTCCCGGCGATGCGAGGCGCGGCCGCCGGTCCCTCCACGCGCAAATCGAGATTCAGCCGGCCCGTGACGCGCTGGCCCCCGGCGGCCAGCATGCCATTGGCGAGCGAGGCGTCGAGCGGACCGCGGACCGTCAGGGCGAGCCCGCCCTGCGGCGAGAGCGGGACCGAGCCGCCGACCTGCACCACGGCGCCTTTTCCGGCCGACACCGTGGCCGCCACCGTGGCGCGGTCGCCCTCCAGCCGGCCGTCGGCCTTGACGTCGATGGGCGGGACGCCGGCCGCGCGGCTCGCGGCGTTGCCGGCTTTCGAGACGGAGAGGCGGTAGGGGCCGGTCGGCGCGGCGGCGGTTCCGCCGAGTTCCGCGTGGGCGTCGAGCACGCCTTGCAGGCCGAGGCCCGGCGAGGCGATGTCGGCGATGGAGAGCGGCACGGCCACGGCGTCGGCGGTCAGGGCCAGCCGCGCCCCGGCCCGGCCGGCGATGCGGATGCGGCCTCGGCCGGCCTCGATGGCGAGGCCGGGGATCGCCACCTCGCCGTCCTGGATCGTCAGCGTGCTCGGGCCGGCCAACGCCAGGGTCTGGCCGTTGCGGCGCAGGCTGGCCTTCGCCAGGTCGACCCGGATGGGCGGTCCGGCCAGGAGGCGCCCTTCGACCGCCACCGCGGCGTCGCCGGAAGCCGTGAGCGTGAAGGCGCTGGCCTGCTGGGTCCCGCGGCTCGCCAGCCTGACGGCGTTGAGCTTGACGCCGCCCAGCACCGCGTCGTCTGCGGTCGCGGTCCCGTCCACGACGGGCGCGGCGTAGAGGTCGGTCGCGGTCAGCCTGGCGTCGAGACGCCGCAAGGTCTGGCCGGCGACGGAGATCCGGTCGCCCTGGGCCGAGACGGCGGCGTCCTGCCGGCCGTTCGCGGACGTCAGGTCGATGGAGGCGTCGAGCTTACCCGCCAGCGGCGTCAGCGCCAGCGCCGAGAGGTCGCCGAGGTCCCCCGCCGCGAGCGCGATGCGGCCGACGGCGAGGTCCTTCTCGTCCAGCGTCACGCCGCCGGCGAGGTGGACCGACCCGATCCGGACGTCCAGGTCGTCGAGCTTTCGGACGGCCCCCAGGGTGGCGAAATGAAGCCGCCCGGCCGCCGGCTTGCGGTCGACCTCTCCGTCGAGGCGCAGGCGGGCGTCGAGCTCGCCCGTGAGGTTGGTCGCCGCGATGTCGACGACGAGGCGCGGGATCGCCTTGCCGAGCGCGCGCGCATCGCGCAGCGCCACGGTGGCGTTCAGGTCCGGCCGCTCGAGGGAGCCGGTGAGCCTGGCGTCGAGCTCGGCGGAGCCGGCGATGCGCTCGTCGACGCGCTTCAGGTCGGGCGCGGAGACATGCGCGGCCAGGTTGGCGGCCTCCGTCGTGGCGTCGCCGTCGAGGCGGGTGCGGACATTGGGTCCCTCGATGCGCAGGTCCGAGAAGCCGAGGCCGCCCGGAAGGCGCCGGGCGAGGCCCTTGATGGAGACTGCGCCGGCCATCAGCCGGTCGAAGGGCGGCGCGCCGATGCGGGCGTCCGCCAGGCGTCCGTCCAGCGCGGCGTCGATGCGGTAGCGGCGGGGGTCTCCCGTCACCTTGGCGCTCAGGTCGGCCGAACCGCCGAGCTCGCGCCCGACCAGCCCGGAAAAGGCGGCGAGCCGCGCGATCCGGACGGAGGCCGCCCCGTCGAGGCGGCGCGCGCCCACGATCCCCGTCCAGGACGCCTGGAGGGTGGGCGTGGTCAGGCGGGCCTCGCCGAGATCGGCGACGAAGGAGGCGTCCACCCGGCCTTTGGCGACGAGGTCGATGCGGTCGCCCAGCGCGCGGGCCTCGCCGGCGTCGGCCGGGGCCACCCCCGCCGCATGCAGGTCCACGGCCACGGCGGAGCGGGCGTCGGCCGCGCCGGCGGCCGCGGGTTCGACGCCGAGCGAGCCGGCGATCGAGGCGACCTTGCCCCAGGGCGTCGCGATCTCGCGCCCGTCGAGGCGGGCCTGCACGGCGGCGGCGGTCGCGGGCCCCTTGGCGGTGGCGTCGAGGACGAGGCGGCCGATCTCGACCTCGCCGGCGCGGGTCTTGGCGCCGTCGGTCGGCAGGGAGCGGATGGCGAGCCTGAGGTCCAGGTTCTGCTGCGGGTCGACCGCGCCGCCCACCGTGAGCCGCGCCGCCCGGGCGGTGACGTCGAGCTGGCGAAAGGCGACGCTTCCGTCGTCGCCCACCAGCACGTCGCCGTTCAGGTCGGTCGATCCGGCGAAGACCGGCGCGACCACAGGCGGCAGCAGGGCTTCGATGCGGGCGCCCAGCGCTAGCGCCACCCGCCGGCCCGCGCCTTCGCGGGTGACGACGGCGCGGCCCTGGGCGCCGAGCTGCGGGCCCGAGACGAAGTTCAGCGACGCCTGGAAGCCGTCCAGCGGCCCGCGGCCCTGCACCTTCAGGTCGATCGGGGGCTGGCCCGGCAGGTTGATGACGCTGGCGACGAGGCCGCCGGCCGGTTCGGTGAAGTCGAGGTTGAGATCGAGCTGCGCGCTCTGCGGCACGTAATTGACCGCCGCGGCGAAGCGTCCCTGGGCGTCGAGCCGCGTCGCCTGCAGGTGCAGCGAGAGGCCCTCCGCAGGAGCGCCCAGCACGGCGTCGCCCTGGACGGCGATCCGGGCGGCCTGGCCGAGCACCTTCTCGCCGAGCGCAAGCTCCTTCATGGCGAACTGCTTGACGATCAGCTTCACCGGCAGGGCCGGCAGGGCGGGCGCCTCGGCGGCCTGCGCGGCGTCCGTCTCGGTGGCCACCGGGCGGCGCGCGACCGTGAGGCGGTCGACCTCGAGCGCGTCGATCTCGAGCCGCCGCGCCAGCAGCGCCGTCCTGCGCCAGGAGATCCTGGCCCGGTCGAGCGTGATCCAGACGCCCTCGCGGTCGGAGATCTGGACGTCGCGGATCACCGCGTCGGAGGAGAGCGCGCCCTCCACCGCGCCCACCCGGACGCGGTTCTCCGGCGTGGACAGCGCCCAGGACAGCAGGCTGGCGAGCGAGTTCTGCTCGCTCTGGGCCCGCGCAGGGCCGTCGCCGGCCAGATAGGCGCCCGCCAGGGCGGCGAGGCCGAGCAGTCCGAGCAGGATGGCGCGCGCGGCTCTCATCAGAAGGACTGCCCGATGCTGATATAGAGGGAGACGGGCTTGTCCCCCTTCTGCTTGTTGAGCGGGGTGGCGACGTCCAGCCGGATCGGCCCGATCGAGGTGTAGTAGCGAAGGCCGAGGCCGGCGGCGACGCGCAGCGGCTGATTGAGGCGCGGATAGCGTTCCGCATAGGCCTGCCCGGCGTCGACGAAGGGCACGACCCCGATCGTGTCGGTCACCTTGATGCGGGCTTCGACGGAGCCTTCCACCAGGCTCTGGCCGCCGATCGGGAACCGCCCGACCTGCGGGCTGAGGCTCTGGTAGCGGTAGCCGCGCACCGAGCCGCCGCCGCCGGCGTAGAAGCGGTAGTTGGAGGGGATGTCCTCCAGGTCCGCGCCCAGGATGGAGCCGAGGCCGAGGCGCGCCGCCAGGATGTAGCGGGCGTCCTCGTCCAGCGCGTAATAGGCCGAGGCGTTGGCCTTGGCGATAGTCATGCCGACGGTGGAGCCCAGGAAAGTGGGGTAGGGCGTCACCGAGGCGGTGAAGCGGACGCCGCGGCTGGGATCGAGCGGCTTGTCGGTGGAGTCGTAGGTGAACGAGACCGGGACGCCGACGAGCGTGTAGTCGATGTTGCCGAGCGCGTCGCTGGTGCGGCCGCGCTCCGCCCGGACGCCGATTTGGGCGGAGCTCACATCGGAGAAGCGGTGGCGCAGGTCGATCTCGCCGCCGGCGCGGCGGTCCGTATAGGCGTAGCCCTTCTCGCGGGCCGCCAGCGCCGACACGAGCAGGTCGTTGCGCGTGCCCCACAGGCCGGGCTTCAGGAAGGTGAAGCCGAACCGGCCGCCGATGTCGGAGGAGACCAGCCGCTTCTCGTCGCGGTTGCGGGCCGGCTCGCCCAGCGCCCGGCCGGCGTAGAAGGTGCTGCCCTCGATGCGCAGCACTTCGCCGCCGCCGAACAGGTTGCGATGCGTCCAGTAGGAGCGCACCTCCGGGCCGTCCGTGGTGGAGTAGAGGGCGGAGACGCCGAGCGCATGCTGCTTGCGCTCCGTCAGCTCGACGAAGATCGGCAGGTTTCCGTTCGCGTCCAGCCTCTCGGCCTCGCGGATGCGCACGGAGCCCAGCGCCTCGATCCGGCCGACCGACTTGCGGACGCCGTTGATGGCGGTGACCGAATACGGGTCGCCCGGCTCTGTGTAGATGAAGGACCGCACCACCGCGTGGTCGACGCCCTCGGCGCCCGACAGCGTGATGGCCCCGAAGCCGGCCGTCGGCCCGGGCCGGACCCGCAGGGTGACGTCCATCGCCTGCTCGGGGTGGATCACCACCGGAGCGCGCGAAACCACCTTGGCGAAGGGGTGCGACTTCTCGCGGAAATGGTCCACGATCCGGGCCTCGGCCGCGATCACGTCGGCCGAGCGGGCGGGATCGCCGGGCCGCAGCTTGACGGCGCGCTGCGGCAGCTCGTCGGGCGAGAAGGGCAGGCCGGAGGCGTCGTCGAGCACGACGATGCGGCGGAAGCGATATTGCGGCCCGGCCTGGGCCACGATTCGGACCGGCACGAGCGCCCGGCCCCGATAGGCCTCGGCGGCGCGGGCGGCGGCCTCGGGGCGCAGGGCGCCCAGGGCCAGCGGCGCGCCGGCGACCTCGATGACGACGGAGGCGGAATAGTATCCCATGCCCCAGAGCGCGTCGGTGATGCGGGGCAGGTCGGCCTGGGCGATCCGCACGAGCTGGTCGGCCGCGCCGGGCGCCTCGGTCTTGAGGCGGGCCAGGTTGGAGGCGTCCTCCACGGCCTGGCGCACGTCCCTGGGCGCGCCCGGGGCCTCGATGGTCAGATCATACGGATAGGTGGTGGGGCTCGGGGCCGGCGGCTTTGCGCCCAGGCCGAACAGGCCGAGGATGTCGAGCGCCTGCGCGTCTCCGCCCGGAAGGGCTGACAGCCCCGCCAGGACGCATACGCACGCCGCCACTCTCCTTGCCGCCAACCGAACGCTCCCTCTGGGGAGCGAACGCTGGATCAAGACGATTGTTCCGGCTCCCTTCGGCCGCACGTTAACGGATGCAATCTTGGATTGCATCCCGAGGCGACGTTTCGCCGCCCATGTACGAAACGGACTCCAGCCTCAGAGAAAGCCGATGGAGATCCACGGCACCGCGGCGACGACGACGAGGCCCACCAGCAGCGCCAACAGGTAGCCCCAGATCGGCCCCATGCCCTCGTCGGGGCTCACCCGGCCGATCGCGCAGGCGGCGTAGTAGCCGACGCCGAAGGGCGGCGCGAAAAGGCCGATGCCCATCGAGAGGATGACCACCATGGCGTAGTGGACCTCGTGCACGCCGAGCTGCCGGGCGATGGGAAAGAGCAGCGGCCCGAACAGCACGATGGCCGGGATGCCCTCCAGCACGCTGCCGAGCACGATGAAAGCCACGATCGAGATGGCGATGAAAGTGGCGCCGCCGCCCGGCGCCTTGGCCATCAGGGCGGCGAGGTCGCGCGAGAAGCCCGACTGGGTGAGCGCCCAGGCCATGGCGGTGGCGGCGCCGATGATGAACAGGATCGCCCCCGACAGGGCCGCCGTCTCGATCAGCATCGGCTTCAGGCGCGCCCAGTCGAACTGCCGATAGACGATCAGGCCGACCACCAGCGAGTAGACGATGCCGATGGTGGAGACCTCGGTCGCGGTGGCGACGCCTTCCACCACCGCCGCGCGGATGATGAAGGGCAGCGCCAGCGCCGGCAGCGCGATCAGGAAGGTGCGCCCGATCTCGGCCCGGCTGGCCTTGACCACATGCGAGAGGTCCTCGTTGCGGTAGCGGAAGCGCACGACCACGCACAAAGTGATGGCCAGGATCACGCCCGGCAGCAGCCCGCCGGTGAACAGCGCCGCGATGGAGACGCCCGTCACGGACCCGATGGTGATCAGCACGAGGCTCGGCGGGATCGTCTCGGTCTGGGCGCCGGTGGCCGACAGCAGCGCCACGAGGTCGCCCGGCTTGGCGCCGCGGCGCTTCATCTCGGGAAAGAGCACGGGCGCGACCGCCGCCATGTCGGCCGCCTTGGCGCCGGAGATGCCGGAAACGAGGTACATCGCGCCGACCAGCACATAGGAGAGCCCGCCGCGCACGTGGCCGAGCAGGCTGGCGAGGAACTGCACCATGGCCTTGGCCATGCCGGTCATCTCGATGAGCAGGCCGAGGAACACGAAGAGCGGCACCGAGAGCAGGATGAGGTGGGACATGCCCTCGTCCATGCGCCCGATCACGACCAGCATGGGCACGCTCGTGGTGGTGGCGAGGTAGCCGAAGCTCGCCAGCCCGAACGCGAAGGCGATGGGCACGCCCGACAGCACCGTCGCGGCGACGACGCCGATGAAGAAGATGATCAGGTTGAGGTTGCCCAGCGGCTTCAGGGCGGGCCCCGCAAACCAGAACACGGCCGACAGCGCCGCCACGAGGACGAGGGCCGCGAGCGTGACGCCGAGATCCGCGACCCGGGCGAGGCGCAGCAGGGCCAGCAGGATCATCAGGCTGGCGCCGACGCACAGCGCCGCGGCGCGCCACACGTTCTGGATCTCCAGCGCGGGCGTGACGATGTAGCTTTCCTCATAGGCGTAGTCATAGGCCGGGTAGACGATCATCAGCAGGAAGGCCAGGGCGGCGCACACCGCCACGGCGTCCAGGAACGCCCGCGCGCGCGGTCCCACCATGCCGACCAGCGCCGTCATGCGCATGTGCTCGCCGCGCCGGAAGGCCACGACGGCGCCCAGCATGGCGAGCCACAGGAACAGGATCGAGGCGAGCTCGTCCGACCAGATCAGCGGCTTGTGGAGGACGTAGCGCGCCACGATGCCGGCGAAGAGCACGACGATCTCGGCCACCACCAGCAGGGCGGCGGGGATCTCCACCAGCCATCCGATCGCGGCCTCCGTCCGGGCGGCCAGGCCGCGCCAGCCGGACACGACCGCAACGGCCGGCTCAATTGTCTGCAAACTCGCCATGATCCTCGAAGCCCGGCCGCATCGTCGCCAACTGCTCGCCTCCCCAAGCCCCTGATCCTGAGGAGCAGGCCCGCTTGGGCCTGCGTCTCGAAGGACGAGGGACTCCAGCGGAGCTGCGCCTTCGAGCGCGCTGGACCCCCTCGTCCCCTGAGACGCCATGCTGCGCATGGCTCCTCAGGATGAGGGGGCGTCAGGTTTTCTCAGGAGAGCTTGCCCACGGCCTTCTCGAGAAGGGCCCAGGCTTCGTCGCCATATTTGCCCTTCCACTCGGAATAGAAGCCGGCCGAGCGCAGCTTCTCGCGGAAGGGCGCCGGGTCGGGCTGATTGAAGGCGAGGCCCTTGCCCTCCAGTTCGCCCTTGAGGCCGGCGTTGAGCTTGGCGACGTCGGCGCGCTCGGCGATGGCGGCGGCGTTCCACTCGCGCGCCACGACGGCGCGGTCGGCCTCTGGCAGCTTCTCCCAGGCGCGGCGGTTGGCCAGCATGTGGAAGCCGTCCCACATGTGGTTGGTGAGCGAGCAGAACTTCTGCACCTCATAGAGCTTGGCCGTCGCGATGATCGCCAGCGGGTTCTCCTGGCCGTCGACCACCTTGGTCTGCAGGGCCGAGTAGACCTCACTGAAATTGATCGAGGTCGGGGCGGAATCGAACGCCTTGTACATCGACGTCCAGAGCGGGCTCACCGGCACCCGGATCTTGAAGTTCTTCAGGTCGTCGGGCGTGACGATCGGCTTCGACGACGACGTCGTCTGGCGGAAGCCGTTGTCCCAGATCTTGTCCATCACGACGAGGCCGGCCTTGCCGATCTGGCCGCGGACATAATTGCCGAGGTCCCCGTCCATGGCCTTCCAGACCGTGTCGTAGTCCGGGAACGCGAAGCCGATGCCGTTGATCGAGGCGGCGGGGACGAGCGTCGACAGGATCAGGCCCGACAGGGTGAAGAACTCCACGCCGCCGGAGCGCACCTGGCTCAGCATGTCGGTGTCGGAGCCCAACTGGTTGTTCGGGAAAATCTGGATCTCGACCCGGCCATTGGTGCCGGACTTGATCTTTTCGGCCGCCTCCTGGGCGCGCGCGTTCAGCGGGTGCGTGGCCGGCAGGTTGTTGGCGAACTTGTAGGTGAACTCGGCGGCGGACGCGCGTCCGATGATGCCGAATGAGCCGGCCGCGAAGGCGGCGCCGGTGGTTGCGAGAAGATCGCGGCGGGTCAAACGTGCCATCGTGGGCTATCTCCCAGTGGGTGATCCGCCGCGCCGCCCGGACGCAAGGACTGCGTCTCGTGCAGAGGCGTTCCGTTTCACCCCCGTGTTGCTTTTTTTCGTCATCCGGTGGTCCACTCGGACCCGGCGAAGGACGGCTCAATCTAAGCAGAATGCCCGTCCGGTCAACGTGGAACACGGGGAGGAGAGGCTGATGTCCCGGGAAAACGAGCACTATCGCGGCGGAACGGCCCGCGTTTCCAACCGGGTCATGAACCTCGCCCACATCCTCAGCCAGGCCGCCCGGCGCTTTCCGGATCGCGACGGATTCGTGTGGGGCGAGCGCTCGTGGACGTGGTCGCAGCTGGAGGAGCGGACGCATGGGCTGACCGCAGCCCTGCAGGCGCGCGGCGTCGGCAAGGGCGACCGCGTCCTCGTGCACGCGAAGAATTGCAACGAGATGTTCGAATCCATGTTCGCGGCCTTCCGGCTCGGCGCCGTGTGGGTCCCGACCAATTTCCGCCTCGTGCCGGACGAGGTGGCCTATCTGGCCAGCGCGTCAGGGGCCAAGGCGTTCCTCTGCCAGGCCGAGTTTCCCGCCCACGCGGCGGCCGTGAAGGCGGCGGCCCCGGACCTCGCCGTCCTGGCGAGCTTCGGCGAGGCGCCCTTCGCGCAGGTCAGCGTCGCGGCGCTCATCGAGGAGCATCGGGGCGCGACGGTGCGGGCCGCGGACGTGTCCTACGACGATCCGTGCTGGTTCTTCTTCACGTCGGGCACGACCGGGCGGCCCAAGGCGGCGGTGCTGACCCATGGCCAGATGGCGTTCGTCATCACCAATCACTTGGCGGACCTGACGCCAGGCGTCACCGAGCAGGACGCCTCCCTGGTGGTCGCGCCGCTGTCGCACGGCGCGGGCGTGCACCAGCTGGTGCAGACCGCGCGGGCGGTGAAGACCGTGCTGCCGCCCGGCGATCGCTTCGACGCCGAGGAGGCCTGGCGGCTCATCGCCGAACACCGCGTCGCCAACATGTTCACGGTGCCGACCATCCTGAAGATGCTGGTCGAGCACCCGGGGGTGGACCGCCACGACCATTCCTCGCTGCGGCACGTCATCTACGCCGGCGCGCCGATGTATCGCGAGGACCAGAAATACGCCCTGCGCAAGCTCGGGCCGGTGATCGTGCAGTATTTTGGGCTCGGCGAGGTGACGGGCAACATCACCGTCCTGCCGGCGGCGCTGCACGAGGCCGAGGACGGGCCGGACCTCAAGCTCGGGACCTGCGGCGTCGAGCGCACCGGCATGCAGGTGCAGATTCAGGACGACGCCGGCCGGGAGGTCGAGCCCGGCGCGACGGGAGAGATCTGCGTCTGCGGGCCGGCCGTGTTCGCCGGCTACTACGACAATCCCGAGGCCAACGCCAAGGCGTTCCGCGACGGCTGGTTCCGCACCGGCGATCTCGGCTTCATGGACCGCGAGGGCTTCGTCTACATCACGGGCCGGCAGTCCGACATGTACATCTCGGGCGGCTCGAACATCTATCCCCGCGAGGTCGAGGAGAAGATCCTGACCCATCCGGCGATCGCCGAGGTGGCCGTGCTCGGCGTGCCGGACCGCACCTGGGGCGAGATCGGCGTCGCCGTCTGCGTGCTGCGCCCAGGAGCGACGCTCGACGAAGGCGCGCTCGTGGCCTGGATGGGAGACAAGGTCTCCCGCTACAAGCTGCCGCGGCGGGTGTTCTTCTGGGACGCGCTGCCGAAGTCGGGCTACGGCAAGATCACCAAGAAGATGGTGCGCGAGGAGTTGGAGAGCCGGGGTCTATTGCCGCTCGACGGAGCCGCGACGTGAACGCGCGGGTGACGTCGCTGCGGCACCCGGGGCCAGCCCATCCCGACCGGATCGCCAGCCTCGCCGGCCGCAGCCTCTCCGCGTCGGGCGCGCTCGCGGCCGGGCTGACCATCAACGAGGCGATCGCCGGCTTCATGGCCGGGGCCGGGATCCGGGGCGGCGCGGCCGCGCTGGAAGGCGGCGCCTTCGCGCCGTTCCGCTACGTCATGCCGGCGCTCTCCACCGACGGCGTGCACGCGGCCTGGTACAGCGCGCCGCACGAACCCGCCGGCGTCACCCGGCTGGAGCGCGCCAACGCCACCTTCGGGCTGCGGGACGGGGCGCCCTTCGTCCATGTCCATGGCGTCTGGCGGGAAAGCGA
This sequence comes from Alsobacter sp. SYSU BS001988, assembly GCF_054796215.1. Lineage (NCBI taxonomy): Bacteria > Pseudomonadati > Pseudomonadota > Alphaproteobacteria > Hyphomicrobiales > Alsobacteraceae > Alsobacter > Alsobacter sp. SYSU BS001988. The sequence continues at coordinate 504,165 of NZ_JBTAMK010000002.1, read as the reverse complement.
CGGCCGGCGCACCGGCGGCCACCTGCTGCCGCATGACTGCGTCATCGCCGAGCCGATCGGGATCGCCGCCTGGGGCGTCGCCGAACACGGGATCGAGGCGGTCGAGGATCCCGAGACGGCGTTCAAGATCTTCCATCCGGCCCCGCAGGCCGGGGCGGGCGGCGCTCCGGCCTCCGGCCCCCGCACGGCGCTGGCGCGGGTCAGGCCGAACGAGGACTTCTGCGGCGCCATGGCGGAGCTCGCCCGGCGCCATGGCTTTGCGGCGGCGGAGCTGCATGGCTGCGTGGGGAGCCTGATCCAGCCTCTCTTCGCGGACGGCGCGCGGGTCGCAGACATCGCCACGGAGGTCTTCGTCCAGCGCGGGCGCGTGGCGCGGGACGAGGCGGGCGAATGGCGCGCCGAGATCGACGTGACGCTCGTCGACACGCAAGGCCGCATCCATGCGGGGCGGCTCGTTCCGGGAGAATGCCCGGTCTGCATCACCTTCGAGGTCCTGATGGCGGAGGCGCCGCAATAGCCCGGGCGGCCAAGTTCGTGGTAAACTGATCCTGAACGCGGCGGGCGCGCCTGACAGGAACAGGGTCGGATCATCCGGCGTTGTCGAGGGGGCCGAGCCGCGCACGGAGGACGCCATGGCGCTTTCGATTCACCGATGGTTCTCATTGCGAGGCCTGCTGGCCGCCGGAGCGGCGGCCGCGTTGCTGGGCGGCGCGCCGGTCCAGACGGCGTCGGCCGCGCCCTTCCCGGTCGTCAACGCCGGCGCGCTCGCGGGCGAGGGCGTCCTGCAGGACGTCGCCTACCGGGCGCGGCGTCACGCAGCCGTCAGGCATCACCACCGCGTCCGTCACTACGCCACGCGCTATCATCACCGGCGCTATGCGCATCGCCCCTATTATGACGACAGGGCCGGGGCCCGGGCTGCGCTCGGCGCCTTCGGCCTCGTCGCCGGCGCGATCGCGGCCGGCGCGGCGCAGGACCGCTACTACGATTCCTACTACTATGGCGGCTACCCGGCTTATGGCTACGGCTACCCGGCCTATGGCTACGGCTATGGCTACCCGGGCTACGCCTATCGCCGACACGCCTATTACGGCTATGGCGGGCCGCGCTGGTATGGCGGCGGCGCCCGCTGGGGCTATGCGGGCCGACCGCATTGGGGCGGCGCGCGGTTCGCCGGAGGCGGCTGGGGCGGTCGTCACTGGGGTGGCGGCGGCCACTGGGGCGGCGGCCGGCGCTGGCGCTGAGCCGCGATCGGGCGACTCCGAAGCCGTGAGATGAAGGATGGGGAAGGCCTGGATTCAGGTCTTCTCAACCATGCCTGAGACCGCGCGGGTTCCTGCCGCCGGGCGGTATTTTTCCGAGGAACTTCGGCCCCCGACGTCGGTTTGATCGCCATGGGATCGACACCGTGCAGACACAATCGGCCCGCCGCCGCGCTCCTGGCGTTGGTGGCGGGCGTCATGGCCTCGACAGGGGCGCTGGCCCAGTCGGCTCCATGCCGGCAGCTCAAGGCCGAGTACCGTAGCCTCGGCGACGGGGGCGGCGCTGCGGCGCGCCAGGAGTATGCGCAACTCGCCGCCGTCTATCGCGACATGGGCTGCAATGGCGGAGGGTTCCTGTTCTTCGGGCCGCCGCCCGCCTGCCAGGGCGTCGCGGCCCGGCTGCGCTCGCTGCAATCGGCCGCGGTCTCGGGCGGCGGCGGCGCCGACGTCCAGGCGCGCAAGGCGCAGCTGCGCGGGGCCATCGCGGCGGCCTGTTCGGACCGGGAGCATGTCGAAAAGGCTTCGGCGTCGGGCGGATATTCGCCGCGCGGCGGGCGCAAGCTGGTTTGCGTGCGCACCTGCGACGGGTTCTTCTTCCCGCTCTCGGCCAAGCCAGAGGACGGCGACGTCGAGGGCATGTGCCAGTCGCTCTGCCCGGGAGCGGAGACGGCCGTGTTCCGCATGCCGGACGGCGGCGCGATCCAGGAGGCGGTCTCGACCCATGGCCAGGCCTACACGGCCCTGCCGAACGCCCTCAAATACCGCACGTCCGTCGACAAGAGCTGCTCCTGCAAGGGCGACGGGCAGAGCTGGGCGCAGGCTCTCGCCAAGGCCGAGGGCATGATCGCGAGGCGCAGTTCCGACATCGTGGTCGACGCCGCCCTCGCGGCCCGGATGGCCCAGGCGTCGGCGGCCGGATCGAAGTCCGCCGCCCTCAAGGGAGCGAAACGCAAGCCGCCGGCCGGCGAGCCGGGCGACAACGACATCATCGTCAGGCCCGCCGGGGCGACCGCCGCGGCCTCCGCCGAGCCGGCCTCGGCGGGGCCGGGACCCGCGGCCGTGAGGGTCATCGCGCCCGGAAGCGTGACCCCGCTGGAGCTGTCGCAATCCTCCCTGAACCCGACCTCGGACATCGAGACGGGCGCGGTCACCAAGGCGTCGGCGGGGCAGTGACGCCCCTGCGCCTCGGCCAGGAGCTGACCGCGTGGGCGCCTATCGCCGGCCGGGCTCGCCGCCGGTTCCGGCGCTGCGGGCGTTGCGATCGTCCTGGACCTCGACCTCGGTCCGGCGGACCTTGTCGCTGACGGTTTCGTTGCGCGTCTCGACGTCCTTGTTGACGACGAGCTCCTCGCGCACGCGCGCCTCCTTGGAGACCACCGGCTCCTCGCGCGCCTCGTCCATCTCGACCGTGCGCTCGCGGAAGGGGTCCTCGGCGCCGGATAGCCGCCTGTCCGCGGGACGGCGCTCGATCGTGACGTGCTCGTCGCGCAGGTTCACCTGCTCGGAGACGGGCGTCTCGACGACGTAGCTGCGGACCCGCACCTGCCCGCCCCGGGCGATGCGCTTGCCGACCCGCAGGGTCTCCTCCGCGATCGGGATGACCTGCTCGCCTTGGCGGCCGCCCTCGACGTTGAACGCGTCCTCGGTGGTGGTCATGGCGGCGGGCCGGGAGGCGGGCTCGGTCCGGGCCGGGGCCGGAGCGGGCGCGGCGTCTCCGCCCAGCGACGAGCCGGGCTCGTAGTCCGATCCGGCGTAGCCGGACCAGCCCTGCGTGCGCCAGGCTGCCTCGCGCTCGTCGAGGTCGATCGTGCCTTCGTCGTCAAGGATGTCGATCGCCTTCTCGTAGTGCTCGGGGCTGGTGCGCACCGACACCAGGTATCCGCCGCGGCGCAGGCCCTCGGCGTAGACGTGCCGGTCCTCCTCGGGGAAGAACATGTCGCGCAGCGAGGCCCAGAATCCCGTGTCGGCGCGCGGCGCCTCGACGAGGTCGGAGCCTTCGTGGTCGCGCTCGCTCTCCGGCATGAGGCGGACGTCGTCGCGGTCGAAGCCCTCCTCGATGAGGGCGTCGACGGCGCGCTCGGCCTCGGCGCGGCTGTCGAACAGCGCCGCGACCGTGTGCTGGGCGCGGTCGGTGGGGGTGGCCGTCCCGGCCTGGACTGAATCGCTCATTCTGGCTCTCCTGACCCTGCTGGCGTTGACGAGCTCACGGGCGGCTGTCGGCGGCGGCGCCCGTGGCGTCCTCGCGCTCGACGACCGCCTCCTGGCGGCGCAGCGTGACGGGGGCTTCGAAGCTCTCGACCGTGGTCCGGCGGCGGATATGGAGCTCCTCCTTCAGGACGAGGCGCTTCTCCACCACCATCACCTCCTCGAGGATCGGCACGATGGTGACGTCGTTCTCGGTCCTGACCGGGGGCGCGGCGTCGACCTCGCGCCCGATCGGGACACGGACGACGTCGGCGTCCTCGCTCGCCAGGTCGAGGCTGGCGATCTCCTGCGTCTCCTTCGTCTGCGTCCGGACGCGCAGCCGGCCGGTGACGACGTCCTCCTTGCCGACGACGAGCCTCTCCTCGGCGAGGGGCAGGACGTCGGTCTGGCCGTGCGTCGGCGTGGCGCGGTGCGCTGGGTCGTGGTGATCATGGGTCATGGGTGCTGAGCGCCGCCTCGCTTCGGTGATTCGTCGGAACTCCAATTCGGGACCTTCGCCGATGTTCCATCCGGGCCGCGCGCGTGCGCCGGAGGCTGCTCAGAATTCGTTAACCATGTTGTCCGAGAAATGACGCAGGGGATATCTTCATGCGTCGCATGACTGTGCAGGATGGCCTGACGGTCCGCTTCCCGGGCCGGTCGGCTGAGTTCGACGAGGGGTTCGAGATCGGCGTCCTGGCCGCCAGCATGGCGGCGGGGCTCAGGCGCTTCGACGCGCGGATCGGCCGCGACGCCCTGGAGCAGGCCCGCGCCTTCGCGCAGGGCTTCGGCTACCGCGCGATCGAGAGCGCCGCCGGCGAGGACTGGGTGGCGCTGACCTTCATGAGCGGGGCCCAGAGGCCGCGCCTGCGGCTCGTGAGCGGCTCCGCAGGCTGAAGGGCCGCCTTGGTCACCCTTCGTTAACCACGATTTCGGCAGTTTCATCTTTGATATTTGCTAACCATGCTCTTTAAGCATGGCGTGAGATGATCATGGCAAGTTTTCGCCATGGCTTCGAGATGCTTAACGTCCCTTTCCGTGTTGCTCGGCCTGGCGATCGCGTCGTCGGCGCAGGCCGAGGGCTGCCCGGACCAACGCCGCTGGCCCTGGAGCGATCGCGCCGCGATCAATGGCGCGCTGCGCAGCGAATATGGGCAGTTGCACGCCTCCTACGGGGCGATGGGGTGCGCGCGACGGCCGGCGGTGATCACCGGCGCCGAGGACTACTGCGCCGTGCTGGCCGAGCGGCTCGCCGCCATCCATCGCGAGCTGCAGCTGAATCATTGGTTCGGCAAGCGCGTGACGGCGTGCGGGCCCGAGGGCTCGCGGCCGCCGCTGGCGCTGGCTCCTGTCGAGGCCGACGAAGCGGCGGCCCAGGCCGCCCCGGTCCCCCGGGCCAAGGCGCCGCGAGGCCGCGCGGCCCCTGCGCCCGGCGTGGCCGAAGCGACGCAGCGCGCGCCTGAGGCCCGGCTGCCGCGGCCGGTCGAGCCGCGGGCGGCCAGGCGCGGTCCCGCCGCGCAGGTCCCGGCCGCCACGCCGCAGCGGACCCGCGCCGCTGACGCCGATGCGGAGACGCGGCCGCCGGCGCGCGACGCCCGGATCGAGGCGCGGGCGCCGGTCCCGCCCCGGATCGCCCCTCCGGCCGCGCCGCGACCCACGGACGCGAGCCTGTCGCCGTCGACGCTCGCTTTCGCGCCGGCGGCAGAGGGACGCCAGCCTCAGCCCGCCCCGCCGCCCACGTCCGGCGCGATCGCGGCCCTCCCGCCTCTCTGGATCGCCGCCCCGGCTCCCACGCGCATCAGCGCGGGATATCTCGCCTCCGTCGCGCAGGCCGGCGCCTATGCGGTCACCGAGCCGCCCGTCGAGCCGCCGGGCTCGCCGCTGCGCAAGCGCTTCATGGCCAAGGGCGGCCGGTTCGCCTGCGTGCGCACCTGCGACGGGTTCTACTTTCCCCTGAATCAATCGATCCGCGGCGGCGACGCGCAGGATATGTGCACGTCGCTCTGCCCGGGCGCGCGGACCGAAGTCTTCAGGACATCGGCCGGCGGCGCGATGGCGGACGCGGTCTCGATGGGCGGACAGCGCTACGGCGCGTTGCGGTCGGCCTTCCTCTACCGGCGCAGCGTCAATCCGGGCTGCGGATGCAAGATCCAGGGCCAATCCTGGGAGGCCCTGCTGCGGCCCGCGGAGCGGGTGCTGGCGTCCCCGCATCCCGACGTGATCCTCGACGAGAACGAGGCGGACCGGCTGTCGCGCGCCCAAGCGTGGGCGAAGCTGCGGGCCGAAGCCGCCCAGGAGGCGGCGGCGATCCCGGTCGGCCCGGCCGCTCCCGGGCCCATGTCGGCGGGTCCGGCGCGCGCTGCGCAGCGGGCGCCGGAGCCCCGCCCGCGGCCCGACCCCGCCGAGACGGGGACGCTACGGGACCCGCCGCGGCGCTGAAGCGACGCCCAAGAAGAAAGGCCGCCCCTCGCGGGACGGCCTTTCCATTGTCGGTCCGCGGTCCTCACGGGACCCGGTTGCGCCTTCTCAGGCGCGAAGCTCCGCACGGGCGGAGATCCAGGTCGAGACCGTCAGGCGCGGCTGATGACAATGAGACACTGGATCACCTCCTTTCAATTGTTTCGGTAAGCGATTATGTGGGGCGACGACTGTCTTCCGCAAGTGCGAAAGACCCTGGTCCATTCTGTCGCAGGGAAGCGGCCGCCGGCTCGGGCGGGCCGCCCAGCAGCACGATCGCAGGTTCCATGACCGACGGTTCCAAGACCGACGCCAGCAAGACTGACGGTTCGCCCGTCTCCCGCCGGCGGACCTTCGCCATCATCTCGCACCCGGACGCGGGCAAGACGACGCTGACCGAGAAGCTGCTGCTGTTCGGCGGCGCGATCCAGCTCGCCGGCGAGGTCAAGGCCAAGAAGAACCGCGTCAGCGCCCGTTCCGACTGGATGGGCATCGAGAAGGAGCGCGGCATCTCGGTCGTCACCTCGGTGATGACCTTCGAATACGCCGACTGCGTCTTCAACCTGCTCGACACGCCCGGCCACGAGGACTTCTCGGAAGACACCTACCGCACCCTGACGGCGGTGGACTCGGCCATCATGGTGATCGACGCCGCCAAGGGCATCGAGGCGCGCACCCGCAAGCTCTTCGAGGTCTGCCGCCTGCGCGACATTCCGATCGTCACCTTCATCAACAAGATGGACCGCGAGAGCCGCGATCCCTTCGATCTTCTCGACGAGATCGAGAAGACGCTGGCGCTCGACACCGCCCCGGTGAACTGGCCCATCGGCCGCGGCCGCTCCTTCGCGGGCACCTACGACCTGGCGAAGAACACCGTCCGCCGGCTCGACGCGGACGACGAGGCGCAGCCCGTGAACGGGCCGGACTCCCCGGCCGTGCTCGAGATGCTGCCCGAGCACGAGCGCGACGCCTGGGCCGAGGAGATCATGCTGGCCCGCGAGGCCTGTCGGCCCTTCGAGCTGAAGCCCTTCCGCGAGGGGCATCTGACCCCGGTGTTCTTCGGCAGCGCGCTGCGCAATTTCGGCGTCCGCGACCTCATCGACGCGCTCGCGGCCTTCGCGCCGCCGCCGCGCGGGCAGGATGCGGATGTGCGCCGGGTCGAGGCCGAGGAGCCCCGCATGACCGGGTTCGTGTTCAAGATCCAGGCGAACATGGACCCGAACCACCGCGACCGCATCGCCTTCATGCGGGTGTGCTCGGGCCGGCTCAGCCGCGGCATGAAGGCCAAGCTGGTGCGCACCGGCAAGCCGATGGCGCTGAACACGCCGCAGTTCTTCTTCGCCCGCAACCGCGCCATTGCGGACGAGGCCTGGGCCGGCGACGTGGTGGGCATCCCCAACCACGGCACGCTGCGCATCGGCGACACGCTGACGGAGGGCGAGGACCTGCTGTTTCGCGGCGTCCCGAGCTTCGCGCCCGAAATTCTGCGCCGCGTGAAGCTTCAGGACGCCATGAAGGCCAAGAAGCTGCGCGAGGCGCTGCAGCAGATGGCCGAGGAAGGCGTGGTGCAGCTCTTCATCCCGCATGACGGCTCGGGCGCCATCGTGGGCGTGGTGGGGGCGCTGCAGCTCGACGTGCTGAAGGAGCGGCTGCAGGCCGAATACGGCCTGCCGATCGACTACGAGCAGACGCGCTTCGCGATCTGCCGGTGGATCGCCTCCGACAGCCGGCCGGACCTCGACAAGTTCATCGACGCCAACATGTCGGCGATCGCGTCGGATCTCGACGGCGCGCCCGTGTTCATGGCGGCGAGCCCCTTCTCGCTGCGCTACGACGAGGAGCGGGCTCCCAAGGTGCGGTTCTCCGACATCAAGGACTACCAGATCCGCGAAAAGGCGGCCTGACCCGCGGCCTGGGGAGGACCCCGGCCGCTCAGGCGGCCTCGGCGCGCGCGGGCTCGGGCTGCTCGAGCGCCGGCTGCGCGTCGTTCTCCGCCATCCTGGGCCCGGTGGAGCGCACGGCCGCGACCAGCGCGGCGCCGGCCGCCGCATAGGCCAGGGCGAACAGGACGAAGCTGGGCTTGACCCCGGCGAGGACCCCGAGCAGCAGCCCGGCGATCGTGAAAGCGGCGACGATGGCGGCCTCGATCATGATGGTGTCTCCCCCAGTGACGGCCCGGTCGGGCGCAAATGATGGGCCGCTGTCGCGCGGCGCTGCGGGGGGATGCGGGCAGTCTCTCCCGCTGGCGCCGCGCGCGCCATTCGCAATTGTGCGTAGCCGCGCGGCCGCGCTTCCCGGGGGGCCGCGCAGGCGCTAATGCTGGGCGGTCCTGCGTCCCCGAGAGACCGCCATGAGCCTGATCCCTGACCGTTCCTCCCTGACGATCGGCTTCGCGCATGGGGCCTACCAGCTCGCCGACGCCTTCGCGGCGCTTGACACCGGGGTGCGGCATTTCCAGGTCTCCACGCCGGAGGCCCTGATGGCGCGCATGCCGGAGGTCGACGTCCTGGTGATCTCCTTCGCGTGGCGGGACGCGCTCCTGGAGAGGGCGCCGAAGCTTCGCTTCGTGCAGTCGATCAGCGCCGGCACCGACCAGTTCAACAAGGAGCTGCTGAAGAGCCGCGGCGTGAGGCTCGCCAGCGCCCAGGGCGGCAACGAGCGCGCGGTGGCCGAGCACGCTATGGGGCTGCTGCTGTCGCTGACCCGCCATCTGCATCTCGCCCGCGACGACCAGGCGAGGCGCCACTGGCGCCCGATGATCGGCGACCGCACCCGCCGGGAGGACGAGCTCGGCGGCAAGACGCTGGTCATCGTCGGCATGGGGCGCATCGGGTCGCGGCTGGCCGCGCTGGCGCGGGCCTTCGACATGCGGATCGTGGCGGTGAAGCGCAACACGGCGCCTCTGCCGGGCGTCGCCGACGCGGTGGTGGGCCCGGACCGGCTGAACGAGGCGCTCGCCGAGGCCGACGTGGTGGCGCTGACATGCCCGCTGACGCCGGAGACCCAAGGCCTGATCGGCCGCGACGCGATCGCGGCCCTGAAGCCGGGGGCGCTGTTCATCAATGTGGCGCGCGGCAAGGTGGTGGACGAGGCGGCGCTCACCGAGGCGCTGGCCCAGGGCCGCATCGCCGGAGCCGGGCTGGACTGCTTCCACGACGAGCCGCTGCCCGCGGCTTCGCCGCTCTGGGCGATGCCGCACGTGATCGTCACGCCGCATTCGGCCGGCGAGACTCGCCGCTACGAGGCCAATGTGCTGGCCATCCTGATGGACAATCTCGGCCGGCTGTGGCGCGGCGAGGCCGAGCTGCGCAACGCGATCGTGTGAGCCCGCCGTCGGGGCGGATCAGACCACGACCGTGATCCGCCGCGCCGCGCGGGTGAGGCCCGTATAAAGCCAGCGCGTGCGGTGCTCGCGGAAGGCCCAGCTCTCGTCGAAGAGCACGATGTCGTCCCATTGCGAGCCCTGCGACTTGTGCACCGTCATGGCGTAGCCGTAGTCGAACTCGTCGGATTCGCGCCGGATCATGAAGGGGATCTCCTCGCCTTCGCCCTCGAAGAACTCGCGCAACACCTTCACCTTCACGGCCTTGCGGCGGCCCTCGTCCTCGGGGGTGAGCTCCAGGCGCACGAAGCCCTTCAGCGGTTCGCGCAGGGCCTTCACGGTCCAGGCGCCGCCGTTCAGCAGGCCCTTCTTCTTGTCGTTGCGCAGGCAGACGAGCTTCTCGCCGACGGCCGGCATGGGGTCGCGGAAGCCCTTCAGCTCGCGCATGCGGCGGTTGTAGAGGCGCCGCGTCTTGTTGAGGCCGACCAGGACCTGGTCGCAGCCCAGCACGGCCCCGGCGTCGATGTCGGCGCGCCGGATCACGCGGCTGTCGCCGTACTCGCCGACGGCGAGGCGCTCGGCGCCCTCGCGGATCTCCATCGAGAGCCGGATGATGGGGTTGTCGCGCGCCTGGCGGTGCACCTCCGTCAGCATGGCGTCGGGCTCGTGCTCGGTGAAGAATCCGCCCCCCTTCACGGGCGGCAGCTGCGCCGGGTCGCCCAGCACCAGGACCGGGACGCCGAAGGAGAGCAGGTCGCGGCCGAGCTCCTCGTCCACCATCGAGCACTCGTCGATGACGATGAGGTCGGCCTTGCTGGCCGCGCTCTCGCGGTTGATCGTGAAGAGCGGCGCCTCCTCGTCCTCCATCGCCTTGGGCCTGTAGATCAGGCTGTGGATCGTGGCGGCGTCGGCGCAGCCTTTCTGGCGCAGCACATGGGCCGCCTTGCCCGTATAGGCGCCGAAGGCGACCTCGCCGTCGATGCCCTCGGCGAAGTGCCGGGCGAGCGTGGTCTTGCCGGTGCCGGCGAATCCGAACAGGCGAAACACCTGCGGAGTCCCGCGCTTCAGCCAGGCGGCGACCTGCTTCAGCGCTTCGTCCTGCTGGGGCGACCATTCCATGCGGAGAACCTGTCTCGTGTCCAAAACCGGAACACTAGTCGATTCCCGCGCGCGGCGCCGCCCGCGTGACGGTCACTTCGAGAGGGCGACGATCCCGCCCGTGGGGCCCACGCCCTGCGGCACGGGGACCGAGGTGCCGGCGTAGTTGCTGTTGAGCACCAGGTTGGGGCCGTCCTTCAGCTGCACCTTGCGGGCGACCACCACCGTGAAGGCGGACTGGTCGGCGATCGCGCCTGCCCCCTTGGCGTTGAGGTCCATGCGCAGGATCCCGTTCTTCAGGTAGATGGTCCCGAGCAGTTGGGTGACCTTCTTGCTCTTGATTTCGAAGTTCAGCGGCGCGTCTCCGGACGTCGCCCGGCCCGGGTCCTCGAAGAACAGGAAGCCGGCGAGTTCGCCCGTGCGCGGCGCCGAGAGGGCGACCTGCGTCTCGTCGTCGAAGGCGAAGCGGCTCTTCTGCCCGGTGAAGTAGAACGCCGCGCCGGCGTTCGAATCGAGCATCTTGAGCACGGCCTTGTTCTTGACCTGGAGGTCGCCTCCCATGACGTAGATTCCGCCCGGAAGACCGCTGGTGCCCGTGAGGGTGACGACGGCGTCGTCCTTGATGGTGATGCCGCCGCAATACAGGCCCGGCGGGAGCATGACGCTCGCGGATCCCTGGATGACGAGCGGCGGCAGGTTCAGCGGGCAGGAGGCCGCCAGCGCGGTCCTGTAGCCCAGCGGGTCGGGCCGCAGCGCCGGGCAGGCGACCGGCGCGGGCGTGGAGTTCACCCGGGAGGCCGGCGTCGTCACGCTGCACACCTTCGTGGCGGTGACCGAGGAGGTCGCGTCGACGACGAGGCCCGACGAGGACGAGGAATTCGAGTAGACCGCGCAGCCATTGGCCGTGACCCGCGAGCCCGCCTGCAGCCACAGCGCCTGGCTGCTGGCCTCCTCCAGGGCGATCATGCACAGCGGCGCGGCGCCCATCATGCGGGCCGTCGACGTCGCCTCGACCTCCGTCAGGGAGGGCGCGACATAGCGGGCCATCACGGTGGCGACGTCCTGGCGCAGCTTGATGGCCACGGTCGCGCCCGCGCCGTCATAGACGCTGGTGACGTTGGTGAGGTCGCCGTTGCGGCTGATCAGGAGCGCGGTGGAGGTCTGCGGGGCCGCGGCGCCTCCGGCCGAAGGCTGCTGCGCCGTCGTCATGGCGGAGCTGTCGGGCTGCGTCGGGCTGAGGCTCGCCCCGATCTTGGCGGCCACGTAGTTCAGCGACACGGTGGCGACGCGGCGGGAGTCGGCGTTGGCGACCCGCAACTCGCTGGCGCCGGCGATCGCGGCGCTGTCGGCGGCCGACTGCAGGACGCTCTGCTGCTGGTAGACCTTGCTGAGATCGACGGCCAGCATGGCGGCGCTCGCCAGGGCCGGCATGGCGACCGCGGCGACCACGCCGAAGCCGCCGCTGGTGTTCCGGGCGAATCTCCGGAGGACGCGCGAGACCGCTCGAAGCGCCATCACGCGGCCGCCGCTCCCAGATCGCCGGCGGGGCTCTGGCTGCGGGCCAGCGCCGCCGCCTTGGCGGCGCGGTCGGCGCGCAGCACGAAGCGGAGCTGGTAGGTGAGCAGCCGCCAGTTGATCGGCTTGGTGACGTAGGATGTGGCGCCGACCTCGTAGGCCCTATCGATGGCGAAGAGGTCGTCGCGCCCGGTGGCGACCACGACCGGCAGAGCGGCCAGCTTCGGCTCGGCCCGGATCCGCATGATCAGGCCGAGCCCGTCGAGGCGCGGCATGTCGAGATCGACCATGGCGAGGTCGAATCCGCCTTCCTCCAGGCGCTCCCAGGCGGCGACGCCGTCCTCGACCGTCACGACCTCGACCTGCGACGAGGCGATGTGCAGGTTGGCGAATTCGAGCAGGATCGGGTCGTCGTCAGCGACGAGAATTCTGGCTCCGTCTTCCGAGATGAACGCCAGTTCGAGCGGGTTTCGTTTCCCGAGCAGCATTTCTATGCACTCTGAAGCATTTGGGCTGAAACTATCGGGCAAACGTGAAGCATTTATTGCTCCAACTGTGCAGTTCTCAGTGATGCACACACAATTTTCCGCTTCAACCGACGTGCATCCTCCAGTTGATTTTTGTCTAGACCAATGATCATTAAGGCCTTCGTCAGATCTCGATGCTCTCATTAAGCATCGGATCCCCGGAACATCGCCTTGTCTGCTGCCCCTCCATTCCGGTCCATTCGGACGAAGCTCGTGCGGCTGGTCCTGGCCGCCGTCAGCCTGACCGTGCTGGCCAGCACGCTCGTGGCGGTCGCGCACACGGCCGACGAGTTCGCCAGGAGCCGGCGAACCATCCTGGTGAACGCCGCGCGGGTGTTCGCCGCCGCGGTGGCCAAGGGCGTGGAGAGCGAGAACGAGGCCCAGATCTATGACGCCCTCGTCGGCATGCGGGCCTTCGACGGGAGCGAGGGCGGCGGCTCCATCTCGTTCATCGGCGTCGAGGCGCTGAACGGGCGCATGCTGGCCGATCTCGGGCAGACGGCGCGGCTGGTGCGCGACAGCAGCCTGGGCGGCCAGTCGGACGCCTCGCTCTGGGCGATGCTGCGCAGCCGCACCATCCAGGTGGTCGAGCCCGTGAGGTTCCCCGGGCGCGAGCCCATCGGGCGTCTCATCCTGGTGATGCCGGCCGACGGGCTCATGGCCGCGCTCATGCGCACCGTCGCCATCAGCCTGGCGGGCGGCGTCGCGGCGATCGGCCTCGGCCTCGCGGCGGCGCTGCGCATGCAGCGCTCGATCACCCAGCCCGTCCTCAGCCTCGCGGCGACCATGGCCCGCGTGCGCGACCAGCACGACTTCCACAGCGTCGCCCGTCAGGAGGCCAATGACGAGGTCGGCCAGCTCGTCGGAAGCTTCAACGCCATGATGCATGAGATCCGCGAGCGCGACGTCAAGCTGGCGGACCACCGGGCGCATCTGGAGCAGCAGGTTCTGGAGCGCACGCACGATCTCAGCGTGGCCAAGAACGCGGCCGAGACCGCCAACGCGGCCAAGTCCGACTTCCTGGCCACCATGAGCCACGAAATCCGCACCCCCATGAACGGCGTGCTGGTGATGGCGGAGCTGCTCTCGGCCGGCGACCTGCCGGCCCGGCAGCGCCGCTACGCCGAGGTCATCGCGCGCTCGGGCAAGAGCCTGCTGGCGATCATCAACGACATCCTCGACCTCTCCAAGGTCGAAGCCGGCAAGATGGAGGTGGAGCAGATCCCGGTCGACCCGGCCGAGGCCGCCGACACCGTGCTCAGCCTGTTCTGGGAGCGCGCCCAGAACAAGGGCCTCGATCTGGCCGCCCACGTCGCCCCCGACACGCCCGCGACGCTGCTGGGCGATCCGGTGCGGCTCAACCAGGTGATCGGCAACCTGGTCAACAACGCCATCAAGTTCACCGAGCGCGGCCATGTCCTGCTCTCGATCGGTCTCGACCCGCACGACCCGTCGCGGCTGCGCTTCGCGGTGAGCGACACCGGCATCGGCATCCCGGCGGACAAGATCGACAAGCTGTTCTCCGCCTTTTCGCAGGTGGACCAGAGCACCACGCGCAAATTCGGCGGCACGGGTCTGGGGCTCGCCATCTCCAAGCGCCTCGTCGAGGCCATGGGAGGCTCGTTCCGGGTGACGAGCGAGGCCGGCCGGGGCTCCACCTTCGCGTTCTCGATCCCGGTCCGCGACGCGGGAGCGGCGCGCGCCCTGCCGCGGGCGCCGGCGCTGGACGGCAAGCGCCCGCTGGCCATCGTGGCGGTGCGGGGCGACGCCACCGCGCGGGTCGCCGCCGACCACCTGGCGGCGTGCGGCTACGGGGTGGAGCGGCGCGATCCCGCCGAACTCGCCGGGCCGGACGGCGCGCTGCCGGCCTGTGACGTGCTCTTCGCGGAAGGGTCGGTGCTGGCCGCGGCGTCCCGCCAGAGCCGGGCCGGCGCGCGGCGCGTCGTGGCGCTGACGACCATGGGGGACGGCGCGGAGCGGCAGCTGGAGACCGGCGGGGTCGCGGACGCGCTCCTGGTGCGGCCGCTCGCGGCGGCGGAGCTCGACGAACTCGGCCGGCGCCTGGCGCTCGGCCAGTCGCTTCGCGCCCTGGGCGGCGAACGCCGCGGCCGCACGGACTCCGTCCCGCGCTTCCAGGGCCGGCGCGTGCTGGTGGCGGACGACAGCCCGGTCAATCGCGAGGTCGCCGTGGAGGCGCTGGCGCGGCTCGGCGTGCAGGCCGAGGTCGCGGTGGACGGCCGCGGCGCCGTCGAGATCGCGCGGCGCGGCGGCGTCGACCTGATCCTGATGGACGGCAGCATGCCGGAGATGGACGGCTTCGAGGCGTCGCGGCGCATCCGCGCCCTGGAGGCGCAGGAGGGCCGCGCCCGCCTGCCGATCATCGCCCTCACGGCGCATGTGGTCGGCTCGGCCGCCGACGCATGGACGACCGCCGGCATGGACGGGATCCTGCACAAGCCGTTCACGATCGCCGCCCTGGCCGAGAGCCTCGCGCCGTGGCTCGCCGGCCAGGAGGGCGCGGCCGCCCCGGCGCCCGCTCCCCTGGCTCAGGACGAGGCCGACCCGGCGGGCGAGGCCGAACTGCTCGATCCCGCGACCTTCGGCGAACTGGAGGGCATGGCCTCCTCGGACGGCGGCGCCTTCCTGGCCCGCATCGTGGGCCTGTATGTCGACCACGCCCCCAAGGCGCTGGCCGAGCTGGAGGCGTCGCTCGACGCCGACCCGGAAGACCAGGCCAAGGCGGCGCATGCGCTGAAATCCATGAGCTTCAACATCGGCGCGGTGCGCGTCGCGGCGCTGGCGGGCGCCTGCGAGAAGCGCGTGCGCGTGGATGGCGGGCGGGTCGACGCGGCGGCCGTCGCCGAGCTGCGCGAGCAGCTGGACGCGACGCTGGCCGCCCTGGAGCCCCACCGCCGGCCGGACGCGCGCAAGTCCGCCGCCTGAGTCGGTCCGGCCCGGGCCGACGCCGGACGGCCGGAACCGTCGTTCCGGGGCCCCTGTGGCGAACCCCTACGTAGTCCTTCGCATCCGGCCCGCTTCGCAGGCGCAGCCTCGAATTCCAGCCGTTTCGGCCCGATATCGGCCGGCTTGGCCTTTTGTCTCGGCGGCATATTGATCGAGGTCAACGCGCGCCCCCGGCCCCCTCCCCATGGTGCCCCCAATCCAGCCGATCCCCGCGGCCCTTGGTCCATGCCAGGCGTCGCTCGGGAGAGGCGCTGAGAGCGGATCACGGTCCCAAGGGGGAGAACATGGCGCATACGGCGTCTACCAGTAAGAGCATCACGATCGGCGAGGGGGGAGCCGCGATCGCGTTCGCGGCGCTCGCGGCCCTCTCGATCCTGATCGCCGCGAAAGCGTGGACGCCAGCCTACGCCTTCCACGCCTATCTGTTCGCGGCCGGCAGCGTCGCGGCGGTGTTCGCGATCTTCAACCGCTACTCCAACCGGCCGGCCGAGGCGCCGGCGCAGGTCGTCGACGGCCGGCCGAACTACAGCTACGGCCCGATCCAGTTCGCCACGATCGCGGCGGTGTTCTGGGGCATCGCCGGCTTCACGGTGGGGCTCTACGCGGCGCTCGAGCTGGCCTTCCCGGCGCTGAACTTCGACTTCGGGCTGATCAATTTCGGCCGCCTGCGGCCGCTGCACACCTCGGCGGTGATCTTCGCCTTCGGCGGCAACGTGCTGATCGCGACGTCCTTCTACGTCGTGCAGCGCACCTGCCACGCGCGGCTGGCGGGCGACATCGCCCCCTGGTTCGTGGTGCTGGGCTACAACTTCTTCATCGTCATCGCCGGCACCGGCTACCTGCTCGGCATCTCGCAGGGCAAGGAATACGCCGAGCCCGAGTGGTACGCCGATCTCTGGCTGACGGTGGTGTGGGTCGTCTATCTGCTGGTTTTCCTGACCACGCTGTGGAAGCGCCAGGAGCCGCACATCTACGTGGCCAACTGGTTCTACCTCGCCTTCATCGTCACTATCGCGATGCTGCACCTGGGCAACAACGCCGCCGTGCCGGTGTCGATCTACTCGCCCAAGTCCTACATCGTCTGGTCCGGCGTGCAGGACGCCATGGTGCAGTGGTGGTACGGCCATAACGCGGTCGGCTTCTTCCTCACCGCCGGCTTCCTGGCCATCATGTACTATTTCATCCCGAAGCGCGCCGAGCGGCCGGTCTATTCCTACCGGCTGTCCATCGTGCACTTCTGGGCGCTGATCTTCATCTATATCTGGGCGGGCCCGCACCACCTGCACTACACGGCTCTTCCCGACTGGGCGCAGACGCTCGGCATGGTGTTCTCGATCATCCTGTGGATGCCCTCCTGGGGCGGGATGATCAACGGCCTCATGACCCTGCAGGGCGCGTGGGACAAGCTGCGCACCGATCCGGTGCTGCGCATGATGGTGGTGTCCGTCGCCTTCTACGGCATGTCGACCTTCGAGGGGCCGCTCATGTCGATCAAGTCGGTGAACTCGCTCAGCCACTACACCGACTGGACCATCGGCCACGTGCATTCGGGCGCGCTGGGCTGGGTCGGCTACGTCTCCTTCGGGGCGATCTACTGCCTGGTGCCGTGGGTTTTCAACCGCAGCCGCCTCTATTCACTGCGGCTGGTGAACTGGCACTTCTGGGTCTCGACCATCGGCATCGTCTTCTACATCTCGGCGATGTGGGTGTCGGGCATCCTGCAGGGTCTGATGTGGCGCGCCTACACCAGCCTGGGCTTCCTCGAATACTCGTTCATCGAGACCGTAGAGGCGATGCATCCCTTCTACGTCATCCGCGCGCTGGGAGGCGGACTGTTCCTCGCCGGCGCTCTCATCATGGCCTTCAACATCTGGAAGACGATCACGTCGCCCGAGACCCAGGCGGTCGCGGACATCCGTCCCCAGCTGGTTCCGGCAGAGTAAGGGGGCTCACATGTCCGTCTGGGCCAAGCACAAAGTCTTCGAAAAGAACTCGCTCGTCCTCCTCGTGGGCATCCTGGTCGCGGTCGCGATCGGCGGGCTCGTGGAGATCGCCCCGCTCTTCTACCTGAAGAGCACGATCGAGGCCGTGCAGGGCGTTCGTCCCTACACGCCCCTCGAGCTGGCGGGCCGCAACATCTATCTGCGCGAGGGCTGCTACAACTGCCACTCGCAGATGATCCGCCCGCTGCGCGACGAGGTGGAGCGCTACGGCCACTACTCGCTGGCGGCCGAGAGCATGTACGACCATCCGTTCCAGTGGGGCTCCAAGCGCACCGGGCCGGATCTGGGACGCGTCGGCGGCAAGTATTCGGACGAGTGGCAGCGCGCCCACCTGGTCAACCCGCGCGCCGTGGCGCCGGCGTCGATCATGCCCGGCTACCCGTTCCTGGCGTCGACGGCGCTCGACTACGAGCACATCGCCGACGACATGCGGGCGCAGGCCGTCGTGGGGGTGCCCTACACCACCGAGATGATCGCCAAGGCCAAGGGCGACATCCTGGCCCAGGCGGCCAACGACGACCCGGGCGCGGCCGACCTCGCCAAGCGCTACCCCAAGGCGCTGGCCCGCGACTTCGACGGCAATCCGTCCGAGGTCACCGAGATGGACGCCCTCGTGGCGTACCTGCAGGTGCTGGGCACGATGGTCGACTTCAAGACTTACGACGACAAGGCGAACGTGCGCTGAGGAGGCGTCGGTGACTTACGAATTCCTGTCTGAGACTGCCCAAACCTGGGGGACCGTCGGCTTCGTCGTGATGTTCGCCCTCGCGCTCGCCTACGCCCTCAACCCCAAGAACCGCGCCCAGTTCGATCACGCTGCGCGCCTGCCGCTCGAGAAGGACTGACCGCGATGGCCGCCGAGAACACCAAGCTCGACGCCGTCACGGGCGTCGCCACGACCGGGCATGACTGGGACGGCATCCAGGAGCTGAACACGCCGCTGCCGCGCTGGTGGCTGTGGCTGTTCTACGCCTGCATCGTCTGGGGCGTGGGCTATGTCATCGCCTATCCGGCGTGGCCGCTGGTCAGCGGCTACACCAGGGGCGTGCTCGGGTACCAGACCCGCACGGCCATCGAGCAGGACATGGCCGCCCTGACGGCGATGCGCGGCGACACCGTCGCCAAGCTCTCCGCCGCGCCGCTGGCCGACATCGAGAAGGATCCCAAGCTGCTGACGGTGGCGCGGGCGCTCGGCAAGGCCGCCTTCGGCGATAACTGCGCTCCGTGCCATGGGCAGGGCGCGCAGGGGGCGAAGAATTACCCGAACCTGAACGACGACCAGTGGATCTGGGGCGGCTCGCTGGAGGCGATCCAGCAGACCATCCTGCACGGAATCCGCAACGAGGATCCGGACTCCCGCATGGGGCCGATGCCGGCCTTCGGCAAGGACGGCGTCATCCCCAAGGCCGAGATCCCGAACCTCGCCGCCTATGTGCGGACGCTGGCCGGGAACAAGCCAGAGCGCGGCGACGCGGCCAAGGGCCAGAAGCTCTTCGCCGAGAACTGCGCCGCCTGCCACGGCGACGCCGGCAAGGGCAACCCGGAGGTCGGCGCGCCCAACCTCACGGCCAATATCTGGCTGTATGGCGGCGACCAGGCCACCATCGAGGAGACGATCATGAACGGCCGCGGCGGCGTCATGCCGACATGGGCCAGCCGGCTCGACGCGACCACCATCAAGGCCCTGACCGTCTATGTGCACTCCCTGGGCGGCGGCCAGTAAGGCCCGCCTCTCCCTCTCTGCCCGGGTCCGGCGGACGAAGAGCGCCGGACCCGCTCCCCCATTCGGCTCTTCGAGGCATCCGCCATGAGACCCGTCGAAACCGGCGCCCAGAAGCCCATTCCGGCCACGGGCGGCTTCCCCGCAGCCGTCGCCGACCTGGACGACGACGCCCCGCTCTACGAGGCCCGCAAGGACATCTTCCCGGCGGCCGTCAAGGGCAAGTTCCGCACCATCAAGTGGGCGATCCTGATCGTCACGCTGGGCGTCTACTATTTCCTGCCCTTCGTCCGATGGGACCGGGGGCCGAACGCCCCCGACCAGGCCGTTCTGCTCGACCTGCCGAACAGGCGCTTCTACTTCTTCATGATCGAGATCTGGCCGCAGGAGCTCTACTACATCACCGGGCTCCTGGTGCTGGCCGCGCTCGGGCTGTTCCTGATGAACGCCGTCGCGGGCCGGCTCTGGTGCGGCTATCTCTGTCCCCAGACGGTCTGGACCGACCTCTTCTACGCCGTCGAGCGGCTGATCGAGGGCGACCGCCGCGAGCAGATCCGCAAGGCGCAGGGGCCATGGGACCTGGAGCGGATCAGCCAGAAGGTGCTGAAGCACTCCATCTGGCTTCTCGTCGCCTGGTGGACCGGCGGCGCCTGGGTGCTCTACTTCGCCGACGCGCCGACGCTGGTGCGCGAGCTGGTGACGTTCCAGGCGCCCATGGTGGCCTATGTGTGGATCGGCATCCTGACCTTCACGACCTATTCGCTCGCCGGCTTCATGCGCGAGCAGGTCTGCCTCTATATGTGCCCGTGGCCGCGCATCCAGGCGGCGCTCACCGACGAGCACGCCCTCAACGTCACCTACCGGTACGACCGGGGCGAGCCGCGCCTCTCCGCCAAGAAGGCCGAGGCGGCGCGCCTGCGCGGCGAGCCGGCGGGCGACTGCGTCGACTGCCGGCAATGCGTCAATGTGTGCCCGACCGGCGTCGACATCCGCGACGGCCTGCAGCTCGGCTGCATCCAGTGCGGGCTGTGCATCGACGCCTGCGACAACGTCATGGCCAGGATCGGACGGCCCACCGGGCTGATCGGCTACGACACTGACGTCAACGTGCAGCGGCGAATCGCGCGCGAGGAGCCCGAGTACCACCTCGTCCGGCCGAGGACGCTGCTCTACGCCGGGCTGATGGCCGCCATCGGGGGCTTCATGGCCTATACGCTGGCGACCCGCACCACGATCGGGGTCAGCGCGCTGCACGACCGCAACCCCGTCTTCGTGAAGCTGGCCGACGGCTCGATCCGCAACGCCTTCACAGTGCGGCTCACCAACAAGTCTCTGGACGCGCGGCCCTACCGGCTGGAGATCCTCGGCATCGCGGACGCGCATCTGGAGATCATCGGAGAGCCGGGGCGGGCCGAGCAGTCGGCCGTCCTCGAGGTGCTCCCGGACCAGACCCGCGAGCTGCGGGCCCTGGTGACCACGCCCAAGGGCGACGCCGCCGAATCCCGCAACCTGCGCTTCCGCCTGACCGACATCGTCAGCGGCGCGACGGCCTATGCGGACGACTTCTTCAAGGGACCGGGGAGCGCGCCATGAGCGACGTCGCCATGAACGGCCGTGGATTCCGCCTCAACGGGCGGCATGTGATCCTCATCCTGCTGGGCTTCTTCGGCGTCGTGTTCGCCGTGAACGGCTACATGATGCATGTCGCCATCAAGACCTTCAGCGGCATGGAGAGCGCCACGCCCTACAAGGATGGGCTCGCCTTCAACGCCGAGCTGGCCGACGCCCGGCGCCAGGCCGAACTCGGCTGGACCGTGAACGCCTCGGTCACGCGCGGCCCCGACGGCCATGCGCGGATCGACGTCGCCGCGTCCGACCGCAACGCCATGGCGCTGGCGGGCGTCGAGATGCGCGCCACGCTCGAACGGCCGGCCGACAAGCGGGAGGACCGCCGCGTCGACCTTGCGGCCCAGGGCGGCGGGCGCTTCGGCGCGGCGGTCGAGGGCGTCGCGCCGGGCCAGTGGGACCTGGTGCTCGACATCGCCCGGGGCGACCAGCGCGTGTTCCGCTCGCGCAGCCGCATCATGCTGCCGTAAGGCGCCCGTCCAGGCCGGGCGTCCGGCCGCCAGGAGGCTCACGTGTCCCCCGCGTTCGACTACTCCGCCCTGATCGAGACCCGCCCCGACGGCGCCCGGCGCCTCGACCTCGCCGTCGAGGGGATCACCTGCGCGGCCTGCATCGGCGACATCGAGCGCGGGCTGCGCTGCCTGCCGGAGCTCGTCTCGGCCAGGCTGAACTACACCAACCGGCGGCTCGCCGTGGAATGGCGCGAGCCCGGCTTCGACGCCTCCCGGGTCCTGGCGCGGCTGGGCGAGCTCGGCTACCGGGCGCATCCCTTCGAGCCGTCCCGGCAGGAGGAGATCGAGGCCGCCGAGATGCGGTTCCTGCTGCGCTGCCTCGCGGTGGCGGGCTTCGCGGCCATGAACATCATGCTGCTCTCGGTGTCCGTCTGGTCCGGCAATGTCAGCGACATCACCGACGAGACGCGCGACCTGTTCCACTGGCTCTCCGCCCTGATCGCGCTGCCGACGGCCGCCTATGCGGGCCAGCCCTTCTTCCGCAACGCCATTCGGGCCATCCGGGCGCGCAGCATGACGATGGACGTGCCGATCTCACTCGGCGTGTCGCTGGCCCTCGGCATGTCGCTCTACGAGACGATCCACCACGCCCATCACGCCTATTTCGACTCCGCCGTGATGCTCCTGTTCTTCCTGCTGCTCGGACGCGCGCTCGACCAGACGATGCGGCGCCGGACGCGGGCCGTCGCCGGCAACCTCCTCGCGCTTCGGGGCGAGACCGCCGCCATCATCGGAACGGACGGGGAGATCCGCGAGGCGCCCGTCAAGGCCGTGAAGCCCGGCGACCGGGTGATGCTGCGCCCCGGCGACCGCGTCTGCGTCGACGGCGTCGTGGAGGACGGCCGGTCGCTGGTGGACGCCAGCCTGGTCACCGGCGAGACGGCGCGCGAGCCGGTGGGCCCCGGCGCGATGGTGTACGCCGGCACGGTCAATCTCGAGGGCGCCCTCGTGGTGCGGGTCAGGGCCGCGGCCGAGGGCACGCTGCTCGACGAGGTCAACCGGCTGGTCGAGACGGCCGCCAATGCGCGCTCGCGTTATCTCAGGCTCGCCGACCGTGCCGCGCGCGTCTACTCGCCGATCGTGCATGTGACGGCGCTGGCCACGGCGCTGGGATGGCTGGCGCTCGGCGCCGGCCTCCATGACGCGCTGATCACCGCGATCGCAGTGCTGATCATCACCTGCCCTTGCGCGCTGGCGCTGGCCGTGCCGGCCACGCAGGTCGTCGCCTCCGGCGCGCTGTTCAAGGCCGGCGTGCTGCTGCAGAGCGGCGACGCCATCGAAAGGCTCGCCGCCTGCGACGTGATCGCCTTCGACAAGACCGGGACGCTGACCTCGCCCGAACCGCGCGTCGCCAACGCGCATGAGATCGCGCCGGACCTGCTCGACGCCGCCCGGCGCCTCGCTTTGTCGAGCCGGCATCCGCTGGCGGCGGCTCTCGCGGCGGGCGCGCTGGGGTCGACGCCCTATCCGGGCGCGCGCGAGGACGCCGGCCACGGCGTCGCGGCCACCGTCGACGGCGTCGAGGCGCGGTTGGGAAGCGCCGCCTTCTGCGGGGCCGAGGCGCTGGCGGCCGAGGCCCTGGCGGGCGATCCGGAAGCCACGCTGATCGCGGTCCGGATGGGCGAGAGGCGGGCCGTGATGCTGCTGCACCAGACGCTTCGGCCCGACGCCGTCGCGGTCGTGGGCGCGCTGCGCCGGCGGGGCTATGCGATCGCCATCCTGTCGGGCGACCGCGAGCGGCCGGTCGCCGAGGCGGCGCGGGCGCTCGGCGTCGAGGACTGGCGAGCCGGGCTGAAGCCGGCGCAGAAGATCGCCGCCCTGGAGGCCATGGCGGCCGAGGGGCGCCGCGTGCTGATGGTCGGGGACGGGCTGAACGACGCCCCGGCGCTCGCCGCCGCCCACGCGTCGCTGTCGCCGGTCACCGCCGCGCATCTCGCGCAGGCTTCGGCCGACGCCCTGTTCCTGGGCGAGCGCCTGAAGCCGGTCGCCGACGCGCTGGAGCTCGCCCGCAAGGCGAACGTCATCATGCGCCAGAATCTCGGGATTGCGGTCGTCTACAACCTCGTCGCGGTGCCGCTGGCCATTATGGGGCATGTCACGCCGCTGATCGCGGCGGCCGCCATGTCGGGCTCCTCCATCATCGTCACCTTGAACGCGCTGCGGGCCCGCATCCGGGCGACGGAACCCGCAGCGTCCTCGCCGGTTACGCAGCAAAGGCCGCCGCGCGCCGCGGCTCCGGCCCAGCGCCCGGCGCGCGTGATCCCGTGAAAAGCCCGTCATGAACATCCTGGTCTATCTGCTGCCCATCGCGCTCAGCCTCGGCCTCCTGGGGCTGGGCGCCTTCCTGTGGTCGCTGAAGAGCGGCCAGTATGACGACCTCGACGGCGCGGCGGTGCGCATCCTGGACGACGACGACGTCCGCAAGGGCTGAGCCGAGGGCGCTTCGTTAAGGTCGGATCCGTATGCTGCGCCCCAGAAACGGGGTCGCCATGAGCCGTCTATCCGCATTCCTCGCCGGGCGCATGCAGCCCCGCAGCGCCGTCGCGCTCGCCTGGGGCGTCGCCGGCGCGCTGTTCCTGGCGAAGTCCACGAGCGTCTTCGGCGTCCGCGACCTCGACACCGACGACGTGATGCGGCTGGTCCAGGTCCGGGACCTCCTGGCCGGTCAGGGCTGGTTCGACCTGACGCAGCATCGCGTCGATCCGCCGGACGGCCTCGTGATGCATTGGTCGCGGCTGGTCGACGCTCCCATCGCCGGTCTGATCGCCCTCCTGCGCTTGCCGCTGCCCGCCGACGCCGCCGAGCGGGTCGCCGCGGCGCTCTGGCCGACGCTGCTGCTCCTGCCGGCGCTGGCCGCGGTGGCCTCGATCGCCCGCAGTCTGGCGGGCCGCGCCGCCATTCCGGTCGCGCTCATGCTGTTTTGCGTCGTCGGCCCGGCCGGCACGCAGTTCTTCGCCGGCCGCATCGATCACCACAACGTGCAGATCCTGGCCTGCCTGACGGCGGTGGCGGCGGTGCTGCGCCTTCCGGCGGCGCGCTGGGCCGGCCTTGCGGCCGGGCTCGCCGGCGCGGTGATGCTGGCGGTGGGGGTCGAGACGCTGCCCTATCTCATCGTGCTGTGCGGCGCGGCCGCGCTGATGGGCGCCCATGATCCCGACCGGGCTGCGCCCGGCGCCGTCCTGTTCGGGCTCGGCCTCGCCGGCGGCGCCGCGCTGCTCACGGCGGCGACGGTCCCGCCGCAGCAGGTGCTGGCGGCGCATTGCGACGCGATCTCCGCCCCCTATCTGGGCGCCGCCGTCGCGGGCGGGCTCGCGCTGGCGGCAGGCGCGCTCCTGATGCGGCGCACGCCGTCGGGCGCCGCCAGGCTGGCCCTCGCCGTCGCGCCGGGGGCCGTGGCGCTCGCCGCCGTGGCGGTTTTCGGGCCGCATTGCCTGCTGGGGCCGGTGGCCGAGATCGATCCTCGCCTCGGCCCCGTCTGGCTGGAAGGCGTGCAGGAGATGGAGCCTCTGCTCAGGCTGCTGCGCAGCGCCGACATGCTGGCCGCGAGCACGGTCGTGGCCGCGGCCTTCGGCGCGGCGTCCTGGGCCGTCCTGGCGCAGGGGCCCCCGACCCGGGCCGCAGGCCCGACGCTGTGCCTCGTCCTGATAGGCGTGGCGCTGCTGGTCGCGGCCGGGCAGATCCGCGGCGCCTATTACGTCAACGCCTTCGCCAGCCCGCTGATCGCGGCCGGTCTTGCGACGGCGGTGAGGCGCCTGCAGGTCACGCCCGATCGCGTCGGGACGGCGGCGCTCGCGGGCGTGCTGGCCGTCTCTGCGCCGGGCATGCTGCTCAACATGGCCTTCGGAACGGGTCCAGGCGCGCCGTCCGGCGTCGCCAGCGCCAGCGCGGCCCCTGCGCCCGTCGCGGCGCTCCCGCACGGCCCGGGACAGACCAGCCTTTCGGCGCCGGGCTGCGCCGAGCCCAACGTGTATGCGCCGATCGGCGCCCTGCCGCCCGGGCTCGTGCTGGCCGGGGTCGATCTCGGCCCCCTGATCCTGGCCGGGACCACGGCCCACACGGTGCTGGGCGCGCCCTATCACCGAAACGCAGCGGGAATCCTGGCGTCCCACGACCTGCTGGCCGGGAGCGTGGACGGCGCGGAAGAGCGTCTCCGGGGGCGGGGCGTGCGCTATGTGGCGCTGTGCGGGCGCACGCCCGAACAGGACGGCGCGGGCAGCCTGGCCGCGGCGCTCGCGGCTGGGGCTCCGCCGGCCTGGCTGGAGCTCGCTGTCCGGAACGGGCCGTTGCGGGTGTATCGCCTGCGCTCCGTCGGCGCGGGCTGACCTGGCCCCGGCAAAGGCGGCCGGACCGTTGAGGTCCGGCCAAGTTTGTCGAGCACATGAGCGGCTGGTCGGCCGCCGGTTCGACTTTAGTCGATGACGTTCGCCTCATATGTGAAGCAGTTCACACACCGCCTCTAAACCGTCGAAATGAGGGGCTTTTCCGACGCCCGAACTGACAGGCGGAGCAACGCTGCATTCGGCTGGGTCCGGCGAACCGGGCGCGCTTTACGGGCGGCCCCGCAAGCGTTTACTCTCTGTTCACCAATCCGGTGACCACCAGCGTATTCGAGCCCGTTCATGGACGACCCCGTCTTCGCCTTTCCCAAGCGGTCTCGCGGTCCGGACCTGAAAGCGGCCATGCGCCAGGCGCGCATCGAGGAAGCCGAGCGGTCCGGCGCCATGGCTGAGCTGCGCGGCGCGGAACTGGCCCGGCTGGAGATGCTTCGGGAAGAGCTGGCGCCCGTGGTGGCGCAGATCCCGAACGACGCCGAGATGTTCGACTTCGGCATCGTCGGCGCTGAGAAGCCGCGTCTATTCGTCGACATGGTGGCCTATGTGGAGATGGGCCGCGACCGGCGCACCTTCCGGTTCATCCAGGACACGCGGGGCGGGCGCCTGGCGCTCGCCGAGAGCGAGCGGCTGGAGCCGATCGTCGAGGCGGTGACGTCCTATCTGGGCCGCCGCCTGGTCGAACGCGAACGCGCCCTGGCCGGCGAGACGCTGTCGCCGCTGGCCGCTTCGCGTCCGGCGGAGCCCGCCTCGGAGCCCCTCGCGAGAGCCGCCGCCATCGAGGCCGCGCCCCGGCGGGAGCGCCGCTACACCATCGGCGACCTCGTCTTCGCGTTCCTGCTCGGGATGATCGTGGGCGCGGGACTGCTGTTCCTGGCCGCCTGGTGGAAGGCGCGCGGCGGCATGGCCTTCCTGGGCCTGCCCCTCCTGGGCTGACGCTCAGAGCGGCAGCGTGCCGATGTCGATGATGGCTCCGTCGGCCTGCAGGCCGCGGGTGCGCCCCGTGATCACGGGGCCGCTCTCGGTGAGGTCGATGTCGAACAGGTGATAGCCGGCGCGGTGCGTCAACGTGCCCCGGATGGCCGAGCAGGACGGCACGCCCACGACCGGGATCAGCTTGCCGCCGGGCCCGGCGATGCGGTTCACCGAGGTGACGTGGTTGTGGCCGTGCAGGATCAGGTCCGCGCCCGTCTGGGCGAGGATCTCCTCGAGCGCGGCCGAATCGGTCAGCCCGCGGCCGGTCTTGCTGCCGCTGCGGTGGGGCGGATGGTGGATCAGGATCACGCGCGCCAGCGGCTGCTGGGCCAGGAAGGCCAGCACGTTGGCGATCTTCTCGCGCTGCTCGCGGCCGAGCGTGCCCGAGGCCACGAAGGGCCCGGTCGGGACCGCGGAGGACAGCCCGACGATCGCCATGGGGCCGACCAGGCGCACATAGGGAAAGCCTTCGAACTTTCCGTTGTCCGACGTCATCCAGGGCGACAGGAAGCGCTCGATGTCGCGCATCGTGGTGCGCACATAGGCGTCGTGGTTGCCGGGGACGAAGCTCACCTTGTCGGGCGCGCCGAGCTCCTGCAGGAACTCGCGGGCGACCTGGAATTCGCCATGCAGGCCGATATTGATGAGATCGCCCGTGCAGGCGATGTGCTGGGGCTCGAAGCTCTTCATGTCGGCGACGAGCCGCTCCAGGATCCCCATGTCGTGGATCCGGTCGCGCCCGCGGCGCCAGTTCATGTAGCCGGTCATGCGCTTGCCCGCGAGTTCGCGCAGGCGAGGCTTGGGGAGCGGTCCGAGATGGGGATCGGAGAGGTGGGCGAGCCGGAACATGCGGGGGAACCTCTCTCCCGGTCCGGCCCGTGGGTCAAGCGCTGCCGATCAGAATTCCCGCGATGAACACCAGCACCCCGCCGAGCACCACCTGGAAGGCCGCCTGCAGGAAGGGCGTGTCCATGAACCGCGCCCGCACATAGGCGATCGCCCAGAGCTCGATCAGCACGATGACGGCCGCGATGGAGGTGGCGATGTAGAAGGCGTTCGGCCAGCGGTCCGGCACCAGATAGGGCAGGGTGTGGCCGATGCCGCCGATCGTGGTCATCAGGCCGCAGATCGCGCCGCGCATCCAGGGCGCGCCGCGCCCGGTCAGCGAGCCGTCGTCGGAGAGCGCCTCGGCGAAGCCCATGCTGATGCCCGCGCCGATCGACGCCGCGAGGCCGACCAGGAAGGTCTCCCAGTTGCTGTGGGTGGCGAAGGCCGCCGCGAACAGAGGCGCCAAAGTGGAGACAGAGCCGTCCATCAGCCCCGCCAGGCCGGGCTGCACATATTGCAGCACGAACATGCGGCGGCGGGTCGCCTCCTCCTCGGCTCCGGCGTCGCCCGCCATGTGCCGCTCGGAGATCTCGCCGGCCTTCTTCTCGTGGCCGCGCTCGATGTCGGCGAGGCGCGTCAGCAACTCCCGCACCGAGACGTCGAGCGTCTGGGACGCGGCCTTCTCGTAGAAGCGGGCCGCCTGCATCTCCATGATCTCGGCCTCCTGCCGCATCTTGTCGACGGGCAGGCTCTTGGTCAGCCAGATCGGGCGGCGGGTGAGGAAGCCCTTGACGTCCTCGCGGCGGATCGGGGGCAGGTGCTCCCCGAACTTCTCGCGGTAGAGCCCGTACAGCATGCCGCGATGGCCGCGCTCCTCCTCGGCCATGTCGTCGAAGATGGCGGCCGAATGCGGATAGGGCTCGCGCAGCTGGTCGGCGAAGGTCTGGTAGATGCGGGAGTCTTCCTCCTCGCTGCTGATGGCGAGCGCCAGGACCTCGCGTTCGGTCAGGTCGGCGAAGGTTTTCAGCGGCATGGCGGAGCTCCCGGCGACGATCACTAGATTGGAATTCTTCTAATGTATTTTCGGCGTCGGGCAAGCCCCCGCTCGACTCGGCTCGTGCGCTAGCGTAGGGCCATGGATGACGCAGCATGACGACGGACCTGATGCAGCCCGAACCCGAAGAGGCCTTCCGCGGCCCCGACCTGCTGCGGCGCATGGCGCATCTCTATTTCCGCCTCTCCCGGCCGATGACGCTGGGGGTGCGCGCCGCGATCCTGGACGAGGAGCGCGGCGTCTTCCTGGTGCGCCACGGCTATGTCAGCGGCTGGCAGATGCCCGGCGGCGGCGTGGAGGCCGGCGAGACGCTGCTGGAGGCGCTCGCCCGCGAGGTGATCGAGGAGACCAACATCGAGATCACCGGCGCGCCGCGGCTGCATGGCGTGTTCCTGAACCGCTTCATGTCGCGCCGCGACCATGTCGCCGTCTATGTCGCCCGCAGCTTTCGGGTGGGGCCGCCGAAGCCGCCCAACATGGAGATCCAGGAGGGCCGCTTCTTCCGCCTCGACGCCCTGCCGGAGGAGATCACGCGCGGCACCCGGGCGCGCCTCGCCGAGATCGCGGGGGAGAGCGAGCCGTCGCCCTATTGGTGAGGCGGCGCCATCGCCCGCGGCGCGAGCCTGCGCGGCGCGCGAGCCTGGGTCTTGCGCGACCGGCTTGCGGGGAACGACGCGCTCCGGCACTTTCGCCTGGACGACCAAGGCCGACAGAGCCTGACCGGAGGAGCCATGCCCCGCCTGAGTTTCGAGGATTTCGAGCCCGGAGCCGTGACGACCTACGGGTCCTATCTGGTGACGCGCGAGGAGATCATCGCCTTCGCCAGCCAGTATGATCCCCAGCCCATGCATCTGGACGAAGCGGCCGCGGCCGGCACGCTGCTGGGCGGGCTCGGGTCTTCGGGCTGGCACACCTGCTCCATGCTGATGCGCATGCTCTACGACAACGTCCTGGCGGACTCGACCGGCATGGGGTCCGGCGGCATCGACGAAGTGAAGTGGAAGCGGCCGGTCCGCCCCGGCGACAGGCTCAGCGTGCGCCAGACGGTGCTCGACTCGCGCCGGTCGAGCCGCGGCGACCGCGGCTATGTGCGGTTCCGGTTCGAGGTGCTGAACCAGACCGGGGACGTGGTGATGGAGCAGACCAACAGCATCATCTTCGGCGTCGCCCGACCGGAGGCCGCGTGATGTCCGGCGCGCCCCTCCGCACCCGCTATCTGGAAGATCTCGAGGTCGGCGAGACCGAGAATCTCGGCTCCCACATCTTCACCGCCGACGAAATCAAGACCTTCGCGGCGGCCTATGATCCGCAGCCTTTCCACATGGACGAGGAGGCCGCCCGGGCGAGCCATTTCGGCGCGCTCTGCGCGTCGGGGTGGCAGACCGTGGGCGTCTGGATGCGGCTGCGCATCGCCGCCAAGGCGCGCCGCGACGCCGAACTGGCCGCCGTCGGCCTGCCCATCCCGGGCTTCGGCCCGTCGCCGGGGTTCCGCGACCTGAAATGGCTGAAGCCGATCTATGTCGGCGACACGGTGTCGTTCTCCAGCACGCTCATCGCCGCCCGGCCCTCCGGCTCGCGGCCGGGCTGGGGGCTGGTCGAGCACCTCAATGTGGGCGTCAACCAGCACGGCGCGCGGGTGTTCGAGTTCGTCGGCATCGCCTTTCACCAACGTCGTCCGGGGTGAGGGCGGCCCGGGCGCGAAAAGCCGGGAATGACGGGGGGAGCGCCACCACCCCTCACCCCAGCCCTCTCCCCGTTCCGGGGCGAGGGGGCCCGCTGCAGCGCTCCCCAACGGTTCAGCCCCACCAACCCCCTCATCCTGAGGAGCCATGCGCAGCATGGCGTCTCGAAGGACGAGGGGGTTACGCAAACCCCACAGCCGTCATCCCCGGCGCGCCGCAGGCGCGGGAAGGGGATCCAGAGAGGCCGGGCGCAGGGCGCCCTGTCTCACCTCTTGGGTCCCTGTCTCGGCGCTGCACGCCGCCGGGCTAGTGGCCCTCGAAGGAGATGAGCGTGCGCACTTCGACGTCCATGGCGCGCAGCTTGGCCGCCCCGCCCAGCTCCGGCAGGTCGACCACGAACACGCAGGACGTCACCTCGGCGCCCATCCGGCGCAGCAGGGCGACCGCGGCCGCGGCGGTGCCGCCGGTCGCGATCAGGTCGTCGACCAGGATCACCCTCTCGCCCGGCGCCACGGCGTCCTCGTGCATCTCCATGTGGTCGAGCCCGTATTCCAGCGAATAGGCGATCGACACCGCCTTGTGGGGCAGCTTGCCCTTCTTGCGCATGGGCACGAAGCCGGCCGAGAGCTGGTGCGCCACCGCCCCGCCCAGGATGAAGCCGCGCGCCTCGATCCCGGCGATCTTGTCCACCTTGAGCCCCGCATAGGGCTGCACCAGCTCGTCCACGGTGCGGCGGAACGCGCGCGCGTCGCCCAGCAAGGTGGTGATGTCGCGGAACATGACGCCGGGCTTGGGATAGTCGGGGATCGTGCGGATCGCAGCCTTGAGGTCGAAGGGGAGCGTCATCGGCGGGCGTCCTGAAAGGCGAGGGGGGCGGCGCATCATAGCCGCCGCCCGGCGTCGGTCCAGCGTCGCTCAGGCGCGCAGCACGCGCCCGGCCACGGCGTCCAGCCTGGCCAGCGCCGCGGGATCGCGCGCCGAGGGGGCCGTCATGATCGCGTTGTCGAGCGCCCGGTGCGAGCCGGCCGGGCAGTCCTCCCGCTCGGCCGGGAAATCCCGCGCCAGGCGCGCCACGAGCCGCCGGGCCTTCTCGCTGTTGCCGTGCATGGTGGCGATGACGGAGGCGACGTCCACCGCGTCGTGCTCGGGATGCCAGCAGTCGAAATCCGTCACCATGGCCAGCGTCGCATAGGTGATCTCGGCCTCGCGGGCGAGCTTGGCCTCCGGCATCGCCGTCATGCCGACGACGTCATAGCCGAGATGCCGGTAGGTGACGGATTCGGCGTAGCTGGAGAATTGCGGCCCCTCCATGCACAGATAGGTCCCGCCCTTGCGGTGCGGCACGCCTTCCGCCTCCGCGGCGGCCGCGAGGCGGTCGACGAGGCGGGGCCCGACCGGATGCGCCATGGAGACATGCGCGACGCAGCCCGCTCCGAAGAACGAGCTCTCGCGCCGATGGGTGCGGTCCACGAACTGGTCCACCAGCACGAAGAGCCCGGGCTGCAGGTCCGGCTTGAACGAGCCGCAGGCCGACAGGGACACGATGTCGGTGACCCCGGCGCGCTTCAGAGCGTCGATATTGGCGCGGGAGTTGATGTCGGAGGGCGACAGCCTGTGGCCACGCCCGTGGCGCGGCAGGAACACGATGGGCGTCGCCCCGATGCGGCCGAAGCGCAGCGCGTCCGACGGCTCGCCCCAGGGCGTCGCGACGCGCTCCTCGCGAATGTCGGTCAGCCCGGGGAGATCGTAGATCCCGGATCCGCCGATGACGCCCAGCACGGCCTTGGTCATGCGCCCCTCCTCGTTGCGGAAGCCAGAATAGAGCCCGGCGCGCGCCCGCCCAACGAAAAAGGGCTCCGAACCCGGAGCCCTTCCCTGATTCTGCGCCGCAGCCGCGGGCCGGTCAGTGCGTGACCGCGTGGCCGTCGACCTTCGACCAGATCTTCTTCTTGGTGAAGTAGAGCAGGCCGGCGAAGACGAGCAGGAAGCTGAGCACCCGGAAGCCGAGCTGCTTGCGCGCCTCCAGATGCGGCTCGGCGGCCCACATCATGAAGGCGGCGACGTCCTTGCCGTATTGGGCGACCGTCTCGGGCGCCTGCGGCTTGCCGTCCTGGGTCTTGGGATACTCCACCTGGCCGTCGCTGAGCGGCTTCGGCATGGAGATGATGTGGCCCGGGAAATAGGTGTTGTAGTACTTGCCGGCCGGCACCTCGACGCCGTGCGGCGGGGTCTCCTCGTAGCCGTTCAACAGGGCGGTGACGTAGTCGACGCCCTGCTCCTGGAACTGCGTGACCATGTCGAACAGGAACCAGGGGAAGCCGCGCTCATAGGTGCGCGCCTTGGCCAGCACCGAGAAGTCCGGCGGGACCGCGCCGCCATTGGCCGCCGCGGCGGCCTGCGGGTTCGGGAAGGGCGGCGGCATGCGGTCCGCCGGCCGGGCCGGGCGGTCGAACATGTCGCCGGACTCGTTGGGACCGTCCTTGACCTTGTACTCGGCCGCGAGCGCCTTGACCTGCGACTCGGAGAAGCCGGGTCCGCCTTCCTCGGCGAGGTTGCGGAAGGCCAGCAGGCGCAGCCCGTGGCAGTTGCCGCAGACCTCGCGGTAGACCTTGAAGCCGCGCTGCAGCTGGGTGGCGTCGTAGTGCCCGAACGGGCCCGAGAACGTCCAGCTCTGGCGCGGCGGGACCACCGCGCCCTCGGCCGCCAGGGCGGGCGCCGCGAAGGCGACGCCGGCGAGAGCCAGGACGCCGGCGGCGAGGCGGTGCATCGTTTTCATCGTCATCGTCTTGATCCCCGAAGTCCCGCTCAGCCCTTGGTGTTCGGCGACTGGGCCGCCCCGGCCGCCATCGCGGAGGCCGAGCCGCCCTTGCCGAGCACCGCCTCGGCGATCGAGCCAGGGAGGCGCCGCGGCGTCTCGAACAGGCCCAGAAGCGGAAGGACGATGAGGAAGTGCGCGAAGTAATAGGCCGTCAGGATGCGGGAGGCGAGCACATACCCGCCCTCCGGCGGCTTGGCGCCGAGCCAGCCGAGGCCGACGGCCGAGATCACGAACAGCCAGAAGAACTGGCGGTAGAGCGGGCGGTAGTTCGCCGACTTCACCCGCGAGGTGTCGAGCCAGGGCAGGAAGGCCAGCACCGCGATCGAGCCGAACATCGCCAGCACGCCGATCAGCTTGTTCGGGATGGCGCGCAGGATGGCGTAGAACGGCAGGAAGTACCACTCCGGCACGATGTGCGACGGCGTCACGGCCGGGTTCGCCTCGATGTAGTTGTCGGCGTGACCCAGGAAGTTCGGCTGGTAGGCCACGAACCAGATGTACAGCATGATGAAGCAGACGAGCGCGAGCGCGTCCTTCACGGTGAAGTACGGGTGGAAGGGCAGCGTGTCCTTCTCGGTCTTCTTCTCGACGCCGACCGGGTTGTTGGAGCCCGGAACGTGCAGCGCCCAGATGTGCAGGATCACGACGCCCGCGATCATGAAGGGCAGCAGGTAGTGCAGCGAGAAGAAGCGGTTCAGGGTCGGGTTGTCGACCGAGTAGCCGCCCCACAGGAAGGTCACGATCGTCTCGCCCACGACCGGGAAGGCCGAGAACAGGTTGGTGATGACCGTCGCGCCCCAGAAGGACATCTGGCCCCAGGGCAGCACGTAGCCCATGAACGCCGTCGCCATCATCAGCAGGAAGATGATCACGCCCAGGATCCACAGGATTTCGCGCGGGGCCTTGTAGGACCCGTAATAGAGGCCGCGGAAGATGTGGATGTAGACGGCGACGAAGAACATCGACGCGCCGTTGGCGTGCAGGTAGCGCAGCAGCCAGCCGTAGTTCACGTCGCGCATGATCGCCTCGACGCTGTCGAAGGCCATCTTGGCGTTGGGCGTGTAGTGCATCGCCAGCACCACGCCGGTGATGATCTGGGCGACGAGCATGAAGGCCAGGATGCCGCCGAAGGTCCACAGGTAGTTCAGGTTCCGCGGATTGGGGAACACGATGAACGAGGAGTGGAGAAGGCCCATCACGGGGAGGCGGCTTTCGAACCACTTCCCAAACGCGCTCTTCGGAACATAGGTGGAAGGTGCACTCATGGCTTGATCCTGAAACGCGCGTTCCGGCCTTAGCCGATCTGAATCTTGGTGTCGGAGGTGAACTGGTACGGGGGCACCGGCAGGTTGGTCGGCGCCGGCCCCTGCCGGATGCGGCCCGACGTGTCGAACACCGATCCGTGGCACGGGCACTGCCAGCCGTGGAACGCGCCCTCATGGCCCAGCGGCACGCAGCCCAGATGGGTGCAGTTGCCGTACACGATGAGCCACTGCGCCTTGCCGGGCTTGACGCGCGCGGCGTCGTCCTGCGGGTCGGGCAGCGAGGCGAGGTTGACGGTCTGGGCTTCCTTGATCTCTTCGGGGGTGCGATGGCGGACGAAGATCAGCTTGCCGCGCCAGAAGAGCTTCACGATCTGGCCTTCGGCCACCGGGGTCAGGTCGAAGTCGACCGGCGCGCCCGCCGCGATGGTGGCGGCGTCGGGACCCATCTGGGACACGAACGGCCAGAGCGCGGCCGCGACGCCGACGGCGCCCGCCGCTCCCGTCGCGATGAAGAGAAAGTCCCGCCGGGTCGGTTCGGCCGCGGTCGCTGCGGATTTGGTGGCCACGTAGTCATCCCCTCAACCTGCGCCCCGCCGGAGAATCCCGGAGAGGGCTGGATTGATCGTTCCTGGAAGCTAGTCCCGGCGGTATGCGCGCAAAGGCATGGGCTCGCAATGCGACCGGGAGTCGCCGCGCGGCGGCTGTTTCGCACGGCGGATTAGGCTTGTCTATAGTGCGGAATGCTGATTGGGAGGGGCTTGGGCGGCTTTCCCGCCCATTCTGGAAATCCTGCGGCGCAAGCGCGCGGAAGCGGCGTTTCGGGCGCTCTCGCCCGGCCAGGCTTCAGCCGCGCGCCTCGCCGCCCGACGCAGGTCCGCCGTGCCGCTCCGCATCGCCCTCTACCAGCCCGACATTCCCCAGAACACCGGGACGATC
This sequence comes from Alsobacter sp. SYSU BS001988, assembly GCF_054796215.1. Lineage (NCBI taxonomy): Bacteria > Pseudomonadati > Pseudomonadota > Alphaproteobacteria > Hyphomicrobiales > Alsobacteraceae > Alsobacter > Alsobacter sp. SYSU BS001988. The sequence goes on along the minus strand of NZ_JBTAMK010000002.1, from coordinate 469,086 downwards.
CTGCGCCTGTGCGCCTGCATGGGGGTGACGGCCGACATCATCGAGCCCGCCGGCTTCCCGGTGTCCGACCGCGCCTTCCGGCGCGCCGGAATGGACTATCTGGACCAGGTCGGCGTCGAGCGGCACGTGTCGTGGACCGCCTTCGACGCCTGGCGGCGCGGGGCGGGCCTGCGCCTCGTCCTGGCGACCACCAAGGGGGCCAAGGCCTACGCCGACTTCCGGTTCCGCGACGGCGACGTCCTGATGCTGGGCCGCGAGTCGGCCGGCGCGCCGGAGGCCGTGCACGAGGCGGCGGACGCGCGCATTTTCATCCCCATGCGGGAAGGCCTGCGGTCATTGAACATCGCGGTCGCCGCCGCCATGATCCTCGGCGAAGCCCTGCGCCAGACCGGGGGCTTCCCGCCCTCCGGCGGCGCGCCTCGCTGATCCGAAAGACCGCCCGCATGACCTCTGCCTCCGGCGTGACGCCGCCCACCACCCCGGACGAGCTCGACCGCCGCAAGCGCGAGGCGGCGGCCTGGTTCAGGACCCTCCGGGACCGGATCTGCGCCGCCTTCGAGCGGCTGGAGGACGAGGCGGCCGGCCCGTTCTTTCCCGGGGCCGAGCAGCCGGGCCGTTTCGAGCGCAAGCCCTGGACGCGCACCGACTCCTCGGGCGAGCCGGGCGGCGGCGGCGAGATGAGCATGCTGCGCGGCCGCGTCTTCGAGAAGGCCGGCGTCCACATCTCGACGGTGTTCGGCGAGTTCGCCCCCGAGTTCCGCGGCCAGATCCCGGGCGCGTCGGACGATCCGCGCTTCTTCGCCACGGGCGTGTCGCTGATCGCGCATCCGTGGAATCCGAACGCGCCCACGGTGCACATGAACACCCGCTACGTCGTCACCACCAAGGCGTGGTTCGGCGGCGGAGCCGACCTGACGCCCGTGCTGGCGCGCCGGCGCACCCAGGAGGACCCGGACGCGGCGGCGTTCCACGCCGCCATGCGGGAGGCCTGCGCGCCCCACAAGGTCGCCGACTACGCCCGCTACAAGGCGTGGTGCGACGAGTATTTCCACCTGAAGCACCGCAACGAGCCGCGCGGGATCGGCGGCATCTTCTACGACTACCTGGAGAGCGGCGACTGGGAGGCCGACTTCGCCTTCACGCGGTCCGTCGGGGAGGCCTTCCTGGGCGCCTACCCGCCCATCGCCCGCCGCAATGTCGGCGCGCCGTGGACGCCGGAGGACCGCGAGGAGCAGATGGTCCGGCGGGGCCGCTATGTCGAGTTCAACCTCCTCTACGACCGTGGCACGATCTTCGGCCTGAAGACGGGCGGCAACGTGGAGAGCATCCTGTCCAGCATGCCGCCCAGCGTCCGGTGGCCGTGACGCGCCGGACCGGCGTCGTCCCGCGCTGGACGGCGCGCCGCGCGTTCTCCATCATGATCGCCCGTTCCCGAGCCCGGCTGCGCGCGCGATGCATACCTTTCTGGTGATCCTGGGCGGCGTCGTCCTCCTCGGGCTCGTCCTCGTCATCGGCGGCCTCGTCGGGCCGGGCGGCGCCGCCGGGATGCGGCGCGCCGCGCTGGCCTTCGTCCCGGTCTGGCTGGTGGCGGCGGTCATCAACCTGTGGGTGGGGGCGAGCTCGGCCGTCGTCACCGTCGCGGACGAGATCCCCTCCTTCCTGCTCGTCTTCGCCGCGCCGGCGCTGGTGGCTGCGGCCGTCTGGTGGAGACTCGGGCGCAGCCCCGCATGAGCGAAGCCCAGGGTCTGCTGCGGGGCGAGCCGACCGAGGGGCATCACCGCGTCACCTATGTGGAGCTGTTCTTCGACCTCGTCTTCGTCTTCGCGGTCACGCAGCTCTCCCATACGCTGGTGGAGCATTTCGACGCCCTCACCATGCTGCGCACCGGCATCCTGATGGTGGCGGTGTGGTGGGTGTGGATCGACACGTCCTGGGCCACGAACTGGCTGGATCCCGACCGCCCGCAGGTGCGCGCCGTCCTGTTCGGCATGATGCTGGCCGGGCTGGCGCTGTCCACCTCGATCCCGGACGCCTTCGGCCAGCGCGCGCCGGCCTTCGGCGTCTCCTATGCGCTGATGCAGATCGGGCGGTCCGCCTTCGTGGTCGCCGCCATCCCGGGCAGCGAAACCGCGCTGCGGATGAACTTTCGGCGCATCCTGGCGTGGCACTGCGCGGCCGGGCTGCTGTGGATCGTGGGCGGCTTCATCGACGGCAACGCCCGGCTGTGGGTCTGGGGCGTCGCGACCGCGCTGCAATGCGTCGCCCCGATCCTGAAATTCTGGGTCCCGGGCCTCGGGGCCTCGGCGGTCAGCGACTGGAAGGTCGAGGGCGGCCACATGGCCGAGCGCTGCGGGCTCTTCATCATCATCGCGCTCGGCGAATCGATCCTGGTCACCGGCGCCACCTTCGGAAGGACCGAGTGGAGCGGCTGGACCGTCACCGCCTTCGTGTCCTCCTTCGTGGCCAGCCTGGCGATGTGGTGGATCTATTTCGATCTCGGCGCCGAGGCGGGGAGCCGGGAGCTCGCCGATTCCGACGATCCGGGCCGCCTGGCGCGCCTCGCCTACACCTATCTGCACCTGCCGATCGTGGCGGGCGTGATCATCACGGCCGTCGGCGACGAGTTCGTGCTCGCCCATCCGAACGGCGACGGGGAGGGCAAGACGCTGGCCACCGTGGTGGGCGGGCCCCTGGTGTTTCTGGCCGGGACGCTGCTCTTCAAGCGCGCGGTGCGCGGCTGGCTGCAGCTGTCGCACCTCACCGGCATCGCCGTGCTGGTCGCGCTGCTGGTCGCCGCGCCCCTGACGCTGCGGCTCTCGCCGGCGGCGCTGAGCCTCCTGGCCACGCTGGTGCTGATCGTGGTCGCCGCGTGGGAGTCGCGTTCGCTCGCCCCGCGGGGGACCGGCACGTCCGCCAAGCACGACAGATGAAACCGGCCGCGGGCCGCCCTATTCTCTCATCATGACCAGCCAGACCCACGATCCGCCCGCCCTCGACGCGCTGACGGCCGGCGCCCGGGCCGCCGCCAGGAAGGGGCCGCCCCCCGTCCATCTCTGGAACCCGTCCTACTGCGGCGAGATCGACATGCGCATCGCCGCCGACGGGACCTGGTTCTACATGGGCACGCCCATCGGCCGGCCGGCGCTGGTGAAGCTGTTCTCGTCGGTCCTGCGCCGCGATCCGGAGCGCTTCGTGCTGGTGACGCCGGTCGAGATGGTCGGGATCGTGGTGGAGGACGCGCCGTTCCTGGCGGTGGAGATGACCGTCGAGGGCGACGGCGCCGCGCGTCGGCTGTCCTTCCGCACCAATGTGGACGACGTCGTGGAGGCCGACGCGGAGCATCCGCTGCGCTTCGAGCGCGAGGCGACGGGAGGCCTGCGGCCCTATGTGCTGGTGCGGGGCGGGTTGTGGGCGCGCGTCGTCCGGCCCGTGTTCTACGATCTCGTGGCGCTCGGCGAGGTGCGCGAGGTCGCCGGCGAAGCGAAGTTCGGGGTCGCGGCAGGCGGGACGTTCTTCCCGATGGCGGACGCGGCGGAAGCGGCGGAGTGGTCGTGACCGTTCCGCATTCCGTCATCGAGACGCCGTTCGCCCCGGAGGCGCTGGAGACCCGGGCCCGGCAGCGGCTGCGGCTGGAGCCGCCCGAGCACGCCTTCGATCCGGCCCGCATCCCCGAGCGCGGCGACCACCAGCTCGCCCCCATGCTGTCGCCGGACGGCGCGCTGCACCGGCCCGCCGCCGTGCTGGTCCCGGTGGTGGCGCATCGCGGCGACGCGACCGTGCTGCTGACCCGGCGCGCCTCGCATCTGCGCGACCATTCGGGGCAGGTGGCCTTCCCGGGCGGCAAGATCGACGCCATGGACGCTTCGCCCGTCGCAGCGGCGCTGCGCGAGGCGCGCGAGGAGATCGGGCTCGCCTCCGAGCGGGTCCGCCCGCTGGGCTATCTCGACGCGTATCTCACCTCGACCGGCTTTCGGGTGCTGCCCGTGCTGGCGATCGTGGAGGCGGGGACCGCCCTCACCATCAACCCCAACGAGGTCGACGTCGCGTTCGAGGTGCCGCTCGCCTTCCTGATGGATCCGGCGAACCACCAGCGGCACGCAAGGGAGTGGAAAGGGTCGCTGCGGCACTACTACGCCATGCCGTATGGGGAACATTATATCTGGGGCGCGACCGCGGGCATGTTGCGGAACATGTATGAGAGGCTCTACGCCGAATGACGCGCGCCTTCATCGAAGAGTTCCTGCTGTTCCTCGTGCCCTTCGCGCTCTACGCGCTCTGGCTCGTGGCGCGCAAGCGCACGCCGCTGGCCCGCGTGCACTGGAACGGCCGCGTCTCCTGGCTGCTGCTCGCCGGGCTGGCCTTCGCCAGCCTGTGGCTCGTCTACACCGGCCTGTCGGCGCCGCGCAGCAAGGGCGCCTATGTGCCGGCCCACATGGAGAACGGGCGCTTCGTGCCCGGCCGGGTGGAGTGACCGGGGCGTCGTCCTCCGGCCGGGCGCCCGGCGGCCTCCTCCCGCAGCCCGCCTTCGCGCGGATGCCGTCGCCCGGCGTGCTCGACATCCCCGAACTGCGCCGGCTCTTGGCCGTGCTCGACGGCGACGGCGAGGAAGCCCGGGTCGTCGGCGGCGCGGTGCGCAACGCCCTGCTGGGCCTGCCCCATGGCGACGTCGACGTCGCCACCACGGCCCTCCCGGCCGAGGTGACGCGGCGCGCCGAGGCGGCCGGGTTCCGCGCCCTGCCGACCGGCGTCGAGCACGGCACCGTCACGGTGCTGGTCGACCACCATCCCTTCGAGGTCACGACCCTGCGCGAGGACGTCGAGACCGACGGGCGCCGCGCCGTGGTGGCGTTCGGCCGCGATTTCTCGCATGACGCGCAACGGCGCGACTTCACCATCAACGCTCTCTATGCGCGGCCCGACGGCGAGGTGGTCGACCATGTCGGCGGGCTCGCGGACCTGGCTCTGCGCCGCGTGCGCTTCATCGGCGACGCCGAGACGCGCATCCGCGAGGACTATCTGCGCATCCTGCGCCTGTTCCGCTTCACCGCGGAGTATGGCGAGGGCCCGCTCGACCCCGAGGCCCTGCGGGCGTCGATCCGCCTGCGGGCCGGCCTGGCGCGGCTCTCCAGCGAGCGGGTGAGGGCGGAGCTCATGAAGCTGCTGGCGACGCGCCGGGCGCCGGAGCTGGCCCGGATCCTCGCCGAGTGCGGCTTTCTCGACCGCATTCTGGGGATCGCGCCCGATCCGCACGCCATGACGGCGGTGGCGTCGGCCGGCGCCGATCCCGTCCTGCGCCTCGCCGCGCTCGCCGTGCGGGTGCGCGAGGACGCCGGCCTGCTGGCCCTGCGGCTGCGGCTGTCCAACCCAGAGGCCGAGCGGCTCGACGCCTGCGCCGCCCTCCTGGAAGCCCTGCATGGGCGCGCCTTCGGCCTCTCGGTCCAGGACTGGCGCGCGCTGGCCTATCGGCGCGGCGCGGGGCCGGCGCGCGACGCGCTCGCCGTCCTGGCGGCGCGCGACGCGGGCGAGGCCCGCCCGGACGCGCTTCGCCCGGCCTTCGCGGCGCTGGATGAGCCTGTCCCGGTCCGGCCCTGGACGGGCCGCGCCGTCCTGGCGCACGGAGTCCCCGCCGGCCCGCGGGTCGGGGCCATCCTGGCCCGCGCCGAGGAGCTCTGGATCGCGGCGGGCTTCCCCGACGATCCGGGCCGGCTCGACGCCATGCTGGCGCAGGCGCTGGCGGAGGGCTGACCCTCCCTTCCGACTCCCCTTTCGGCTGCGCGCGCGCTACATTCGACGCGAGAGCGGCGGCTCGCTCTCGCGTGAGGCGTATCCCGATGAGCCGAGAGCCCTTTCGACCTGCGGATGTGGCGCGCCGGCTCTCGCAGCGCGCCGGCGAGGAGGCGCGGACGGGGCGGTCCGCCTCCAAGAGCGACGCCTGGAAGCGCGAGACCTTCACGCTGCCGCGCGAGGAGGCGCGGGAGAAGGCCCGGGAGGCGTTCTCGCGGTTCCCGAAGGCGGCCTACATGACCGAGATCGAGTGGTGGCGCGAGCTGGAGGACGGCCGGATCGAGTTCACGATCCGGCGCCTGCCGACGGCCGATTGAGCGCAAGCGCGCCTGTGCGCCGCGCAGCGACGGAACGACGCTCGCGCCCGCCACGTTTTCGCCTCAGCCGGTCGTGAGCTTAGAGGCGTCTCGATTGGCGTTGCGGCGTTCTCCGCGCGATCTCGGGAGACGACACGCAATCGTGCGGGAGAAGGGACGGCGCGGCATCCCGCCGGGCTTGAACCGCTGGCCCTTGGCGCGCGATGCTGGACCACTGACGACGCGATCGTGACGCCCGGCCCTTGTGGCGCCGAAGCGTCCAAGCGAGGGCCGCCCATGACCGACACCGCCAACGCCGCCAGCCTGGACGCCATGATCGTGCGCTCGGCGGAAGCCGCCCTCGAGCAGATCACCCGCGCCCGAGAGGCGATCGGCGGCGTCGTGTTCGGCCAGACCCAGGTGGTCGAGAACGCGATGATCACCGTCCTGTCCGGCGGGCACGGCCTGCTGGTCGGCGTCCCGGGCCTGGCGAAGACCAAGCTGGTCGACACCATGGCGGTGGTGCTGGGCCTGGAGAGCCGCCGGATCCAGTTCACGCCCGACCTGATGCCCTCCGACATCCTCGGCTCGGAGGTGCTGGAGGAGACGGTCGACAAGCGCCGGGCCTTCCGCTTCGTGAAGGGCCCGATCTTCTCGCAGCTGCTGCTGGCGGACGAGATCAACCGCGCCAGCCCGCGCACCCAGTCCGCCCTGCTGCAGGCCATGCAGGAGTATCACGTGACGGTGGCGGGCGAACCGCACGACCTGCCGCGCCCGTTCCACGTGCTGGCCACCCAGAACCCGATCGAGCAGGAGGGGACCTATCCGCTGCCGGAGGCCCAGCTCGACCGCTTCATCATGCAGATCGACGTGGGCTATCCCGACGCCGCCACCGAGCGGCGGATCCTGCTGGAGACGACGACGGACGGCGCGGCCCGCGCCAAGGCCGCCATGAGCGGCGAGGACCTGATGGCGGCGCAGCGCCTGCTGCGGCGCCTGCCGGTGGGCGAGAGCGTCGTGGAGGCGATCCTGGACATCGTCCGCTCGGCCCGGCCGGGCGAGGGCGACGCCGCCATCGCCCAGCATCTCGCCTGGGGCCCGGGCCCGCGCGCCGGCCAGTCGCTGATGCTGGCGGTGCGCGCCCGCGCGCTGCTGCAGGGGCGCCTCGCGCCGTCGCTGGACGACGTCGCCGCGCTGGCCGAGCCCGTGCTGAAGCACCGCATGGCGCTCACCTTCGCGGCGCGCGCCGAGGGCGAGACCATCGGCGGCCTGATCCGGCGCCTCGTCGAACGGATCGGCTAGGGCGCCGGGATGGTCAAGGTCCGGGTTCTCGACACGGCGGAACGAGCGGTCGGGAACCGGCACGCCACCGGCGCGCTGGATCTCGCCCGGCGCCTGCCCCGGCTCGCCATCGAGGCGCGCCGGATCGCCGCCACCGCGGCGCACGGCATCCATGGGCGCCGGCAGGCCGGCTCCGGCGAGGCGTTCTGGCAGTTCCGCACCTTCATGCCGGGCGAGCCGGCGCATCGGGTCGACTGGCGCCGCTCGGCCCGGGACGACGAGCGCTACTATGTCCGCGAGCGTGAATGGGAGGCCGCCCACACGGTCTGGCTGTGGATCGACCGCTCCGCTTCGATGGGCTACGCGTCGGCGCTGGCGCAGGCGCCCAAGATCGACCGGGCCGTCGTGCTCGGCCTCGCGCTGGCCGACATCCTGGTGCGTGGCGGCGAGCGGGTCGGCCATATCGGCCTCACCAACCCGCAGGCCTCGCGCTCCATCGTCGACCGCATCGCCGAGGCGCTGGCGGCCGACCGGTCCGAGCCCGCCGACGGGCCTCCCGGCCTGCCGCTGGCGCCGCTCACCGAGGCCGTGCTGATCAGCGATTTCCTCACTCCTGCAGCGCGCGTCCGCGAGGCGATCGAGCGCATGGCGGCGCGCGGCGCGGGCGGCCACCTCGTGATGGTGCTGGACCCGGTCGAGGAGACGTTCCCCTTCGAGGGCCAGGCGGTGCTGGCCGAGCTGGAAGGCCCGCAGACGCTGCGCGTCGGCGACGCCGGGGCGTTCCGCGCCTTGGTGCTGGACCGCATGAAGGCTCATCGCGAGGCCATCCGGGAGGCCTGCGCCCGCCGCGGATGGACCTTTGCGGTGCATCGCACGGACCGGCCCGCCTCGGAGGCGCTGCTGTCGCTGGCGGCGCGCATCGCCGAGCGGGACGCCGGCATGGCCGGCGTGCGCATCGGCGGGGGAGGCTGAGCATGTTCGAATCGCTGTCGCTCGGCTTCACCGCCCCGGCCGTCCTGCTGGCGCTGACGGCGCTCCCGGCGCTCTGGCTGTTGCTGCGGGTCACGCCGCCCCAGCCGCGCCGCATCGATTTCCCGCCGCTGCGCCTGATCCTGGACCTCATCCCCCGGCAGGAGAGCCCAGCCCGGACGCCCTGGTGGCTGCTGCTGCTGCGCCTCGTCGTGGCCGGCCTCGTGATCGTCGCCATGGCGGGGCCCGTGTGGAACGCCTTGAAGCAGGCCATCGGCCGAAGCGGCCCGATCCTGGTGCTGATGGATTCCGGCTGGGCCGCCGCGCCCGACTGGCGCGAGCGCGTCAACGCCGCCGAGGACGTGATCCGCGGCGCGGCGCGCGACAACCGGGGCGTCGCCATCCTGGCGACCGGCGAGCCCCTGGCGGACGTGCGCCTCGGCGACGCCGGCGCGGCGCTCGACCGGGTCCGAGCGCTGAAGCCCGCCCCGCACGGCCCCGACCGCACGGCCGTCCTGGCGCCGCTCGGCCGGTTCCTGGAGCGCGAACCGAAGGCCGAGCTGGTATGGATCGCCGACGGCCTCGCGCTGGGCGAGCAGGGCGCGTTCCGCGACGCGTTCAAGGCCGCCGTCGGCGACCGCAGCCTCACCATCGTGGCCGGGCCGGCGGCGCGGCCGCTGGCGCTGGCCGGCGTCGAGAACGCCGCCGCCGGCATGACCGTGCGGGTGCTGCGGGCCGAGCCCAACGGACGGGACGCCGGCGTCGTGCGCGCGCTCGACCGCCGCGGCCTGCCGCTCGGCGAGGCCGCCTTCGCGTTCGGGGGCGGCGAGACGGAGAGCCGCGCCAGCGTCGCGCTGCCGGTCGACCTGCGCAACGAGATCGCCCGGCTCGACGTCGCCGACGAGCGCACCGCCGGCGCGGTGGCGCTGGTGGACGAATCCAGCCGCCGCAGGCGCATCGGCGTCGTCTCCGGCGCGACGGTCGACACCGCGCAGCCGCTGCTGTCGCCGACCTACTACGTCACGCGCGCGCTCGGCCCCTACGCCGACGTGCGCGAGCCCCGCATGGGCCCCAACGAGGCCATCAACGCCCTGCTGGACGAGAAGGTCTCGATGCTGGTGCTGGCCGACATCGGCGCGCTGCCGCCCGACATCCGCCAGCGCCTGGGCAAGTTCGTCGACGACGGCGGGCTTCTGCTGCGCTTCGCCGGATCGCGCCTGGCGGCGGCCACCGGGGACGAGCTCTCGCCCGTGCGGCTGCGGCGCGGCGGCCGTGCGCTCGGCGGCGCCCTGTCCTGGGAGAGCCCGCGCACGCTGGCCCCGTTCGACCGCGCCAGCCCGTTCTTCGGCCTGACGCCGCCCGCCGACGTCGGGGTCACGCGCCAGCTCCTGGCCGAGCCGGACGCCGATCTCAGCCGCAAGACATGGGCGGCGCTGGCGGACGGCACCCCGATCATCACAGCCGAGCGGCGGGGGCAGGGGCTCATCGCCCTCGTCCATGTCACGGCCGACACCACCTGGTCCAACCTGCCGCTGTCCGGCCTCTTCGTCGACATGCTGCGCCGCGTCGCGGCCCTAGCCGGGACCAGCGAGGCGCAGGCGCAGAGCGCCGCCAACGGCGCACCCGTGACGGCCGCGCCCCTGCGCACGCTGGACGGGTTCGGGACCTTCCAGCCGGCGCCCGCGACGGCGCGGCCGATCGCCCTGACGGGCGCGCTCACGGCCTCGCTGGAGCATCCGCCCGGGTTCTACGGCTCGCCCGATACGCCCGTCGCCGTCAACGCGCTCGCGCCGGACGCCGTGCTCCGGCCGCTGGACATGGCGGGCTACGGGGCGACGATGCAGCCGTTGCTGCGGCAGCCGCCGATCGACCTGCGGCCCTGGCTGATCGCGCTGGCGCTGATCGGCTTCGCCGCCGATACGCTGGCGGTGCTCTGGCTCAGCGGCCGCATGGCCTTCGGCCGCGCCCGGCCTCGCGGGGCCGGCGCGGCCGCCAGTCTCGTGCTGGCGCTCGCGTTGGCGCTGGCGGCGGGCCACGCCCCGCCGGCCTTCGCGGCGGAGCCGCGGCCGCCCGTGAGCCCGAGGGAGCTCGACGCGGCGCTGGCGACGCGCTTCGCCTATGTGCTGACGGGCGACGCCGCCGTGGACGAGATCAGCCGCGCGGGCCTCACCGGGCTCAGCTCGTTCCTGTCCGCCCGCACGGCGCTCAGCCCGGCCGATCCCGCCTCCGTGGATCCCGGGCGGGACGAACTCTCCGTTTATCCGGTGATCTACTGGCCCATCGTGGCCGGCCGCCCGACGCCCGGCGAGGCCGCCGTGCGCAAGCTGGACGACTTCATGAAGGGCGGCGGCACGGTGATCTTCGACACCCGCGACGCCGGCACCAGCCGCCCCGGCGGGCCGCCCACGCCCGAGACGCTGGCGCTGCGGCACATCCTGTCGGGCATCGCCGTGCCGCAGCTCGAGCCCGTGCCGCGCGACCACGTGGTCACCAAGGCGTTCTACCTGATCGAGAGCTTCCCCGGACGCTACGCCGACGGCCAGACCTGGATCGAGGCCCTGCCGCGCGAGGGCCCGGACGCCGAGCGCCCGGCCCGCGCCGGCGACGGGGTTTCGCCCATCATCATCACCGGCAACGACATGGCGGCCGCCTGGGCGACCGGCCGGCGCGGCGAGCCGCTTTATCCGCTCGTGCCCGGCGGGGCGCGGCAGCGGGAGCTCGCCTTCAGGGCCGGGGTGAACATCGTGATGTACGCGCTGACCGGCAACTACAAGGCCGACCAGGTGCACGTCCCGGCGCTGCTCGAGCGGCTCGGCCAGTGACGGCCCGGATCACGAGGACTTCATGACGAGCGTCGACTGGTCCCCCCTGCTGCCCCTTCCGGTCCTGATCGTCCTGGCGATCGTGGCCGGCGGCGCTGCGATCCTGGCGCTGGTCCTGCGCCAGCGCGGGTCGGTGCTGCGCGCGCTGGCGGTGGCGGCCTTCCTGGCGGCGCTCGCCAATCCGTCCTTCGTGCAGGAGGACCGCGAGCGCCTGAAGGACGTCGCCGCCGTGGTGGTCGACCGCTCGGCGTCGCAGGGCCTCGGCGACAGGGCGGCGCAGACCAGCGCCGTCGTGGACGCCGTGCGCAAGCGGCTGGAGGCGCTGCCCGATGTCGAAACCCGGATCATCGACGTGAAGGAGGCCGGAGGCGGCCAGGACGGGACGCGCCTGTTCTCGGCCCTGGAGTCCGGCCTCTCCGACGTGCCGCCTGACCGGGTGGCGGGCGCCATCATGGTGACGGACGGCGTCGTCCACGACATCCCCGAGCAGGCCGCCGCGCTGGGCCTCAAGGCGCCGCTGCACGCGCTCGTCACCGGGCATCCGGGCGAGCGCGACCGGCGCATCGCGCTCCTGGACACGCCGCGCTTCGGCATCGTCGGCAAGGACGTGGTGATCCGGCTCAAGGTCGAGGATCCCGGCCAGAGCGAGCCGGTGCGCGTCGTCGTGCGCCGCGACGGGACGGTGGTGGCCGAGCGCCGCGCCACGCCGGGCGACACGGTGCGGCTGCCGATCCGCATCGAGCATGGCGGGCAGAACGTCATCGAGATCGAGGCGGACGAGGCCCCGGGCGAGCTCACCGCCTACAACAACAAGGCCGTGGTGCCCGTCGAGGGGATCCGCGAGAAGCTGCGCGTGCTGCTCGTCTCGGGCCAGCCCAACGCGGGCGAGCGGACCTGGCGCAACATCCTGAAGTCCGACGCCAATGTCGACCTGGTGCACTTCACCATCCTGCGTCCGCCCGAGAAGCAGGACGGCACGCCCATCAACGAGCTGTCGCTGATCGCCTTCCCGACGCGCGAGCTGTTCGAGACGAAGATCAACGAGTTCGACCTCATCATCTTCGACCGCTACGCCAACCAGTCGATCCTGCCCGGCGTCTACTTCGCCAACATGGTGCGCTATGTGCGCGACGGCGGCGCCGTGCTGGTCGCGGCCGGGCCGGAATTCGCCAGCCGGGCCGGCCTCGCCGGCACGCCCCTGGCGGCCGCCATCCCGGCGACGCCGGACGGCAAGATCGTCGAGAAACCCTATCTGGCCCATGTGACGCCGACCGGCGCGCGCCATCCGGTGACCCGCAACCTGCCGGGCTCGGAGAGCGAGCCGCCGACCTGGGGCGAATGGCTGCGGCTGATCTCGGCCGACGTGAAGGTCGGCTCGGCGGTGATGTCGGGCGCGGACGACAAGCCGCTGCTCGTGCTGTCGCGCGAGGGCAAGGGCCGGGTGGCGCTGCTGCTCTCGGACCACTCCTGGCTGTGGGCGCGCAATTTCCGCGGCGGCGGCCCCCATCTCGACCTGCTGCGCCGGCTGGGCCACTGGCTGATGAAGGAGCCCGACCTCGAGGAGGAGGCGCTGCGCGCGACCGCCCGGGGCAATGTGGTGACGGTCGAGCGCCAGTCCCTGGCCGACACGGTGGCGGACGTGACGCTCACGAGTCCGTCGGGCAAGACTCGCGTGACCACGCTGGAGGGCGCGAGCCCGGGCCTGTGGCGCGCCTCCGTCGAGACCGACGAGCCGGGCCTCTACCGCCTGACGGACGGCAAGCTGACCGCCTTCGTGAGCGTCGGCCCGCCGAACCCGCGCGAGTACCAGGAGGTGGTCTCCACCACCGAGAAGCTCGGCCCCATCGCGGCCGCGACCGGCGGCTCGGTCCGCCGCGTCTCCGAGCGCGCCGGGGAGGCGCCGCGCATCCCGACCATCCTGACGCTGGCGTCGGGCGCGCGCTTCTCGGGCGGCGATTTCATCGCGTTGCGCAACACCGACGCCCATGTGGTGCGGGGCGTGTCGGTGTTCCCGGTCTTCCTCGGCTTCGTCGGGCTGGTCCTGCTGCTCGCCAGCCTGCTGATGACGTGGCTCGGCGAATCGCGCCTCGGCAAGCCGGCGCGCTGATCTCAGGCGATCGGCGCGACCGGGCCGGAGACGCCCTCGAAGGCGCCCGGCTGGAGCTCCAGGATCAGCAGCCGGGCCGGATCGACCGGTCCCGGCATCGCGAGGCGGCCCGCCGGGACGCGCCGGAAGCCGACCTTGCCGTAGAAGGGCTCGTCCCCGACCAGCAGCACCAGCCGGTGGCCCTGCGCCCGGGCGGCCTCCACCGAGCGGCGCACCAGCGCCATGCCGATGCCCCGGCCCATGAAGGCGGGCTCCACCGTCACGGGCCCCAGCAGCAGGCCTTCGGCGGCGCCGATCCTGATGCGGGTCAGCCGGATCGAGCCGACCACCAGCGTGCCGACCAGCGCCGTGAAGGAGAGCGCCTCCTCGTGCGGCACGCCCTCGCGCAGGCGGAAGGCCGTGCGGGCGAAGCGGCCCGGCCCGAAGGCGCGCTCGTGCAGCTTCTCGATGACGTCGGCTTCGCCGGGGTTCTCGGGCCGGATGGCGAGGGACAGGTCGGTCATGGGATGAGGCTCGAAGGCTGCGGGTCCGCGTTCGGGCGGAACGGACGCGAGGCTAGTTGGCGAACCTGAAGTGCAGCACGTCGCCGTCGGCCACGACATACTCCTTGCCTTCGAGGCGGAACTTGCCCGCCTCGCGCGCGCCGGCCTCGCCCTTGTGGGCCACGTAGTCCGGATAGGCGATCGTCTCGGAGCGGATGAAGCCCTTCTCGAAGTCGGTGTGGATCACGCCCGCCGCCGCCGGGGCCTTGGTGCCCTTGGTGATCGTCCAGGCGCGCGCCTCCTTCGGGCCCACCGTGAAATAGGTCAGCAGATGCAGGAGGTCGTAGCCGGCGCGGATGACGCGGTTGAGGCCGGGCTCGTCCAGGCCGACGGCCTCCAGGTACTCTTTCTGCTCCTCGGGGGCGAGCACCGCGATCTCGCTCTCGATCTTGGCCGAGACCACGACCGCCACCGCGCCCTCTTCCCGGGCGCGCTCGAACACCTTGGCCGAGAAGGCGTTGCCGTCATGGGCGGCGGCTTCCTCGACGTTGCACACATAGAGCACCGGCTTGGCGGTGAGCAGGTTCAGGCCCTGGAAGAGCTTCTCCTCCTCGGGCTTGCGCTCGACGATGCGGGCCGGCTTGCCCTCCTGCAGCAGCTTCAGGCAGCGCTGGACCATGTCCAGCTGCTCCTTGCTCTCCTTGTCGCCGCCGCGGGCCTTCTTCTCGAGCGAGACGACGCGCTTCTCCAGGCTCTCGAGGTCGGCCAGCATCAGCTCGGTCTCGATCGTCTCGATGTCGGCGATCGGGTCGACCTTGCCCTCCACATGGGTGATGTCGCCGTCCTCGAAGCAGCGCACCACATGCGCGATGGCGTCGACCTCGCGGATATTGGCCAGGAACTGGTTGCCGAGCCCCTCGCCCTTGGAGGCGCCGCGCACGATGCCGGCGATGTCCACGAAGGTGATGCGCGTCGGGATGATCTGCGCGGACCCGGCGATGGCCGCCAGCGCGTCGAGGCGCGGGTCCGGCACCGCCACGTCGCCGACGTTCGGCTCGATCGTGCAGAACGGATAATTCGCCGCCTGCGCGGCCGCCGTCTGCGTCAGCGCGTTGAAGAGGGTCGACTTGCCGACGTTCGGCAGGCCGACGATGCCGCATTTGAAGCCCATGGGTGGTCCGGTTCTGAGACGCCTGAAAAGCCAAGGCGCGTTGTGGTGGGGAACGGCCGGAAAAGCAAGGCGGCCATGGCGGGTCGGTCAGTGCGGAGCCGCGAAAAGCACCCGTTCCAGCTTCTGCGGAGTGCGCAGACCCCGGTCATTGGTGAGAAACGCGGTGCAGCCCGCGTCCATCGCGCTGGCCACGTGGATCGCGTCAGCGGTTTTCAGGCCGACCGAAGCCCTGATCAGCGCCGCACGCTTGTGGATGGATCTCGTCGTCGGCAGCAGCGAAACGGCCCTGCTCTTCTCCAGGAAATCCACATAGGCGGCGACCTTCGAGGCGTCGTCCTTGCGGAAGGGCGCGACGAGGACTTCGCACAATGTGAGTTCGCTGGTGACGACCTCAAACGATCCCGCCCGGACGCCGTCGCGAATGTCAGTCAGCTGGCTCTGAAACGCCGGAAAACCTTCCAGGACGTAGATGAAGATGGTGGCGTCGAAGTAAACGAGGCGACCGTCCAGCCGGGATCTCAGTCCCACTGGTCGCGCTCCGCCCTGACGAACCGATCCACCTCCTCGGGCGTGGCGAACAGCCCGCGCGCCGACCCGATCCAATCGGCGATATCGGCCGGGGCGCCGGGGGCCGACGCCTTGCCACGCTCGACGGCCAGAACGTCGCCGACGTAGCGCGACAGGCTCTTGCCGCGCTTGGCCGCCTCGACCCGGGCCCAGGCGGCGGTCTCGTCATCCATGCTGATCGTCACGTTCTTCATGCCACGAACTCCGTGTTTTCGTGAAATCGTGAGTTCGTGAGGGCCTGTCAATCCCGGTCCTTGATGCCCTTCACGTCGCCCCAGCCGCGGCCTTCCATGGCGAGGTGGACCTTGTTCTGGAACGTGGCGTCCTCGCCCTGGGCCAGCAGCTCGGCGTTGTCCGCGCAGGCGTCGCAGAGGTCCTGGACCCAGTCGCGCTCGCTCTTGGCGAAGTCGCTCAGCACATAGGCGTGGACCAGCGCCTTGTCGCCCGGGTGGCCGATTCCCATCCGGACCCGGCGATAGTCGTTGCCGCACAGCGCCGAGATGGAGCGCAGGCCGTTATGGCCGGCGTTGCCGCCGCCGAGCTTCACCCGCAGCTTGGAGGGGGCGAGGTCGAGCTCGTCGTGGAACACCACCACGTCCTTCAGGGCGATCTTGAAGAACCGCATGGCCTCGCCGACGGCGCGGCCGGACTCGTTCATGAAGGTCTCGGGCTTCAGCAGGACGACCCGCTCGCCCCCGATCGTGACTTCCGTGGCGTCGCCCTGGAAGCGGCGGCGCCAGGGCGGGGCCTTGTGGCGGCGGGCGATCGCGTCCACCGCCATGAAGCCGATATTGTGCCGGTTGCCCGCATAGCGCGAGCCCGGGTTGCCGAGGCCGACGAAGAGGAGCATGCGGGCTGGGTCCCAGCGGGCCGCGCGGGCGCGTGGCCTCAGACGAAAGCGGCCGGGCGCGAGGCCCGGCCGTCATGCGAAGCGAACGGCTCAGGCCGTCCGGATCACTTCTTGGCCGGAGCGGCCTTGGCGGCCGGAGCCGCGGCGGCGGCGGCGGCGGCGCCCGCGGCCGCGGCGGCGGCGTCATCGGCGGCGGCGTCCTTGAGGCCGGACGGCGCGACGATGGTGGCCACCGTGAAGTCGCGGTCGGCGATCACCGGCCTGCAGTTCTCGGGCAGCTTGATGGCCGAGATGTGCAGGCTGTCGCCGATCTCCAGGCCGGTCAGGTCGGCGTCGAGCGCGGCCGGGATGTTGTCGGCCGGCACGAACAGCTCCACCGTGTGGCGGACGATGTTCATCGTGCCGCCGCGCTTCAGGCCGGGCGACGCCTCGTTGTTCATGAAGTGCACCGGCACTTCGACGCGGATCTGCTGGCCCTGGCGCAGGCGCAGGAAGTCGACATGCATGACGCGGTCGGTGACCGGGTCGAGCTGGTAGTCGCGCGGCAGGACGCGGCTCTTCTCGCCTTCCACGTCGATTTCGAACTGCGTGGTGAGGAAGTGGCCGGCGAAGATCAGCTGGGTGGCGATCTTCTGGTCGAGGGAGATCGAGACGGGCGCCTCGCCGCCGCCATAGATCACGGCGGGGATGCGGCTCAGACGACGAATGGCGCGCGCGGCCCCCTTGCCGCCCTGAACGCGCTTGGCAGCCTCGAGCTGCTTCACGGTGGTGGACATTTTCGTGTTCCTTCATGAGCAAGGCCGCCCGCAGGCGGCCCGAACGACGCGCCCGTGCCTCCAGGGGTGTCTGGCGGACGCGCGCGGGTCTATAGCCGAAAAGGACGCGGGCGACTAGCCCGCCCGCGGGGCTTTCCGGCCGGGGCCTCGCTCCAGCGCGTCCCGGCGCTCCATCAGGAAGGCCCGGACGCTCGCGTCCTCGCTCAGGCCCGCCGCGCGCTCGAAGGCCTCGCGGGCCTGCGCCGTCCGGCCGGCCCGGGCCATGAGGTGGGCGCGGACGGCCCAGTAGGGCTGGTAGTCCCGCGCCTCCGCCGCGCAGGCGTCGAGCTGGGCCAGCCCCACGTCCGGCCCCGCATGCTCGCCCTGGGCCGCCGCGCGCCCGACCAGGACGCCGACGGTCGGCGCCAGGGCGGCGAGCCCGTCATAGAGGGCGCAGAGGACGTCCCAGCGGGTCGCTCCGGTGACGGCCCGCTGCGCATGCACGGACTGGATCGCGGCCTCCAGCTGATAGCGGCCGGGACGGCCCAGCCTCGCGGCGCGGGCGAGCACGCGCTCGGCTTCGGCGATCATGGACGCCGACCACAATGCGGGGTCCTGCTCCGACAGGGGGACGAACGCGCCCGCCGGCGACCGGCGCGCGGCGCGCCGGGCCCCGCAATGGAGCATCAGCGCCAGCAGTCCGGCCGCTTCCAGCTCGTTCGGCAGGAGGCCGGCCAGCAGTCGCCCGAGATAGAGGGCCTCCTCGGCCAGCCCGGGCCCCTGCGGGTCGGCCTCGGGCGCGCTGTCCCAGCCGGCGCCGAAGGCGGCGTAGACCGCCGCCAGCACGTCCTCCAGGCGCGCCGCCCAGGACTGCGCGTCGGGACGTTCGAACGGCGCGCCGGCCTCGCGGATGCGGGCCTTGGCGCGCACCAGGCGTTGCCCCATGGCGGCCGGCGAGGTCAGGAACGCCGACGCGATCCGGGCGGCGTCGAGGCCCAGCACCGTCTGCAGCATCAGGGGCGTGCGCGCCGCAGGCTCGATCGCCGGATGCGCGCAGACGAAGAGGAGCTCCAGGCGCTTGTCCGGCAGCATGTCGCGTTCGTCCCGGGCGGAGTCTGCGGCGTCCTGCGCCTCGTCGGCCGCGCGCTCCAGCTCCGCCACGAGGCCGGCCCGCATGCGACGGCGCTTGGCGGCGTGCCCGATCTGGCGGCGCGCGACGGTGAGGAGCCAGGCCTCGGGCCGGTCCGGGACGCCGCGATCGGGCCAGGTCTCGAGCGCCAGCCTGAAGGCGTCCGCCAGGGCGTCCTCGGCCAGGGACACGTCGCGCGACCACGCCGCCAGATAGGCGAGGAGGCGCCCGTAGGAGGCGCGCGCCGCGCCCTCGGCGGAGCGGCGCGCGTCCTCGCCCATCAGCCGGCCGGGCCCGAGCCCGCCTGCATGGGCGGCATCACGGGCCGCACCTCGACGGAGCCATAGGATGCGGCGGGGCTCCGGGCGGCCCATTCGAGCGCGACGTCGAGGCTGGGGGCGTCGATGAGGAAGAAGCCGCCCAACTGCTCCTTGGTCTCGGCGAACGGCCCGTCCTGCACATGGCGCCGCCCATCCTTGAGGCGGACCGTCGCGGCCGCCCGGGGCGGCTGCAGGCCGGCGCCGCCCTTCACGAGCCCGGAGGCCTGGAGCGCCTGGATGTAGGCGCTCCAGGCGCCCCAATAGGGTCCGGCGGTCTCGGGGCTGGTGCGCTCGCCGAAGGCTTCGGCGGGCTCATAGAACATCAAGACGTAGTCCATCGCGTCCTCCGGGCTGGGTTGCGGCGGGTCCGCCGCGGGCGGACCTGTCCGCCTGACCCGATGAGGATCGATGATCCCGGATTTCGACATCCGCCCCAAACTTTTTCAGGGGACGGGGGCGTCCGGCGACGCTCAGTCGAACAGGCTCGACACGCTCTCCTCCAGCGCGGTGCGCTGGATGGCTTCGCCGAGCAGGCTCGCCACCGAGATGACGCGGATGTTGCGCGCCACCTTCACGGCTTCGGTGGGCTGGATGGAATCGGTCAGCACCAGCTGCTTCAGCTTGGAGGCCGCGATGCGGGCGACCGCGCCGCCCGACAACACGCCATGCGTGATGTAGGCGTAGACTTCCTTCGCCCCGTGGGCGAGCAGCGCGTCGGCGGCGTTGCACAGCGTGCCGCCGGAATCGATGATGTCGTCCACCAGGATGCAGGTGCGGCCGGTGACGTCGCCGATGATGTTCATCACCTCGCTCTCGCCGGCGCGCTCGCGGCGCTTGTCGACGATGGCGAGCGGCGCGTCGATGCGCTTGGCCAGCGCGCGGGCGCGGACCACGCCGCCGACGTCCGGCGACACCACCATGACGTTGCTGAGGTCCATCTTCTCCTTGACGTCGCGCACCATCACGGGCGCGCCGAACAGGTTGTCCGTCGGAATGTCGAAGAAGCCCTGGATCTGGCCGGCGTGGAGGTCGACCGTGAGGACGCGGTCGGCGCCCGCCTCGGTGATCAGGTTGGCGACGAGCTTGGCCGAGATGGGCGTGCGCGGGCCGGCCTTGCGGTCCTGGCGGGCGTAGCCGAAATAGGGCAGCACCGCGGTGATGCGTCGGGCCGAGGCGCGGCGCAGCGCGTCGATGATGATCAGCAGCTCCATCAGGTGGTCGTTCGCCGGGAACGAAGTCGACTGCAGGACATAGACGTCCTGGCCGCGCACGTTTTCCTGGATCTCGACGAAGATCTCCATGTCGGCGAAGCGCCGGACCTGGCATTTGGCGAGCGGCACCTCCAGATAGGCGCCGATCGCCTCGGCGAGGGCGCGGTTGGAATTGCCCGCCACGAGCTTGATGGCAGTCTTCATCCGGCAGGCTCCGTTGTGGTCCGCTAGGGCGCGTCGCCGCACAGCCGGACTCGGGCGAGAACCGGCGGTCGTCCGGCTCTTAGCAGCCTGCGAAGCCGCAAACAATATGACGGCGGGACGACATGCACACCCGCGCCGGCCTTGGACCCGGCGTCAGGGCGTCGCGGTGAAGCCCAGGGCGCGCGTCGGCGGGGCGGAGTCGCCGGCCGGGGCGCCCGCGCCCGAGGCGCCGGAGGCCGACAGGAAAGCGGCGACCTGGTTCATGCTCTGGGACGCGGTCTTGGCGATCTGGGTCTCGCCGATCTTCGACCAGGGGTCCTCGCCCTGGCCGCTGGCCACCGTGGTGGTGGTGACGCGCCGGGCGCGCTGGTTCGAGGAATCGAACACGTCCCAGACGAAGCTCAGCGCGGTGTCGCCGGTTTCGGTGGGGTAGGCGGTGAGGTAGCCCTTCAGGCGGTAACGGGGCTGGCTGGCGGCCTCGACGATCTCGATGCGGCGCGCGCTGGCCTGCGTGGCGATCTCGGCGGAGACGCGGGCCTTGATGGCCTCCGGGGCGCCCTCCACGTCGCCGAGCGCGACCGGCACGCCGGGGGCCTCGTAGCGGGCCGTCGAGAGGTCGGACGTCTGACATCCGCCCAGGAGCGCCACGGCCGCGAGAGCCGACGCCCAAACGCCGACGCGCCGAAACGCGTGTGACCCGTGCCCTGACCGCATGACCCCTCCCGGCCCGCTTCAGCGGACTCGTTATGGATCTTTTAACCCTAGCGAAGCTGGAGGTCCAGATCGCCGCAATTGAGGGCTTCGGCCCGCTTGTCCCCCACCAAATAGGTGCGGCCGAGGCACATGGCCGTCTCGGTGTCGGAGTCCATGAGGATCATGTGGGCGAACATGACCATGCCGGGCTCGATCACCCAGTCATTGCCGGCGTAGAACATCGGCCAATCCATCCAGGACGGGGTGAACTTCGCGCCCAGCGAGTAGCCGCAGGCGTTCAGCCGGTGCGAGGAGAGGCCGTGCTCGTCGAACACCCGGGCGTGGGCGGCGAAGACCTCGCCGGCGGTCGCGCCGGGCTTCAGGGCGGCCTCGCAGGCCAGGAGCGCGTCGCGCGCCGCCGCGTGATAGGCGAGGTGCAGCGGCCGGGGCTCGCCGACCACGACCGTGCGCATCACGGCGGCGTGGTAGTGGCGGTAGACGCCGGCGAACTCCAGCGTGATCTGGTCCCGCGTGTCCAGCGTCCGGCGTCCCGCCTTGTAGCGGCACAGCAGCGCGTCGCGGCCGGAGCCGATGATGAACTCGTTGCCCGGATAGTCGCCGCCGCCCTCGAAGACGGCCGCGTGCTGGGCGGCCAGGACATGGCCCTCGTCGGCGCCGGCGCGGATCGCCGACAGGGCGGCCCGGTCGGCGGCGTCCGACAGGGCGGCGGCCTGGCGCACATAGGCGATCTCGGCCGCGGACTTCACCGCGCGCAGGCGCGGCATGACGTCGGAGGCGTCGACCAGCTCGGCGACGCCCGCGAAGGCGGCCTCCAGCCGGCGGCCGTTGGCGTGCGTGAGGCCGTAGCTGTCGAACTCCACGCCGATGCGCTTGCCGGCCGCGGCGAGGTCTCGCAGCATGGCGACGGCGTCGGCGGCCGGATCGGCGTCGCGCCCGTCGCGCCAGATCCGGATGTCGCGGATCGTGGACGTATGTTGCGCCTGCCTGAGGTCGGCGGAGCGCGTCAGCAGCGCCATGCGGCCGTCCGCGCCCACATAGAGGCACTGGAAGAAGCAGAAGCCGAAGGTGTCGTAGCCCGTCAGCCAGTACATGCTCTCCTGGGCGAACAGGAGCGCGCCGTCGAGCCTGCGCTCGGCCAGCGCGGCGAGGAACCGGCGGCGCCGGGCGTCGAATTCGTCGGAGGTGAAGTGCAGGGCCACGGGCGGTTCTCCAGTCTGGCGGCGCGCCGCGCCAACGCCCGCGCCCGCCTGAGCCCTATAGGCCGCCGGGCGGGCGCCGTCCATGAAGCGTGGAGGGAGACGCTCAGGCGGCCCGGCCGTCCTGGGCGCGAGGCAAACAGTCGACCCGGACGGAGAGCCGTGTCGGCGGTGATGGACCGCTCGCTCCTTTTTTCCAACGTCCGTTCGTCCTACATCTGGCCCATGACATCCGGACCCCGCACGAGTCGGCCCGCGTCCGACGGGACGCAGGACGCGCCCCAGGACACATTCGACGAGTTCGCCGACCGCAGCCTGGTCGAGCTCGAGGACGACGACCTCGACGGCCAGGACATCGAGCCCGAGGCCGAGGCCGAGGAGCAGGCGCAGGGCGCCGAGCTCGACTTCGACCTGCCGGGCGCGAATTCGCGCGTGAAGGCCGGCGTGGAGGTGATCCGCGCCTTCTGGAAGACGCTGCCCAACGGGCCTGGCGTCTACCGCATGATCGATGCGGAGGGCGGCGTCCTCTATGTGGGCAAGGCGCGCAGCCTGAAGAAGCGCGTCGCCAGCTATGCGCGGGGCGTCGGCCACTCCACCCGCATCCTGCGGGTGATCGCCGAGACGGCCCGGATGGAGTTCGTCACCACCCAGACCGAGACCGAGGCGCTGCTGCTGGAGGCCAACCTCATCAAGCAGCTGAAGCCGCGCTTCAACGTGCTGCTGCGCGACGACAAGTCCTTCCCCTACATCCTGCTCACGGGCGACCACGTATCGCCGCAGATCACCAAGCACCGCGGCGCGCGCAACCGTCCGGGCGACTATTTCGGCCCCTTCGCCAGCGTCTGGGCGGTGAACCGCACGCTCAACGCCCTGCAGCGCGCCTTCCTGCTGCGCAGCTGCTCGGACAGCTATTACGAGAACCGCACCCGTCCCTGCCTGCTGCACCAGATCAAGCGCTGCTCCGGCCCGTGCACGGGCGAGATCGGCCATGTCGAATACGCCAGGCTGGCGGCGCAGACGCGCGACTTCCTGCGCGGCAAGAGCAAGGGCGTGAAGGCGCAGCTCGCCGCCGACATGCAGAAGGCCTCCGACGAGCTGGAGTTCGAGCGCGCGGCCCGGTACCGCGACCGGCTCGCGGCGCTGTCGGCGATCCAGGGCTCGCAGGACATCAACCCCCAGAACACCGAGGAGGCGGACGTCTTCGCGCTTCACGAGGAGGCCGGGCAGTTCTGCGTCGAGGTGTTCTTCTTCCGCAACTTCCAGAACTGGGGGAACCGCGACTACTTCCCCAAGGCCGACAAGTCGACGCCCGCCGCCGAGGTGCTGGCCGCCTTCATCGCCCAGTTCTACGACGACAAGCCGCCGGCCCGGCTGGTGCTGCTGTCGCACGACATCGAGGAGCGCGCGCTGCTGGAGGAGGCGCTCTCCACCAGCGCCGGGCGGCGGGTCGAGGTGTCGACCCCCAAGCGCGGCGAGAAGCGCGACCTCGTCGAGCACGCGGCCAAGAACGCCCGCGAGGCGCTCGGCCGGCGGCTGGCGGACACGTCGTCGCAGCACAAGCTGCTGGGCGCGCTCGCGGAGGCCTTCGCGCTGCCGCGCCCGCCGCGGCGGATCGAGGTCTACGACAACTCGCACATCATGGGCACGAACGCGGTGGGCGGCATGATCGTGGCCGGGGCGATGGGCTTCTCGAAGGCGCATTACCGCACCTTCAACATCCGCTCGGAGGAGCTCACCCCGGGCGACGACTACGGCATGATGCGCGAGGTGCTGAAGCGCCGGTTCTCGCGCCTGATGAAGGAGAGCCCGCGCGACGCCGCCCCGGCCCCCGGACCGGGCGGACCCTCGGCCACAGACGCGGGCGAGCGCGACGCGGGCGAGATGCCGGCCTGGCCGGATCTCGTGCTGGTCGACGGCGGCCGCGGGCAGCTCGACGCCGCGCGCCAGACCCTGGAGGAGATCGGCCTGTCCGGCGTGCCGCTCGTCGGCGTCGCCAAGGGGCCGGACCGCGACGCCGGCCGCGAGACCTTCTTCGTCCCGGGCCGGGAGCCGTTCAAGCTCGCGCCGCGCGATCCGGCGCTCTATTTCGTGCAGCGCCTGCGCGACGAGGCGCACCGCTTCGCCATCGGCACGCACCGGGCCAAGCGCAAGCGCGAATTCACCAAGAGCCCGCTGGACGAGATCTCCGGCATCGGGCCCGCCCGCAAGCGGGCGCTGCTGCTGCATTTCGGCACCGCCAAGGCGATCGCCCGGGCCTCGCTGGAGGATCTGGCGACCGCCCCGGGCGTCAACGCCGCGACCGCCCGGGCGGTGTACGACTACTTCCACGAGAGCCGGAGTTGAGATGGCGCCCCGGCGATCGACCGTGACGCCGTCGAATGCGCGGGCGCGCCGGTTGACGCCCCTCCCTCCGGCATGTTTCCTCGGCTGCGCATGACCCTGGCGAGCAATATGCGGCGGGCAAACCCCCTCAATCTACCCAACGTGCTGACCTATGGACGCGTCGTCGCGGTCCCGGTGGTGGTCGCGTGCATGTTCTGGCCCGAAGAGTTCTGGATGCGCTGGGCGGCGCTGGCGGTGTTCGCGGTCGCCGCCATCACGGATTTCTTCGACGGCTACCTGGCGCGCGCCTGGCAGCAGCAGTCCACGCTGGGCCGGATGCTGGACCCGATCGCCGACAAGCTGCTGGTCTCCGCCACGCTGCTCATGCTGGTGGCCGACCGCACGATCAACAGCTGGGCGATCTGGGCCGCCATCGTGATCCTGTCGCGCGAGATTCTCGTCTCGGGCCTGCGGGAATATCTGGCGGAGCTGCGCGTCAGCGTCCCCGTCTCGACGGTGGCCAAGTGGAAGACCACGCTTCAATTGATCGCGATCGGGTTCCTGCTGGCCGGGCCGGCCGGCGAGCACGTGCTGCCCGGCACGGTCAAGATCGGGCTCGGGCTCCTGTGGATCTCGGCGATCCTGACGCTCTACACCGGCTACGACTATTTCCGCGCCGGCATCCACCACATCGTGGACCACGGCGCGTGAGGGACGGGCGATGAAGATCGTGTATTTCGCCTGGGTCCGGGAGCGGATCGGCAAGGCCGAGGAGACGCTCGACCTTCCCGCCGAGGTCCGCACGGTGGCCGACCTCGCCGGATGGCTGGCGGGCCGGGGCGAGGAATACGCCCACGCCTTCGAGAACCCCAGCGTGGTGCGCGCCGCCATCGACCGGCGCCACGTGAAGCCGACGGCGGAGCTCGCCGGCGCGCAGGAGATCGCGTTCTTTCCTCCCATGACGGGCGGCTGAGATGGGCGGCGCCCCGGTCCCGGTCACGGTGAGGATCCAGGCCGAGCCGTTCGACGCCGCGGCCGAGATCGACCGGATCGCCGCGGGGCGGACCGACATCGGCGCCTTGGTGACGTTTTCGGGCCTGTGCCGCGCCGAGGGCGGCAAGCTCGCGGCGCTGGAGCTCGAGCATTATCCCGGCATGGCCGAGGAGGAGATCGCCCGCGTGGTCGATGCCGCCCTGGCGCGCTGGCCGCTGCAGGGCGTCGCCGCGATCCACCGGCACGGACGCATCGCGCCGGGCGAGCCGATCGTGCTCGTCGTCACCGCCGCCGCGCACCGCACCGCGGCCTTCGAGGCGGCTGAGTTCCTGATGGACTACCTCAAGACCCGGGCGCCCTTCTGGAAGAAGGAGCACCACGCCGACGGCTCCGCCGGCGACTGGGTCGAAGCCAAGGCCGCCGACGACGCCGCCGCCGATCGGTGGTGAGGGGGGGCTTCCGGACCGCGGTCCGCTCGCCCTACACCGGCACCCGCACCATCGCCCGCAGGCCGCCGAGCGGGCTTTCGCCCAGCGTCACGTCGCCGCCATGCGAGCGGGCGATGTCGCGGGCGATGGCGAGGCCGAGGCCGGTGCCGCCCTCGTCGACGTTGCGGGCCTCGTCGAGCCGCACG
The DNA here is from genome assembly GCF_054796215.1 of Alsobacter sp. SYSU BS001988. Lineage (NCBI taxonomy): Bacteria > Pseudomonadati > Pseudomonadota > Alphaproteobacteria > Hyphomicrobiales > Alsobacteraceae > Alsobacter > Alsobacter sp. SYSU BS001988. The sequence goes on along the minus strand of NZ_JBTAMK010000002.1, from coordinate 443,279 downwards.
AAGGGCTTGAACACCTCCTCGCGCTGGTCGGCCGGCACGCCGGGGCCGTCGTCGTCGACCGTGATGGTGAGCCAGCGCGGGTCGCGGGCGGCCGAGATGGCGATGCGGTCGCCGTGGCGGACGGCGTTGTTCACCAGATTGGCCAAGCAGCGCTTGAACGCGTCGGGGCGCACGGTGGCGACCGGGTCGCCGCTGATCGACACCTGCGTGGCGTGGCCCTGGCGCTCGGCGTCGGTCTTCAGGTCCTCCAGGAGCGCGCCCATGTCGATGGCGGCCGAATGCTCGCCGGCGTCGCCGCGCGCGAAGGCCAGATAGGCCTCCAGCATGCGGCTCATCTCGTCGACGTCCTTCTTCAGCGGCTCCAGCTCGGGCGTGTCCTCATCCATGAGGGCCAGCGACAGCTTGAACCGGGTCAGGATGGTGCGCAGGTCGTGGCTGACGCCGTTCAGCATGGCGGTGCGCTGTTCGAAGGCGCGCTCGATGCGCCGTCGCATCTCGATGAAGGCGTGGCCGGCCTGCCGGACCTCGCGGGCGCCGCGCGGCCGGAACTCGATGTCGCGGCCCTTGCCGAAGCTCTCGGCCGCCGCCGCGAGCTTGAGGATGGGGCGGATCTGGTTGCGCAGGAAGAGCACCGCGATGCTGAGCAGGACCATCGAGGTGCCCAGCATCCACATCAGGAAGATGTGCGAGTTGGACGCATAAGCCTGCGAGCGGCGCGTCAGCACCCGCAGCACGCCGCTGTCGAGCTGGACCCGCACCTCGATGATGTTGGAGCGCCCCACCGTGTCGATCCAGTAGGGCCGGCCGATCTGCGTGCGGATCTCGCGCGAGAGGGTGCTGTCCAGGATCGAGAAGAACGGCTTGGGCGCCGGCGGGGGCAGTGGGCCGGGCGGCAGCATCTCCACGTCGAGGCCCAGGCGGTCGCTGGCGATGCGGCTCAGCGTCTCGTAGTCCTTGTCCTGCGGGTAGCTCTCGGCCATGTCGATGATGGCGGCGATGTCCTGCGTCACCGCCGCCGACAGCCGCCGCGTCACCGTCTGCCAGTGGCGCTCCATGAAGGCGTATGCCAGCACCGACTGCAGGATCACCATCGGGGCGATGATGATGATCAGCGCCCGGGCGAACAGCCCCTTGGGCATCCGCTTGCCGAACCAGCGGCTCAGCCGGTGATAGGCCGCCACGGGCGGCCGCAGGACAGTGCTGGTCTGGAGTCCGCTGCCGAGTTTCACGCGCGAGGGCTCAATCCAGGAAAAGCCGGTAGCCCATGCCGCGCACCGTCTGCAGCAGCAGCGGGTTGGCCGGATCCGCCTCGATCTTACGCCTCAACCGGTTGATCTGCACGTCCACGGTGCGCTCGTTGGAGACCTCGCCCGAGCCGGCGAGGTCCTCCCGCGGCACGGTGTCGCCGGGGCGCGAGGCCAGCACGGTGAGCATCTCGCGCTCGCGGTCGGTGATGCGGACGATCTCGTCGCCCTGCCGCAATTCGCCGCGATCCAGCCGGAAGGTGAACGGGCCGAACCGCACCACCTCCTGGGACGCGCCCGGGGCCGGGGCGGCCGCGGGCGTCGTGCGCCGGATGATGTTCTTCAGCCGCAGCAGCAGCTCGCGCGGCTCGAAGGGCTTGGGCAGGTAATCGTCCGCCCCGATCTCGAGGCCCTTGACCCGGTCCTTGGCGTCGGCGCGCGCGGTCAGCATCAGGATCGGCACGGAGGATGTCTCGCGCACCCAGCGGGCGAGCTCGAAGCCGTTCTCGCCCGGCATCATCACGTCCAGCACGTAGCCGTCGAACAGGAAATTGGCGATGCGCGCCCGCGCCTCGGCCGAATCCTGCGCCGTCGTGACGCGATAGCCGTGCTCGGAGAGGAAGCGGCCCAGGAGATCGCGCAGGCGCCGGTCGTCGTCCACGACGAGGATGTGGGGGGCGTCGTCCGGCGGGGCCGCGGCGGACCGCGAGGCGTTCACGACGAGCCCCCGAGTTCCGCGTCGTCATGGGCGAGGCGCGCCACCGTGGGACGCTCGGCCGGCTCCACCATGGCGGCGAGGAAGCGCCGGGCGGCGGCGTCCGAGCCCGGGCCGCTCTCCTCCAGCGCGCGGGCGATGCGCCGCGTCTGCATGCGGGCGAGGTCGAGCGCCAGGGCGCGTCCGCGCGGGGTGGGGAAGAGCAGCCGCTGGCGCCGGTCGGACTTGCCGGCGCGCTGCTCGACATAGCCTTTCTCGAGCAGCTCCTTGAGCACGCGGTTGAGGCTCTGCTTGGTGATCTTCAGAATGTCCAGCAGCGCCGCGATGGTGAGGCCGGGATTGCGGTCGACGAAATGCAGCACGCGGTGATGCGCGCGGCCGAAGCCGTACTGCTCCAGCGTGCGGTCGGGATCGCCGACGAAATCGCGATAGGCGAAAAACAGGAGCTCGATCAGGTCATACAGGGGCCGATCGGGAGTATGATCCGTCCCGGCCTGGCTGCGCGTTTCGAGGGCTGTCTGCATCGCGTGGGGGCGCCCCGGGCTGATTACGTCAGTGATGTTGACATATCCCAGCTTGATTGTTACTCGTCAAGCCCTCGCGGCGAAAGGAAAGAACCGCAGGAGGCGCTCCGACGAGCGTTCCTGACCGGACCGCGACCATCCAGGGCCGTGCATCCCAAGGAGAACATCCATGTCCGTCATCCCGTTCGATCAGCGCGAAGGCGTCATCTGGTTCAACGGCCAGTTCGTGCCCTGGGCGGACGCCAAGCTGCACGTACTCTCGCACGGCCTGCACTACGCGTCCTGCGTGTTCGAGGGCGAGCGGGCCTATGGCGGCCGGATCTTCAAGTCGACGGAGCATTCCGAGCGCTTCCACAAGTCGGCCGAGATCCTGGACTTCACGATCCCGTATTCGGTGGCCGAGCTCGACGCCATCAAGGCGCAGGTCGTCGCCAAGAACGGCTTCGCGAACTGCTATGTGCGCCCGGTGGCGTGGCGCGGCAGCGAGATGATGGCCGTCGCGGCGCAGAACTCGACCATCAACGTCGCCGTCGCGGTCTGGGACTGGCCCTCGATGTTCGACCTCGCGCAGAAGATGAAGGGCATCCGCCTCGACATCGCCGACTATCGCCGCCCCGACCCGATGACCGCGCCGTGCCACTCCAAGGCGGCCGGCCTCTACATGATCTGCACCATCTCCAAGCATCGCGCGGAGAAGAAGGGCTACGCCGACGCGCTCATGCTGGACTGGCAGGGCAGGGTCGCCGAATGCACCGGGGCCAACGTGTTCTTCGCCAAGGACGGCGCGCTGCACACCCCGATCGCGGACTGCTTCCTGGACGGCATCACCCGCCGCACCGTCATCGACCTCGCCAAGCGGCGCGGGATCGAGGTGGTCGAGCGCCGGATCATGCCGGAGGAGCTCGCCTCCTTCGACGAGTGCTTCATCTGCGGCACGGGCGCGGAGGTGACGCCCGTCTCCGAGGTGGGCCCCAACCGCTACACGCCCGGCGCCCTCAGCCGCGCCATGGTCGAAGACTACGCGGCCGAGGTGCAGCCCAAGGCCAAGGCCGCCTGAGGCCGAACCGGACCGCGGGCCTTCGGGCCCGCACTTCCTGGAAGACTCGAAGGCCGGGGCGTAACCGCTCCGGCCTTCACGCGTTGTCGGGCGCGGCGCGGGCCGCGGCGGAGATGGCGCGTGCTGGTCTATGGCGATGCGGTCAGGGCGGCGGACCCCGTCGCCGAATGGTCGGAGGTCCGGCTCGCCTGGCGACGGGCCTGCGGCGAGGCCGAGCCGCTCTCGCGCCATTCCGGCCTCGCGCAGGCCTTCATCGCGGCGGGCGAGCTGGCGCAGGGGCTGGCCGACGCCGAGGCCGAGGCGGCCGGCGCGGACGGGCCCGGCCCGGCCTCCCTGCTCGTCATGGACGCCTTGCGGGACATGGCGCGTGCGCTGCTGGCCTCCTGGGAGAGCGGTTTCGAGACCCGGCCGCCGCCGCAGGACTGGCCCGGTCTGCCGGCCGGGGCGCCGGCAGGGCCGCTGCGCTGCAAGCGCCCGGAAGGCTATGCGTTCTATGCGCTCTATCCGGAGGCCTACGGGGTCGCCGCGCGGGCGCTCGCCGGGCGCGAGCCGTTGCACGTCATCGGCCTGCGCAGCATCGGGACCGGGCTCGCCGCCATGGCGGCGGCTGGCGCCGAGGCGGCCGGGGAGGGCGCGGCGACGGTCCACACGGTCCGGCCGGGCGGCGATCCCTTCCGGCGCAAGGCCGAGCCCGGGCCGCGGCTGCGCGCCGCGCCGGCCGGCGCCCGCTTCGCCATCGCGGACGAGGGGCCGGGCCTCTCCGGCAGCTCCTTCGGCGGCGTGGCGGACTGGCTGCTCGACCGTGGCGCGGCGCCGGAGCGCATCGCGCTCCTGCCGAGCCATGCGGGCGAGCCCGGCCCGCAGGCCGATCCGCGCCACCGCGCGCAGTGGCGGCGCCTGCGGCGGCTGCACGTCCCGTTCGAAAACCTCGTCCTGCGCGCGGACGATCCGCGGCGCGGGCTGCAGGGCTGGGCCGAGAGCGTCGTCGGGCCTCTCGACGGCCCGCTGCGGGAGATCTCGGGCGGCGGCTGGCGCGCGGTCCAGCGCGGTCCCTCCGAAACGGGCTGGCCCGCCGTCAACGCCGGGCAGGAGCGGCTGAAATTTTTGGCGTCGTCCGGCGGCCGGCGCTGGCTGGTGAAGTTCAGCGGACTCGACCGGCTCGGCGCCTCGGCTCTGGGCCGGGCCGAGCGCCTCGCCGAGGCCGGCTTCACCCCCGCCCCGGCCGGCTGGCGCCACGGCTTCCTGGTCGAGCGCTGGCGCGACGACGCGCGGCCGGCGCCGGAGGAGGCGCTCCAGGGCGCGCGCTTCCGGGACAGGCTCGCCGACTATCTCGGGTTCCGGGCGCGGGCCTTTCCGGCCGATCCCGCCGGGGGAGCGGTCCCGCTCGGGGCGTCGCTGGCCGGTCTCGCCCACATGCTCGCCGTCAACGCCGCCGAGGCCTTCGGCGAGGAGGCGCACGGCGCCACGGCGCCATACCGCGATCGCGCCGTCATGCTGCAGCGTCGCGTCGTTCCGGTGATCACCGACAACCGGCTGATGGCGCCGGAATGGCTTGTCGCGCCCGACGGCGCCTTCCTGAAGACGGACGCGCTCGACCACGCCTTCTCGCACGACCTCGTCGGCCCGCAGGACGTCGCGTGGGACGTGGCCGGCGCCGCGGTCGAGTTCGGCCTCGACGCTCCGGCCGTCGCCCGGCTGATCCAGCGCACGGGGGCGGCGGCGGGCCGGCCGGTCGATCCGGAGCTCGTGGACTTCCTGGCGCCCTGCTACGCGGCCTTCCACCTGGGCGCGGCCGAGATGGCGGCCGCCGCCCATGCCGGCTGGCCGGAGGAAGAGGGGCGCCTCCGCGCCCTCGCGCGACGCCGCCGGCGCGCCCTCGCCGCGCTGCTGCACCGCGCCGCGCATCCTAGCCCCCCTCCGCTGCCCTCATCCTGAGGAGCAGGCCCCCTCGGGCCTGCGTCTCGAAGCACGAGGGCTCCAGAAGGCTGAACCCCCGGAGCGCCCTAGTCCGTGAGCGCGATGGCTGAGATCAGGCGGCCATAGTCGGGGGCGCCGCGATGGGTGTTGCGGCGGTAGCTGTAGAAGCGCTCCTCGTCCGCATAGGTGCAGAGCTTCAGGTCGACGAAGCGGCCGACCCCGGCGGCGTCGAGCCGCGCCGCGATATAGGCCGGCAGGTCGAACATGGCGTGGCCGTCGCGCGCGCTCGGCTGGAAGAAGCGCGCATTGTCGGGGTCCTGCTCATGGAAGCGGCCGACGAATTCCGGCCCCACCTCATAGGCGGCGGCCGAAATCATCGGGCCCAGCACGGCGACCACGTTGCGCCGGTCGGCGCCCAGCTCCTCCATGCGCTCCAGCGTCGTCTCCAGCACGCCCGTGAAGGCGCCCTTCCAGCCCGAATGGCAGCCGCCGACCACCCTGGCCTGCGGATCGGCGAACAGCACCGGCCCGCAATCGGCCGTCGAGATCGCCAGGGCGACGCCGGGCGTGCGGGTGACCAGCCCGTCCGCCTTGGGGCGGTCGCCGGGCCAGGGACCTTCGGCGACCAGCACGTCCGGCGAGTGCACCTGGTGCACGTTGACGAGGTTCTCGGGCGCGACGCCCAGCGCCTGCGCCATGCGGCGCCGGTTCTCCGCGATGGCGGCCTTGTCGTCGTTCGACCCAATGCCGCCATTGAGGCTGGCGTAGATTCCGCCGGAGACGCCGCCCTGCCGGGTGAAGAAGGCGTGCGCGACGCCGGGCATGTCGAGGTCGTCGGAGCGAATCATCATGCGCGGGTTCCGATTCGAGGGGCTGCGGAGCGACGCTCAGGGATGCGGGCCGCCTGTGTCAATTCCGGGGAGGCCGAAGCCGGGCAGGGCGCCCATCCCCGCCGAGCCGAACGCCAGGACCTTGAACAACTCGCCCATGCCGTCCCCGCCGTCGGCGAGCCGGGCGGCCGCGGTGTCCACGGCGGCGGCGACGGGCGGAGCGGCGCCGCGCTTCAGCGCCGCGGCGCGCTCCGCCAGGCCGAGGCCGCGCAGGAACGCGCCCTGCGTCACGGGCCCGTGCACGACCGCGCCCGCCGTCCGGGCGACGCGCCCGAGGGCCGCGAAATCGACATGGGCGGTGAGGTCTGCCTCGCCCGGCTCGGCCAGCGGGTCCGCATAGGCGTGGCCGTGGACGGCCTGCAGGGTGTCGCCGAAGCCCGGCCGGACATGGCCGTAGTCGATCGCCAGCGCCGCCCCGCCGGTCGCGGCGAAGCGTTCGGCGAGGCGCCGGGCGATGTCGAGCCCGGCCTCGCCGACCTCCAGCACCGCCCCGGGCTCCCCCGGCGCGTCGGCGAGCATCGGCTCCGGCTCGGGCGCGAGGCCGAAGCGCAGCGCGGCGGGGTCGCCCTCCGCCAGGCCGACGAGGCGCTCGCGCCAGCCGTCCTGGGCCTTGACGAACTGGCGGATCGGCAAGGCGTCCAAGAACTCGTTGGCGATGACGAGGGCGGGGCCGGCCGGGACCTCGTCCACGTCCGACGCCCACGCGACCGGGACGCCCGCGCCCGCCAGCGCCGCCTCCTGCCGCGCGCGCAGCGTCGGGCTCGTCTCGACTAGCCGGACGTCGAGCGCGGCGCGGAAGGGCGGCAGCGCCCGGGCGGCGCGCAGAGCGTCAGCCATCAGCGTGCCGCGGCCCGGCCCCAGCTCCACCAGCCGCAGGACGGGGGGCGAACCCAGGCGCATCCACGCCTCCGCGCACCACAGCCCGATGAGCTCGCCGAACATCTGCGAGATTTCGGGCGCGGTGACGAAGTCGCCCTGGGGGCCGAAGGGGTCGCGCGTCGCGTAATAGCCGTGCAGCGGGTCGCCCAGGCACGCCGCCATGTAGCGGGCGACGCTGATCGGCCCCGCCGCGGCGATCTCGGCGGCCAGGCGGCGGCCGAGCGGCGTCATGGCGCGGGGCGGCCCGCGGCGGGCGCGAGCCGGGGCCGGCGCAGCGCGCGCCAGATCAGCGCGAGCCCGGCGAGCAGCATCGGCAGGGAGAGCGCCATCCCCATGGTGAACCAGGCGTTGATGAACTCGCTCTCGTCCGGCTGGCGGTACATCTCGCAGAAGCTGCGGGCCAGCGCGTAGCCGACCGCGAACACGCCCGCCGGCAGACCCGGCCGGCGAAAGCCGACGCGGCGGACGACCAGCGCCATGACGACGAGCAGCAGCAGGCCCTCCGCGCCGGCCTCATAGAGCTGGCTCGGATGGCGCGGCAGGTCGTCGGCGCGGGGGAACACGAAGGCCCAGGGCACGTCGGTCGGCCGGCCCCAGAGCTCCTGGTTGATGAAGTTGGCGAGCCGCCCGAAGAACAGGCCGATCGGGGCCACCACGGCGAACAGGTCGAACACTGTAAGGGCCGACAGCCCCTTGCGGCGGGCGAAGATCAGGATCGCGGCCAGGACGCCGATCAGGCCGCCGTGGAAGGCCATGCCGCCGCGCCAGACCTGCAGGATCTCGAGCGGGTTCTGGCTGTAATAGGGCCAGCCGTAGAACAGCACGTGGCCGATGCGGCCGCCGAGGACGACGCCGAGCGCGGCGTAGACCAGGAGGTCGTCGAGGTCCTCCACGGTCGGGCGCTTCTGGCTGGCGGCCCAGAGGCCGTCCGCGGCGCAGAGCCGCCGCATGACGAGCCAGCCGAGCACCAGGCCCGCCACATAGGCCAGCGCGTACCAGCGGATGGCCAGCGGCCCGACGCTGAACAGCACGGGGTCGATCACGGGGAACGGGATCGCGAAGAGGGGCATCGCCGGCTCCGGACGCGGCGTCGCCGCGGAGCGCCTGAATGGGCCGGAGGCGCACGCCGCGTCAAGCGCGGCCGAATGCTGCGCGCGCCGGTCCGGCGTGCTATTGAGCCGGCGGCGAGGCGAACCCATGTGGGCGGAAGGGGCGGCGCTTCGACCTGCGCTCCCGATCCGCGCCCAGAGGAGAACCGACATGGCCCAGAACCGCATACTCGACGACATGGCGCGCCTCTTCACGGACGCCGCCGGCATGGCGCAGGGCGTCCGGCGCGAGGCGGAAGGGGTCGTGAAGGCCCAGTTCGAGCGCTTCATCCGCGACATGGACGTGGTCACCCGCGAGGAGTTCGAGGCCGTGCGCGAGATGGCCGTCCTGGCCCGCGACGAGAACGAGCGCCTGGCCGCCCGCGTCGCCGCCCTGGAGGCGAGGCTCGCCGGGGCGACCTCGGGCGATGCAGCCGCCGAACTCTGATTGATCGGCCGGCGCGCTGCATCGGTTGTGGACAGACCGGCCGCGCGAATTGTGCCGGGGGTCAGAATCCACGAGGGTCCAACTCGCTCGTTGTGCGTCGTGACTCGCACGCTGTATCGTCGAAACAAGGGGTGATTCGCGGTTCGATTCCAGAGGGTTGTTCAAACTCTTCCGGGCGATCCGGCATCCCTGGCGAAAGGTCCCGGCGCCCCGCGGCGCCCACGGCCGCGTCAGTTTCGCCGAATGGCGTTCGAGCGCGTAACAGGTGTCGCCACGCGAGCCGGGGAACGGCATGTCCGCCATGGAACTAGAAGCAGTCGAACGCAACGAGCATCCGCTCGACATCGTGGAGCGCCTCGCCAGCGTCCACGAGTGGTCGTTCGACCGGGCCGACGTGAACGAGATCTCCGTTTCGGTAGGCGGAAGCTGGTGCGACTACCACATCGCCTTCACCTGGCTGGACGAGCTGGAGGCGCTTCACGTCGCCTGCGCGTTCGACCTCAAGGTGCCGTCGCGCCGCCGCGGCGAGATGCTGGAGCTGATCTCCCTCATCAACGAGCAGCTTTGGGTCGGCCATTTCGACCTTTGGGCCAATGACGACGTCGTGATGTTCCGCCATTCGCTGCTGCTCGCCGGCGGCGCGGAGCCGAACGGGCGCCAGTGCGAGACCCTCCTCAAGGTCGCCACGGAAGCGTGCGACCGCTACTATCAGGCGTTCCAGTTCGTGCTCTGGGCGGGCAAGACCCCGCGCGAGGCGATGGAAGGCGCGATGTTCGAGACCGTCGGGCACGCCTGACGGGTTGCGGCGGCTCTCGACAGCGCCGGCGGGCTGACGCCATAAAGGAGCCTTCGGCCCCGCGGGCCGCGCATCGAGGCAGCGCCATGTCGACGTCCCAGGATTTGGCCCGAAAGGATCCGTCGCGGCTTCCGTCCTCTCTCGTGCTGGTGGGCTGCGGCAAGATGGGCGGCGCCCTGCTCGAGGGCTGGATCCGGACCGGACTTCCGGGCGAGCGCATCACGGTGCTGGATCCGCACGTGCATGTGGGCCTCGTCTCGTTCTGCGAGCGCCACGACGTCACCCTGAACCCGCCGCTCTCGCAGGTGAGCGAGCCCGAGGCGCTGGTGCTGGGCATCAAGCCGCAGATGCTGGACGACGCGGCGAGCGACCTGACGGATCTCGCCGGACCCGACACGCTCGTCATCTCCATCCTGGCCGGCAAGACGCTGGCCGACCTGCGCTCGCGCCTGCCGCGCGCCCGCGCGGCCATCCGCGCCATGCCGAACCTGCCCGCCTCCGTGCAGCGCGGCGTGACCGGCTGCTCCGGGACGCCGGAGGTCTCGGACCGGCAGCGCGAGATCGCCAACGCGCTGCTGTCGGGCGTCGGGCTGGTCGAATGGGTGGAGAGCGAGGAGCTGATCGACGCCGTCACGGCGGTGTCCGGCTCCGGCCCGGCCTATGTGTTCCACCTGGTGGAGTGCCTGGCCCGCGCCGGGGCGGCGCAGGGGCTGCCGCCCGATCTCGCCGAGCGGCTGGCGCGCGCCACCGTGGAGGGCGCCGGGGAGCTCCTGCACCGCTCCGACCTGACGCCCGGGACGCTGCGCGAGAACGTCACCTCGCCCGGCGGCACCACGGCCGCGGCGCTCGCCGTGCTGGCCGCGCCGGACGGCCTCGCGCCGCTGATGGACCGGGCGGTCGCGGCGGCGCGCAAGCGGGCCGAAGAGCTGAGCGGCTGAGCCGCGCCGTCCGCCGGCTCAGGTCGGGCCGTCCGGGGCGCGGCGTTCCGCCGTTGGCCAAAGCGGCCCCGGCACCCTATCTTCGGGAGACACGCACCTCCCGGAGCAGCCCGATGGCCAAGCAACCGAACCGCAAGCGCACCCCCGGAGCCGACGACGGCTATCCGGGCGAGGCCGGCGCATCCGGCGCGACCGCAGGGTCCTCCGCGCCGCCGCCCGCCGCGCCCTCCGGGGCGCCGCGCGACCGCATCATCGATGCCCTGATGGCGCTCGCCGCCGAGCGCGACTGGGACGAGATCGAGATCCCGGAGATCGCCGCGCGCGCCGACGTGACCCTGGCGGAGTTCCGCGACGCCTTCCCGTCCAAGGGCGCGATCCTGGCGGGCCTGTCCCGCCGCATCGACAAGGCCGTGCTGGAGGTCTCGACCGAGGACCTGGCCGACGAGAGCATGAAGGAGCGTCTCTTCGACGTGCTCATGCGCCGCATCGACGCGCTGACGCCCTATCGCGACGCGCTGCGCCGGATCTCGCCCGCGATGCGCCGCGACCCGCTGTCGCTGGCCGCCATGAACCAGCTCGCCGTCAACTCCATGCGCTTCATGCTGGCCGCGGCCGGCATCGACACCAGCGACGCGCTCGGCGCGGTGCGCGTGCAGGGCGCGGTGCTGGTCTGGGCCCGCACGCTGGAGACCTGGCTCGACGACGACGATCCCGGGCTGGCCCGCACCATGGCGACGCTGGACCGGGAACTGCGGCGCGGAGCCAATGTGATGCGGGGGATCGGCGACCTCTGCCGCCTCGCCGCCCCGTTCCGCGCCGTCCTGGAGCGCGTCGCCGACGGCCGCCGCCGCTTCCGCGAACGCCCCCGCGCCTCGCGCGACCGGGACTACCCCGAGGACGAAGCCGGCGCCGCCGCCATCTAACGAGCCGGACCCGCCCTTTTGCGGCGAGCGGCTCGGTCCAACCACCCACCCCCTCATCCTGAGGAGCCTCGCGCGGCGAGGCGTCTCGAAGGACGAGGGCCTCCAGGGCGCTCCGCCGGTTCAGCTTGCTGGAGCCCTCGTCCTACGAGACGCAGGCCCAAAGCGGGCCTGCTCCTCAGGGTGAGGGGAGTGCGGGGGTTTTGGGGTGCGAGCCTGACTGCTCGCCCTGGCGCTTGAACCATCTCGGTCCAACCACCCCCCCCTCATCCTGAGGAGCCTCGCGCAGCGAGGCATCTCGAAGGATGAGGGGGTTGGAGGGGGCTTTGCTCAGCCTGGCCGGGCGCCGGCGGGTCAGGCGATGTCGGGGGTGCGCCAGCCGAGGCGCTGGCCGGCGTCGACGGCGAGGGTCTGGCCGGTGACGCTGCGGGCGGCGGCGAGGTAGAGCACCGCGTCGGCGATCTCTAAGGGGTCAACCCCGCGGCGCAGGGGCACGTTGGCGATCTCGTGAGCGAGGCCGTTCTGGCCGTCGTGGTCGTTGGCCAAGGTGGGGCCGGGCGAGACCGCGTTGACCCGGATGGCGGGCGCCAGCGCCTGCGCCATCGTGGTGGTGGCGGCGTGCAGGGCCGCCTTGGTCAGCGTGTAGGAGAAGAAGGTCGGGTTCAGCCGCTCCACCCGCTGGTCCAGCAGGTTGACGATCGACGCCCCCTCCGGCGCCTGCCGGGCGAAGGCGCTCGCCAGGAAGGCCGGAGCGCGCAGGTTCACGGCGAAGTGCCGGTCCCACAGCTCCCGGTCGAGCCGGTCGAGGCGGTCGTCGTCGAACAGCGAGGCGCTGTTGACCAGGAGCGACAGCGGCCCGATCGCCGCATGGGCCTCCGGCACCAGGCGCTCCACGTCGTCGAGGTCGGCGAGGTCGCCCGCCACGATGGCGACCCGCGGCCCGGGGCCCAGCGAGGCGGCGAGCTCCTGCGCCTCCGCGCGCGACCCCCGGCAGTGGATGGCGACGTCATAGCCGGCTTCCGCCAGCCGCCGCACGATGGCGGCCCCGATGCGCTTGGCGCCGCCCGTGACCAGCGCGGCCGGCCGGGTCACGCCGGCCCGTTCCCGGCGGCGTCCTTGCCGGCGGGACCTGCGCCGGCGACGTCCGCGCGCGCGTCGCCCGCCTGGCGCAGCGCCTTCTCGCGGCGGCGCAGCTCGATGTGCTTGGCGACCCGCAGATAGCGGTAGAAGGCGAAGTTCATGGCGGTCATGAATCCGTAGGCGCCGCGCAGGAAGTGACGGCGGCCCAGATAGGCCTTGACGAAATTGGCCGGGAACTCGGCCACCAGCCTGAACACGCTGATGGTCTCGCCCCGCGCCGCAAGGTCGTCTACGAGCGCGTCGGTGTAGCGGTTCAGTTTGGCCATCTGGTCGCCCAGCGAGCGCACCGAGAAGTGGTGGATCGTGCCGCGCAGCTTGCGCACCGTCGCGCCGGGGACCAGATCCACCCGGTCATGCACCGGCGAGACCGAATAGGTGCCCTTGTCCTTGCGGTAGAGCCGCACCGGGGCGAGCGCATAGGCGAAGCGGTGAGGCCGGCCCTCGCCGGGGAAGATCTCGGCGATCCGGATCCGGTAGGCGTCGGCGCCGGGGCCGCCGCCGTCGAAGAGCGCCCGGATCTCCTGGGCGAGATCCTCCGGTACGACCTCGTCGGCGTCGACATTGAGCATCCAGTCGTGCCGGCACAGCGTCTCGCCGAAGCGCTTCTGCGGGCCGTAGCCCTCGAAGGGGTGCTCGACCACCCGCGCGCCGCGCGCGGCGGCGACCGCCTGCGTGCCGTCGGTCGACAGGCTGTCGATGACGATCACGTCGTCGCTGATGCTCCGCACCGCCTCGATCGTGCGGCCGATGCGGTCGGCCTCGTTCTTGGCGATGATGAAGACGGACAAGGGGGGCTTGGTGGCGCTCATCGCGACTGGCCTTGCCACGTCCGGCGCCCCGGAACAAGGCCCGCCGCCGGCCGGCCCGGGAAGGCGTGGCCGCGGGCCCCGCGCGGGCCGCATCGGGCCCGCCGCGCCGGGGAGGCCCGGCGGGCTTTCGTGAGGTTCGGACCCGGAAATCTTAAGTTTTTGTTCACCCGTCCTAAGACGGCGTAAACGCGATCTCGAGACATTCATTCAAAATTGACGCTGTTTTGCGGCTTCGATTAACACTAACGGGCGCCTGACGTATTGCTTCTTCTCAAGTCGGCCGCGGGTTCGGCCGCGAGTACGAGGTTCTTTCGATGTCCATTGTGCGCATGATCGTTCCCGTCGCGATGCTGCTGACCGTTTCGGTCAACGGGCGGCTCCAGGCCGCCGACCTGCCGTCGCGCTCCGATCCCTACGCCAGCACGGGCTACTCCGCTCCCGTCGCCAACTGGGGCGGGCTCTACGCCGGCGCGCATGCCGGCGGCGGATTCGGCAAGGCCGGCCCGGCCAGCACCTCCGGAATGGTGGCCGGCGGGCAGGTCGGGTACAACCTCCAGGCCGGCCCGGTGGTGGCGGGCGTCGAGGCGGACGCCAGCGTCTCCGGCGTCAGCAACACCAGCTTCAGCGAGAAGACCCGCCAGAAATGGCTGGTCAGCGGCCGCGCCCGGCTGGGCTACGCGGCCGGCAACATCATGCCCTACCTCACCGGCGGCGTGGCCATGGCGGCCACCGAGATCAAGGCGCTCGGCGGCAAGGCCAGCAGCACGCGCAGCGGCTATGTGGTGGGCGGCGGCGCGGAGATGATGATGGCGCCCAGCGTCACCGTGCGGGCCGAGTACCTCCATTACGGCCTCGGCGACGCCGAATATCCGGGGCCGCTGCTCGGCCCCGTTAAGGTCGACAACAGCATCAACGTCATTCGCGCGGGCGCGAACTACAAGTTCTGAATTGTAGAGCGTGACCCACAGTATTCCAGGTTGTGCGGCGGCTATTCCCGCCGCGCCGTCTGGCCCTTTCGGGCCGGACATCATGTTCGAAGGACGCCAAAAGCGCTGATTGTCATCGCAATGCGGCCATGATCTCCAGCGATACCGCTGCTGGATCATCCTTCAACGATCCCGCGATCCTCCCCGGATCGCTTCCCATCTGCTGACGCTCATTTCAGGCGTGCTGGCGTTTCGCCGGCCCGCGGGCGTCGCGTCAATGGCGGGGCCAGTCGCCCCGCCCCCTCCAGGAGCATACCGATGAAGTCCATTCTGTCCCTCGGCGCCGCCGCGCTGCTCGTTTCCGCGTCCGGCGTCGCCTTCGCCGCCGACCTGCCCGGCCGCCGCAGCGCTCCCGCGCCCATGCCGGTCGTCTATGCGCCGGTCTTCACCTGGACGGGCTTCTATGTCGGCGCGAACGCCGGCTACCGCTTCGGCGAGAACCGCACGACCTTCCTGTATTCGGGCGCGTCGCCGGCGGGCCTCTTTCCGGCCCGCCTGAAGGACGACAAGGGCTCGTTCACGGGCGGCGCCCAGGCCGGCTACAACCACCAGATCGGCTCGATGGTGCTCGGCGTCGAGGGCGACGTGAACTATCTGGGCTCGGGCAAGCGCCAGAGCTTCGTCGGATCCTCGGGCGTCCTGACGTCCTCGGTCTCCACCGAGTCCAAGACCGACTGGCTGGGCACGGCCCGCGCCCGCGCGGGCTTCGCGTTCGACCGCGCGCTCGTCTACGGCACCGGCGGCCTGGCCTTCGGGAACGTGAAGAGCAGCACGGCGGCCTCGCTCAACACCGGCGCGGCCTGGGCGGGCTCCAAGTCCGACACGGCGGTCGGCTATGCGGTGGGCGCCGGCGTCGAATACGCCTTCACCAACAACCTGACCACCAAGATCGAGTATCTCTACTACAATCTCGGCGACCAGAAGACCGCCCTCGTGGGCTCCGGCCCCGTCGGAGCCTTCACGGTCGGCTCGAAGGCCAAGGTGGACGGCGACATCGTCCGCGCCGGCCTGAACTACAAGTTCTAGGCGTCGCGCGCGGGGCCTCGCCCCGCAGCGATGCGCAAGGCCCGGCGCTCAACCCGCCGGGCCTTTTTGCGTCGAGGCTCAGGCGTGCGCCAGGACCGTCAGGTTCACGGCCTTGGGGCCCTTGCCCTTCTTGTCGGGCTCGATCTCGTAGGAGACCTTCTGGCCCTGGTCGAGCGACGGCAGTCCCGCCCGGGACACCGCCGTGACATGGACGAAGATGTCGCGTCCGCCATCGTCCGGCTTGATGAAGCCGTAGCCCTTCTCTGTGTTGAAGAATTTCACCACGCCCTGCTGCGTCATGCTGGTTCGCTCCCTTTCGGGTCGCCGCGCGCGCCCTCGCGCGCGCCGTTACGCCCGGCGCCGAACGGGTGCGAAGGGCGGCGTCGATCGGCTGGCGCGCGCATGGCGGGCCGGCGTAGTCGCGCCAACAGCTTTATTCTCTCGCCCCACTCGAACGCATGTAAAATGTCCGTCAACTCAGGCAACGTTTCAAGACGAAATCGCCAGGATCTTCCGTCTCGGTCCTATGTCGAACGGATTAGTCTGTTGGAAATGCTGTATAGCCTTCAGCGCCCGTGCGATGTGCTTCAGTCGCGCGCCGCACGACCCTCTTCGACCAGCCAGTCGCAGCGAAACAGCCCGTCGCCCTTGCGCGCCAGCAGCCGTGCGAGCGGCGGTCCCAGGGTCTGCATCTCGGCTTCGAGGGTCCAGGGCGGGTTGACGACGAGAAGGCCCGAGCCCGCCAGCACGGCGGGGTCGTTGGCGGGCTCGCGCAGCATCTCGATGCGCAGCGTCTTGGCGACGCCGCTGTCGCTCACCGCCTCGTAGAAGGCGTCGCGCTGGCGGACGTCCTTCACCGGGAACCAGGCCAGGTAGGTCCCCGTCCGCCACTTGGCCCAGGCCTTGGCGAGGCGCTCGGCCAGGCGCTCATACTCGCCGGGCTCCTCGAAAGGCGGGTCGATGAGCACGAGCCCGCGCTTCTCCACCGGCGGCACATAGGCGTTCAGCGCGGTCCAGCCGTCGAGTTCGATCACTTTCGCCCGCTTGTCGCCGTCCAGCGCCTGGGTCAGGCGCCGCACGTCCTCGGGGTGCTTCTCGATGAAGACCAGCCGGTCCTGCGCCCGGGTCAGCGCCGCCGCGATCAGCGGCGATCCCGGATAGGCGGTGGGACCGTGGAAGGCGCGCGTCTCGCGCACGGCCCGCCAATAGGGCTCGAGCAGGGCGGCGGCTTCGCCCGCCAGGGGCCGGGCCTCCAGCCGGCCGATCCCGTCGCGCCACTCGCCGGTGCGCTCGGCGAGCGGTCCGGCGAGATCGTAGCGGCCGATCCCCGCATGCGTGTCGATGACCCGGAAGGGCGCGGGCTTCTGGGCGAGATGGACGAGGATGCGGGCCAGCACGGCGTGCTTGAGCACGTCGGCGAAGTTTCCGGCATGGAAGGCGTGGCGGTAATTCATGCGGCCATGAAGGGCGTTTCGGGCCGCGGGTCAACGGGGAGGGCGCCTGGCCCTCCCCGGCGGTCTGTCTGGGGAGCCTGCCTCAGGCGGCGCGGCGCTCGTGCCGGCCTTCCTTCACCTCCTCGATGATCTTGGCCACGAAGGCGTCGAGATCGTCGGGCTTGCGGCTAGTGATCAGCCCCTTGTCGACGACCACCTGCTGGTCGACCCAGGTCGCGCCGGCGTTCTTGAGGTCGGTCTTCACCGACGGCCAGGACGTGACGGTGCGGCCCTTGGCGACGCCGGCCTCGACCAGCAGCCACGGGCCATGGCAGACGGCGGCCACCACCTTGCCGCTGTCGAAGAAGGTCTTCACCAGCTGCACGGCCTGGGGCTCGATGCGCAGCTTGTCCGGGTTGATCTGGCCGCCCGGCAGCACGAGGGCGTCATAGTCGTCCGCGCTCACCTGCGACAGCGTCTTGTCGACCTTGACGCTCTGGCCCCAGTCGGTCTGGTCCCAGCCGCGGATCTCGCCGGGCTTCATGGTCTTCTCCGGCGAGACCACATGGACGGTGGCGCCGGCCGCCTTCAGCTGCTCCAGCGGCTTCAGAAGCTCCGACTGCTCGAAGCCGTCGGTCGCGAGAATGAGAATCTTGGCCTGCCCGATATCGGTCATGGCTACCTCCGTTTGCGATGGGGATCCGGGCCAACGCGGAGGGGAGGGGGCGGTTCCGGGGTATTCTGTCGCAGCACGATGCTATACGATGCTGGCCACACGTTAGAGGCCACACATGACGCTCAGCATCAGGAATCCCGAGGCCGACGTCCTGGCCCGCCGCCTGGCCGAGATCGAGGGCGGGACCATCACGGACGCTGTCGTGCTGGCGCTCCGTGAAGCGCTGCAGGAGCGTCTCAGGCGCGAAAAGCCCTCCGAGACCGCGCGTCGGATCCTGGAAAAGCATGGGCTGAAGTTCAGGAAGGATCGCCAGCCTGTCACGCCTGACGCCTTTCACGCGCTCGACCACGACCTCACCGGGGACGATTGATGTACGTCGACGCCTGCGCGATCGTCGCGATCATGGCCGGCGAGGAGACGGCGACGGCTTACGAGACTGCGCTTCTCGAAGCCGTTTCGCCTTGGACCTCGGTCCTCGCCGCGTGGGAGTCGATCATCGTGCTGTCGTCGCCCGGGCAGTTGGACTGCTCCTATCGGGAGGCGGAACGTGTCGTGGTCGATTGGCTGGACGAGCGCGGAATTGCGCTCCGCGACGCCGCTGACCTGAGGGCCGTGTTGTCCTATGCGGTCGGAGTGGCCGAGGATCACGGAATCGGCAAACGCCGCCTGAGCAACTTCGACTGCTTCCATTTTGCTCTCGCCAAAGCCTCCGGCGCTTCTCTCCTGACGATGGACCGGCACTTGCGGTCCACCGACATCGAAACCGTTCCCGCCGCGCCTTAGCTCACCCCTTGCCGAACCCGCCGCCCGTCGGCGTCACCACCGTCACGGCCTCGCCCGCCTCCAGCACCGTCTGATCGCAGCCGCCGAGCTCGTCGACGCGGCCGTCGAGGCGGCGCACCAGGGTGCGGCCGACTTCGCCGGGCTCGCCGCCGTCCATGCCGAAGGGCCGCACCTTGCGGTGGCTGGACAGGATGGCGCACTCCATTCGGCGCAGGAACCGGATGGTGCGGCTGGTGCCGTCGCCGGCGTTCCAGCGGCCCTTGCCGCCCGAGCCGAGGCGGATGTGGAAGTCCTCCAGCAGCACCGGGAAGCGATATTCGAGCACCTCGGGATCGGTGAGGCGGGAGTTGGTCATGTGGACGTGGACGCCGGGCGTGCCGTTGAAGCCGGGTCCTGCGGGCGAGCCGGAGCAGATCGTCTCGTAATACTGGTACTCGTCATTGCCGAAGGTGAGGTTGTTCATGGTGCCCTGAGAGGCCGACATGGCCTCCAGCGCGCCGAACAGGCAGTTCGTGACCGCCTGCGACACCTCCACGTTGCCGGCCACCACGGCGGCCGGATATTCGGGCGAGAGCATGGATTGTTCCGGAACGACGATCCGGATGGGCCGCAGGCAGCCGGCGTTCATCGGGATGTCGTCGTCCACCATCACGCGGAACACGTAGAGCACCGCCGCGCGGGTCACCGGGGCGGGCGCGTTGAAATTGTCGCCGCGCTGGGGCGACGTGCCGGTGAAGTCGACCGTGGCCTCGCGCTTCGCCTTGTCCACCGTGATGCGGACCTTGATGGCGCAGCCCTGGTCCATCGGATAGGTGAATTCGCAATCGCGCAGCCGGTCCAGCACGCGGCGCACGCTTTCGGAGGCGTTGTCCTGCACGTGGCCCATATAGGCCTGCACCACATCGAGCCCGAACTCGCCGATGACCTTGGAGAGCTCGCGCACGCCCTTCTCGTTGGCGGCGATCTGGGCCTTCAGGTCGTTGACGTTCTGGACGACGTTGCGGACCGGGTATTTGGCGCCGAGCAGCAGCGCCTCCGTCTCGGCCTCGCGGAAACGGCCCTGGTCGACGATCTTGAAGTTGTCGATATAGACGCCTTCCTCCTCGATCGTGGTCGCCAGCGGCGACATGGAGCCCGGCGCGACGCCGCCCACGTCGGCGTGATGGCCGCGCGACGCCACCCAGAACAGGATCTTGTCGCCCGCGCGGTCGAACACCGGCGTGCAGACCGTGATGTCGGGCAGATGCGTGCCGCCATTATAGGGCGCGTTCAGCATGTAGACGTCGCCAGGCCGGATCCGGCCCTCGTTCAGCCGGATGATGGTCTCCACCGACTTGTCCATGGAGCCGAGATGCACCGGCATGTGCGGGGCGTTGGCCACCAGCGCGCCCTCGTGGTCGAACACCGCGCAGGAGAAGTCGAGCCGCTCCTTGATGTTCACCGAATAGGCGGTGTTCTGCAGCGTCACGCCCATCTGCTCGGCGATGGACATGAACAGGTTGTTGAAGATCTCCAGCATCACCGGGTCGGCGCTGGTGCCGACCGCCGTCCGCTTGGGGAGCGCCACCGCCCGGGTGAGGACGAGGTGGTCCTTGGCGGTGAGCGCCGCCTGCCAGCCGTCCTCGATCACCACCGTCTGGTGGGGCTCGATCACCAGCGCGGGGCCGCGCACGACGTGGCCGGGGGCCAGTTGCTCGCGGGCGAAGACCGCCGCCTCGCGCAGCGCGCCGGCGCTGTAGATGCGGGTGCGCTCCATCGGCTCCGGCAGGGGCGCGGCCGCGACGGCCTCCTCGCGCTCGGCGATGCCGGCGCCGCCGCCGACAGCCTCCACCGAGATCGCCTCGACCACGAGCGGCTTGGTCTCGTCGATGAAGCCGAAGCGCGCCCGGTGCGCCGCCTGGAAATGCTCGCGCATGGCGGCGAGGAGAGAGTCACGGTCCGAGGCCAGCGCGGCGACCTCCACGGGGACCTCGAGAGAGGTGTCCGTGCCGGCGTAGCGGACATGGGCGCGCACATGCAGCGCGACGGCGTCGGCGGGGACGCCCTGGCCGGCCACCTCGTCGCGGCAGATGGCGCCGAGCCGGTCGGCCTCGCGGGCGAGCGTGGCCAGGACGGCGGGCGCAAAGGGCTCCTCGATGGCCTGCTGGCGCGTGGCGCGGATGTCGGCGAGGCCCATGCCGTAGGCCGACAGCAGCGACGAGAAGGGGTGGATCAGCACCGTCTTCATGGCCAGCGCATCCGCGACCAGGCAGGCGTGCTGGCCGCTGGCGCCGCCGAAGGCGTTCAGCGCGTATTGGGTGACGTCGTAGCCGCGCGCCACCGAGATCTTCTTGATCGCCTCGGCCATGTTGGCGACGGCGATCCGGACGAAGCCGTCCGCGACCTCCTCGGGGCTGCGCCCGTCGCCCACCTGGGCGGCGAGCTCCGCGAAGGCGGCGCGCACGCTGTCGGCGTCGAGCGGCTGGTCCTGGTTGGGCCCGAAGATCTTCGGGAAAAACGCCGGGTTCAGCTTGCCCAGCATCACGTTGGCGTCGGTCACGGCCAGCGGCCCGCCGCGGCGGTAGCATTTCGGGCCGGGATTGGCGCCGGCCGAGTCGGGCCCAACCCGGAACCGCGCGCCGTCGAAATGCAGGATGGAGCCGCCGCCGGCCGCCACCGTGTGGATCAGCATCATGGGGGCGCGCATGCGCACGCCGGCCACCTCGGTCTCGAAGGCGCGCTCGTACTCGCCGTCGAAATGGGCGACGTCGGTCGATGTGCCGCCCATGTCGAAGCCGATCACCCGGCCAAAGCCCGCCTCCTTGCCGGTCTCCGCCAGCGCCACCACGCCGCCGGCCGGGCCGGAGAGGATCGCGTCCTTGCCGGCGAAGAGGTCGGCGGCCGTGAGTCCGCCGGAGGACATCATGAACATCAGGCGGGCGCCGCTTCGCTCGACGTCCAGTTCGGAGGCGACCTGCCGCACATAGCGGCCGAGGATGGGCGACAGATAGGCGTCCACCACGGTGGTGTCGCCGCGGCCCACCAGCTTGATGAGCGGGCTCACCTCGTGGCTGACCGACACCTGCGGGAAGCCGAGCTCGCGGGCCAGCGCGCCCACCTGGCGCTCATGCTCCGGGTAGCGATAGGCGTGCATGAACACGACCGCGACCGCCTTGAAGCCGGCGCCCCTGGCGGCCTCCAGTTCCGTCCGGATTGCGGCGAGGTCCGGCGTCTGCTCCACGGTCCCGTCGGCGCGCACGCGTTCGGCGACCTCGACCACCTCGGCGTAGAGCTGCTCGGGCTTCACGATGGCCTTGGCGAAGATGTCGGGCCGGGCCTGGTAGCCGATGCGCAAGGCGTCGCGGAATCCCTTCGTGGTCACCAGCAGCGTGCGCTCGCCCTTGCGCTCCAGCAGGGCGTTGGTGGCGACCGTTGTGCCCATGCGGACGTCGCCGATGGCGCCGGCCGGGATCGGGGCGCCGGGCGCCAGCCCCAGCAGGTCGCGGATGCCCTGTACGGCGGCGTCGCTATAGGCTTCCGGGTTCTCGGAGAGCAGCTTGCGGGCGTGCAGCGCGCCCTGCGGGTCGCGGCCGATGACGTCCGTGAAGGTGCCGCCGCGGTCGATCCAGAAGTCCCAGCGCGCCGTCGTCATGATGGTCTCCCTCGAACCTGCTTCGCCGTCATCCCCGGCCGGAGCGCCGCAGGCGCAGTGGGGAAGGGGATCTGGCGAGCGCGCACCTCGGGCGCCCCTGTCCTGGATCCCCGTCCCGGCGCGAGCGCCGCCGACGGTGACGGCGTCAAACCAACATGGCCGCCCGCTTGCATGGGAGGCCTGGCCGGAGCCTAGCCGCCGTCCGGCCCCGATGGAAAGCAGTTTTCGCAAAACGTCGATAAATTGTTGACGTCGTGAAATCCCCGCTTAGCATCCGCTTCGGGCCGTGATTGGATGGCCCGGCCTTCGTCCGCTCAGGGAAAGGGTTTGCCCGCCAATGATTTCCCGCAGCCACCCACGGGCGCCTGGCTCCGTCGCGAGCCGGAGCGTGGCCCAATGATCCGCCGCTTCCTCGACGCGCTCTACCTTGGCGCCGGCGTGCTGGCGGGTTTCTTCCTGATCGCCATCTTCCTCCTGATGATGCTCCTCTCGGTCGGTCGGGAGCTCAACCTGAACGTCGCGTCTGGCGATGATTTCGCCGCCTGGTCGCTGGTCGCGATGGCGTTTCTGGGCCTCGCCCATACGTTCAAGCGGGGCGAGATGATCCGGGTCGGCCTGCTGCTGGAGCGGCTTGGCGGACGCTCCCGGCAAGCCGCCGAGATCCTGTCGCTCAGCATCGCGATGGCCTTCATCGGCTATTTCACGTGGCAGGCGGGCCGGCTGGCCTACGATTCCTGGCGGTTCGGCGACATGTCCCAGGGCGTGGTCGTGATCCCGCTCTGGATCCCCCAGTCGGGCTTCGTCCTCGGCCTCGCCATCCTGCTGATCGCGATCGTGGATGAGCTGACCGTGGCGCTCCAGGGCCGCCGGCCCACCTACGAATTGGAGCCGGCTGCGACGCCCGAAGAACTGATCGAGCGCATTGCCTCGGGCGGGGGAGTTTGAACCATGGCGGCCATCTCCCTTCCCGAACTGTCGATGATCCTGCTCGGCTTTCTCGTCCTTATTCTGGCGAGCGGCGTCTGGATCGCGGTCGGCCTCGGCCTCGTCGGGCTCCTGGCGATGGTGCTGAGCACGAATGTGCCGATCGGGCAGGTGCTCGCCACCACCGTCTGGAGCGCGTCGGCGTCGTGGACGCTGGCGGCGCTGCCGCTGTTCATCTGGATGGGCGAGATCCTGTTCCGGACAAGGCTGTCGGAGCAGATGTTCCGGGGCCTGTCGCCCTGGCTCCAGTGGCTGCCTGGGCGCCTGATCCACACCAACATCATCGGTTGCGGCATCTTCGCCGCCGTGTCCGGCTCCTCGGCCGCCACATGCGCCACCATCGGGAAGATCGCGCTGCCCGAGCTCAAGAAGCGCGGCTATGACGAGCGCATGAGCCTCGGCACCCTGGCGGGCTCCGGCACGCTGGGCCTGCTGATCCCGCCGTCCATTCCCATGGTCGTCTACGCGGTGACGGCGAACGTCTCCGTGCTGCAGGTCTTCCTGGGCGGCTTCCTGCCCGGACTGCTCGTGATGGCGCTCTACATGGGTTACGTCATCGTCTGGGCGTTGCTGAATCCCGACAAGCAGCCGCCGCGCGATCCCTCGATGCCGTTCATGGACAAGCTGCGCCAGTCGGCCAAGCTGCTGCCCTGCATGCTGCTGATCGCCGTGGTGTTTCTGTCGCTGATCCTGGGTTTCGCGACCGCCACGGAATGCGCCGCCTGGGGCGTCACCGGCGCGCTGGCGCTGGCCTGGTGGAGCGGCACGCTGACCCGCGAGGCCTTTTTCGACAGCGTGATGAGCGCCACGCGCCTGACCTGCATGATCATGCTGATCCTGGCGGGCGCCGCCTTCACGACCGCCGCGATGGCGTTCACCGGCATTCCGGCGGCGCTGGCCGAGTGGGTGAAGGGCCAGCAGCTCTCCCCGCACATGCTCGTGCTGGCGCTCACCTGCATGTACATCATCCTGGGCTGCCTGATCGACGGCATCTCGATGATCGTGCTCACCGCCGTGATCGTGCTGCCGATGGTGAAGCAGGCGGGGTTCGACCTCGTCTGGTTCGGCGTCTACCTCATCATCCATGTTGAGATGGCGCAGATCACGCCGCCGGTCGGCTTCAACCTGTTCGTGCTGCAGAACATGAGCGGCAAGGACACCATGACGATCGCCAAGGCGGCACTGCCGTTCTTCTTGCTGCTGAACGTCGCGGTGTTGATCATCACCACGTTCCCGCAGATCGTCCTGGTGCTGCCGAAGCTCGCCTTCCCCGACTGAAGACCCCGACCATTCAACCCGTACGAGGATCGCCGATGACGACACTGAAGAACATCGCAGCCACCGCCATCCTCGCCGGCTTCGGCGCCCTGGCGTTCACGGGCTCCGCAGGCGCCCAGACCAAGTGGAACCTGCCCACCGCCTATCCGCTGGACAACCTCCATACCGAGAACCTGCAGCAATTCGTCAAGGACGTGGAGAGCGGCAGCGGCGGCAAGCTGACGATCACGATCCACGCCAACGCCTCCCTGTTCAAGGCGCCCGAGATCAAGCGCGCGGTGCAGACCGGACAGGCGCAGATCGGCGAGGTGCTGATGTCGCTCCACGAGAACGAGGACCCGATCTTCGGCGTCGACGTGGTGCCGTTCCTGGCGACCAGCTTCAAGGATTCCAAGAAGCTGTGGGACGCCTCGCGTCCGGCCGTGGAGAAGAAGCTGGCCAGCCAGGGCCTCGCGGCTCTCTACGCCGTGCCGTGGCCGCCGCAGGGCATCTACGCCAAGAAGGACCTCAACACGGTCGAGGACATGAAGGGCCTGAAGTGGCGGTCCTACAATGTCGGCACGGCGCGCATCGGCGAGCTGGTCGGCGCGCAGTCGGTCACCATCCAGGCGGCGGAGCTGCCGCAGGCGCTGGCCACCGGCGTGGTGAACTCCTTCATGTCGTCCGGCGCGACCGGCTATGACAGCAAGGTGTGGGAGAGCCTCGACCACTTCTACGACACGCAGGCCTGGCTGCCGAAGAACATCATCTTCGTCAACAAGGCCGCCTTCGACGCCCTGGACAAGGCGACCCAGGACGTCGTCGTGAAGGCCGCCGCCGCCGCCCAGGAGCGCGGCTGGAAGCTCTCCGAGGACAAGACCAAGTGGTACCTCGACCAGCTCGCCTCCAAGGGCATGAAGGTGCAGGCGCCGAGCCCGGCGCTGGCCGAGGGCTTCAAGAAGATCGGCGACCAGCTGACCGCCGACTGGATCAAGAAGGCCGGCGCCGACGGCCAGGCCGTGGTCGACGCCTACAAGAAGATGTGAGCGAAGAAGGGCGGCTCCCAGGGGCGGCCCGATTACGCCTCCGTCATCCCCGGCCGGAGCGGCGAACCCGCGCAGGGGAAGGGGATCCAGGGGCGACGGGCCACAGACTGCGCCCAGTGCCCTGGATC
Source organism: Alsobacter sp. SYSU BS001988 (assembly GCF_054796215.1). Classification (NCBI taxonomy): domain Bacteria; kingdom Pseudomonadati; phylum Pseudomonadota; class Alphaproteobacteria; order Hyphomicrobiales; family Alsobacteraceae; genus Alsobacter; species Alsobacter sp. SYSU BS001988. The sequence continues at coordinate 417,964 of NZ_JBTAMK010000002.1, read as the reverse complement.
CCCTTCCGCGCCATCGGCGCGCCGGGGATGGGGCGCCGCTTGAGGCCGTCAACAGATCGAACCACCTGCACCCATGCCCGAACGCCCGCGCAGCCCCCCGGATCTCGGACCCATCGTCTCCTCGGCGCATCTCGCCTCGGGGGCGCTGCCGGCGCTGTCGGAGTTCGAGTTCGGCCTCATCCTGGCCTCGCACGCCTTCCACCGCTGGATGGTGCGCGCCATGGCGGCGGCCGGGTTCCCGGACCTCTCGGCGCTGGACGTGCTGGTGCTGCACAACGTCAACCACCGCGGCAAGGCCAAGCGGCTGGCCGACATCTGCCTCGTGCTGAACGTCGAGGACACCCACCTCGTCACCTATGCGGTGAAGAAGCTGGAGCGTCTGAAGCTGGTGAAGAGCGGCAAGGCCGGCAAGGAGAAGACCATCGCGATCACCGCCCCGGGGGCGGAGGCCTGCGCCCGGTACCGCGAGATCCGGGAGGGCCTGCTGGTCAAGGCCGTCAAGGGCTTCGGCTTCGACGAGAAGCAGCTGTCGGAGGTGGCCTCCACGATGCGGGCGCTGTCCGGCCACTACGACCAGGCCGCCCGCGCCGCCGCGTCGCTCTGACGCCCCTGGGCGGGAGGGCCGGTTGATTCCCGCCATGATTGTGGGCCGGCGTGTCCGCCGTGCACTTGACCCCATGGCGACGCTTCCGCATCGTGAGGCGGAGTGTACCGGAGCAGGTTGATGCGAAGCATGAAATCGGGGCGCGGCCGGGCGGCCGGCGTCCATGGGGCGGGGGTTCTGACGGCCGGCCTTCGGGCTACGGCCGCCTCGGCGCTCGTCGGGACGGCGCTTCTCGCCGCGTCCCTGGCGTCTTCCGCCTCCGCCGAGGAGCGTGTCCCGGCCGAGCGCTGGACGCTGCCCTACAGCGCCTATCCGGCCAACATCCCCGCCTGCGCGGATCCGGCCGTCCTGACGAAGATCCAGGACCGGTTCTCCGAGACCGAGAGCAGCTACTGGAACTCCGCCGCCGCCATCGTGGCCTTCGAGACGGTCCGGGTGCTGGGCTTCCGGCCCTGGGGCCTCGACTACATCCCCCGCCTGTTCTGCACCGGGACCGTCCTGGTCAATGACGGGCGCCGCCACCGCATCGACTACTCGGTCGCGGAGGATCTCGGCTTCATCGGCTGGGGCTGGGGCGTGGAGTATTGCGTGACCGGCTTCGACCGCGAGCGCGCCTATTCGCCGGCCTGCAAGATGGCGCGGCCCTGACCTTGCGGCGGCCCGTCGTGTCGGGCCGCCCGCCGGGGCCTCGCTTGGACGGCCCCTCTCCCGAACGTTTCAGCATCGATTTCAGCGCCTTGCATTTCCTCGATCGGAGCTTTCCCATGTCATTCGGGCGAACTGTCCACGCCGCGGGCCGGGTCCTGCGGGCGTGCGCTCTTGCGTGGCTCATGGCGGCCTGCGGCCTGTCGGCGTCCGGCCCGGCCGGCGCCCAGGAGGGCGGCGAGCGCCGCGGCGGGGCGGCCGGCGATTTCGACTTCTACGTGCTGGCCCTGTCCTGGTCGCCGGGCTTCTGCTCGGTCGGGGGCGGGGACGACAAGGGGCGCGAGCAGTGCCGCTCCGGCTCGAAGCTCGGCTTCGTCGTGCATGGCCTCTGGCCGCAATATGAGCGCGGCTTCCCGTCCGAGTGCTCGCCGGCCGGGCGCTCGCCGTCCCGCATCGCCGTCGAGGCCGCCAAGGGCGTCTTCCCGGACGAGGGCCTCGCCCGCTACGAGTGGCGCAAGCACGGCGTCTGTTCGGGCCAGAGCCCGACCGACTACTTCTCCTCCGTTCGCGCCGCCCGCGACAAGGTCGTGATCCCTCCCGGCCTGAAGGAGCCCTCGGCCGACCAGACCTGGACGGCCATCGACCTCGAGCGCGCCTTTGTGGCCGCCAATCCGGGCCTGCGCGTCGACATGATGAGCGTCGCCTGCCGCAATGAGACGTTGCAGGAGGTCCGCATCTGCCTCAGCAAGGACCTGCGCCAGTTCCAGGCCTGCCGCGAGATCGACCGCCGCGGTTGCCGCGCGCGCGAGATCAGGGTCCCGGCGGTCCGCTAGGGAGCATGCTGCGAAAAGGTGGAAACCGGCTTTTCGCGCCAAAGCATGCGACCGCCAGGAAGCGAGGGCATGCTCACCACCCCTGCGTGCCGGGGCCGCCCTTGAACGGCCCGACCACGTCGGGCGTGATCCAGCCGCCATAGCACCCGCCCTCCTGCGGGCGCACCGCCTCGCCGTCCACCCGGCAGGCGTCCATCAGCCCCGGATAGAGCGCGATGTAGCCGGCGATCGCCGCGAAGGCCGGCGTCGGCCGCGGATAGGCCCAGGCGGCCCGGCGCGCGATGCGCGGCGGGCCCTCCGGCTGCGGCGCGACGATGTCGAAATAGACGGCCGGACCCTTCCATTCGCAGACGCTGCCGACGCCCGGCAGGGGGACCAGCCGGTCCATCCTGACGTCCTGCGGAGGCAGGTAGTAGGTCGGCGGGTGGCTCGTCTCCAGCGCCCGCCAGGCGGCGCGCGTGTCGGCCAGGATCTCGCCGCCGAACACGACCTCGACCCGGCGGGTCGAGGGCCGCACGATGGCCGGGCGCGGGTAGTCCCAGACGCTCTCCTGGCCGGGGCCGGGCGGCAGGGGGACGGGGCGGATCATGGCGGAGGTTCCGGCGGCGGGGCTCCCCCGAAAGGTGGAGCGCGCCGCGCCCGCGTCGAGCCCCTGCGGCGCCGCGTCCCGGCCCGGCGGGCGCCGGTCAGCCCTCGCTGAGCTGCTGCACCCGCAGCTTCAGCGCGGCGTTCTCCTGCCGCAGCGTCTCTTCGTCCGGCGGCGCGGGCTTCGCCGACGCTTCCGGGGCGGTCTCGTAGGCGACGCCCATCAGGTCGCCCGCCCGCCACACCTGGCGCACCATCCGGCGCTGCCCCGACTTGCCGTCCAGGAGCTCGAACCGGCTCGGCACCATCACGGCGGGACTGATCTGCAGCCGCGCTCCGCCCGCCGACAGGTTGCGGATCACGCATTCGATGCTGTTGCGCCCATGGTCGAACAGCACCCGCCCGGGCAGCATCGTCCGCTGCCGCGGATGGGCCCGCCTGTTCACCTCGCCGTCGGCGCCTGGGTGGCTGTTGGACATGCCGGCAATCTAGGGGAGAATTGTTAAATGATAATTGATGTTAGCGGCTGGCGGACCGCCTCGCCTGACATCGAGCCATCGCCCCCACGCCCCTCATCCTGAGGAGCCTCGCGCAGCGAGGCGTCTCGAAGGAGGAGGGGGTCCAGGAGGTTGCGCGGGCGGCGGGCGCTGGAGCCCTCGTCCTTCGAGACGCAGGCCCAAGAGGGCCTGCTCCTCAGGATGAGGGGGTGGTGGGGTTCGGCCGGCGGCGGCTGGGCGCTAGCCCTTCTTCCCGCCCCGGAACGCCCGCGTGCCGGGGCGGCCGGCCTTGCTGCGGGCTGCGGCTTCGCCGCCGAGGGGGCGGCCGAGGCCGCCGCCGAGATTGTGGGGGCCCATCTCGTCCAAAGTGGGCTTGCGGGCCCGGGTGGGCGGCAGGTCGGTCGGCGTGTCGTCCGAGAAGCGCGGCCCGTCCGGGAAGCGGTCGTCCCCCGTCGTGCCCGCGCCGCGGCCGCGCTTGGGCTCGGCCGGGGGGAGGTTGCCGGCGCGGCCGTATTTCTTGGGGCCGGCGTAGCCGCCGGTCTTCTCGTCCACCTGGGTCTGGGTCGCCATGGGGTCGGCGGCCAGCACCAGCTCGGTGGCCTGCAGGCGCTTGATCTCGTCGCGCAGGCGGGCCGCGACCTCGAAATCGAGATTGGCGGCGGCCTCGCGCATCTTCTTCTCGAGATCGGCCAAAGTGGCCTTCATGTTGTGGCCGACCAGCGCGCCTTCCTTGGCGACGCCGGTGTCGACACGGACATGGTCGCGCTCGTAGACGCTTTCCAGGATGTCGCCGATGTTGCGCTTGACGCTCTCGGGCGTGATGCCGTTGGCCTCGTTCCAGGCCCTCTGCTTCTCGCGGCGGCGGTTGGTCTCCTGGATGGCGCGCTCCATGGAGCCCGTCACCTGGTCGGCGTAGAGGATGACCTTGCCGTCGACGTTGCGGGCGGCGCGGCCGATGGTCTGGATCAGCGACGTCTCGGACCGGAGGAAGCCTTCCTTGTCGGCGTCCAGAATGGCGACGAGGCCGCATTCCGGAATGTCGAGGCCCTCGCGCAGCAGGTTGATGCCGACCAGCACGTCGAAGGCGCCGAGGCGCAGGTCGCGCAGGATCTCGATGCGCTCGATGGTGTCGATGTCGGAATGCATGTAGCGCACCCGCACGCCGTTCTCGTGCAGGTACTCGGTGAGGTCCTCGGCCATGCGCTTGGTCAGCACGGTGACGAGCGTGCGGTAGCCATGCGCCGCGACCTCGCGCACCTCGCCCAGCAGGTCGTCCACCTGCGCGCGGGCCGGGCGGACGTCGATCACCGGGTCGATGAGGCCGGTGGGTCGGATGACCTGCTCGACGAAGACGCCGCCCGTGCGCTCCATCTCCCAGGAGCCCGGCGTGGCCGAGACATGGACGGTCTGCGGCCGCATGGCCTCCCACTCCTCGAAGCGGAGCGGGCGGTTGTCCATGCAGGACGGCAGGCGGAAGCCGTATTCGGCCAGCGTCGCCTTGCGGCGGAAGTCGCCCTTGTACATGCCGCCGATCTGCGGAACCGTGACGTGGCACTCGTCCGTGAACACGATGGCGTTGTCGGGCAGGTATTCGAACAGCGTCGGCGGCGGCTCGCCCGGCCGGCGGCCGGTGAGATAGCGCGAATAATTCTCGATGCCCGCGCAGGAGCCGGTGGCCTCCAGCATCTCGATGTCGAACAGCGTGCGCTGCTCCAGCCGCTGCGCCTCGAGCAGGCGGCCCATGCGGTAAAGCTCCTCCAGGCGTTGCTTGAGCTCGTCCTTGATGCTCTTCACGGCCTGCTGCAGCGTGGGCTTGGGCGTGACATAGTGCGAGTTGGCGTAGATCTTGACGAATTCGAGATCGGCCGACTTCGTCCCGGTGAGCGGATCGAACTCCTGGATGCTCTCCACCTCGTCGCCGAAGAGGTTGATGCGCCAGGCTCGGTCCTCGTAGTGGGCCGGGAAGATCTCGACCACGTCGCCGCGCACCCGGAAGGTGCCGCGCGAGAAGTCGCCCATGTTGCGCTTGTATTGCAGGGCCGTGAGGTCGGCCAGGAGCTGGCGCTGGTCCAGCCGCTCGCCGATCTTCACCGTGAACGTCATGGCCGTGTAGGTCTCGACCGAGCCGATGCCGTAGATGCAGGACACGGAGGCCACGATGATGACGTCGTCGCGCTCCAGCAGGGCGCGCGTGGCGGCGTGCCGCATCCGGTCGATCTGCTCGTTGATCGAGGATTCCTTCTCGATATAGGTGTCCGTGCGCGGGACGTAGGCCTCCGGCTGGTAATAATCGTAGTAGGAGACGAAGTACTCGACGGCGTTGTTCGGGAAGAAGCTCTTGAACTCGCCGTAGAGCTGCGCCGCCAGCGTCTTGTTGGGGGCGAGGATCAGCGCCGGCCGGTTGGTGCGGGCGATCACCTGCGCCATCGTGAAGGTCTTGCCCGAGCCGGTGACGCCGAGCAGCACCTGGTCGCGCTCATGGCGCTTCACGCCCTCGACCAGCTCCGCGATGGCGGTGGGCTGATCGCCCTTGGGCTCGAACTCGGACACGAGGTCGAAGCGCTTGCCGCCTTCGGACTTGTCCGGGCGGGGCGGCCGATGCGGCGCCCAGGGCTTCTTCTCGCGCAGGTTCGGGTCGCCCTGCTCCAGCAGCGCCTTCAGCGAGTCCATGGTGGCGGTCGCGCCCACAAGCCCGTTGCCGCGCACCTGGTCGTCGTCGTCCTCGTCGCGCAGCACGTTGCCCTGGCGCACCCGCTTGGGCGCGGCCTTCAGGATGTCCTCGCGCGAGAGACCGACGTCGCGCTTGCGGTTGCCGGGGTGGATCTCGCCCTCGAGCGGCGGCGGGGCCGCCTTGGCGCGCCGGGCCGCGGCGCCGGGGGCGGCGCGGCCGTTGTCGCCGTCGGCCGGGAAATCGAGCCCGAGCTTGCGGGCCAGAGCGGGATCCACGCCCTCGACGTCGTCGGGGTCGTAGCCGGCCTGCGGCGACTCGGCGAAGCCGGAGCCCGAGCGCGCCGTCTTGGCCGCTTCGCGCGCGATGCCGGGGTTGAGCAGCGCGGCCAGATGCTCGTCCAGCGGCTTCAGCTCCGGCTTTGACGCCTTGGAGCGGGGCGCGCGGGGGCTGAGCGCGCTGTCGCGGCCGGAGGACGGCGCCGCGGCGCGCGCGGGGGATTTCGGTGCTTTCGCCATGCCGGGAAGATGGGACGAGTCAGCGCCCGGGGCAAGCCGCCGGGGCGATGCGCAACGCAGGCCCGCGTCGACGGAGGCCGATCCGGCGGAAGGCCGCTCCTTGTCATGGAACCGGGCGCCAAACCTTAACGATTGTTAGGCCCCAATGTCGCCTCTGTCTGCCGTTCTGTTGCGCAGCTCGGACGCCCGCCAATGCCCTCAGATCCCCGCCTCGTCCTCACCGCCCTGAACCGCTTCGGCCTCGGCGCCGCCCCCGGCGACCTCGCCCGCGCGGCCGGGGATCCGCGAGGTTTCGTGCTGGCGCAGGTCAACCCCGCCGCGGTGCGGCCGCTGGAGAACGTCGCCGGCTACCCCGCGCTCAAGCCCAGCGCCGAAAACCTGGTCGAGGCCCGGCAGGCCGAAAGGATGCGCCGGGAGCAGAAGCGCGCCCAACTCGCGGCCGCGCCCGGCATGGCCATGCAGGACGACTCGGCCGCCGCCCGCGCCATGGCGCCGCAGGCCAAGGCGCCGGAGACCCCCGAGCAGAGCAACTTCCGCGCCGAGGCCGCGGCGCGCTTCGCCCGGCTGGCCGCCACGGACAACGGGCTCGTGGAAGCGCCTCACGCTGTTCTGGTCCAACCACTTCGCCATCTCGGCCGGCAAGGGTCCGGGCGTGCGCATGCTGGCGGGGAGCTTCGAGCGGGAGGCCATCCGTCCCCATGTCCTCGGCCGCTTCGGCGACATGCTGAAGGCCGTCGAGCAGCATCCGGCGATGCTCTACTACCTGGACAACCAGCAATCGATCGGGCCCGCCTCGCGCGCCGGCCAGCAAGGAAAGCGCGGGCTGAACGAGAACCTCGCCCGCGAGATCCTGGAACTGCACACGCTCGGCGTCGACGGCGGCTACACGCAGGCGGACGTCTCCAGCCTGTCGCGCATCATCACCGGATGGACGGTGGCGGAGCCCGACAAGGACCCGGAGCTGGGCGGCCGCTTCAGCTTCGCGGCGGCCCGGCACGAACCGGGCGACCACGCCGTGCTGGGCAAGGTCTACGGGGAGGACGCCCAGCGCCAGGGCGAGGCCGTGCTGGCCGACCTCGCCGCGCATCCGTCGACCGCGCGCCACATCGCCCGCAAGCTGGCGCGCCATTTCGTCGCCGACGCGCCGCCGCCGCTGCTCGTGGACAGGCTGGCGAAGACCTTCCTGGAGACGCGCGGCGACCTCGGCGCGGTGACGCGCGCGCTGGTGGGCGCGCCGGAGGCGTGGTCCGCCCCGGCGACCAAGCTGAGGACCCCGCAGGACTTCGTCGTCGCGGCGCTGCGGGCGACCGGCAGGCCGCCGGACCCGGGCGCGGTGACGAGCCTGCTCGCCCTGCTCGGGCAGCCTTTGTGGCAGCCGATCGGCCCGAACGGCTTCTCCGACCTGTCGGCCGAGTGGGCCTCGCCCGAAGGCGTCTCGGCGCGCCTCGACGCGGCCGCCCAGTGGGGCCGGCAGAACGCCCGGCTGGACCCCAACGCCCTGCTCGACGCCGTGATCGGCGCGGCCGCCTCGGCCGAAACCCGGCAGGCGGTCGCCCGCGCGGAAAGCCGGGCGCAGGGACTGGCCCTGCTGTTCATGTCTCCCGAATTCCAGCGTCGATGAGCCAGGAGCGCGCCATGTCGCCCATGATTTCGTCCGGGCCCGGGTCCCTGGCCTGCTGCGAGACCCCCGACGCCTCCCGTCGCGCCGTGCTGGTGACCGGGGGAGCGCTCTTCGCCTGGGCGTTCGCGCCGCGCTTCGCCCATGCGGCGGGCGGGAGGGACCCGCGTCTCGTCACCATCGTGCTGCGCGGCGCCATGGACGGGCTCTCGGCCGTCGCGCCGCTGGGCGATCCCGACTACGAGGCCCTGCGCGCCGGCATCGCGCTCTCGGCCGGCGGCGACGCTCCGGCGCTGCCGCTGGACGGCTTCTTCGCCCTGCATCCGGCCATGCCGAACTTCGCCCGGCTCTACAAGGCCGGGCAGGCCCTGGTGGCCCATGCGGCGGCCACGCCCTATCGGGGGCGCTCGCATTTCGACGGCCAGGACGTGCTGGAGAGCGGCCTGCCGGGGGTCGGGGCGGTGGACAGCGGCTGGTTGAACCGCGCCCTCGCGGCGCTGCCCAAGGGCGAGCGCATCGCCCGGCTGGGCGGCGTCGGGGTCGGGGCCACCACGCCGCTGGTGATCCGCGGCAAGGCGCCGGTGCTGGGCTGGAGCCCGCAGGGCCTGCCCAAGGCGGACGACGACCTCGCCGCGCGGGTGCTGGACCTCTATCGCCTGAAGGACCCGGCGCTCGGCGACGCGCTGGTCCGCGGGCTCGACGCCGACATGATCGCCACCCGCAACGGCGGCGCGCAGGCCCGCAAGGGCGGCGGCGGCGCGGAGGCCATGAAGCGCGCCGCCGAGGGCGCGGCGCGGCTGATCGCCCAGGACGACGGGCCGCGGCTGGCCGCGCTCGCCTTCGGCGGCTGGGACACCCACGCCAACGAGGGCGGCGCGACGGGCCAGCTGGCGCAGCTGCTCGGCGGCCTGGACGGCGCCCTCGCGGCCTTCGAGCAGACCCTGGGTCCGGTGTGGAAGGACACCGCGATCCTGGCGGTGACGGAGTTCGGCCGCACCGCACGCGTCAACGGGACCGTGGGCACCGACCATGGCAGCGCCACCTGCGCGTTCCTGGTGGGCGGCGCGGTCAAGGGCGGCCGGGTCGTCGCCGACTGGCCGGGCCTCAAGGAGGCGCAGCTCTACGAGAAGCGCGACCTGAAGCCGACCACGGATCTCCGGGCCGTGCTGAAGGGCGTGCTCGCCGAGCATCTCGGCCTGTCGCGGACGGCGCTGGGAACCGCGGTGTTCCCCGATTCCAGCGCGGTCCAGCCCCTGCGCGGGCTGATCGCCTGACCCGCCCCTTGCGGCGGGCGGACCCGGTCAGCCCGAACCCGGAAGCGACCGCTGCAGGGCGGGGCTGAACGGCCCGCGCGCCTGCGGGCAGGGGGTCGCGGTGGGCTCCCACGAGGTGTTGTTCAGCACCATGACGCAGCGCGCCAGGCGCGAACCCTCGACGGTGCGCAGGCATATCGTCTCGCCCATCTGGTAGGTCTGTCCCTGCGCCCGGCAGGTGCAGGGCGGCAGCGGCGGGTCCGGCCCCCAGGGCGCGAACCGCCCCTCCGCCAGCGCCGACGCTCCGCCGGCCAGCAGGGCCAGCGCCGCCACGCCCGCCATGGGGACTCCGGTTCGACGCATGCGCGATCCTACCACGACGACGCCCCCGACGCAGCCTTTTCGCCCGCCCCGCCTCGCCCTGGAGGAGAGGGGCGGGTTGACACTTTAGCAAAATAGTCCTATATCGCTTCGGCCCGGATGCGGGCGGGGCCGGCGCCGGCCTTCTTCGCATCCGCAACGAGCTTTTCGGTTTCGCGCCCGCGCCGCCCACCGGCGATGCGGGCCGGAGCGGTCGGGCTCTCGCGCGCCGAGGCTCACGCCTCCTGCGGCGGACGCAGTCTCGTCCGCAACCCCCGCGGCCTCCTCGGCCGCCCCCTGCCGGTGCGGAGTCAAGCCCGGTCCCGGACGACGCAGGGTTACGGTCGTTCCTCGCGGAGCAGGGTCAGGCTTCGCTCCCGCGGATGGGGAGACCTCCGCTCCGAGCCGCGTCCGGGCGATGCGCGGCCCGACCCGCCGCGGGACGGCGGGGGAGACTGCGCCAGCCTCAGGCGCCGCGCGCGAGAGCCGCCGACCGCCCACCCCCGCGCCCGCAGGCGACGGGGCGCGCGGCGCGTCCCGTTCCGGGGACCACGGCCACGAGACCGCCACGCAAGAACCGCCGCCGATCACGGGGACCGACGGCGGCGAAGATCATCGTTTGTGATGGGTCGTCTGAAACGCCTGGTTCGCCAGGGTTCCGCCGAACATGTCAGGCCATCCTGCGGATGCGCCTGACCGTCATGACCTCTTCGGCGGCTCGGTCAGCGATCTGAGCCCCACTCTCTCCGGATCGAGGCTTGCGCCCCTCCGGACCGGCCTCAGAAGAGGCCGAACACCACAGCGCCGACCAACGCGAACGCCGCACACATCGCCATCATGTTGAGCCGCTGGACTAGGGCCATGTGGTCCTCCTGGGGCGGTTAACACTATCCTAACGCTATCAGCCTTCCGGCATTGCGCAAGCGATTTTCTTGCTGCTCTGCAGCATGCGGAAGATGTTTCAAATGCTGTGTATTCGTTGAGGGGCTTTCTTCATGTATGGAGAATGCTGTTCAAGTAACGAGTAGACGTGACTTCTTTATTCGAAGGTCATGCCCAGGATGGAATGCCATCTTCCATGGCCGCTCTTCGTCGACGTCGCGCAGATGGCCCGAGTCTTATAGAAGAGTTGGTTGTCACAGAACGGGACGCAGGGCCCGCTCCAGGAAGGCCGCCGCGGCCAGGCAGCGCGCGTCGCGGGCGAAGGGCGCGACCACCTGCAGGCCGATCGGCATGCCGTCGGCGGCGCGCAGGCCCGGCACGTTGACGCAGGGCGCGCCGAGCAGCGTGAAGAGGCGGTTGAACCGCGCCTCGCCGGTGGTCTCGCGTCCCGGGGCGGGGCCGGGCGCCGACAGCGTCAGCAGGACGTCGACGCCGTCGAAAAGGTCGCGGGCCGCCATGCGGGCCCGCCGGGCCGCGCCGCGGGCGGCGTCGTAGTCCTCGGCCGGCGTGGCCTCGCCGGCCGCCAGCGCGGCGGCGATCCCGGGCGGCAGGTCGGCGCGCCGCTCGCGCCACTCCCAGCCGAGCGAGCCGTGCAGCTCGAACTGGTAGAGGGTGGGCTGGCGGCGGTCCGCCTCGACCAGCGGCTCGGGCAGGTCGACGGAGCGGACGCCCGCGCCGGCGCGCTCCAGCGCCCGGGCGGCCGTCTCCAGGGCCGCCATCGACTCCGCGCTGCGCTCGCCCGCATGCGGCATGGCGGCGACGCCGAATCGCGGCGCGCCGGGGTCCCCCGCCGGCGTCATCGCGCGGCCGGAGATCAGCTCCAGCGCCAGAGCGAGGTCGGCCGCGGACGCGGCGAAGAGGCCGAGCGTGTCGAGGGTCCAGGCCGTGGTCTTCACCCCGACGGCGGGCAGCAGCCGAAAGGAGGGCTTCAGCCCGGCCGCGCCGCAGAAGGAGGCGGGGCGGATGACCGACCCGGCCGTCTGGGTGCCGACCGCGAGCGGGACGAGCCCGGCCGCGACCGCCGCCGCCGAGCCCGCCGAGGAGCCGCCGGGCGTGCGGTCGGGACGATGCGGGTTCAGCGTGGGGGCGGGGTCCAGATAGGCGAAGGCGGTGGTCTCGGTCTTGCCCAGGATGGTTCCGCCCAGCTGCCGGATGCGGCTCACGATGGCGGCGTCGGCGCGGGGGCGCCAGTCTCCGTAGATCGCCGGGCAGCCGAGCTCGGTCGGCATGTCGGCCGTGTCGATGACGTCCTTCACGCCGACGGCGACCCCGGCGAGCGGTCCCGGCGCGGAGGCGGCAGCCGGCTCGGCGAAGCGCACGAAGGCCTTCAGTTCGGGGTTGCGCGCCATGGCGGCGTCGCGGGCGTCGCGGACGGCGTCCGCCGCGGTCGTCTGGCCGGCGTCGATGCGGCGGAGGATGTCGACAAGGGAAAGCATGGGCCGGGTCTCGCGTGATGCGCCGCCGCGGCGGGACTCGCCGGGCGCGCGCCACCATAGCGGCCCTGCGCGGGCGGGCGAAAGCGCCTCCGCGCGCCGCGTCCGGCGCATTTGCGGAGCCGGTCCGCTTGGGCTAACGCTGCGTCATGCGTTGGCGCCACGGCCCGCCCGGGCCTCCCCATGGCTGCGGCCCGTTCAGGCGCCGGGGCTACCATCACGGCCAGTTGCGCGAAGCCCTGATCGCGGCGGCGCGCCAGCTCCTGGGCGAGCGCGGGCCCGAGGGCTTCTCGCTCACCGACGCCGCCAAGCTGGCGGGCGTCAGCCCGGCCGCGCCCTATCGGCATTTCCGCGACCGCGAGGCCCTGCTGGCCGAGGTCGCCGCCGAGGGCTTCGGGCTCTTCGGCCAGCGGCTGGCGGCGGCGCTGTCCTCGGCGCCCGGCCAGGCTGGGTTCACCGCCATGGGCAGGGCCTACCTGGCCTTCGCCCGCGAGGAGCCGGGTTTCTACGCGGCCATGTTCTCGCAGCGGGCGCAGCCGTCAGGCGAGGATGCGGACGGCGCCGGCCGCCCGGCCTACGAGATCCTGCTGCGCGGGGTGGCCGGCGCGCTCGCCCAGCATGGCGGGGCGGGGGTCGACGCGGAGGCGTTCGCCCGGCAGGTCTGGGCGCTCAGCCACGGGGTCGCCAGCCTGGAGCGCGCCGGCTGCTTCGGGCGCACCCGTCCGGGGGAGGCCGAGGACCTGCTGGTCAGCGGCGTCGAGGCGCTGCTGAGGGGCGCGCGCGACCGGGCGGCGGCCGAAAAGGCCCCGGCCTGACCACCCTGCGCCCTAGATGGGCGCGATCGGCTCGTCCTTGACCTTGTCGAGCGCGACGGCGGTGCGGATGGTGCGCACATTGGGCAGGGCGGTCAGCTCGGCCACCAGGGCCTGGAAGGCCCTGAGGTCGGGCGCGACGCATTTCAGCATGAAGTCGATGTCGCCGGAGAGCGTCCAGCACTCGCGCACGGCCGGCCAGTCGCGCATCCGCGCCTGGAACCCGCCGAGGTCGGCCTCGGCCTGGCTGGAGAGGTGCACGAAGGCGAAGAACACGATCTCGAAGCCGAGCGCCTTCTCGTCCACCAGCGCGCGGTAGCCCTGGATGATTCCGGCCTCCTCCAAAGCCCGCACGCGCCGCAGGCAGGGCGGCGCCGACATGCCGACCCGCCGGGCGAGCTCCACATTGGTCATGCGGCCGTCCGCCTGGAGCTCCCGCAGGATCTTCAGGTCGATGTCGTCGAGGCGTGTCGGCAAGGGGCGATTCCGCTGCGGTGCGATAGGCCCTGTTTAGACGTGAACGGTTCGGCGGGGAAGGGCGGGGCCTTGCCCGGCCGGCTTTTCCGTGCGACTCGCGTCCCATGCTCCCTCCCGCCACCACCTGCTGGATCATCACCGACGGCAAGGCCGGCGACGAAGGGCAGTGCCTGGGGGTGGCCGAGGGCCTGGGCCTGGCGCCCGAGATCCGGCGCGTGGCGCCGCGGGCGCCCTGGTCGTGGCTGGCGCCCTGGGGCCCGGTCGACCCGCGCGAGGCGCCGGGGAGGGCGGGCGGCCCGCTGGCGGGACCCCCGCCCGACATCGCCATCGCCAGCGGCAGGCGGGCGGTCCCGGCCCTGAAGGCGCTCAAGCGGGCGTCGGGCGGGCGCACCTTCACGGTCTTCCTGAAGGACCCGCGCACCGGGACGGGCGCGGCCGACTTCATCTGGGTTCCCGAGCACGACCGGCTGCGCGGCCCCAACGTGCTGGCGACCCTGACCTCGCCGCACCGGGTCACGCCCGAGCGCCTGGCCGCCGCGCGCGCCGCGCCGCCGGCCGCGCTCGCCGCGCTGCCCCGCCCGCGGGTGGCGCTGCTGCTGGGCGGCGACAGCCGCCACCACGTCTTCACCGGCGAGGACATCCTGCGGCTCACCGGCCAGATCGGCGCGCTGGCGCAGACGGGGGCTGGCCTGATGGCGACGGCGTCTCGCCGTTCGCCTCCCGCGCTGGTGGAAGGGGTGCGCAGCATCCTGCGCGGCAAGGGCGGATACTTCTGGGACGGGACGGGCGACAATCCTTACATCGCCATGCTGGCCCTGGCCGACGCGATCGTGGTGACGGCCGATTCCGCCAACATGGTCGGCGAGGCCTGCGCCACAGGCCGGCCGGTGCTCGTCTTCGAGCCGTCCTGGCGCTGCAAAAAGGGGTCGGACCGGCTCAGGCGACAGATAATCGCGCTGAATGAGGCCGGAGCTGTGCGTTTCTTTCAAGGTCGGCTTGAAAGCCATGCATACCCGGCATTAGATAGCACCCCAGTCATCGCTTCGGCGATCGAAGCCGCATACCTGCGGCGCAGGAGCACCCCCGCCTAAATCGATGTGAGCGCCCGCTCCGCGCTCCAAGAGACGCGCGACATGTCCGCTCTGCACGCCAAGCTGATCATCCTCGGGTCCGGTCCGGCCGGCTACACGGCCGCGATCTACGCGGCCCGCGCCATGCTGGAGCCGGTGCTCATCTCCGGCCTCCAGGAGGGCGGGCAGCTGATGATCACCACCGACGTGGAGAACTATCCCGGCTTCGCCGACGTCATCCAGGGCCCCTGGCTGATGGAGCAGATGCGCAAGCAGGCCGAGCATGTCGGGACCACGATGGTGTCGGACTACGTCGTCAAGGCCGAGCTCGGCGTGCGGCCGTTCCGGCTGACGGGCGACAGCGGCCAGGTCTACACCTGCGACAGCCTCATCATCGCCACCGGCGCGCAGGCGCAGTGGCTGGGCCTGCCCTCCGAGGAGGCCTTCAAGGGCTACGGCGTCTCGGCCTGCGCCACCTGCGACGGGTTCTTCTTCCGCAACAAGGACGTCGTGGTGGTGGGCGGCGGCAACACCGCCGTCGAGGAGGCGCTCTACCTCGCCAACATCGCCAGGAGCGTCACGGTCGTGCACCGGCGCGACGCGTTCCGGGCGGAGCGCATCCTGCAGCAGCGGCTGTTCCAGCAGGCCAACGTCTCGGTGGTCTGGGACGGCGCCGTCGACGAGATCTGCGGCGGCCAGAACCCGCCGGGGGTCACCCATGTGCGGCTGCGCAACACCAAGACCGGCGCCCTCAGCGAGGTGAAGACGGACGGCGTCTTCGTCGCCATCGGCCACAAGCCCGCGACCGAGCTCTTCAAGGGGCAGGTGCAGATGCGGCCCTCCGGCTACATCCACACCCATCCGGGCCACACGACGACGAACATCCCGGGGGTGTTCGCCGCCGGCGACGTCACCGACGAGACCTACCGGCAGGCGGTCACCGCCGCCGGGCTGGGCTGCATGGCGGCGCTGGATGCGGAAAAGTTTCTCGCCGGCGTCCTGATCGAGAGAGAGGCCGCGGAGTGATGCCCTTTTCCCTGCACAACACCTTGGATTGGGACAAGGTCCGCATCTTTTACACGGCGGCCGACGCCGGCAGCTTCACCCATGCGGGCGACGCGCTCGGCCTCAGCCAGTCGGCGGTCAGCCGTCAGGTCGGGGCGCTGGAGCGCGATCTCGGCGTGCCGCTGTTCCACCGCCACGCGCGCGGGCTCATCCTCACCGAGCAGGGCGAGCAGCTGTTCCGCACCGCCAAGGAGATGATGCTGAAGCTGGAGTCCACCCGGGCCCGGCTCACCGACAGCCGCGAGAAGCCCAACGGCGAGCTGCGCGTCACCACCACGCTGGGGCTCGGCTCCAACTGGCTGACGCCGCGGCTGGGCGAGTTCCTCGACCTCTATCCTGAGGTCAAGCTGCAGGTGCTGCTCACCGACGACGAGCTCGACCTGTCCATGCGCGAGGCGGACGTCGCCATTCGGCTGCGCCAGCCCGTGCAGGGGGACCTGATCCAGCGCCGGCTGTTCACGGTGCATTTCCACGCCTACGCGTCGGCCGAATACATCAAGGGCCGCGGCCAGCCGCGCGACGTGTCCGAGCTGGAGGAGCACAGGATCCTCACCTATGGGGGCGAGACGCCGTCCTACCTCAAGGACGTGCACTGGCTCACCACCGTGGGGCGGGACGCCAAGCACCCGCGCCAGGCGGCCCTCACGGTCAACAACATCACCGCCCTGAAGCGCGCCTGCGAGCGCGGCATCGGCATCGCGGTGCTGCCCGACTATCTCATCGAGCCGGAGGCCGGCCTCGTGCAGGTGCTCAACGGCGACGAGATGCCGGCGCTCGACAGCTATCTCGTCTATCCGGAAGAGATGAAGAGCGTCGCCCGGGTGCAGGTCTTCCGCGACTTCCTGGTCAGCAAGGCGCAGCGCTGGACCTATTGAGCGCCCGCAAACCGAGCCATGCCGCCCAGCACGCGTGCAGCGCATGCCTGATATGAGGGCATCTGCGTTGAACGCAAAGCTCCCGGCCCGCATATAGGGGGTGGTTCCGGACGCAGTCTCCACCTCCCCTCCCGGTGTCGACGCTGCGTCTGGGCCGTTCCCCTCTGGACGGCTTTCGGGTTGCGATCCGGAACAGCTCCAAAATGGCCGGGTGTCGCAAGACGCCCGGCCTTTTTTTTGCGCGGCGGCTCAGTCGACGCGCGCGCCCGAGATGCGGATGACCTCGGCCCATTTGGCGACCTCGCCGGGAATCATGGCGCCGAGCTCGGCCGGCGACTTCATCGCCACCGTCAGGCCCTGCCGCTCCATGGCCTCCTGGGCGGCCGGCCTGGCGAGTCCCGCCGCGACCGCCCGGTAGAGCTTGTCCACCACGGGTTGCGGGGTCTTGGCCGGCGCGAACAGGGCGAACCAGGCGTCGGCCTCGACGCCCGGGACGCCCTGCTCGCCGAGGGTCGGCGTGTTCGGCAGCTTGGCGGCGCGCTTCGCGCTCGCCACCGCGAGCGGCTTCAGCTCGCCCGCCTCGATCTGGGCGATGACGCTGGGCAGGGTGGCGAAGGCCACGTCGATGCGCCCGGCCAGCAGCTCCGTCGTCATCGGGGCCGCGCCCTTGAACGGCACGTGCAGCAGGTCGACGCCGGCGCGGGTCTTGAACAGCTCGGCCGCCAAATGCGAGGCCGAGCCGTTGCCGGTCGACCCGTAGGTGAGGGCGCCGGGCTTGTCCTTGGCGAGCTTCACCAGGTCGCCGGCGGTCTGGGCCGGGAGGTCCTTGCGGGCGACCAGGACGTGCTGGATGTCGGCGACGCCGGCCACGGGGGCGAAGTCGCGCGCCGCCTCGTAGGACGTGCTCTTGATCAGGCTCTGGTTCGTGGCGTGGGTCTGGTTGGTGCCCAGCACCAGAGTGTGGCCGTCCGGCTCGGCGCGGGCCACCGCCTGCGACCCGACGATGCCGCTGGCGCCGGCGCGGTTCTCCACGATGATCGACTGGCCGAGCTCCGTCCCGGCCTCCTGGGCGATGAGGCGGGCCACCACGTCGACCGGTCCGCCGGCCGGATAGGGGACCACGAGCGTGATCGTGCGGCTGGGGAAGGCTTGCGCCCATGCGCCGCCGGGGGGCGCGGCGCAGGCCAGCGCGCCCGCGGCCAGCGCGGCGGCGGCCGCGATCGCGGCGCGACGTGAAAAGCCCATTCCATTCCTCCGTTTGTGCTTATTGATCACGGCTTTTGGCTGGACGTGACAGGACGTGCGAACTAGGGTCCGCCCCGTTCCGGGAGCGGCCGTTCCGGGAACGACCGCCACAGCCTCTCTCGGAGCCCGACCATGGCCTTTCTCGCCGACGCTCTCTCCCGCGTAAAGCCCTCCGCCACGATCGCCGTGACGCAGAAGGCGCGGGACCTGAAAGCGCAGGGGCGCGAGATCATCAGCCTCTCGGTCGGCGAGCCCGACTTCGACACGCCCGAGAACATCAAGGCCGCGGCCATCGACGCCATCCGGCGCGGCGAGACGAAGTACACCCCCGTCTCCGGCATCAACCCGCTGCGCGAGGCCATCGTCGGCAAGTTCAAGCGCGAGAACGGGCTGGAGTACAAGGTCAACCAGACCATCGTGTGCACCGGCGGCAAGCAGGTGCTCTACAACGCCTTCGTGTGCACGCTGAACCCGGGCGACGAGGTCATCATCCCCGCGCCCTATTGGGTGAGCTATCCCGACATGGTGCTGCTGGTCGGCGGCAAGCCGGTCTTCGTCGACTGCCCGATCGAGCAGGACTTCAAGCTGCAGGCCGCCGACCTGGAGCGGGCGATCACGCCCCGCACGAAGTGGCTGATCCTGAACTCGCCGTCGAACCCCTCCGGCGCGGCCTACACCAGGGCCGAGATGAAGGCGATCACCGACGTGCTGGTGCGCCACCCGCATGTCTGGGTGCTCACCGACGACATGTACGAGCACCTGGTGTTCGGCGACTTCGAGTTCACCACGCCGGCCCAGGTGGAGCCCAGCCTCATCGACCGCACGCTCACCATGAACGGCGTGTCCAAGGCCTATGCGATGACCGGCTGGCGCATCGGCTACGCGGCCGGCCCGCTGGAGCTGATGAAGGCCATGGACATGGTGCAGGGCCAGCAGACCTCGGGCGCGTGCTCCATCGCCCAGTGGGCCGCCGTGGAGGCGCTCAACGGCCCGCAGGACTACATCGTCAAGGCCCGCGCCGCCTTCGAGGAGCGCCGCGACCTCGTGGTCTCGATGCTGAACCAGGCCAAGTACCTCAAGTGCCCGACTCCGGAGGGCGCCTTCTACGTCTACCCGTCCTGCGCCGAGGCCATGGGCAAGACCGGCCCGAGCGGCAAGGTGATCTCCAGCGACGAGGATTTCGTCTCCGAGCTGCTGGAGTCGGAGGGCGTCGCGGCGGTCCACGGCACGGCCTTCGGCCTCGGCCCCAATTTCCGCATCAGCTACGCCACCTCGAACGCGCTGCTCGAGGAAGCCTGCAGCAAGATCCAGCGCTTCTGCGCCAGCCTGCGCTAGGCCTCCGGCGCGGGCCTTCGGGCCCGCATGCGGCGCCGGGGCGAGCCTGAAGGCTCGCGGTCCGGGGACTCCCATGTGCGCGGGCGCACAGGCGGGACGGGGCGGGGGGAGCATGGTCCCGGCCGTCGAGACCCGAGCCGAGACCCGCCATGACCCGCACCCTGCGCACCGACGACCCGATCCGCCTGCCCTTGCCGGAGCGCCGGCTGAGCGTGTCGCGCTTCGAGGCGTGGCGTCAGCTGCGGATCTCGCTGGCGCTGGTCGCCGCGCTGCTGGCCGGAACCGTGGCGGTGGCCGTCGGCGGCCCGGTGCGCTCCAGCGGGCCGGCGATCGCCGCCGCGCCGGCCAAGGCCGCGCCCGTCCGGCAGGCGGCGGCCGCGCGCGTCCTGCGGGCGGGGCCGTCCGTCTTCGCCATGCGCTGAGGCCGCCTCAGAGCGGGCCCTGGAAGATGAAGAACGCCCCGCCGGCGATGAGCGCGAAGCCCACGGCGTGGTTGAGGGTGAGCGGCTCCTTCAGCACCGTGACCGAGAACGCCGCGAAGACGGCCAGCGTCACGACCTCCTGGATGGTCTTCAGCTGCGCCGCCGAATAGACCGTGTGGCCGATTCGGTTGGCGGGCACCGCCAGGCAATATTCGAAGAACGCGATTCCCCAGCTCGCCACGATGACGATCGGCAGCGACACGGCCGGGAATTTCAGGTGGCCGTACCACGCGAAGGTCATGAAGACGTTCGAGGCGATGAGCAGCAGCACGGGCAGGACCAGGGCGGAGTGGGTCACGGTCATGCGGGATCTCTCGACATGGCGGGCTTGGGCTAAGTAGGCGGCCGGCGGCCTTCGGAAAGGGCCGGATCAGCCGAAGCGCATCTTCATGGCCACGATCACGGCCACCAGCGCGAAGGTGACGACGTTGGACCAGACCAGCGGGGCGATGCCCATCAGCACGCCATAGACCAGCCACATGCCGACGCCGATCAGAAGCGCCATCTGGGCGGGCAGCGAGATGGCGCGCGTCTCCCGGGTGCGGATCACCCGCCAGGCCTGCGGGATCCAGCACAGGGTGGTGATCAGCGCCGCAAGGCTGCCGATCGCCTCGATCATCACGGGGTTCAGCACGGTCGGGCTCCGCTCGCCCGCACGGGCCGACGGCCCGCATGCGACGTTCGCGCCGTCCTGTCAATCCGCCGCCGGCGCGGCCGGGCTCAGGGATAGCGCCGGGGCGGGACGGGGGCCCGGGCGGGCGCGGTCGGCTGCGCCGCGAAGGGGTCGTCGTCGGCCTCGATCGGCTCGTCCATGTCCATGCCCTCGGGCGTGCTCGCGCCCGCGCCCGGGAATTCGAGCTGCATCGGGCCGCCCGGGCGAAGGCCCGGATAGGTCGCCGGGCGGGGCTGGGCGTATCCGCCGCCCTGGCCGTAGGCGGGCGCCCGGGAGGCGCCGCTCTGCTGGCCGTAGACGGGCTGCGACAGCGCCTGGGCCCCGCCGAGCGGGACGGGGCGCCGGTCGGCCGAGCCGGGCGGGGGCTCGCCGTAGCGGGAGGCCGCCGCAGTCCCGTAGCCGCCGCCCATCGGCCGCGGCGTGATGGCGCCGCCCGCCGCCGCATAGGCGCCGAGGCGCGGCGCGAACTTGATGATGGGCTTGCACACCCGCCGCCCGCCCGAGTGGCGGGCGAGGTCGAGATGCAGGTGGTCGTCATGCTGCGGATAGCCGGGGCCCAGCACCGTGGTGAAGCGCTCGCAGGAGCCGACGAAGACCTCCCGGAGGAACTCCTGGTCGGGCTGCTGGCCGCGCCAGCCGCGCGCCACCGAGACCTCGCGGCCGTCCGCCAGGCGGAAGGCCATCACGTCCATGGCGTTGCCGAAGGCGTGCTCGGAGCGCGGCCCGCCATGGCGGTTCATGACGCTGCGGCAGGAGTAGGACCCCGCCTTCAGCTCCACGACCCGGCTGCCGTAATACATCTCGGCCGCGGGCTGCACGACCTCGTTGACCCAGCCGTCGATGACGGGGATCACCGGGCAGGCCCAGGTGGCCTTGCTGGACAGGGCGACGGTTCCGTCCGCCACCGCCGAGACCCGGAAGGGCCGCAACATGCCGCAGGACCCGGGGCCGGAGATCTCCCGGGCCGGCTCCACATAGGCGGTGACCTGCACGGCCTTGGAGGCGAGGCAGGCTTGCTCCGCCTCGTCTCGCCACGGGGCGCGCTGCTCGTAGACGAACATGCCGCAACCCGACAACAGACCGAGGACGGCGGAGCCGACTAGATACAGGGCTACTCCGCGTCTCATGATCGCGACAATGCGACCGGTTTCTTTAAGGACGATAAACGAAAGCGGGGCCGTGTCCTTCCGGCGTCAGGAATCGCGCCGCGCCCCGCCGTGACCCCGGCGCATCGCCCCGGAGAGCTTCGGTGGATATCTGAAACTTTCAGTCGAACGCCCCGTGTGGCCGTGCAAATCTCGCTCCCGGCCGGCTCCCGACCGGCCTCCGCCCCATGGCGGATCGAAGCCGCGCCGCTTTCGACGGCCCGGGGCTGGGGATTGGGGGACGCCATGTGGGCACAAGTCTATAATCCGACGGGGAGCACCGTGCTCTCGACGCTGCTGGCGGCGCTGCCGGTCGTGGCGCTGCTGGGGCTGATCGCCTGGGGCAAGGTGGAGGCCTATGTGGCCGCCTTCATCGCCCTGATCCTGGCGCTGCTCGTCGCCATCTTCATCTTCACGATGCCGGCCGGCGTGGCCATCCGGGCCGCGGTGTTCGGCGCGGTGACGGGACTGTTCCCGATCGGCTGGATCATCCTGAACGTCATCTTCCTCTACCGGCTCACGGTGGAGAAAGGCTGGTTCCAGATCCTGCAGCAATCCATCGGCGGCATCACGCCGGACCGGCGGCTGCAGCTCTTGCTGATCGCCTTCTCGTTCGGCGCCTTCTTCGAGGGCGCGTCCGGCTTCGGCACGCCGGTGGCGGTGACGGGCGCGATCCTGATGGGGCTCGGCTTCTCGCCGCTCGCGGCCGCCGGCCTGTCGCTGATCGCCAACACGGCGCCGGTGGCCTACGGGGCGCTCGGCACGCCCATCCAGGGCCTCGCCACCGTGACCGGGCTCGACCCCTATCTGCTCGGCGCGATGGTGGGGCGGCAACTGCCGTTCTTCTCGCTGATCGTGCCGTTCTGGCTGATCTGGGCCTTCGCGGGCTTCCGCGGCATGATGCAGATCTGGCCGGCGATCCTGGTCTGCGGCGTCAGCTTCGCCGTGCCGCAATTCGTGGTGTCGAACTACATCAACCCCTGGATCGTCGACATCGCGGCCTCGCTGGTCTCGATGGCCTGCCTGATCGGCTTCCTCAAGGTCTGGCAGCCCGCCGAGCTGTGGCTCTCGCCGGCGCTGCGCACCAAGGACGACTCGGCCCTGAGCGCGCCCCCGCCGCCGCCCGCGATCCCGCAGGCGACGCCCGAGCAGGTGCGCATGTCCTGGGTTCCGTGGGCGATCCTGTCGGTGGTGGTCATCATCTGGGGCGGCCAGTGGTTCAAGAACCTGGTCAACCCGATCTTCACCTGGAACTACCCGGTGGAGGGCCTGCACAACGTGATCCAGAAGGTGCCCCCGGTGGTGGCCAAGCCCGCCAACGAGGGCGCGGTGTTCGCCTTCACCTACCTGTCCTTCACCGGCACCGGCATCCTGATCGCGGCGATCATCGCCGGGTTCGTGATGAAGTTCACGCCCGGCCAACTCGTGCGGGCCTACGGACAGACGCTCTGGGTGGTGCGCTATTCGCTGATGACCATCATGGCCATGCTGGCCATCGGCACGCTGACCCGCTACTCGGGCCTGGACGCCACGCTGGGCCTCGCCTTCGCGGCGACGGGCGTGCTCTACCCGTTCTTCGGCACGCTGCTGGGCTGGCTCGGCGTGGCCCTGACCGGGTCCGACACGGCCTCCAACGTGCTCTTCGGCGGGTTGCAGAAGATCACCGCCGAACAGCTCGGCCTGTCGCCCATCCTGATGGGCGCGGCGAACTCGTCGGGCGGCGTCATGGGCAAGATGATCGACGCCCAGTCGATCGTGGTGGCCTCGACGGCGACCGGCTGGTTCGGGCACGAGGGCACGATCCTGCGCTTCGTGTTCTGGCACTCCATCGTGCTGGCCTGCCTGGTCGGCGTGCTGGTGATGCTGCAGGCCTATGTCTGGCCGTTCAGCGCGATGGTGATCCACTAGAGGCGCGCCGACGCCCGAACCCGCTCACGACAAAGGGCGCGCCGGCGAGGGCGCGCCCTTCTTCATGGCCGTGGCGCCGTCAGGCCTGGGGCTGGCCGGGGGCGGCCTGGGGGCCGCCGCCCTGCGGGCCGCGGCGGCTGGCCAGGAAGGAGTCGAACTCCTCCTTGTCCTTGGCGCGGCGCAGGCTCTCCAGGTGTTCGCCGAAGGCGCGCTGCTCCTCCACCAGCCGGTCGAACTCGGCCTGAAGGCGGGCGATCTCCGCCTGCTTGTAGTCCTCGAAGGCCGAGTTGCCGCTGTCGCGGCGCAGCTCGCGCCGGGGCCAGCCGGGGCCGGGGCCCTGACCGCCGCCGCCGAAGCCGCCCCACTGCGCGCCGCCTCGGCCGCCCTGCTCGGTGTCCTGGCCGCGGCAGCCGGCGAACCACCAGCCTTCCTTCCAGCCCTTCCAGGCCAGGATCGCCAGCCCGGCCGGCCAGAAGAACACGAAGCCGGCGATCATCGCGGCGAGCTCCAGCGGACGCCACCGGGCGCGTCCCTCGCGGCCGCGCCAGTCGCGGCCTTCATATCGACCATAAGCAGCAGAGCAGGACATTCGTCCCTCCCATGTGAATGTAACGCTCATTCACATCGGATCGGCGCGCGCCAATGTCAAGGGCCGGAGCGTCGGCCCCGGCCCTCGGTCGTCAGGATGGCGAAGGACGTCAGGCGCCGATCTTGCGCCGGGACCACTGCGCGAAGGCGAATGCGAGGGCCTCGACGCGGCGGCGGTCGATATTGGGGTCGCGCCAGGAGCCGCCATTGCCGGAATATTGCTGCACCAGGAGCGGGAAGCTCTGGCCGCCGAGGCTGACTTCGCCCTGGAGGTAGTCGCTCTCGCCGCCTCCGCCGCCGCCCCGGCCGGCGCGGCCGCCCGCCGAACCGGCGGAGGCGTTCATCGACAGGCTGGTGAGGGTGACGATCAGCAGGGGAGCGCGGCGGTCGCCGGTGATGCGGTCGCCGAATTGCGCCAGGAACTGGCGGTGGACCGCGGCGCCCAGCGCCTCGGCGAAGCCGTTGAGGCCGCGGGCCTCCAGCGGCCGGACGTCGACCGACACGCCCCGGATGGCGAAGCCCTGCGCGCGCGCCGGCAGGGGGCCGGCGAGGGATCCGGCCGCGGCCGCGGCGGCGAGGCCGAGCCCCGCCCTAAGGACGCTGCGCCGGTCAGACGAAAGCGACATCCACGATTTCATAGCTTTTCCCTCCGCCGGGCGTGTTCACTTCCACCGAGTCGCCCGTCTTCTTACCGATCAACGCGCGGGCGATCGGAGAGGTGATGCTCACTTTGCCGGATTTCACGTCGGCTTCGGATTCGCCGACGATCTGGTAGGTCTTGGTCTCGTCCGTGTCCTCGTCGATCAGCTTCACGGTCGCGCCGAACTTGATGGTCGAGCCGGACAGCTTTGCGACGTCGATGATCTCGGCGCGCGAGAGCTTGTCCTCGAGCTCCGCGATGCGGCCCTCGTTCAGGGACTGCTGCTCCTTGGCGGCGTGGTACTCGGCGTTCTCGGAGAGGTCGCCATGGGAGCGCGCCTCCGCGATCGCCTGGATGATGCGGGGACGCTCGACCTGCTGGCGGGTCTTCAACTCCTCCTCGAGGGCCCTGTAGCCCGAGGGGGTCATCGGAACTTTGTCCATCATTGCTTCCGTTCGATCTTGATCCGCAAGAGCCGCCAAACCCGAAAAGGCCGCCGTCCCGGGCCCCCCTTTCAGGGGCTCGGACTCATGCGGACCGCGTTCGGACAGTGAATCCCGCCGTCCGGCGAGTTTCAGTCACGGGCCGTGAAGTAGTCCTGCAACGCGCGAACCTGGAGATCGCCGCCCGCATAGGCCTTGATCCCCTGCGCCGCAGCCACGGCTCCTGCTAGCGTGGTGTAATATGGCACCTTATGCAAGAGGGCCGCCCGGCGCAGCGACCGGGAGTCCTGAAGCGCCTGCTTGCCCTCGGTGGTGTTGAAGACGAGCTGGATCTCGCCGTTCTTGATGGCGTCGACCACGTGCGGCCGGCCCTCCAGCACCTTGTTGATCTTGGCGGCGTGGACGCCGCGATCCTCCAGATAGCGCTGCGTGCCCGACGTGGCCACGATCCTGAAGCCCAGGTCCGCCAGCGTGCGCATCGTGTCCAGGATGCGGGGCTTGTGGTCCTCGCGTACCGAGACGAACACCGTGCCGGACTTGGGCACCGAGGCGCCGCCGCCGAGCTGGCTCTTGGCGAAGGCGATGCCGAAGGAGCTGTCGAGGCCGATGACCTCGCCGGTGGAGCGCATCTCCGGTCCGAGCAGCACGTCGACGCCCGGGAAGCGCGCGAAGGGGAACACGGCCTCCTTCACGCCGATATGGTCGAGCGTCTTCGGCCGGAGGCCGAAGCTCGCCAGGCTCTCGCCCGCCATGATGCGCGACGCGATCTTGGCGATGGGCTCGCCGATCACCTTGGCGACGAAGGGCACCGTGCGGGACGCGCGCGGGTTGACCTCCAGCACGTAGATGTCGCCGTCCTTCAGCGCGTATTGCACGTTCATGAGGCCGCCGACGTCGAGCGCCAGCGCCAGCTCGCGGGTCTGGCGCTCCAGCTCGGCGATGGTCTCGGGCGGCAGCGAGTGCGGCGGCAGCGCGCAGGCGCTGTCGCCCGAATGGATGCCCGCCTCCTCGATGTGCTCCATGATGCCGGCGATATAGACGTCCTTGCCGTCGCAAAGCGCGTCGACGTCGACCTCGATGGCGTCGGTCAGGTAGCGGTCGAACAGCAGCGGGTTCTTGCCCAGCACCGTGTTGATCTGGCCGGTCTTGTCGTTCGGATAGCGGGCCTTGATGTCGTTGGGCACCAGCTCTGGCAGGGTGCCTAGCAGGTATTTATCGAACATCGCCTCGTCATGGATGATCTCCATGGCGCGGCCGCCGAGCACGTAGGAGGGGCGCACCACCAGCGGCAGGCCGAGGTCCTGCATGATCAGGCGGCTCTGCTCCACCGAATAGGCGATGCCGTTCTGCGGCTGCTTGAGGCCGAGCTTGTCGAGCAGGCGCTTGAAGCGGTCGCGGTCCTCGGCGAGGTCGATGGCGTCCGGCGAGGTGCCGAGGATCGGGACGCCCGCCTGCTCCAGCGCCTTGGCGAGCTTCAGCGGCGTCTGGCCGCCGAACTGCACGATGACGCCCACCAGCGTGCCGTTCTCCTTCTCCTTCAGCAGGATCTCGGTGACGTCCTCGGCCGTGAGCGGCTCGAAATAGAGCCGGTCGGAGGTGTCGTAGTCGGTCGAGACCGTCTCCGGGTTGCAGTTGACCATGATGGTCTCGAACCCGGCGTCGCTCAGCGCGAAGCAGGCGTGGCAGCAGCAATAGTCGAACTCGATGCCCTGGCCGATGCGGTTGGGCCCGCCGCCCAGGATCACGACCTTGCGGCGGTCGGAGGGCTGCGCCTCGTCCGCGACTGCGCCCGCGAAGGGCGGCGCATAGGTCGAGTACATGTAGGCGGTGGGCGAGGCGAACTCGGCCGCGCAGGTGTCGATGCGCTTGTAGACCGGGCGCACCTCCAGCGCGCGGCGGCGCTTCGAGACCTCCGCCTCGGGGAGCTTCGCCAGCACGGCGAGGCGGGCGTCCGAGAAGCCCATGGACTTCAACTGCCGAAAGGCGCCGGGGGTGGTCGGCAGGCCGAGCGCCTTGATCTTGTTCTCGGTCTCGACCAGCGACCAGAGCTGCTGGAGGAACCAGCGGTCGATCTTGCAGGCCTGGTAGATCTGCTCGACGTCGAAGCCGTAGCGCATGGCCTGCACGACCTGGAGCAGCCGGTCCGGCGTCGGCGTGCCGAGCGCGGCCCGGATGGCGTTCTTGTCGTCGCCGAGGCCGAGCCCCTCGATCTCGATCTCGTCGAGGCCGGTGAGGCCCGTCTCCAGCGAGCGCAGGGCCTTCTGCAGCGATTCCTGGAAGGTCCGGCCGATCGCCATGGCCTCGCCGACCGACTTCATCGAGGTGGTCAGCGTCTTCTCGGCGCCCGGGAACTTCTCGAAGGCGAAGCGCGGGATCTTGGTGACCACGTAGTCGATGGTCGGCTCGAACGAGGCCGGCGTGGCCCCGCCCGTGATGTCGTTGGCGATTTCGTCCAGCGTGTAGCCGACGGCCAGCTTCGCCGCGACCTTGGCGATCGGGAAGCCGGTGGCCTTGGAGGCCAGCGCCGAGGAGCGCGACACGCGCGGGTTCATCTCGATGACGATCATGCGGCCCGTTTCCGGGTCGATGGCGAACTGCACGTTGGAGCCGCCGGTCTCCACGCCGATCTCGCGCAGCACCGCCAGCGAGGCGTCGCGCATGCGCTGGTATTCCTTGTCGGTCAGCGTCAGGGCGGGCGCGATGGTGATCGAGTCGCCCGTATGGACGCCCATCGGGTCGATGTTCTCGATGGAGCAGATGATGATGCAGTTGTCCGCGCGGTCGCGGACCACCTCCATCTCGTATTCCTTCCAGCCGAGCACGCTTTCCTCGACCAGCACCTCGTTGGTGGGCGAGGCGTCGATGCCGCGCTCGATGATCTCGATGAACTCGGCCTTGTTGTAGGCGATGCCGCCGCCGGTGCCGCCCATCGTGAAGGAGGGGCGGATGATGGCCGGCAGGCCGATGTCGGCCAGGGCGTCGAGCGCGCCGGCCAGCGTCTTGATCTGGTGCGAGCGGGGGGTGTCGAGCCCGATCTTGGTCATGGCGTCGCGAAAGAGCTCGCGGTCCTCGGCCTTGTCGATGGCTTCGGCCGTGGCGCCGATCATCTCGACGTCGTATTTCTCCAGCGCACCCATCTTCTTCAGCGACAGCGCGCAGTTGAGCGCGGTCTGGCCGCCCATGGTGGGCAGCAGCGCGAAGCCGCCCGGAACGGCGTAGCGCTCCTTGGCGATGATCTTCTCCACCACCTCCGCGGTGATGGGCTCCACATAGGTGCGGTGCGCCATGTCCGGGTCGGTCATGATCGTCGCCGGGTTCGAATTCACCAGGACGATGCGGTAGCCCTCTTCCTTCAGGGCCTTGACGGCCTGCGTGCCCGAATAGTCGAACTCGCACGCCTGGCCGATGACGATGGGCCCCGCGCCGATGATCAGGATGGTGGAGATGTCTGTCCGCTTCGGCATGTCGCCTCGTCATCATGGCTCGGCGCGAGGCGGGTGGTCCCGCCTGGACGCGCGCACAAAAAAAGGCCGCGCTATGGGCCAAAACTGCGGCCGGAGCGCGTCCTCGCGGGAACCTGGATCAGGTTTCGGGCGGGGACGCCGGTCATCGAGACTTCCCGCCGAAAGTCGCGTGTCCTTAAACGAGAATCGGAGCCGTGGGAAGGGCCAAGGCCGCGCAGCCTGTGGACTCGGCTGCCCCGGCATTGACCGGGGCGGCGACACGGCCCAAAAGCGCCCCGTGTCCGAATTCCGACCGACGTCCCGCACCGCCGCCGCAGCCCTGTCGCGCCAGTTCTCCGCCTTCGCGGGGGTGGGGGTGGCGGCGGCGGTCGTCCATTACGGGCTGCTCGTCGGGCTGGTGGAGCTCCTGGGCGTCCATGCGGTCTGGGCGACGCTGGCCGGCTATGTGGCGGGGGGCGTCGTCTCCTATGGGCTCAACCGCCGCTACGCCTTCCGCAGCGACCGGCCGCATGGCGAGGCGACATGGCGCTTCGCCCTGGTGGCGGGGGTCGGCTTCGGCCTGACCGGGCTTTCCATGGCGCTGCTGCACGGGCGAGCGGGCGCGCCTTACCTTTTGGCGCAGCTCGCCACCACCGGGCTCGTGATGGTGTGGAGCTTCGCGGCCAACCGCTGGTGGACCTTCCGCGGACGATCCGAGGTTCCGCCCGCTCCTCCGTGACGCCTGAGCGCGTCAGTCCGGCCGGGTCGCCACGAAGGTCATGCGGGCCTGGTTGTGGCCGATATTGGGGCGGCGGCGGCGCGCCTCGAAGCCGGCGTTCTCGAGCAGCGACAGCATGGCGTTCTCGTCATAGGTGGACAGCCCGAGCTCGGCCCGGAGCTTGCGGTAGTCGGACAGCGCGGTGCGGACGAGCCCGGCGCCGGCCGCCGCCAGGAAGCCGCCCTGCCAGCCGAAGCGCAGCAGCGCGGCCGCGTCGGTCAGCGGGCTGACGTCGGGCGGGACGACGTCGCCGACGACGAGATGGCCCCCGGGCGCCAGAAGCTCGCGCCAGACCTCCAGCAGCCGCTGGAGCTCCGCCCGCGGCAGATATTGCAGCAGCGAGTTGACCGCCACGACGTCCAGGCTCCCGGGCGCCAGCGCCTCGACCTCGCCGGGGTCCAGGACGCGGATGCGCGGATCGCCGCGATATCGCTCGCGCACGCGCGCCAGCACGGCGGGCGCGGCGTCCGACAGGATGAGGCTGGAGGAGACCCGCGCCACCTCCTGGGCCTCCGTGGCTTCGCCGCAGCCGAAGTCCAGCACGGCCAGCGGGCGGCCCGGCGGGGCCAGCGAGGCCACGATGGCGGCGACGTCGCGCGCGACCATGCGGTCGTGCAGCGCCTTGTGCCGCGCATTCACATAGATGGAATGTTCGCCGTCGAAGAAATCGCGCCACGAGCTGGCCATGATGAACCGCGCACTCCCGGGCCGACGCGGCCCGAACAGGGTTGTAGCGCGATTGCGCGGGAAGCGGGACCGGGACCTCGGATCAGGGCTTCGGCGGCCCCTTCGGCCGGGAGGGCGAGGCCGGCTTTTCGGGCGCGAGGCTCTTGATGTAGCCCACGAGCGAGTCGATCTGCGCCGGCGCGAACCGGAATTCCGGCATGTCGAGGCCCTCATGGCCGACCGTGATGCCTTCCGCCAGCGCCTCCTGCAGCGACTCGATGGGATAGCGCTGGCTCAGCGTGCGGAAGGGCGGCGATTTCGGGTTGGGGCTCGCGCCCTTGGCCCCCACGGCGTGGCAGGGGCCGCAATTCTTCTGCGCCAGCGCGCGGCCCTCCTTGAGGGAGGCCGCGCCGGCCGTCCCCGCGCCGGCCAGCAGGATCGCGAGGACGAGGGCTGCTCCGCCGAGCCGCGCCGCGATGGTCATGGGTGCCTCTTGGTGTCGCGGATGGGGGAGGCCGCATCGTGGGCCGCCATCCCGGCGCTGGCAAGCCGGCGGGGTCCGCTCGCACGGCGTGTAATGCGCCTCACACTCGCCCGGAACAGCCAGGCCTAGGCTTCGTCTGGAGAGCGGTTCTCCTCCCAGAGCCGCTTTCACGGCCGAAACCAGGAGGCGCATCATGGTCGACAAGACAGCGTACAAATTCCTCGCCCAACTCATCGTCCGCATCCGGCCCGAGGCGGCCGACGCGGTGTTCCCGCATGGGCCGATCGGCGCGCTGGGCGCCGCCGTGGAGCGGCGCGAGCACGGGTCGCAGCCGCAGCCCACCCGCGAGGTCGCCGTGATCGCGGCGGCGGACGCGCATCTGGCCGAGATCATCGCCCTCACCCGCACGGCCGAGGGCGTCGGCGGAGAGACGGGCAAGAATCTGGTGCGGCTCGCTTTGTCGAAGGTGGCCGACTTCGATGAGTTGTGCCCGCGCTGGCCGAAATGGCCCATCGGCTGGCCGCCGATCGGCCATTGGCCGCCTCCGCCTCCGCCCCCGTGGTGGTGGGAGGAGAAGGAGAAGCTCACCTCGGGCGAGCTCTTCCTCGCCGGATCGCGCATGCTGGCGGCCGCCGACGCGGTGCGGGACGCCGGCGTCAGCGAGGCGCTCACGAACGCCGGGCGGACGCTGATGGACAAGGGGCTCCAGGGCGCCCGCTGAGGCCTTCGCCTCGCAGCATGACCAACAGGGCGGCCCCGCGGGGCCGCCCTCGCGGCGAGGAGCGAGGCTCAGCGCTTGTTGTCGTCCATGAGCTGGACGAAGCGGTCGAACAGATAGTGGCTGTCCTGCGGGCCGGGCGAGGCCTCCGGATGGTGCTGCACCGAGAAGGCCGGCCGGTCCGTCAGCGCGATGCCGCAATTGGACCCGTCGAACAGGGAGACATGCGTCTCCCGGGCGTTGGCCGGCAGGCTGTCGCGATCCACCGCGAAGCCGTGGTTCATGGACACGATCTCCACCTTGTCGGTGGTGAAGTCCTTCACCGGGTGGTTCGCCCCGTGGTGGCCCTGGTGCATCTTGGCGGTCTTCGCGCCGACGGCGAGCGCCATCATCTGGTGGCCGAGGCAGATCCCGAAGGTGGGGATCTTCTCGTCCAGCAGGGCGCGGATGACCGGCACGGAGTATTCGCCGGTCGCGGCGGGGTCGCCCGGG
The DNA here is from genome assembly GCF_054796215.1 of Alsobacter sp. SYSU BS001988. Lineage (NCBI taxonomy): Bacteria > Pseudomonadati > Pseudomonadota > Alphaproteobacteria > Hyphomicrobiales > Alsobacteraceae > Alsobacter > Alsobacter sp. SYSU BS001988. The sequence continues at coordinate 386,669 of NZ_JBTAMK010000002.1, read as the reverse complement.
CCGTTGGACAGGAACACGCCATCCGGCCGCAGGGCCATGATGTCCTCGGCGGTGGCGGTGGCGGGCACGACCGTGACCTTGCACTCCCGGTCGGCGAGGAGACGCAGGATGTTGCGCTTCACCCCGTAGTCGATGGCGACCACGTGGCGCTTGGGGGCCTCCTGCCGGCCGAAGCCCTTGCTCCAGGCCCAGCTGGTCTCGTCCCAGTCGAAGCGCTGGGCGGTGGTGACCATCGGGACGAGGTCGAGCCCGTCCATGGAGGGCAGCGCCGCGGCCTGCCGCTTCAGCGCCTCCACGTCGAAGCTCCCCGACGGATCATGCGCGATGATGGCGTTCGGCATGCCCTTCTGGCGGATCAGGGCGGTGAGCGCGCGCGTGTCGATCCCGGTCAGTCCGACGATCCCGCGGGCCTTCAGCCACAGGTCGAAATGGCGGCTCGACCGGTAGTTGGACGGATCGGTGACGGCGGTGTGCAGGATGACGCCGCGCACGCCCGAGGACGCCGCCATGTTGATGGTCTCGACGTCCTCGTCGTTGACCCCGACATTGCCGATATGCGGGAAGGTGAAGGTGACGATCTGGCCCGCATAGGAGGGGTCGGTCAGGATCTCCTGATAGCCCGTCATGGCGGTGTTGAAGCAGACCTCGCCGGGGGCCTCGCCGACCGCGCCGACGCCGGTCCCCTCCAGCACGGTGCCGTCCGCCAGAACCAGAAGCGCCGTCGCGCGGGGCTCCGCCCAGCCGCCATCGTCAGCCTGCCCGTGGGCCTGATCTTGAAGCTTCGCCATTTTCGTCCTAAATCCTGCCGCCCGGGCGCGGCGAAGACGCTGCGCTCAGGACACTCGACCGCCGGGAAGTCAACGCCGGGAACACGCAGCGCCGCACGCTATCGACCCGAGTCCGCAGGACCCGAGCGCCGGGCCGGCAAACTAGGACGCGCAACAGAGCCCGTCAACCCGAATTGCTTCTGGAATTCACAACAGGTTTCAGCCACTTAAGCCCAGGCCTGCATCGCCGCCCCGAAGCCCGGGAGGCCGGCGCGCCGCCTCAACCAGGAAAGACAAGCGCCATGCGCGAGGACTTCACCACGTCGCTGAAGGAGGCCATGAAGGCCGGCGACAAGCGCCGCATCTCCACCGTCCGGCTGATCACCGCCGCGCTGAAGGACCGCGACATCGAGGCGCGCGGCGCCGGCAAGGACCCGCTCTCCGACGACGAGATCCTCGGGCTGCTGCAGAAGATGATCAAGCAGCGCCAGGAATCGCTGAAGATCTACCAGGACAACGGCCGTCCCGAGCTCGCCGAGCAGGAGAGCGAGGAGATCGCCATCATCTCCAGCTTTCTGCCCAAGCAGATGGACGAGGCCGAGGTCTCCGCCGCCATCGACGACGCCATCGCCGGGACCGGCGCGGCGGGCCTGCGCGACATGGGCAAGGTGATGGCCGCCCTGAAGGAGCGCTACGCCGGCCAGATGGACTTCGGCAAGGCCAGCGCGGCGATCAAGGCGAAGCTGCAAGGCTGAGGGGCGAATGAGGAGTGGCGAATGGCGAAGGGGGAGGCGACCTCGATTCGCCATTCGCTACTCGCCCCTATGCTTTTGCAATCTGCGCTCGCTAAACGACCCCAGCTTGGCATGATAGGTTCATGCCGATGGACATTCGCGTCCCCGCCCCCGTGCGCACGACGCAGGCCGCCGAAGGCCTGCCGCGCCGGGCGTTCACGGTCGCGGAGGTCGAGCGCATGGTGGATATCGGCCTCCTGGCCGAGGACGAGCGCGTCGAACTCATCGGCGGAGAACTCGTGCCCATGTCGCCGAAGGGAATCCGGCGCGAGACGCTGAAGGCCGCGCTGCTCAGGGCCTGGTACCGCGCCTGTCCGGACCATCTTCAACTCATCCCTGAAACGACCTTCAGGCTCTCCGGCGACACCTTCGTGGAGCCCGACCTGATCGTTTATCGCACGCGCACCAAGCTCTCCGAGCTGCGCGGCGACACTGTGCTGCTCGCGGTCGAAATTGCGGAAACGAGCCTGCGCTTCGACCTGGGCCGCAAGGCCAGCCTTTACGCCGCGCACGGGATCGGCGAGCTCTGGGTCATCGACGCCAGGCGGCTCGTGATCCACGTCCACCGCGCTCCTGGCCCGGACGGCTACGGTTCGGTCGCGGTCCTCGACGCCGCGGCGACGGCGGTCCCGGCGGCGGCGCCGGAGCTCACGCTGCGGCTGTCCGATCTGGACCTTCCCGATCTGGACCTGGCGGAGTAGCGGTTGCGCACGCTGGCGCCCGCCGAGGCCGGCATGGATCCCGCCGTCGTGGCCGACATCGGTTCGGTGCTGGCCGCCGCGATGGCGGAGGAGGACATCTCGATCCCGTGGGCGATCGAGAGCGGCAGCCGGGCCTGGGGCTTCCCGTCCCCGGACAGCGACTATGACTGCCGCTTCATCTATGTCCGGCAGCCTGAGCGCTACCTCAGCCTGTATCCGCCGCGCGACGTGCTGGAGCTGCGGCAGGACGCCGTGCTCGACGTGGGCGGATGGGACCTGCAAAAGACGCTCAGGCTGCTGCTGAAAGGCAATGCTGTCGCGGTGGAGTGGCTTGGCTCGCCGCTCCTGTACCGCGGCGACGCCGCGTTTCGGGACGCCCTCCTGGCGTTCGCGGCCTCGGTCCTGGATCGGGCCGCGGTGTCACGGCACTATTACTATCTCGGCCTGAGCATGCGCCGCCGGGTCGGCGACGACTGGTCGAACGTGAACCTGAAGAAACTCTTCTACTTCCTGCGGCCGGCGCTGGCCCTGCGCTGGCTGCGGATGCGGCCCGGAGCGGCGGTGGCCCCGATGGCGTTCGCCGCGTTGTGCGACGAAACAGACCTGCCGGCCGACGCGCGGCGGGAGATCGACCTGCTTGTCGCGCTCAAGCGCGAAACGCGCGAGCTCGGCCGGGGCCCCGTTCCGCAGCCGCTGTTGATGCTGGGCTGGGGCGAACTGGAGCACGCCGACGCCCCGTGGCGCGCCGAGTTCTCCACCGCGGACCACAGGGCGACGGCGGACGTTCTGTTCCGGGATCTCTTGAGCCGCTTCGGGCCGGGCTGAGCGCGCCGCCGCGCACGGCCTCCCGGCGCCTGTGAATAGCGGGGAAGGCTCGACCCTTCGTGGCGATTTCCGCTACACAGCATCCATGCGCTATCCGCCCGGCATTCTCGACGAGATCCGCGCCCGGCTTCCGGTGTCGGAGGTCGTCGGCAAGCGGGTGAGGCTGGCCAAGGCGGGACGGGAATGGAAGGGGCTGTCGCCCTTCAACGCGGAGCGGTCCCCGTCCTTCTTCGTCAACGACCAGAAGGGCTTCTTCCACGACTTCTCCTCCGGCAAGCATGGCGACATCTTCGCCTTCGTGATGGAGACGGAGGGCGTCGCCTTCCCGGAGGCGGTGGAGAAGCTCGCCGGCCTCGCCGGCGTGACGCTGCCCAAGGCCTCCCGCGAGGCCGAGGAGCAGGAGCGCAAGGCCCGCAGCCTGCATGAGGTGATGGCGCTGGCGGCGGCGTTCTTCGAAAGCCAGCTGGAGAGCAAGGCCGGCCTGAAGGCGCGGGCCTATTGCGAGGGGCGCGGGCTTGGCGGCGAGATCCGCAAGCGGTTCGGCCTCGGCTACGCGGCCCCCGACAAGCATGCGCTGCGCGACCACCTCGCCGGCAAGGGCGTCCCGGTCGAGGCCATGATCGAGACGGGCCTGCTGGTGCATGGCGACGACGTGCCGGTCCCGTTCGACCGGTTCCGGGACCGGCTGATGTTCCCGATCTGCGACGTGCGCGGCCGCGTGATCGCCTTCGGCGGCCGGGCGCTGGCGGCCGACGTTCCCGCCAAGTACCTGAACAGCCCCGAGACGACGCTCTTCCACAAGGGCGCGGTGCTCTACAACCACCACAACGCCCGCAAGCCCGCGCATGACAAGGGGACCGTCATCGCCGTGGAGGGCTATGTCGACGTGATCGCCATGGCGACGGCGGGCTTTCCCCACGCGGTCGCGCCGCTGGGCACGGCGCTGACGCCCGAGCAGCTGACCTTGCTGTGGCGCATGGCCGACGAGCCGATCCTGTGCTTCGACGGCGACAAGGCGGGACGGCGCGCCGCCTTCCGGGCCATCGACGTCGCGCTGCCCCTGCTGGAGCCCGGCAAGTCGGTGCGCTTCGCGCTGCTGCCGGAAGGGCAGGATCCGGACGACCTCGCGCGCTCGGGCGGCGGCCAGGCGATCGCGCGGGTGCTCGACGGGGCGTCCCCCATGGTCGAGATCCTGTGGACGCGCGAGGTCGAGGCCGGCCCGCTCGACACGCCGGAGCGCAAGGCCATGCTGGAGAAGCGCCTGCGGGCGCTGCTGGCCGGCATCCGCGACGAGGACCTGCGCAAGCATTACCGGGCCGAGATGGAGGCGCGGTTGCGCCAGCTCTCGCCCCGCGGCGGCGGCTATGGCCAGCAATCCGGCCCGCAGCAGGGCGGCTATGGGCAGGGCGGCCGCGGTCAGGGCTTCGCCGCGGGCCGGGGCGGCGCGCGCGGGCGCGACCCACGGCGCCAGGGCGGCTTCTCGGGCGAGCCGGTGCGGGCGTCGGAAAGCCTGGCGCGCAGCGCGCTCTTCTCCAAGACGCCCACCATTTCGCCCCGGGAAGCGCTGATCCTGGCGGCGCTCGTGGCTCACCCGGACCTGCTCGCCAGCCAGGCGGAGGCCTTGCTGGAGCTCGATCTCGCCCATCCCGACACCAACCGCCTGCGCCAGGCGCTGGTCGACCTGGACGCCGACAGGGCGGCCGGCGGAGCGGACGTCTCGCGCGAGACGCTGGAGCTGCGCGGGGTCGGCCCGCTGCTCGCCCGGGTGGAGGCGGCGGTGCGCCCCGGCGACCGGTGGTGTCTTGACTCCGGAGCCGATCCCGTCGAAGTGAGGGAAAGCCTTCGTCAGGCCACGACCTTGCATCACAAGGCGCGGACGCTACATAAAGAGCTCGGGATGGCCGAGATGGCCTTCGCCCAGGACGAGAGCGAGGCCAGCCTCGCCTGGATCCGAGACCTCCGGTTGCAGCTTTCCGCCATCGACGGGATGGAGGCGGAGATCGAGAGGGGCGGGCGGGACGACGACCTGACCTCCCGGCCATGACCCTCCGGCGCCCTCTCTCGGGACGCTCGGCGGCCAGGACCGGCGAAGATCCCATCCGCGGTCGGGCCTGCGTCGGGCGATGCGCAGGGGCGGCGTGACGACCGGAATGACGCGCGTGGTTAAGGGTGACTTAAACGATTCGCGACTTTGATCCGGATGACAAGACGATAAGGGCGGATGGACCTATGGTCCTTGCCGCCCGTTTCTGCGTTGAACATTCACCCGCGGCGGGGCGGGACAGGCTTGGAGCGACCGGGCATGGCGACCAAAACGACTGAGAAGAACGAGGGCGACGTGGCTGAGGCGCCGCAGGTCGACAGCCCGCTTCTCGACCTGACCGACCAGGCCGTCAAGAGGATGATCAAGCTCGCCAAGAAGCGCGGCTATGTCACCTATGACGAACTGAACGAGGTCCTCCCTTCGGACCAGAACTCCTCGGACCAGATCGAGGACATCTACGCGATGCTCAACGAGATGGGCATCAACGTGGTGGAATCGGAGGAAGCCGACACCGAGCGAACGGAGGGCCAGGAGGGCGCCGCCGCGGCCGACGACGACGACGAGCCGGGCGACCTCGTGGAGGCGGCCCCGCGCGCCGTCGTGGCGCGGGCCGAGAAGGCCGAGCCCACCGACCGCACGGATGATCCGGTGCGCATGTATCTGCGCGAGATGGGCTCGGTGGAGCTGCTCTCCCGCGAGGGCGAGATCGCCATCGCCAAGCGCATCGAGGCCGGCCGCGAGGCCATGATCGCGGGCCTGTGCGAGAGCCCGCTGACCTTCCAGGCCATCATCATCTGGCGCGACGAGCTCATGGAGGGCAAGGTCCTCCTGCGCGACATCATCGACCTGGAAGCCACCTATGCGGGCCCCGAAGGCAAGGGCGGCCCGAAGGTCGACGGCGAGGAGGGCGAGGCCGTCGACGGCGTCGCCCCGCCGCAGCCGGAGGCGCGCGCCGAGGGCGAAGAGGCGCCGATCCCCGAGGGAGACCTCGAGGAGGACGACATGGAGAACAACGTCTCCCTGTCGGCCATGGAGGCCGAGCTGAAGCCGAAGGTGCTGGAGACCTTCGACCGCATCGCCGACGCCTACAAGAAGCTGGGCCGCCTGCAGGACCAGAACGTCGAGTCCAAGCTGCAGAACACCTCGCTGTCGCCCGCCCAGGAGCGCAAGTACAAGAAGCTCAAGGAAGAGATCGTCACCGACGTGAAGTCGCTGTCGCTCAACCAGAACCGCATCGACGCGCTGGTGGAGCAGCTCTACGACATCAACAAGCGGCTGATCGGCCTCGAGGGCCGGCTGATGCGCCTGGCCGAGAGCTACCGCGTGTCGCGCGAGGACTTCCTGAAGAACTACCAGGGGTCCGAGCTCGACCCCAAATGGGTTCTGCGCGTCTCCAAGCTCGGCACCCGCGGCTGGCGCGAGCTGATCGCTTCCGAGAAGGACACCATCAAGGACATCCGCCAGGAGATCCATACGCTGGCGGCGGACACGCGCCTGGAGATCCAGGAGTTCCGCAAGCTCGTCCACATGGTGCAGAAGGGCGAGCGCGAGGCCCGGCAGGCCAAGAAGGAGATGGTGGAGGCCAATCTGCGCCTCGTGATCTCCATCGCCAAGAAGTACACGAACCGCGGCCTGCAGTTCCTGGACCTGATCCAGGAGGGCAATATCGGCCTGATGAAGGCCGTGGACAAGTTCGAGTACCGCCGCGGCTACAAGTTCTCGACCTACGCGACCTGGTGGATCCGGCAGGCGATCACGCGCTCGATCGCCGACCAGGCCCGGACCATCCGCATCCCGGTGCACATGATCGAGACGATCAACAAGATCGTCCGCACGTCGCGCCAGATGCTGCACGAGATCGGCCGCGAGCCGACCCCGGAGGAGCTGGCCGAGAAGCTCGCCATGCCGCTGGAGAAGGTGCGCAAGGTGCTGAAGATCGCCAAGGAGCCGATCTCCCTCGAGACGCCCATCGGCGACGAGGAAGACAGCCATCTCGGCGACTTCATCGAGGACAAGAACGCCATCCTGCCGATCGACGCGGCCATCCAGAGCAATCTTCGCGAAACGACGACGCGAGTTCTCGCGTCGTTGACCCCGCGCGAGGAGCGCGTGCTGCGCATGCGCTTCGGCATCGGCATGAACACCGACCACACGCTGGAAGAGGTCGGCCAGCAGTTCTCGGTGACCCGCGAGCGCATCCGCCAAATCGAGGCGAAGGCGCTGCGCAAGCTCAAGCACCCCAGCCGCAGCCGCAAGCTGCGCAGCTTCCTGGACAACTGACCGGACCAGCCGTCCCCCGCGGACCGCGAGCCTTCGGGTTCGCCGTCTCCGGGGCGTCGCTCGCGGAACGGCGCGGGGGCGGGGCGCGTTGGGGGTCGGGTCTGCGTGGCCGGCGAACGGCCGCGGGACCGCAACGACATCCATGGAGCTCAACGATGCGCAGGATCCTCGTTCTGGCGGGCGTGCTCGCCTGCCTGCCGCTGTCGGCGCACGCTCAATCCGGCGCGCCCGACTGGGACCGCCGCGGCGACGTCATGCGCATGGGCGGCCATGACGACGGCGACTGGGACAGCGACCACGGCGACCGCGGGGGCGGCCGTTCCGGCCGCAGCGAGTGGAGCCGCCACGACGAGTCCGGCTGGCGCGGCCACGGCGACGCCGGATCCCGGTCCGCCCAGCGGGACGACAGCGGCGGCCGCGACGGCGGCAGGGACGATTCCTGGCGCAGCCGGGACTCCGGGCGGGGCGGCTGGCGCGAGCGCCGCATGGACGAGGGCGGCATGTCGCCCGAGCAGATGCGCATGCATGGCGAGATGATGCGCCGCATGATGCGCCAAGGCGAAATGGGCGGCGGCATGGGCATGGGCATGGGTCGCGCGGGCGCCCGGTTCATGCTGCGGGCCGGAGACGTGCGCCTGGGTGTGCAGTGCAGCCCTGGCGAGCCCATGAAGGCCTGCGTGGACGCCGCGATCAGCCTGATGGACCGGGCCAAGACCATGGCGCCGTCCGGCTCCGGCTCGGGGACCGGCCCGGGCGCCGGCTCGTCGACGGGCGGCTCCTCGACGGGCGGATCGACCGGGTCCGAGCCCAAGCCCTGACGCGACGATCCGCGACGCCCGGCCCGGCCCGGCGGTGAGGCGCGATGTCGCGCGCCGGGGACCTCCTGGCCGCCCAGCGCGTTGACCCTGCAACAGTCGTCGACACGACAGGAGCTTTGCATGACCATGGTTCTTCCCAGGACGTCCCTGATGATCTTCGCGGCGGCCTCGCTGGCGGGCGCGACGATGGCGGCGCGTCCAGCGGCCGCCATGCCGGCGGCGGGCGCGCCCGTGGCGCAGGCGGCGAGCGACGCCGCGCTGGCCACCCAGGTCCAGTGGCGCGGCGGCTACGGGCGCGGCCACGGCTATCGCGGCGGCTATTACGGGCGCGGCTATTACGGCGGCGGCTACGGCTATCGCCGCGGCTGGGGCTATGGCGGGGCGGCCGCGGCCGCCGGCATCGCCGGCCTGGCGACCGGCGCGATCCTGGGCGGGGCCCTCTCGCAGCCGCGCACGACCGTGATCGAGGAGCCGGGCTACGCCTATGGCGGCGGCGGGTCGGCCTATTGCGCCCAGCGCTACCGGTCCTACGACCCGGCCAGCGGCACCTTCCTGGGCTATGACGGGCTGCGCCATCCCTGCCCGTAAGGCCTTGAGGCGTGAACCAGGGGCTCGCTTCGGCGGGCCCCTTTTTCGTGGCCGGAGCGCGAGCCCCGCATAGGCGGATGGGAGCCATGCCGCCGCAACCGCCTCTTTTTCGGGCGACCCGCCTTCTCGCAAGGCGCCCTTCTCTCTAGAACATCGCTGATGACCATCGCCGCCGTCTCCCGCCCGACCCGCGCCGCATGGGTCGGGGAGGTCCGCTCGACCCTGGCCCTGAGCTGGCCCCTGATCCTGACCAACCTCGCCCAGACCGGCATGACGGCCACGGACGTGCTCATGCTCGGCCGGCTCGGGCCGGAGGCGGTGGCGGCGAGCGCGCTGGGGGCGAACCTCTATTTCTTCTTCCTCATCTTCGGCATCGGCGTGATGAGCGCCACGGCGCCGCTGGTGGCGACCGAGAGGGGACGCAACCAGTTCGCCGTGCGCGAGGTGCGCCGCACCGTCCGCCAGGGCTTCTGGGCGGCGTTGTGCATCTGCGTTCCGTGCTGGGCGGTGCTGTGGAACGGCGAGGCCGTGCTGCTGCGCCTCGGGCAGGAGCCGAGGCTGGCCGCGCAGGCGGGCGCCTATCTGCACATGCTGCAATGGAGCATGGCGCCGTTCCTCCTCTATCTCGTCCTGCGCTCCTTCATGGCTGCGATGGAGCGTCCCGCCTGGGCGATGCTGGGCGTGTTCTTCGGGCTCGCCGCCAACGCGCTGTTCAACTGGCTGCTGATCTTCGGCAACTGGGGCGCGCCTCGGCTCGGCCTGACGGGCTCCGGGCTGGCGACCCTGAGCGCGACCATCCTGATGTTCGCCGTGCTGGCCGGCGTGGTCTCGCTGGACCGGCGGTTCCGCCGCTACCGGCTGTTCGGGCGGGTCTGGCGGGCGGACTGGCCGCGGTTCCGGGCCTTCTGGCGCGTGGGCCTGCCGATCGGGGCGACGTTGGTCTTCGAGGTGTCGATCTTCAACGGCGCGGTGTTCCTGATGGGGATCATCGGGCCGACCTCGCTGGCGGCCCACGCGGTGGCGATCCAGATCGCGTCGCTCACCTTCATGATCCCGCTCGGCATCGGGCAGGCCGCGACGGTCCGGGTCGGGCGCGCCTACGGGGCGAAGGAGCGGGAGGCCGCCACGCTCGCCGGCTGGACCGCGTTCGGGCTCGGGGTCGGGGCCATGGTTCTGACCGCGACGGCGATGCTGGCCGCCCCGCGCGCGCTGATCGGCGTGTTCCTGGACGCCTCGGCTCCCGGCAACGCGCCAGTGGTGGAGACCGCGGTCCTGTTCCTGGCCTTCGCGGCGCTGTTCCAGGTCGCCGACGGCGCGCAGGCCGTCGGGCAGGGCATGCTGCGCGGCCTGCACGACACCCGCATGCCGATGATCTACGCGGCCATCGGCTACTGGGGCGTCGGGCTGCCGCTCGGCGCCGTGCTGGCCTTTCCGCTGGGCTTCGGCGGCGCGGGCATCTGGTCGGGGCTCGCCACCGGGCTCGCCATCGTGGCGGGCCTGATGCTGGTGCGCTGGATGCGCCGCGACCGGCTCGGCCTGACGGCGGAGCTGCGCTGAACGGACACGCTGGACGCCCCGGGGCGAGGCGCGGTACGGTCAGGGGCCGGCGACGAGGAAGCCCCCCCATGCTCGTTTTCCCCTGGCTGACGCCCCCCTCAGGCGGGGCGCGCCGATCCTTTGAAAAATGGCGAAAGGGTCCGGAACCGCGCGGCGGTTTCGGCGTTAGGGGGATTGCGTTCGGACCGGACGGGGCCGGACGACGCTGTCGCGCGACCGGCGACTGACCGGGACGCCGACGCCGCGATGCTGCTGACGAGATTGCGAACCGAAACTCGCGCCGCGCATGACCGGATCGAGGCCGATCTGGACATGCTCGGGCCGGGGCTGACGCTGGAGCGCTACGGCGCGCTGCTCGCGCGTTTCCATGCGTTCTTCCGGATCTGGGAGCCGCGCATCGGCGAGCTGGTCGGCGACGAGGCTTTCTTCGGCCCCCGCCGCAAGCTGCCGCTGCTGGCGGCCGACCTCGCGGCGCTCGGCCTGGCGCCGTCGCGCGAGACGCCCCGCATCCCGCGGCTGGGCGACGTCGAGGAGGCGATGGGATCGCTTTACGTGCTCGAGGGATCGACGATGGGAGGGCAGGTGATCGCCAGGAGCGTCGCGCGCCGGCTGGGCCTCGCCGGGCCGGGGGCGACCTATTTCGCCAGCTACGGGCGCGACGTCGCGGCGCGCTGGCGGGCGTTCCAGGACGCCCTGGCGTCGCTGTCCTCGCCGGCGGCGGACGACCGCATCGTGGGCGCCGCCCTCGCGACCTTCGGGAGCCTGCAGGCCTGCCTGTGCGCGCCCGCGGAGACGCGCCATGGATGAGGCGGTCGGCATGACGGCCGGGGCGCCGGGCGGGCGGGCGCCGGTGACGGACGCCGTGCTCGACGGCTGCGCGCGCGAGCCGATCCGCACGCCGGGCGCCATCCAGCCCCACGGCGTGCTGTTCGCGCTCGATCCCGCGGACTGGACGATCCGGCAGGTGAGCGCCAACGCGGCGGCGGCGCTCACCGTGGAGGCCGCCCAGGCGCTGGGCCGGCCGCTGGCGCAGGTGCTGCGCGACGGCGGCGCCGAGCTTCTGGAGGGGCTCGCCTCCGGGCCGGGCTTCGCGCCGACGCGGGTCGTGGACGTCGGGAGCGCGGCCTATCACCCGGTCGCGCACCGGGCGGGCGGGCTGGTCGTGCTGGAGCTGGAGGAGGCGACCGGCGGGCCCCACCACGCCGACGACCTCTACGCCGACGTCCGGCGCCTGGCGACGGACCTGCAGGAGGCGACCACCGTGGCGGAGATCGCGCAGAGCGCGGCGGCCGCGGTCCGGCGCACGACCGGGTTCGACCGCGTGCTCGTCTATGATTTCGACGAGGCCTGGAACGGCGCGGTGCGGGGCGAAAGCCGCAACGACGCGCTGCCCTCCTATCTCGGCCTGCGCTTCCCGGCGAGCGACATCCCGGCCCAGGCGCGCGAGCTTTACCGGCTGAACCGCGTGCGCCAGATCCCGAACGCCGCCTACACGCCGGTTCCCATCCTGCGCGCCGACGACGGCGGGCCGCCCGAGCCGCTGGACATGAGCTTCTCGGTCCTGCGCAGCGTCTCGCCGGTGCATCTGGAATATATGCGCAACATGGGCACGGCCGCGTCCATGTCGATCTCGATCGTGGTCAATGGCCGGCTCTGGGGCCTGATCTCGTGCCACAACGCGAAGAGCCGGCGGGCGCCGCAGCCGGTGAGGTCGGCCTGCGACTTCATCGGCCAGCTCGTGGCGATGCGCCTGGCCGGGCTCAGCCTCTACGCCGAGGCGGCCGAACGCGTGCGCCTGCAGGAGATCCACGGACGGCTGCTGACCTCGATGGCGGTGGCGCCGCAGTTCCTCAACGGCCTGACCCAGGACGGCGAGCGCCTGCTCGCGCTCACCGGAGCCGCCGGCGCGGCCGTGGTGTCGGACCTGGAGGTGAGGCGGGTGGGCGAGACGCCCAGCCCGGACGAGATCCTGGCGCTGGCCCACCAGATCGGCCCGCATCTCGAGGACGGCGTCTTCGCCACCGATTCCCTGGCCGGCGTGGTCCCGGACGCGGCGTCCCTGAAGGACCGCGCCAGCGGCGTGCTGGCGATCTCGATCTCGCAGATCCACGCCAGCTATGTGCTGTGGTTCCGGCCCGAGGTGATCCGCACCGTCCAGTGGGCGGGCGAGCCCCGCAAGATCGCCGAGCCGAACTCCGAGCGCCTGCATCCGCGCACGTCCTTCCAGGCCTGGAAGGAGACGGTGCGGCTGACCGCGATGCCCTGGTCCGCCGCCGAGGTCGACGCGGCCCGCAACCTGCGCGGCGCGGTCGTCGACATCGTGCTGCGCCGGGCCGAGCAGATGGCGGAGCTCAGCGAGGAGCTGGAGAAGTCCAACAAGGAGCTCGAGGCGTTCTCCTACTCGGTCTCGCACGACCTGCGCGCGCCCTTCCGCCACATCGTCGGCTACGCCGAGCTGCTGCGCGAACGCGACGGCGACAAGTTCGACGAGAAGGCGTCGCACTACCTCTCCAACATCATCCAGTCGGCGTTCTCGGCCGGGCGGCTGGTGGACGACCTGCTCAGCTTCTCCCAGGCCGGCAGGGTGACGCTCAATCCCGTCCGCATCGACATGGGCAAGCTCGTCGAGGAGGTGCGCCGCCTGCTCTCCCCCGAGATGGAGGGCCGCGCCATCGAGTGGCGCATCGGCCTCCTGCCGCCGACCTTCGGAGACCCGAGCCTGCTGCGGCAGGTGTGGCAGAACCTGATCTCGAACGCGCTGAAATACACCGCCCGCAAGGACGTCGCCGTCATCGAGATCGCCGGCGAGCGGCGCGACGCGGAAACGGTCTACAGCGTGCGCGACAACGGCGTCGGCTTCGACATGGCCTATGTGGGCAAGCTCTTCGGCGTCTTCCAGCGCCTGCACCGGGCCGAGGACTTCGAAGGCACCGGCATCGGGCTCGCCAATGTGCGCCGCATGGTCGAGCGCCATGGCGGCCGGGCCTGGGCCGAGGCCGTGGTCGACCAGGGCGCGTGCTTCTCCTTTTCCCTGCCTCACATGGAGCGGCGCTGATGGCCGAACTGAGACCCATCCTGCTGGTGGAGGACAGCGCGCGCGACGTGGAGCTGACCCTGGCGGCGCTGGCCAAGTGCCAACTCGCGAACGAGGTGGTCGTGGTGCGCGACGGCGCGGAGGCGCTGGACTACCTCTACTCCAAGGGCGCCTTCGCCCAGCGCGAGCCGGGCGAGCCCGCGGTGGTGCTGCTCGACCTCAAGCTGCCGAAGATCGACGGGCTGGAGGTGCTGGAGAAGATCAAGAAGGACGAGGACCTGCGCCCGATCCCGGTCGTGATGCTCACATCCTCGCGAGAGGAGCGCGATCTCGTCGCCAGCTACCAGCGCGGGGTCAACGCTTTCGTGGTCAAGCCCGTTGACTTCCAGGAGTTCTTCGAAGCCATCCAGGAGCTGGGAATGTTCTGGGCCATCCTCAACGAGCCGCCGCCCCCCGGCGCCCGCCGCTCCGCCGTCGGCAAGTGATGGAATGGACCAACGCGCGATGGTGAACATCCTACTCGTCGAGGACAGCGAGCTCGACGCGGACCTGGTGTCCGAATACCTGGCCAAGAGCGGGCTGACCTTCACGATCCAGCGCGTCGAGTCCCGCGAGGATTTCACCGCCCAGCTGCATGAGGGAGGCTACGACCTCATCCTGTCCGACTTCTCGCTGCCGAGCTTCGACGGCATGTCGGCGCTGTCGCTGGCGCGGGAGCTCTCGCCCAACACGCCCTTCATCTTCGTCTCGGGCGTGCTGGGGGAGGAGATCGCGATCGAGTCCCTGAAGCAGGGCGCGACCGACTATGTGCTCAAGCCCCGGCTGCAGCGGCTCGGCCCCGCGGTCGAGCGGGCGTTGCGCGAGTCGGAGGTGCGCCACCAGCGCCGCCGGGCCGAGGAGCGCACGCGGCTCCTGGTGGCCGAGCTGAGCCACAGGGTGAAGAACACGCTGATGACCGTGATCTCCATCGCCCAGCAGACGCTCAGGCGCAGCGGCTCGCTGCCGGAGTTCGAGGGCGCCTTCATGGGCCGCATGCATGCGCTGGCGGGCGCGCATTCGCTGCTGCTGCGGGCCAACTGGGGCGACATGGATCTCGACGAGCTGCTGGAAGAGGCGCTGAGGCCCTTCCGCCGCGGCGACGGCGCCCATGTGGTGCTGAGCGGCGAGCCCGTGCAGCTGCCGCCCCAGCACGCGCTCACCGTCAACCTCATCATCCACGAACTCGCCACCAACGCGGCCAAATACGGCGCGCTGTCGTCCGACAAGGGGCGGGTGTTCGTCGACTGGAGGATCGGCGAAGCCGACGAGCGCGAGACGCTGACGCTGACCTGGCGCGAGCAGGACGGGCCGCCCGTGGCCGAGCCGCTGAAGCGCGGCTTCGGATCGACGCTGATCCAGCGCAGCGTCGGCTTCGAGCTCGGCGGGTCGGTGAAGCTCGCCTTCCCGCCGACGGGCGTCGAATGCGTGCTGACGTTCCCGCTGACGCCGGAGCCGCGGGACATCCAGGTCCAGGCCTAGAGCATGCTCCAGGCTCTAGGGGTCAGGCCCGGACGGATCCCTGCGCCCGGCCTTCCGCCCGCAAATGGCCGAAGGCCTTCTCCATGGCGCGGCGCAGCGCGCTCTCGTCATAGGGCTTGGCGACCTGCGGCAGCGCGCGGAAGGGGGCCGGCAGCACGGCGGTGTCGGAATAGCCGCTGCAGAACAGCACCGGCACGCCGCGCGCGGCGAGGACCTCGGCGACGGGGTAGATGAGGCGGCCGCGCACGTTCACGTCCAAGATCGCGGCGTCGAGGTCGCGCGTGCGCGCGAAAGTCTCGGCTTCCTCGATCTGGGAGACCGGGCCTATGATCTCGCAGCCCATGTCGTTGAGAATGTCCTCCAGCGCGAGCGCAACCAGGAGTTCGTCCTCGACGACGAGGACACGCAGGCCGGAGAAATCCATCATGGGTCGCATAACGCAGACCCGTCCTGCGGGTTCCGAGCTTTACGTTCGATTTCCGAGGCGTCAGCTTTCCCGCCCATTCTCAAGGGATCGGGTGTGGCCGATTCGCCCCACCCCGGAGTGAACCATGGCCAAAGACCGCGCCCTCGCGCACGCCCTCGACCTGCTCGACCGCTTCCCCCTGCTCGACGGACACAACGATCTGCCCTGGGTGATCCGGGCCGACCGCGACGCGAGGGGCGACGTCGCCGTGTGGGAGCCCGGGCGCGTGCACCAGGGCCACGACACGGACATCCCGCGACTCAAGGAGGGCAAGGTCGCGGCCCAGTTCTGGGCCGGCTTCATCCCGACCCACTCGCCCCATCCGGGCCGCACCGTGATGGAGGTGCTCGACGTCGTCCTGCAGATGGAGGAGCGCTACCCGGACGTGTTCCTGCCGGCCCGCAAGGCCTCGGACGTCGCCAGGGCCAAGGCGCTGGGCAAGATCGCCTCGTTCCTGACCGTTGAGGGCGGCGTGGGCCTGGAGAACAGCCTCTCGCCGCTGCGGATCTGGTACGGCGCCGGCATGCGGCTGATGACGCTCTGCCACAACGAGACGCTGGACTGGGTGGACAGCGCCACCGACGCGCCGCGCCATGGCGGCCTGACGGCCTTCGGGCGGGCGGTGATCGAGGAGTTGAATCGGCTCGGCGTGGTCATCGACCTCGCCCATGTGGCCCACAGCGTCATGCACCAGGTGCTGGACCTCTCCGAAGCGCCGGTGGTGTTCAGCCACTCCAACGCCTTCGCGCTGTGCGATCATCCGCGCAACGTGCCGGACGACGTGCTGGCCCGCGTCAAGGGCGCCGGCGCGGTCGTGATGGCGACCTTCGTGCCGGCCTTCATCAACCAGCAGGTGCGCGACTGGTACCGGCCGCTTTCGGACCAATGGGGCAAGGCCGCGCCCAGCCCGGCGCAGCCCGGACCCGAGGAGGAGCATCTGCGGCGCAGCGGCCCCGCCCCGAAGGCGACGCTCGAGCAGCTGTGCGGCCATATCGAATACATCGTGCAGAAGACGGGCCTCGCCCATGTGGGCATCGGGTCCGACTTCTTCGGCGGGCGGGTCCCTGTCGGGCTGGAGAATGTCAGCCGCTTCCCGCATCTCCTGGCGGAGCTGATCCGCAGGGGCTGGTCGGACGACGCCATCGCGGGCATCGCGGGCGGCAACTTCCTGCGCGCCTTCCGGCAGGTGGAGCGCGCCTCACGCCGGCTGCGCCGGACGCAGGCGCCGCGGGTCGGGACGGTGGCCGACTATGACGGGCGGGACGCCGCGAAGCGGGGCCGGCCGGCCCCGGCTCAGGCCCAGAGGACGGCGGCGTCGTAGGAGAGGCGCAGCGCCCGGCGAGGGACGGGCGCGCGCGCCGTCTTCATGACCGGCTGGGGCGCCGCGACGGCGCGGTGGTCGCCGTCGAGCGCGAAGGCGTCCGGATCATAGGCGAGGGCGCCGCCGGCGGCGGTGGCGATCACGCTGCGGAGACGGTCGAGGCCCTCGGCGTCGACGTCGATGGCGCGCGAATCCAGATGCGGCATGTCGTTCCCCTCGTCTCGAGCGGTCGGCGAACCGACCGGACGGCCCGGCGCTGTTGCGCTCACGTCAACGCTGCCGCCGGATCCTTGTTCCCTAACCAATGGTTAATTTATCGGCCGGCCGCAGCCGCGCGAGGTGGACGGCCGGACGCCAGACTCCGCGTTGTGGCGGCGCCGCCGGAATGCTAGCGTCGGGCCTCGGGGCGTGGTCTCGGCTCGGTCCGAGACGGGGGCGTGCAGCATGGACGATCTGGGGCGTGAGCCGTCGAGGGCGGACATGTCGGTCGCGACGGTGGCGATCGCCGAGGACGAGGCGGACCTGCGCGAGGCGGTCGCCGAATATCTGAGCGGGCATGGCTACCGGGTGCTGTCGGCGCGGGACGCGGCGTCGTTCCGGGACCTGGCCGGCCGCGAGCCGATTCATGTCGCGGTGCTCGACATCTCCATGCCGGGCGAGGACGGGCTCTCGCTGGCCCGCTGGCTGATGGACCAGAGCTCGGCCGGGATCATCATCGCCAGCGCGCATGGCTCCGACATCGACCGGATCGTTGGCCTGGAGCTCGGCGCGGACGACTATGTGGTGAAGCCCTACGACCTTCGCGAGCTGCTGGCGCGCGTGCGCTCGGTCCTGCGGCGGCTGCCGAACCCGGCGCCCGCCGACCGGTGGGCCTGACGCGCCCCGCCGCTCCCAACACGACGAGGCGCCGCGATGCGATGCAACCTGTGCGGCGGGACCGCCTTCTCCGACATGCCCAAGCGGCCCAAGGTCCGCTGCGAGTCCTGCGGATCGCTGGAGCGCACCCGGCTGGTGGGGCTGCACGTCCAGGAGCGCCTCAAGCTGCAGCCGGGCGCCCGGATCCTGCATTTCGCGCCGGAGCGGGGCCTGGCGGCGCTGCTGCGCGGCGTCGGGGGGCGCAACTACGAGGCCGCCGACATCGAGCCCGGCAAATATCCGGGCCTCGGGGCGCGGCACTTCGACCTCTGCCGCGACGTCTTCGACCTGCCGCGCGGGACCTATGACCTCATCGTCCACAACCACGTGCTGGAGCATATCCGCTGCAGCTACACGGTCCCGCTGGTGCGTCTGGCGCAGGCGCTGAAGCCGGACGGGGTGATGCTCTTCACCATGCCGATCCTGCCGGGCGGCTTCTCGGAGGAGCTCGTCGACCTGCCCGCCGCCGACATGATCGAGCGCTTCGGGCCCATGATCCATGTGCGGCGCTTCGCGGCGGACTTCATCCACGAGACGATCGGGATGATCTTCCGCATCCCGGCCCGCTACGACGCCACCGAGCGCTTCAACGAGGCGACGCTGCGCGACATCAACCTGCCCGAGCATCACTGGCGCAGCTGGACCGGGGCCAGCGTGTTCGAGGTCCGCCGCTCCGACCTGCGGGTCTGAGCGGGGCGTCAGCCGCGGTTGCGCATGTGGCGGGCGAGCGCCTCGACGCGCGGCAGCACCGCCGCCGTCACGGCGGGATGGTCGACGGTCTCCGCCCAGGCCTGGCGAAAGCAGGCGAGCCAGCCCTCGGTCTCGTCCGGGCCGATGGGAGCGTGCAGGTGACGGGCGCGCAGCATCGGCGGGCCGTTCTTCTGCACATAGACCGGGGGACCGCCGAGCCAGCCGGTGAGGTAGTCGAAGAGCTTGGCCTCGCTGCCCGCCAGGTCGGCCGGGTGGATCGCCCGGCAGGCGGCGGCCTCGGGCAGCTCGTCCATCAGCGTGTAGAACCGCCGGGTGAGCGCCCGGACGGCGGCCTCGCCGCCGATCAGGGCGTAGGGCGCGGCCTGGGCGCTCATGCGCCCCCCGCCAGCAGCGCGCCGACCTTCTCGGCGAGGGCCTCGGCGGTGAAGGGCTTGCCCAGCAGGTTCACGCCGTCGTCCAGCCGGCCATGGTGGATGATGGCGTTGCGGGTGTAGCCGGTCGTGAACAGGACCCGCAGGTCCGGGCGGCGTTTCAGGGCCTCGTCCGCCACCTTGCGGCCGTTCATCGGCCCGGTCAGGACGACGTCGGTGAACAGCAGCGCCACCTCGGGGTGGGCGTCGAGCAGGGCCAGTCCGCCCGGCCCATCCTCGGCCGACAGCACCCGGTAGCCGGCTTCCTCGAGCGCGTTGACGGAGAAGTCGCGGACCAGCGGCTCGTCCTCGACCACCAGCACGGTCTCGCCGCGGCCTTGGGCGACGACGCCCGACGGGCGCGCGGCGGCGCTCGCGACGACCTCGGTCCGCGGTTCGCCCGCCTGCCTGAAGCGGGGCAGATAGAGCTTCACGGTCGTGCCGTGGCCGGGTTCGGAATAGATCGAGGCGTGGCCGTTGGACTGCTTGACGAAGCCATAGACCTGGGAGAGGCCGAGCCCGGTTCCCTTGCCGACCGGCTTGGTGGTGAAGAACGGCTCGAACGCCTTCGACATGACCTCGGGCGTCATGCCCGAGCCGGTGTCGCAGACCGCCACCATGACGTATTGGCCGGAGCGGACGTCCTCGCGGGTCGCCGCATAGTCGTCGTCCAGGTAGGAATTGGCGGTCTCGATGGTCAGCTTGCCGCCGTCGGGCATCGCGTCGCGGGCGTTCACGGCGAGGTTCAGGAGCGCGTTCTCGAGCTGGTTGGGGTCGACGTGGGTGCGCCACAGCCCGCCCGCCAGCACGGTCTCGATCGCGATGTTCTCCGTCAGCGTGCGGCGCAGCAGGTCCGACATGCCGGCCACGAGCTTGTTGGCGTCCACGGGTTCGGGCGCGAGCGGCTGCTGGCGCGAGAAGGCGAGCAGCCGGTAGGTGAGGGCGGCGGCGCGGTCGGCGCCCTCCATCGCCTGGCTGATCAGCTTGCGGGCGCGGTCGTCCGGGCCGACCTCGAGCCGGCGCTTCAGCATGTCGAGGTTGCCGGTGACCACCGTCAGGAGGTTGTTGAAGTCATGCGCGACGCCGCCCGTGAGGCGCCCGAGCGCCTCCATCTTCTGCGACTGGCGCAGCTGCTCCTCGGCGCGCTGGCGGCTGGCGGCCTCCGCCACAAGGCGCTCGTTGGCGGCGGCCAGCTCGGACGTCCGCTCGGCCACGAGGCGCTCCAGCGTCTCGTTGAGGGTGCGCTTGCCTTCCTCGATGGCGAATTCCTGGGTGCGGTCGCGCAGGATGTTGAGGAAGCCGGAGGGCGCGCCCGCCTCGCCGCCGCGCATGGGCAGGAGCGCGCCGGCGGCGAAGAAGCGCGAGCCGTCCTTGCGCTGGAGCCAGCGCTCCTCGTTGGCCCGGCCCTCCGTGAGGGCGGCGCCGAGCGCGGCCTTGGGAGCGCCGGCGGCGCGGTCCTCCGGAGTGAAGATGATCTGGATGTTCTGGCCGATCGCCTCGGCGGGCTCCCAGCCGAGCAGGTTGCGGGCGCCGACGTTCCAGTGGGTGATCTGGCCGGTGAGGTCCATGGTGATGATGGCGCTGTCGGTGGCGCTCTCCACCAGCAGCCTCAGCCGGCCCTCGCTGGCGCGCAGCTCCGTGGTGCGCTCCGCGACGGTCACCTCCAGGAGGGCGTTGGACTCCACCAGCTTGGCGCGCGCCGCCTGGAGGGCGGCGGTGGCGACGCCGTCCCGCCTCGCCTGGCGGAAGCCCATCATGGTCAGGGCGCCGAAAGCGATCCACCCGGCTCCGGCGAAGAGGCCGTAGGTGGTCACCCTCTGGGCCCACTCGGCCCGCAGCGCCTTCTTGGACACGCTGACATAGACATAGATCGGCAGGTCGCCGGCCCGCTCATAGGCGCCGACGCGCCCGTCCCCGTCCAGCCCGCCGTCCTCGCCGATGAGGCCGCTCTCGGGCGACCGGGCCAGGGAGCCGCGCAGGAGGTCGGCGGGCGGCGGAGCGAAGCCCTGGCCCGGCGCCGGGGCGGGATGCTGGGCCAGGATGTCGAGCGCCTCCTGGCGCAGGAGCGTCACCTGCGAGTCGAAGGGCAGGCGGACCCGGTTCCAGTAATCGTCGAAATAGTTCAGGTCGGCGGTGACCGAGACCATGCCCCGGAAGCTTCCGTCGGCATGCTCCAGGCGCCGCGCCAGCAGGAAGGTGGGACGGTTCGTCACACGCCCGACGATCCGCTCGCCGAGATAGAGCCGGTCGGTCGGCTCGCGGAGGGCCGCGAAGGGCTCGCGGTCCGAGGCGTCGGAGGCCGGGGTCGGAAAGGCGTAGCTGGTGAGCTGCAGGATCCCGCTGGAATCGTTCAGCCAGACGTCCTCGACATAGGGCAGCGCCTGCCTGAGGGCCCTGAACTGGCGGAACAGGTCCTCGGAGCGCCGGATCGCGGCCCAGTCCATGTCCGCGATGGCGACCGTGGAGCTGCGCAGGGCGACGTCGGAGACCTCGAACAGCCGGCTCGCATGGTCGGCCAGCAGATAGGCGGTGGCCTGCAGGTCGCGGCTGGCGTTGCGCTGCACCTGCGAGCGCTGGTCGAGCGCGAGCAGCAGGAAAGCGACCAGGATCATGGCGAGGCCTGACAGGCCCATGAAGCCGACGAAGCGCCCCAGCGAATGCCAGCCCGCGGGACCTTCCGCGCGCCCGCGCGACGACGACAGGTCCGCCTCGTCCGCACTGCCTTGCACCGGCGCGCGCCCCCTCGCCAGAATCGATCCGCAAGCATGTAACCCACGCGGCCACCCTCGGCAATTCGCGGCCCTGACGACGTCAAGCCGAAGGAACCCGGCGCCCCGGCCCGGCATTGCCGTCGCAGGAGGACCGGCCATGACCCAGACCCCCGCGCCCAGGCGCCCCGCCTCAGACGACATCCCCCCGGACCAGCGCCCCGACGCGATCGAGCCGACGCTCCCGGTGGAGGACGAGGACGTCGATCCGCTGGAGCCCGGCGGCATCGCGCCCGGGAGTCCTCCCGGCGAGACCTTCGGCAGCACCGCGACGGTTCCGATCCCGGAGGCCGAGCTGATCGAGCGCGCGAAGCGGCGCAACGACCCGGCGTGAACGCGCGACCCCGCCTCACTGCAACCTGTGCTTGCTCTTCAATTGAAGATTGATTTACCCCAGTTTTACTAATTTGAGTTGTGATTGATTTTGACGACCTCAGTTCCTCACAGGTGCAAATTGGCAGAACGTCTCGTGACATTTGAAACGAATGGACGCTCATTCGGCATAGACGTCTCCGCCGTCCGCGAGATCCGCGGGTGGCAGCAGACCACCCCTCTGCCGAACTCGTCCGATCACGTCCTGGGCGTGATCAATCTGCGCGGCGTCATCGTGCCGGTCATCGACCTGCGTCAGCGCCTCGGCCTTGGCCCGAGCACCATATCGAGGTCGAGCGTGGTCATCGTGGTCGCCAATGGCGATCGCCTCGAAGGCGTCCTGGCGGACGCCGTCTCCGACATCGTCGACGTCTCGCCCGCCGAACTGCAGGCCGCGCCGGCCATCGACGGAGATCATGACGACCTTGTCCGCACCCTCGCAGTGAAGGGCGGAACGATCGTGGCCCTGCTGGAGCTCGCCTCGATCGCGAAAGGAACCGGCGATGAACGCGCAAACGGTTAAGCTCGGCCTTGCGGCGTCGCTGGGGTCGGCCGCGCTCGCCGCCGCCTTCGGGACATGGCTCCTGATCCGGGGCGGGATGGACGCCGCGGCCGGCGGCTCGCTCCTGGCCTTCCAGCTTCTGGTCCTGGCGGCGGCCGCCCATCTGGTGACGGGCGGGCTGCTGCGCCCGTTGTCTCGGATCACGGCGCAGCTCGGCAGCTCCGGCGCGGCCGGCGGGCTGGAGAGCGCGCTCGCCGACGCGGATGCGGGGCGCCAGGACGCCGAGCGCGCCGCAGCGGCGCTTCAGTGCGCCATGGGCAGCATCATGCTCGTGGATAGCGATCACCGGATCGTGTTCATGAACACGTCGGTGAAGTCGCTGTTCCGGGAGCATGTGCAGGACTTCCGCACGGCCTTCCCGAATTTCGACCCCGACGACATCCTCGGCAAGTCGATGGGGGTGTTCCACAAGAACCCCGCCCACCAGGAGCGCATGCTGGAGCGGCTCAGCCAGCCGCACGTGGCGCGGATCCGGATGGGGCGGCGCACCTTCGACCTCCTGGTCACCCCGGTGGTCACCGCCCAGGGCGAGCGCCGCGGCGCCATGCTGGAATGGCGCGACATGACGGCCGAGGTCGCCATGCAGGACCAGGTGTCCCACGTGGCCAAGAACGCGGCGGCGGGCGACTTCTCCGGCCGGATCCCGCTGGAGGACAAGAGCGGCTTCATGCGCGAGATCTCCTCGCTGATGAACGAGCTCTGCGCGGCGACCGACGCGGCGATCTCCGATTTCACCCGCACCGCCACCGTGGTGGCCGCGGGCGACCTGACGCAGCCGATCACGCAGCGCTATGGCGGCAAGCTCGGCGACCTCAAGGAGGCGCTGAACGAGACGATCGCCCGGCTGGCCGACGCGGTCACGACCATCCAGACCACGGCGATCGACGTGGCGACCGCGTCCCGGGAGATCAATTCCGGCGCGGACGACCTGTCGCGCCGGACCGAGGAGCAGGCCTCGTCGCTGGAGCAGACCGCCGCCACGACCGAGGAGCTCGCCGCCTCCGTGAAGGCGTCGGCGCAGTCGTCCCGCCAGGCGGTGGACCTCGCCGAGGAGGCGACGCGCGTCGCCCAGACCGGCGGACAGATCGTCAACGAGGCCGTCGAGGCGATGGCGCGCATCGAGGCGGCGTCGCAGAAGATCTCCGACATCACCTCCGTGATCGACGACATCGCGTTCCAGACGAACCTGCTCGCGCTCAACGCGGCCGTCGAGGCGGCCCGGGCGGGGGAGGCCGGCAAGGGCTTCGCGGTGGTCGCCTCCGAGGTGCGGACGCTGGCGCAGCGCTCCAGCGAGGCCGCCAAGGACATCACCGGGCTGATTACCTCGTCCTCCTCGGAGGTGGCGCAGGGCGTGAAGCTGGTGCGGTCCGCGGGCGACACGCTCGGACGCATCGTGGAGGCCTCGCAGAAGGTGGCCGGCACGGTGTCGGAGATCTCCTCGGCCAGCACCGAGCAGGCCAGCGGCATCGACGAGATGAGCCAGGCCGTCGCCCACATGGACGAAATGACCCAGCAGAACGCCGCGCTGGCCGAACAGAGCGCCGCCTCGGCGGGGGCCCTGACCAGCCAGCTGCAGCGGCTGAACGACCTGGTGGCGACCTTCCGCACCGCCCAGGCGCCGCGGGCGGCTGCGCCCGCGGTCGCGCCGGCGGCGCCGCCCGCGGACCGGCCGACGAGCGAGCCGGCGCGCCTGCGCCGCCTGGCGGCGGACGCCTTCGCGGCCCGAAGCCACGGCGACGCGGGCGGGGGAGCCAAGGCTTCCGCCGCCAAGCCGGCCCCCAAGGCGCCGCCGCCGCCCGCGCGCGCCGCCAGAGCCGCGGCCTCGCGGCCCTCGCCCGCGCGGCGGGCCGGGAACGACGGCGCCAGCTGGGAAGAGTTCTGAGAGCAGCGCAGGCGACGAGCGAGCGGGGCGTCCCAGGCCGGGGCGCCCCGCTGGCGTTCGCATGCGAGATGGCCGTTGCATCGGCCCGCCGTTCGTTCAGGATGCCGTGCAAGTCCGGTCGGCGCGCAGGCGCGGGCCGGGCGGGGGGGGTCGGCCGCGACCAATGACGGCCCGACACGGGGGAGGAACCATGACACGCTTCACACGCCGCAGCGTGGTGGGCGGGGCGGCGAGCATCGCCGCGCTGCACGCCACTGGAGCTTTCGCGCAGGGGACGCCGGCCGGGGGTCCCGTCGCTCTCAACATCGTGGACGTCGCCGGGAACCTGCAGCTCACGCAGGCCGCCATCGAGCGCTTCGTGAAGGACAACCCGAAGCTCGTGTCCCGGGTGAACTTCTCGCGCGCGCCCTCGCCGGAGCTGCCCGCCAAGCTGAAGGCGCAGCAGCAGGCCAACCGGGTCGACATCGACCTCGTGCTGACCGGGCCGGGCGCCATGTCGGACGGCATCCAGCAGGGCCTCTGGGTCGACGTGTGGAAGTCGCAGGCCGCGCTGCTGCCCAAGGCCGAGGAGGTCTATCACGAGCAGGCCTTGATGATGCAGCGCAATTTCGGCCAGAACGAAGGCGTGGCGGTGGCCTATTCGCCCTCCGGGCCGCTTTTCGAATACGCGCCGGACCGGCTGAAGACCGTGCCCAAGACGGCCGAGGAGTTCCTCGCCTATGTGAAGCAGAACCCCAAGCGCTTCACCTATGCGCGGCCGGTGAATTCCGGGCCGGGCTGGACCTTCCTGCAGGGGCTGCCCTACATCCTCAACGACGCCGACCCCGCCGACCCGATGAAGGGCTGGGACAAGACCTGGGCCTATCTGAAGGAGCTCGGGACGGGCATCGACTATTATCCCGGCGGCACCACGCCGACCATGAAGGAGCTGGGCGAGGGCACGCGCGACGTGATCGTCTCCACCTTCGGGTGGGACATCAACCCGCGCGCGCTCGGCATCGTGCCCAAGGAGGCCGAGGTCTTCGTGCTGGCCAACACGCACTGGATCCCCGACACGCAGTTCATGTGCATCCCGAAGGGGACCGCCGAGGCGAAGATCCCCGTCCTGCTGGCGCTGATGTCGCACATGCTGAAGCCGGAATCGCAGGCCGGGACCTATGACAAGGGCTATTTCTACCCCGGCCCGGCCGTGAAGGGCGTCACCCTGGCGATGGCCCCGCAGGAGAGCCGCGACGTGCTGAAGGAGTATGGCCGGCCGACCTATGACGACCTGATCGCCCGGCTGCCGACCAAGCCGCCGCTCACCCCGGAGCGGCTGGTGGCCGCGTTCCGGCGCTGGGACCAGGAGATCGGCGTCGGCCACGGGGCGCCGAACTGATGCGGTTCGCCGCCATCGGGCTGGACCACCGGCACATTTACCACATGGTGGGCGGCCTTCTCGACGCCGGCGCGACATGCGCCGGCTTCGACCCGCAGACCAGCGACCCGCGCGTGCTGGCGGGCTTCCGGGAGCGCTTCCCGGACCTGCAGCCGATGGACCGCGACGCGCTGCTGGACGACGCCTCCGTCGACATGATCGTCTGCGCCGCCATCCCGTCCGACCGCGCCGCGCTGGCGGTGGGGGCCATGCGGGCCGGCAAGGACGTGATGGTCGACAAGCCCGGCGTCACCACCCTGGAGCAGCTCGCCGCCGTGGAGGCGGCCGTCGCGCAGACCAAGCGCATCTTCTCGGTGTGCTTCTCCGAGCGCTTCATCGTGCCGGCGACGATCGTGGCGGGAAAGCTCATCGCCGACGGGGCGATCGGCCGGGTGGTGCAGACCATCGGGCTCGGGCCGCACCGGCTGAACCGGGCCATCCGCCCGGCCTGGTTCTTCGACAAGGCGCGGTTCGGCGGCGTCCTCACCGACATCGCGTCGCACCAGATCGACCAGTTCCTGCACTTCACGGGCTCGACCGACGCCGACATCGTAGCCTCCGCGACGGGGCATTTCGGCGGGCCGGAGCTGCCGGACTTCGAGGATTTCGGCGAGATCCTGCTGCGCAGCGACCGGGCCTGCGGCTATGTGCGGGTGGACTGGTTCACGGCCGACGGCCTGCCGACCTGGGGCGACGGGCGCCTCACCATCCTGGGCACGGAAGGCACGATCGAGCTGCGCAAATATGTCGACCTCGCCGGGCGGCCGGGCGCGGACCACGTCTTCGTCGTCGACAGAGCGGGCGTGCGCCACATCGACGCCTCGGGCGAGCCGCTGACCTATTTCCGCGACCTCATCGCCGACGTGGCCGGCCGCACCGAGACGGCGGCGGCGCAGAGCCACGTCTTCACCGTATGCCGGCTGGCCCTGCAGGCGCAGGCGCAGGCGGCGCGGCTGCCCGCCGGCGCGGGCAGGCCGGCCGAGCAGGGACAAGACACATGACCGCCAGGACGGGCGTCGCCATCATCGGGCTCGGGCCGGCCTCGCTGCCGCATTCCAAGAGCCTGCTCGACCTGCAGGACCAGGCGGAGGTGCGCTGGGCGGTGAGCCGCACGGCGGAGCGGGCGGAGGACTACGGCCGGCGGTTCCCGTTCCGGACCACGACCGACATGGAGGCCGCGCTGGCCGACGAGGGCGTGGCGGCCGTCATCGTGCTGACCCCGCCGAGCAGCCATCTCGACGTCTCGGCCCTGTGCCTGCAGCGCGGCAAGCACGTGCTGGTGGAGAAGCCGCTGGAGCTGACCAGCGAACGCGGCGCCGCGCTGGCGCAGGCGGCGCGCCGCGCCGGCCGGACGCTGGGCGTGGTGCTGCAGCACCGGTTCCGCCCAGCGAGCCTGCGCCTGAAGGCGGCGCTCGAAGCCGGCGAGCTCGGCGCCTTGGAGGCCGCCTCCCTGGCGGTGCCGTGGTGGCGGCCGCAGGCCTATTACGACGAGCCCGGCCGCGGCACCTTCGCGCGCGACGGCGGCGGCGTGCTGCTGACGCAGGCGATCCACTCGCTCGACCTGTTCCGCTCGCTGGTGGGCGTGTCGCGCGTGGTCGCCGCCCAGGCGCGCACGACCGGCCTGCACCGGATGGAGACGGAGGACTACGTCTCGGCCCTGCTGGAGACGCGCGACGGCGCGCCGGCGACGCTGATGACCACCACGGCGGCCTATCCGGGCCATCCCGAGCGCATCGAGATCATCGGCCGCAAGGGCCACGCCTCGCTGGTCGGCGGGCGGCTGGAGCTCGCCTTCCTGGACGGGCGCAGCGAGACCGTGGAGGCGGAGGGCGCCACCGGAAGCGGGGCGAACATCATGGACTTCCCGCATGACGCGCACCGCGCCGTCATCGCCGATTTCCTGGAGGCGATCCGGACCGGGCGCGAGCCCGTGGTGACCGGCGAGGAGGCGCTGGCCTCGCAGCAGCTCGTCGACGAGATCCTCGACGTCGCCGGCTTCCGGCGGCCCGGGCGGGGCTGACGCCGCTCACGCGAAGGCCGGGACGGCTGGGCCGTCCCGGCGCTCCGGCCTCGGGGCCGCGCGCAAGAGCGCGCGGGACTTCAGGCGTCGCCCGTGCGGGCGTTGTGGCTGCGCTTCAGGTTGGGGGTGGAGGTCGGCTCCTTGCCGACCATCGTGTCGGTGCGGTTGACCTGCCCGCCTCTGGCGCCCACGCCGCCCTCGCGGGCGGTCTCGTGCTCGGGGATGCGGGTCTGCGGGCCGGCCTCGGTCTTCATGCGGAGCGCCTTGCGGGCGTTGGCGGTCAGCTCGCTCTCCTGACCGCCGGCGTTGTGCGGCTTGTCGCTCATGGGGTCCTCGCTCGCTCGTGGGTCACTTGCTCGGGGTCACTTGCTGTTGTGCTGGCCGGGGCCGCCGTCGCGGTGGGCCGGATGGCCGCCCTGGCCCTGGACGCGCGGCGCGCCGCCCGCGCCGTCGCCGCCGCCGTCCTGGCGGCCGCGCCCGTCATGGCGCTCGTCCGCGCCGGACCGCGCCTGCGTGCCCCCGCGCTCCTGGCCCTGATGCCCCTGGCTGGCCTCGTTCCGGTCAGCCTCCCCCTGCTTCAGCGGGACATGGCCCTTCTGCTTCTCGGATCGGTTGTTGTGATCGCGTACCGTCATGGGCTCCTCCTGAGGGGAGGAAAACGCCGCGGGACGGGGTGGGTTCACGGGGGTGGGTGGTTTGTGCGGGGGGACCCGCGGCTAATAGCGACGGATAGCATAACTGTTTACAAGGAAGGTCAGCGGCCCGTTCGATCAGCGACGGATCGACCATGATGCATATGCCTATGGGCAGCAGCTAAAGCCTTTGCACATCACAGAACGAAAACAGATTGCTTTTTTGCGGATTTCCGCTAACGTTTTATCATTAATCAAATAGCATGCTTTTGGGAGAACCAGTTGACAAACAGGGTCCACGTTGATGCGCCTGCTGGCGTGGTCGAAATCGAAGGTGAGAAGGACTTCGTAGAGGGTCTGCTCTCTAAGCTCTTTCCACTACTGGAGGAGGCCGGCTTCGGGAGCCGCCCGCCGAACACCCACGCTGGTCTTGCAGCTGACGCGGGCGGATCGTCACAGCCGGAAGTCGCGTCTTCTGAAGAAGTAGCTAAAGCGAGGGGCAAGAAGCGAAGCGTACCGCCGAAGGGGCACTCATGCGCTGATCGAATCATTTCGCTGAAGAATGACGGATTTTTTAAGAGGCATCACACCACTGGTGAGATTGTTGAGGGGCTCAAGAGCAAAGGCTGGACGCACAACTCAAACCAAGTTGGCGCAGCACTTACGAATATGTTCGGGCGGAACGAGATTCAACGAACCAAAGAAGGCAGTGGCTCCTGGAAGTACTTTTGGGATCGAGACTGATTTTGGGCCTTCCAACCCTCAATGATACCCTGACTGCCATCCCGGCCGGATTGCTTAATCCTTTAATCGAGGAGTTCGAGCAGGCTCTTGATGAGTTCCGAGCAGCCGACTGGGAGAAGGTCGGACTCAAGGCGGGAAAGTTCTGCGAAATCGCCTACTGCGTGTGCGCGGGCCACGCGACGGGCAACTATGTGGCGACGCCGTCCAAGCCGAGCAACTTCGCTCAGGCGTGTCGCGATCTAGAGCAACACAACGGCACCAAGGGCCGCTCCCTGTGCATGCAGGTTCCGAAGCTTCTGGCTGCTCTGTATGAACTTAGGAATAACCGAGCCATTGGCCACGTGTCAGTCGAGATCAGTCCTAACCACATGGATGCCGAGCTGTTTTTGCGTAGCATGAAGTGGGTGATGGGTGAACTTGTCCGGAACTACTCGCAACTTACGCTGGCGGACTCGCACGCGGTCGTGGAGGCGGTCACTGCTCGCACTTTCAACATGATCTGGGCTAGCGGCGACTTGCGCCGTGTGCTCGAACCCGCCAAAACCGCGGGCCAGAAGGTGCTAATCCTCCTCTATGCCGAGGGCAAAGCTGTGTCCGCCGCCCAATTGCAGGCTTGGGCGGAGTACAGGAACGGCACCAACTTCAAGCGCAAAGTCTTACTGGACCTGCACAAGAAGGCCTTCGTACACTTCGATGAGGCCAGCGCAACCGTGCAGATACTGCCCACCGGCCAAGCGCACGTCGAGAAGTCGGGCCTCCTTGTTAAGCCGTAGGGCTAATGCAACAAAAAATTGGAGCGGCTGAGCACGTGTCAGACGGTTCAACCAGCGGCCGCATTCAGGAAGCGACGAAGGTTCGCTGAACGTCTGAGTCTGCGTCTGAAACTGCCATTAGCTGAAGATCACCTGATCATCCGCGTTTTGGGCAATCCCCCGCGAGTCGCGCGCTCTCCAGCACCGTGGCGACGAGGCCCGCCCAGACGTGTTGGTTCAAGCGTCCCACGTCGCCTACGGACCACGCCAGCGCTGTGGGGCATCCGGCCTACGGGCCTCAACGCCCCAACAACAGGGAACTTTGGCGTCGGCGCCTCAACTCACCTGCTCAACCTCAACCAGCCCCTCCTACGCTCCCACTGCCCCCGCGGCCAAGTCGTCCCGACTCGCGCTCGTTCCTTGGTCGATGAGCGATTCCGCCTGGCGGATGGCGGCCTCGATGCTGATGGGGTCGTGGGGATCGAAGACGACGGTTCCGAGGACGCCGTCCATCAGTCCCGCGATCTTGGCCAGTTCGGCCAAATAGGCCTGGAGATCGTCTTGCCCGTTGTCTCGGACGCCGGACATGGGAGGCTCCATGGTGGAAAGGTGCGGGCCGCGCTTGGTGGCCGCCGCGTGAGCTGAGTCCTGTCGGATGATAATTATCAAGCTGAGAGAACGCAAACGGCTTCCTGGTCCTAAATCACCCCCATCTCCGACCGCCCCCCGCCGTCGCGCGCGCTTTCCAGGGCGGCGGCGACGACGGCGGGGCAGACGTGGTGGGGGAGGTGGCCCACCTCTCCCAGGACGAGGCCGGCGCTGTTGGGGAGGCGGCGGGCGGCCCAGAGGGCGTGGCGGCGCCAGGGGGCGACCTCGTCGCGGCCGCCGGCCACGATGACGGCGCGCACCTCCAGCCGGCGCAGACGCAGCGCGAGGGGGATCGCGCCTTGGTTGAAGGCGTTCAGCTCGGCCGCCATGGCGGCCACGGCGCTGGGCTGCGCCATCTTGCCGAAGGGCAGGCGCCGCAGCGAGGCCGGGGCGTCGCCGGCAAAGAGCCGCGACAGCTTGCGCCGCGCGATCCACGGGGCGAGCGTCGGCAGCGCGCGGCGGATGGCGGCGCCGATCAAAGGGGCGGAAGCGAGGCGCAGCATCGGCATCGCGGCGGGGCGGGTGGGCCGGCAGAAGGGCGCCACCATCACCAGCCCAGCGATGCGCCGGGGCGCGAGGTCCGCCATCCAGAGCGCATGCGCGGAGGCGAGCGAATGGGCCACCAGCAGCGCGCGGGGCACGCCGAGGCGGTCGAGCACGTCGAGCAGCCAGGCCGCCTGCGCGGGCGACATGGCGTCCTCCGGCCGGCCGAAGCTGTCGCCATAGCCCGGCCGGTCGACCGCGATGAGGCGGTACCGGTCGGCCAGGAGGCCCAGCGGGGCGAGGATCTCGGCGCCAAGGCCGCCCATGCCGTGCAGCAGCAGCACGGGCGGGCCGCGCCCCTGCTCCAGCACATGCGCCCGGCCGCCGTCGCCGAGGTCGAGCACGCGCCGCCGGATGGGGCGCTCGCCGCGGCCGCGCGCGGGCGCTTGCAGGTCCGTCATCGTCTCCGCCTTCCAGCGCTCGGCCTTCCCGTGCGGCCCCCGCCGCGGGCGGCCGCGCTCTCCGGAAGGGCAACCAGGACGGCGGACGGTCGTTCGCCGGCGACCGGGTCGGCGCCCAGCGGCGCGACGTCGCGGGCTCAGAGCGCCTGGGCGGCGAGGCCCTTCATCAGCACGGGGCCGGTGGGCCGGCCCGTGGGAGAGCCGCCGGCCGGCTCCAGGGTGACCTCGTAGAGCTGGTCGCGCGCCGGGGCCGGCAGGCCCTTCACGGCGAGGTCGACGCTGCGCAGGGCGTCGAGCAGGCCGACCGAGACCGGCCCGCGGGCCCGGTCCCACAGCGTCCAGACCTGCAGCGAGCGGCCGGGCGGCGCCGTGATCGCGTCCAGCGGCACGAGCTCGGTGCGGCCGTCCGCGAAGGCGTTGACGACGGCGGCGGGCCTGTCCGCCTCGCCGAGCAGGATGGCGACCAGCACGGGCGCGCGGCGGCTTTCGCGCAGGGCCGAACCCAAGGCCACGGCCAGGACGAGCGCGGCCGCCGCGCCGGCGAGGCCGACGCCGCGCCAGACGCGCAGGTCGCCCCACAGGGCGCGCCACCACGGATCCGGCGGCGGCGCCGCGGGCCGCGCCGCCGCGGGCCGCGCCGCCGCAGGGCGCGCCGCCGCGGTGCGGGGCGCGGGGGCGGGGGCGGCCGCCGCGAGCCCGGCCTCGATGCGGCTCCACAGGGCCTCGGGCGGGGCGAGCGCGGGGGCGGCGCGGTCCATCCCGGCGAGGCGTTCGCGCCAGGCCTCGACGGCGGCGGCGAAGCCGGCGTCCTCGGCGGCGAGGCGCTCGCAGCGGGCGAGGTCCTCGCCCGTCGGGAGGCCGAGCGCGTATTCGGCGGCGAGGCCGTCGAGGTCGTCCGTGCGGGCCGGGGTCACGCCATGCACTCCCGCAGGGCCGCGAGGCTGCGGCGGATCCAGGACTTCACGGTGCCGAGCGGCACGCCGAGGCGCCCGGCCAGCTCGCCGTGGGTCAGCCCGCGCGTGTAGGCCAGAACGATGGCGTGGCGGCGCAGCGGCTCCAGCCGCTCCAGGCAGCGGCGCAGGGCGTCCGCGTCCGAGAGGGCGGACACCACGGCCTCCGCGTCGGCCTCGTCGGAGGCGACGTCGAGGCGGTCGTAGTCCTCGACGAGATCGGTGCGGGCCTCGCCGCGCAGCACGTTGAGGGCGAGGCGGCGCAGGATGGTGAAGATCCAGGTCGCGGGCTCGCCGCGGGCGGGGTCGTAGCTCGCCGCCTTCTCCCAGATGCGCATGAAGGCGTCGTGCACCACCTCCTCGGCGAGGTCGCGCCGGCGCAGGAGGCGCATCGCCACGCCCAGCATGCGGGGCGCGAAGGCGTCGTAGAGCGCCCGCAGGGCCGCGCGGTCGCCGCCGGCGCAGCCGCGCAGGGCCGCCGCCGCGTCGAACGCGTCGCCGGGGTTGGGGAGGGGCGGCTGGCGCAGGGCGGCGGCCCCGCCGGGCGCTGGATCAAGCTGCATGGCCTCCTGCATACACGCGGCGGGCCTCGTCGGATGCGTTCGGAGACGGCCGGGGCGAAAATAAATCGCGCCGCCGCTGCATCCGCGCGTCCGGCCCGCGTGTAGCCGCACCGCAAGGCCGACGGGATCGGCCAAGGGAGAACGGCGATGAAGACATCCATGATGGCGCTGGCGCTGGCCGGCGGACTGGCGACCGCGGGCGGCGCCCAGGCTCAGACGGTCGCGGCCCTGATGGGCGACAACATGCTGGCGATGGTCGACGCCAAGGCGATGAAGGCCGGCAAGGCGATGAAGATCTCCGGCGTGGACGGGACGGTGCTGGGCATCGACGTGCGCCCGGCCGACGGAATGCTCTACGGCCTGGTCTCCACCGGCGCGGTGGTGACCATCGATCCCGCCACCGGCAAGGCGACGATGAAATCCAAGCTCGACGCGATGCTCCCGGCGGGCGTGGCCGCCACGGTGGACTTCAACCCCGTGGCCGACCGCCTGCGCGTGATCGGCGCCGACGGCACGAATCTGCGCGCCAATGTCGACGACGGCAAGGTGACGACCGACGGCAAGCTGAAATTCGCCGAGGCGGACATGCACAAAGGCGAGACGCCCAAGGTGGTGGCCGGGGCCTACACCAACGCCATGAAGGGGGCGAAGGAGACCACCCTCTACGACGTCGACGCGACCATCGGCGGCCTGCTCAAGCAGGCCCCGCCCAATGACGGCGTGCTCGGCGCGGTGGGCAAGCTCGGCGTCAAGGGCGCGGCCTACGCGTTCGACATCGCGGCGGGCG
This sequence comes from Alsobacter sp. SYSU BS001988, assembly GCF_054796215.1. Classification (NCBI taxonomy): domain Bacteria; kingdom Pseudomonadati; phylum Pseudomonadota; class Alphaproteobacteria; order Hyphomicrobiales; family Alsobacteraceae; genus Alsobacter; species Alsobacter sp. SYSU BS001988. The sequence continues at coordinate 352,879 of NZ_JBTAMK010000002.1, read as the reverse complement.
AGGGCGGCTCCAACGAGGGCTGGCTGATGGCCGACGACACGCTGCACAAGGTGGACCTCGCCACCGGCAAGGCGACGCCGGTGGGCAAGATCTCGGGCCTCGGCGGCGCGGTGACCGACATCGCCGTCATGCCGGCGATGTAGGCGGCTTGCGACAACGGCGCGCGGCGGGCCTTGCGCCCGCCGCCGTCACGCCGGCCGGGGCGCGCCCGCCTGCCGCAGCGGATGGGCCCGCGCGAAGGCCTCCTGCGCCTCGCAGCGCGCCATGATGGCGTCGACGGTGGGGATGTCGGCGACCTCGATCTTGAACACCCGCATCACCGCCACGACGCTGGCGAGGCAGATGTCGGCCATGGTGACGCTGTCACCGTGGCAATAGGCGCCCGTCTGCGCCTCGGCGCTCAGGCGCGCCTCCAGGGCCTGCAGGCCGGTGGAGAACCACTGGATCTGCCAGCGCCGCCAGGCCGCGTCGTCGAAGCCGCCCTGGGTAGTGAGATAGCGCCGGATGCGCGGCGTGATCAGGGGATGCGTGTCGGAGGCGAGCCCCGCCGCGATGGAGCGCACCCGCGCGCGTCCGACCGGATCGGCCGGCAGCAGGGCCGGCTGCGGATGCGTCTCGTCGAGATATTCCAGGATGGCCAGCGACTGCGTGATCGTCGGCCCGCCCGCCTGCACGAGCGCCGGGATGGCGCCCATCGGGTTCACCCGCAGGAAGTCCGCGCCGCGCTGCTCTCCGGCGTCGAGATCGACGTTGCGTTCGCGGGCCGAAAGCCCCTTCAGCGCCAGCGCGACGCGCACCCGGTAGGTGGCGGAGGATCGCCAGAAGGAGAACAGTTCGTAGGTCGGCTCGTCGGTCATGCGGCGCGTCTCCGGTGGGCGGCGGATCGTGGCATGGCGCGGGCGCCGACGGAACCGGAGAGTGCGGGACGCGGCCGTCCCTGCGACGAGCTCATTCGACGACGTCGTCGGCCCCGCTGATGATCGAGGGCGGGAAGACGAGCCCCAGCTTCTCGGCCGCCTTCACGTTGACGAAGAGCTCCACCTTGGTGACGAGCTGGACCGGCAGGTCGGTCGGCTTGGCGCCGTTCAGGATCTGCCCCACATAGCCGCCCGCGCGCCGGTGGGACTGGGTGAAATCGCCCCCATAGCTCATCAGGCCGCCCGCGAGCGGAAAGTCGCGCGATTGCGTCACCGCCGGCATGGCGTGGCGCACGGCGGACGCGGCGAGCTGATCGCTGCGGAAGGCGAAATAGGGGTCCGACGTGAAGACCAGCCCGCCCGCGCCGAGCTGGGCCGCGGCGGCGAAGACCGCGTCGAACTCCTCCTCCCTGCTGGCGCGCAGGACGTGGACGCCCACGCCGAGCTTCTCGGCGGCCGCGTGGAGGTTGGCGACCTGCGAGGTCGCGGTGGGGCTGGTGGGGTTGACGGCGATCGCGAAATGGGACGCGTTCGGGATCAGCTCGCGCATGAACTCCAGGCGCTTGCGGGAGACCTCCACGCTGAGGCTGGAGACGCCGGTGATGTTGCCGCCGGGGCGCCCCAGGCTGTCGACGATGCCGAGCTGGACGGGGTCGCCCCCCATCTCGAACACGATCGTGACGGTCGAGGTCGCGGCCCGCGCCGCGAGCGCGACGGGCGCGCCGCCGGCGGCCACGATGACGGCGACCTTCCGGCTCGCCAGCTCGGCGGCGAGGGCCGGCAGCCGGTCGTAGTCTCCCTCCGCCCAGCGATAGTCGATGACGAAGTCGCGTCCCTCCAGGAAGCCGCTCTCGGCCAGGCCCTTGCGGAAAGCCTGGAGGCGGCTGGCGAACAGCGTCGGCGATTCAGGGCACAGATAGCCGATGACGGGCATGGCCGCCGTCTGCGCCCGCGCCGGAAGGGCCAGCGCCGCCGCGCCTCCGGCCAGGAGGAGCACGTCGCGCCGGTTCATGGGCTTTCGGCTCCGGCGCAGGGGTCAGAGGCGATCCGGGCGTCAGCCCTGGCGTCGGCCGTCATCACCGTCATGTCCTCCAGTCGCGTGGATCTCGACGAGGCCGCCGCACGATACCCGAAGCGCCGGCTCTTCGACAGTCGGACGAGGCATGCGCCCGCCCGGACGGGGTCAGCGGAGGACGGGCTCGCCGATGGCGATCCGGAACACCGCGACCTCCTCGTCGTAGCCCTTGATGGGCAGCGCGCCGAGCGCGCCGACGGCGTGCTTGCCGCGCACGGCGTCGGCGACCGTGGCGTCCATCAGGATCTCCCTGTCGGCGGCCGAGGCGCAGAGCCGGGCGGCGAGGTTCACGACCGCCCCGATCGCCGTGTAGTCCAGCCGGCTTTCATATCCGATCCGGCCCACCGTGGCCGCGCCCATGCACAGGCCCACGCCGAACCCGATCAGGTAGCCGCGGGCCCGCCAGCCGACGAGCAGCTCCTGGACGTCGCGCTGCATCTCCACCGCCAGGTCGGCGCCCTGGAGGGCGGGATCGTCCACCGGGACGGGAGCGTTGATGAGGACCATGAGGCCGTCGCCCGAGTAGCTGATGAGCGTCGCCGCATGGCGGGTGATGACCTTGCCCAGCGTCTCGTAATACTCGGCGAGGACGCTCATCACCTCCTCGGGGGTCGACCGCGCCGAGAAGGCCGTGAAGCCCCGCAGGTCGCCGAAGACGACCACCACATTGGTGCGGCGCCCGTCGAGGACACTGTCGTCGCCCGTCCGGTCCACCAGTTCGGCCACCTGGGGGGCGAGGAACCGCCGGAGCCGGGCGATGCGCTCCTCGCGCTCCCGCGAGACGGCCAGCTCGGCGGCCATGATGTTGAACCGTTCCGCCAGGCGCTCGAATTCGTCGCCGGACTTGATCGAAATGCGGTGCTCGAAGTCGGCGGCTCCGATGCGCTCGGCGCCTTCTTCGAGAAGCCGGATCGGCTTCGTCATTCGCAACGCCAGGACATAGGCGAGGAGGCCCGCGAAGCCCGCGCCGGCGAGGAGCAGCCCGGCTGTCCGGCGCAGCGCGTCATAGATGGGGCCGAAGGCTTCGGACAAAGGCTGTTCGACGACGACGGTCCAGTCCGGGCCCGGCACCGGAGCGGCCGCCGCCGCGACGGCGGCGCCGTGGGCGTCCCGGCCTGTCGCGATGCCGGCGCCCGCGCGGCCCACGGCCAGGCGGATGGCGCGGAACGGCTTCAGCGTGACCTCGTCGGCCCCGCGCAGGACCAGGCTGATGTCCGGATGGGCGATGAGCCGACCCGGGCTGTCCAGGACGAAGGCGAAGCCGGTCTCGCCGACCTTGATGGCCGAGATGACGTCCCAGATCAGCTTGAGGTTGACCTCCGCGACGACCACGCCGACGGACCGGCGGTTGCCGCCGATCGCCACCGTCAGATAGGGCTCGGAGCCCCGGTTGTAGCTGACGTCGCCGTACCAGATCCGGGCCGAGAAGGCGCCCTTGACGGCCGGCTCGGCGGAGAGGTCGTCGCGGCTCTCGGTCCGGTTCAGGCCGATGCGCGACACGTGGAGGCGCTCGCGTCCCGCGCCGTCGACGATTGTGAGGCTGGCGACGGCCGGCGTCTGGCGCAGGAGGCGCAGCGCGTCGGTCCGCCGCCGGTCGTCGGGCTCGTCGCTCCACGGCAGCTGCACGAGCCACCCCAGCTGGCTGGCGAGGCCGTCCAGGAAGCCTTCGATCCTGGCCGCCGCCGACGTGGCCTGCAGGCCGAGCAGCTGGTCCAGCCGCGCCCTCTGGTCGCGATAGCCGAGCCAGGCCTCGCTGGCGCCGTTCACCGCCAGGGGGACGACGACGGCCGCAAACAGCACGAGCAGGTATTTTTGGAAGAGGCCGCGGACTTGAGGTCGCCACTTCATGAGGACCGGCTCGCGTGAGCGGCTTCGACTCGACCATTCGGGCGCCGCTCGCCGCCGAAAGCCGTCGCTGGCGCGCCGACGTTCAAGAGGCCCTCAGGCGCGCGACCTGAGGCGCGGGACGAGACGGTGTCCCGCAGAGTAGCACGAGTTTCGACCAGGATCGAAGCCGGGCCTCCCCGGGCGGGGAGGGGAACGGCTGTGACGCGCAGCACATCGCGGGCCCGGCGTCTCCGTCAGGCTCTCCTCGTCAAGGGAGGGTCACATGGCCAAAACGCTTCGCCTGGGTTTCGGCGTCTTGAGTTACGCGTTCTTCCTGCTCGTGTTCCTGTACGCCGTCGGGTTCACGGGCGGCTTTGGGGTTCCCAAGGGCATCGACGACGGCCCGGCCGAACTCTCCGTCGCCAGCGTCGGCGTCGACCTGGCCTTGCTGACGCTGTTTGCGATGCAACACAGCGTGATGGCGAGGCCCGCCTTCAAGCGCTGGTTCACGCGGTTCGTCCCGTCGACCATCGAGAGGAGCGTGTTCGTCTTCCTCGCCAGCTCGGCCCTGGCGCTCCTGTTCTGGAGGTGGCGACCGCTTCCGGGCGTGGCCTGGGAGGCCCACGGGATGATGGCCGGCGCCCTGCGCGCGGGCTTCTGGCTCGGCTGGGGGATCGTGCTCGCGAGCACCTTCATGATCAGCCACTTCGAGCTTTTCGGCCTGCGCCAGGCCTTCGCCGGCTGGACGGGGCGGCCCATGGCCCAGGCGGCGTTCAAGACGCCCTACCTGTATCGCTGGGTCCGGCATCCCATCTATCTCGGCTTCATCGTCGCGTTCTGGTCGGCGCCGGTGATGACGACGGGACACCTGATGTTCGCGGCCGTGTGCACGGCCTACATCCTGGTGGGCATCCAGCTGGAGGAGCGCGATCTGCTGGCGTATTTCGGCAAGGCCTATGCGGATTACCGCAGGCGGGTCTCCATGCTGATCCCGACGCCGTCGCTGGGCGCCGCGCGCCGGTCGGACGGGCCTGAGGTCCAGAGGTTTGGACCGGCCGCGCCGTCGACCGAGGGGTGAGGAGACGCCGCGTCTCCAGAGGCCGAGGCGGGTGCGCCTCGGCCTTTTCGCGTCACCGCGACCGCGGGTCGAGCGCGTCGCGCAGGCCGTCGCCGAGAAGGTTGAAGGAGAGCACGGTCGCGAAGATCGCGATGCCGGGCCAAAGCGCCATCCAGGGCGCGTTGCCGAGGAAGCGCTGGGCGGAGTTCAGCATCGACCCCCAGGACGGCGCGGGCGGCTGCAGGCCGAGCCCCAGGAACGACATGCTCGCCTCCGCGATGATCGCGGACGCGATGGTGAGGGTCGCCTGCACCATGAGCTGCGGCAGGATGTTGGGCAGGATGTGCCGCACAGCGATGCGCCATTGCGGATTGCCGACCGCGCTGGCCGCCTCGATGTAGTCCTCGGCCTTGATGGAGAGCACCTGCCCGCGCGTCAGCCGGATGAACAGCGGCATGGCGGTGATGCCGATCGCCAGCATGGCGTTGAACAGGCTCGGCCCGAAGAAGGCCGCGAAGGCGATGGCGAGGATCAGGAAGGGGCAGGCCAGCATGGCGTCCGTGAAGCGGCTGATGAGGCCGTCCACGAGGCCGCCCAGGAAGCCGGCCGCGAGCCCGAGCGGCACGCCGATCGCCATCGCGATGCCGACGGAGGTCAGCCCCGCCATCAGGGACGCGCGCGCGCCCCAGATGATGCGCGACAGCATGTCCCGGCCGGCCTCGTCGGTGCCGAGCCAATGGGCGGCCGACGGCGCCTTGCGCACCGCCGTCCAACTTTGCGCGATGGGATCATAGGGCGCGAGCAGCGGCGCGAAGACGGCGACGAACACCATCAGGAGCACCACCGCGAGCCCGACCAGCGCGCTCTTGCGCCGGGCCAGCCGCCGCCAGACGCGGCTCTGGAACAGACCAGTCCGGACGGCGGAGGGCGAAGCGGCGATCGTTTGGGAAGTCGCCACGGTCAGCTCCTCAAACGCGGGTTGACCAGGATGTAGCCGATGTCGGCCAGCAGGTTCAGAGTGATGTAGAACAGCGACGTGACCAGCACGACGCCCTGCACCACCGGGTAGTCGCGGGTGAACACCGCGTCGACGATCAGCTTGCCGAAGCCCGGGATCGTGAAGATCTGCTCGGTGAGCACCGCGCCCGACAGGAGCGCGCCGAACTCCAGCGCGCCCAGCGTGATGATCGGCGTCAGCGCGTTGCGCATGGCGTGCTTGAACACCACCACCCACTCGCTCAGGCCCTTGGCGCGGGCGGTGCGGACATAGTCGCTCTCCAGCGCCTGCAGCATGGCGCTGCGGGTGTGTCGCATGATGACGCCCGCGATGGCGGTGCCGAGCACGAAGGCCGGCATCACCGTGGTGGCGAGGTTCATGCGCCAGTCCTCCCAGGGGCTGACGAAGCCCGAGGCCGGCAGCCAATTGAGGTGCACGGAGAAGAACAGGATCAGCATGATGCCGAGCCAGAAGTTCGGCACCGAGATGCCGGCCAGCGACACGATGTTGGCGGCGTAGTCGACCGGCGTGTTCTGGCGCAGCGCCGAGATCACGCCGCCCGCGATGCCGAGAACCAGCGCCACGATGATGCCCATCACGGCGAGCTGCAGCGTCACGGGCAGCTTCAGCAGGATGAGGTCGAGCACCGGCCGGTTGTGCCGCATGGACTCGCCGAGGTCGCCGGTGAGCACGCCCTTCACCCAGTACAGGTACTGGACCACGATCGGCTGATCGAGGTGGTACTGCGCCCGGATGGCGGCGAGCGTCGCTTCGTCGGGGTTCTCGCCGGCGAGCACGAGGGCCGGGTCGCCGGGCAGCATGTGCTGCAGCGAGAAAATGATCAGCGACAGGATGACGATGGTGGGGACCAGCTGCAGCAGCCGGCGCAGGAGCAGCGAGGACATGGCTCAGCCCTCCGCCGCTGACGCGGCCTTTTGCGCCGCCATGGCCTCGAAGGCTCCGAAGAGCTCCTCCAGCTTGGGGTTGCGCGGCTCGCGGATGCGCTCCGACTCGTCCTGCGGCGGCAGCTCGCGCCAGAACGCGCAGGCGTTGGCGTGGCCGCTGGGCTCGACGTCGAGGCTCATGTCCACCGTCTGGCAGGCCGGCCGCGCATGCGGGCAGCGGGTGTGGAGACGGCAGCCCTGCGGCGGCGCCAGCGGGCTCGGCAGGTCGCCATGCAGCCTCGCGGCGCGCGCACGCTGCCGGCTGGGCGGCGCCGCGACCGTGATGGCCGACAAAAGCGCCCGCGTGTAGGGGTGGCGCGGCGCGTGGAAGATCTCGTCCGCCGCGCCGATCTCGACGATCTTGCCGAGATACATCACGGCGACCCGGTCGGCGATGTGCTTCACGACGCCGAGATCGTGCGAGATGAACACATAGGCGAGGCCGAGCCGCGCCTGAAGGTCCTTGAGCAGGTTCAGGACCTGCGCCTGGATCGAGACATCCAGCGCCGAAACGGCCTCGTCGCAGATGATGGCGTCGGGCTCCGGGGCGAGCGCCCGGGCGATCACCACACGCTGGCGCTGGCCGCCCGAGAACTCGTGCGGATAGCGGTTCGCGAGCTCGGGCCGCAGGCCCACCATGTCGAGGAGTTCGGCGACGCGCTGCGCCCGCTGACCGGCCGGCACGATGTTCTGCAGCATCAGCGGCTCGGCGATGGTCTGCCCGATGGTCATGCGCGGATTGAGGGAGGCGTAGGGGTCCTGGAAGATCAGCTGCACGTGCCGCCGCTGCTCGCGCATCGCGCCGTGGCTCATCGCGGTGACGTCGCGGCCGGCGATGAAGACCTGCCCGGCGCTGGGCTCGATGAGCCGCATCATCAGCCGGCCCAGCGTGGACTTGCCGCAACCGGACTCGCCCACGATCGCGAGCGTCTCGCCCGGCATGAGCGCCAGCGAAACGCCGTCGACGGCGCCGAGCCGCGCCAGCGGCCGGCCGAAGACGCTGCGCTTCACCACGTAGCTCTTGCCGACGTCGCGGACTTCGATGATCGGCCCGGGGGCCGCCGACAGGGACGCGTTCACGGAACCAGGGTCTCCAGCGGCGCGCGCCAGCAGCGGCTGGAATGGCCGGGCGTGATTTCCATGAGGGCGGGCGTCTCGGCGCATTTTTCGATGCGGAAGGGGCAGCGCGCCTGGAAGCGGCAGCCCGAGGGCGGATGCGCCATGTCGGGCACCGTTCCGGTGATGGCGACCAGGCGGTCGCGCTTCTCGTCCAGCCGCGGCAGCGAGCCAAGCAGCCCGACCGTGTAGGGATGCTGCGGGAAGGTGAAGAGGTCCTCCACCGAGCACTGCTCCACCACCTGCCCGGCATACATCACGATGACGTCGTCGCTGGCCTCCGCCACTACGCCGAGGTCATGCGTGATCAGAATGACGGCGGCGCCCGTCTTGCCCTGCAGCTCGCGCATCAGGTCGAGGACCTGCGCCTGGATGGTGACGTCGAGCGCGGTCGTGGGCTCGTCGGCGATCAGCAGCTCCGGGTCGCAGGCCAGCGCCATGGCGATCATCACGCGCTGGCGCATGCCGCCGGAGAGATTGTGCGGGTATTGCGCGTAGCGCGCCTCGGGCGACGGGATGCGCACCAGGCGCAGCATCGCGATTCCATGGTCGGTCGCCTGCGCCTTGGTGAAGGGGCGGTGGCGCAGGATGACTTCGTTGATCTGCTCGCCGATCGTGTAGGACGGGTTCAGCGACGTCATCGGCTCCTGGAAGATCATCGCCATCCGGTCGCCGCGCAGGTCGCGCATGGCCCTCTTCGGCTCGGCGAGGAGTTCGCGGCCCTCGAACGCGACCGACCCGGAGATCCGGGCCGAGTGCTCCGGCAACAGCCGCATCACCGCCAGCGAGGTGACGCTCTTGCCGCTGCCGGACTCGCCCACGATCGCGAGCGTGCGGCCTTTCTTCACCGTGAAGCTGACGCCGTCCACGGCCGTCACGGTGCGCCCGTCGGACGTGAACGTGACCCGCAGGTCTCGGACGTCCAGAACAGTGGGCGCGTCCCCGCCGGCCCGCATGGAGCGGGTCGGCGAGGTCTCGGGCGAGGCGGTGGAGATGCTCATCGGCCTCAGTTCGCGCGCTTCACGCCGGAGAGGCGGATGATGCCGTCCGGGGCCGGCTTCATGCCGGTGATCTTGGCGTTGTGCGCGAAGATCCACTGCGAATGGTAGAGGTACACGATCGGCAGATCCTTCTGCAGGATCGCGTTGGCCTTGTCGTACTCGACCTTGCGGGCGTTGGCGTCGCCGATGGAGCGCGCCTTGGCGAGGATCCCGTCGAGATCCTTGTTGCAGTACTTGGCGTCGTTGCCGGACGCCCCGCATGCCAGCATCGGGGTGATGTTGAGGTCCGGGTCGACGCGGCCGCTCCAGCCCACCAGATGCGCCTCGAACTTGCCCTGGCGGGCGATGTCGAGCAGCGTCATCAGCTCGGTCGGCTTGATCGTCATCGTGATGCCGACCTCGGCCACCATGGCCTGTACGAGCTGGGCCACCTGCTGGCGCTCGGCGTCGGTGGGCACCAGCAGCTCCAGGTTGACGGACTTCACGCCGGCCTCGGCCATCTTCTTCTTGGCGGCCGCGAGGTCGCGTCCAGGCACCGGGAACTTCTTGTCGTAATAGGGGCTCGTCGGCGGGAAGGGCTGGTTGCCGATGCTGGCCTGCCCGTCGAACACCACGTTGCTGATGGCCTCGCGGTCGATCGCGAGGCTGAAGGCCTGGCGGACGAGCTCCTTCTTGCCGGCGTCGAGATCCGCGCCCTCGCCGTTGATGTCGAAGGTGATGCCGTAATAGCCGAGCCCGACCACGGGCACGACCGTGAAGCCCTTGTCGGCCTTGACGGCCTTCACGTCGGTGGCGGCCATGCGCTCGATCAGGTCGAGCTGCCCCGAGCGCAGGTTGAGCAGGCGGACATTGGAGTCCGGCATGCCGCGATAGACCAGCCGGTCGAAGTGGAACTTGTCGGCCGCATAGTATTGCGGGAACTTGTCCAGCACGATGCGGTCCTGCGTGACCCGCTCCACGAACTTGTAGGGGCCGGAGCAGACCGGCGCGTCGGTGAACTTCTCGCCCAGGGCCTCGCCCGCCTTGGGGCTGATCATCATGCCGGCGCGGTCGCTGAGCGCCGCGAGCAGCGGCACCGACGGCTCCTTCAGGTTGATCTTCACTGTGAGCGGGTCGACCACGTCGACGGACGCGATGGCGCTGATCTCGGCCTTGCGGCGGGAGATCTTGATGGTGAGCTCGCGGTCGAGATTGTACTTGATCGCGGCGGCGTCGATCTTGGTCCCGTCATGGAACACGGCGTCGGGCCGCAGCTTCAGGGTGAGCGCCGTGCTGTCGGCGTTCCACTCCCAGCTCGTCGCCAGCATGGGGATGATCTGGCCGTTCTCGTCGATGTCGACGATCTTGTCGCACAGCGACTGCAGCACGTGCCGGCCGACGAAGCTCCAATTGGACACCGGGTCCAGCGTGTCGGGATCGTCCTGCAGGCCGATGCGCAGGGTGTTCTGCGCGGCGGCCGGGGCGCTGCCGGCCGCCAGGCCGCCGAGCGCCAGGCTGGCCGCGAGCGCGAGATAGATCGGTTTCATCGACGTCCCTCTCCTGTTTTGATTGTTCGATGCGGGCGTCATCGCGCGACCGCGTAGCCTTGCACGCCGCGCGGGTTCGCGCCCGCTTTCACGAGTTGCACCTCGCCGTCCATCTCCCGCGCCACGGCGGCGAGCCGGCCCTCCGACCACGGATCATTGACCGTGATCCTGTGGCCGCGCCGGGCGAGATCGTCCTGCACAGCTTGCGGGAAGCGGGATTCCAGCGTCAGCGAGCCGAGGCTCACCTCGCGCGGCCAGAAGGAGCTCGGCAGGTGGTCGGTGTGGAACGAGGGGGCGTCGATCGCCTCCTGCAGGTTCATGCCGTGGTGGATGTGGCGCAGCAGCATGATGAGCTGCCACTGGTCCTGCTGGTCGCCGCCCGGCGTGCCGAAGGCCATGTAGGGCTTGCCGTCGCGGAAGGCCGTGGAGGGCGTCAGCGTGGTGCGCGGCCGCCTGGAGGGCTTGAGGCTGGATGGGAGCCCTTCCTCCAGCCAGAACATCTGGCCGCGCGTGGTGAGGCTGAAGCCCAGCCCCGGAATGACCGGGCTCGACTGGAACCAGCCGCCGGACGGCGTCGCCGACACCATGTTGCCCCAGCGGTCCACCGCGCTCACCTGCACGGTGTCGCCGCGCTGGGCGCCTTCGGGCGTCAAGGCGGCCTCGCCCTGCCGGTCGATCGCGGGCGCGACCTGCCGCGCCACCGTCGGCTCGCCGCCGCCGACGCCCGGCTGCGGAATGGTCCCGACGGGACGCAGCGGCGGCAAAATCGGCGCGCGGCCGTCGGGCGAGCCGGTGCGGAACGCCATCGACGCCTCGGCGCCGATCAGCGCGCGGCGCTCATCCGCATAGGCGGCGGACAGTAGCGTCTCAAGCGGCACATCCGGGCTGTCGCCGTACCAGCACTCGCGATCCGCCATGGCGAGCTTTGCGGTCTCGGCCAGGAGATGCACGAAGTCCGGGCCAGTCGGGTCGAGCCGGTCGATGTCCGTGCCCTTCAGGATCTGCAGCATCTGCAGCAGCACCGGGCCTTGCGACCAGGCTCCGCACTTGAAGACCTCGTAGTCGCCATACGCGACCGAGACCGGCTTCTCGACCTTCGGCGCGTAGTCCGCCATGTCCTGCGCGGTGATCAGGCCCTTGTGCCGGCGACCCGAGACGTCCCACACCTCCTGCGTGGCGCAGAAGTCCGCGATGCGTTCGGCGATCGGGCCCCGGTACCAGAAGTCGAGCGCGGCCTGAATGCGCGCCTCGCGGCCGCCGGCGCCCCGCGTCCGCTCCAGGATTTCGCCATAGACGGCGGCGATCTGCGGATTGCGGAACAGCCGCCCGGCCTCCGGGGCGACGCCGCCTGGCAGGTAGATCTCGGCCGAGCTCGGCCAATGCGTGGTGAACAGCTCTCGCATCTGCGCGATCGTGTTGGCGATGCGCGGCACCAGCGGGTGGCCGGTGCGGGCGTAGGAGATCGCCGGCGCGAGCACGTCCTCGAGGTCCGCGGTACCGTAGTCGCGCAGCAGCGTCAGCCAGGCCCCGAAGGCGCCCGGGATGCAGGCCGGCAGCAGGCCGGTGCCCGGAATGATGTCGAGCCCGAGCGAACGGAAATGGGCCACGGTCGCGGCGGCCGGCGACGGGCCCTGCCCGCTGATCACGATCGGCGCGTCCGCGCCGGCGGGCGTCACGATGATGGGGACTTCGCCGCCCGGGCCATTCAGATGCGGCTCCACCACCTGCAGCACGAACCCGGCCGCGACGGCGGCGTCGAAGGCCGTGTGGCCCTTCTCGAGGATCGACATGCCGACCGTGGAGGCGAGCCAATGCGTCGACGAAACGGCCCCGAAGGTGCCCCTGAGTTCAGGTCGGGTCGTGAACGTCATGGCGCTTCCAAGTTGCTGAACGCGAAGAACTCTCTCGCAGGCCATGCGTATTTCAACGGAGGTCGCCGAGGTCAACCGCTTTAGCGCAACCCAGCCCAGCACGGTGCGGTCGCTACATCTCTTGCGTGCAATGCTCCGGGCGTGTGTCCTGCTCGCCCGCCCCGCACCCGAGGTCCGAGCCGCCGATGTCCAACGCCGAAGAAGAAGCCGCCATCCGCGCCGTGATCGCCGCCATGCAGGACGCCTGGAACAGGGGCGACCTGCGCGGCTACATGGAAGGCTTCGCCAATCCGGACGTCATCTTCGTCTCGCGCGGGCGCATCCAGAAGGACTGGCAGGGCACGCTGGACCATTACATCGCCGACTATGGCGGCTCGCCCGGCTCGCAGGGCCAGCTGACGTTCTCGAACATCCGCATCGAGATCCTCGCCCCGGACGCGGCGCAGCTGATCAGCGACTATGCGCTCGTGCGACCCGCCGGGAACCAGACGGGCGTCAACACCCGCCTGATGCGCAAGCGCGACGGGCGATGGGTGATCGCGCTCAACCACGTCTCCCAGATCGAGGGCGGATAGCGCCGGGATCCACGCCTCACATCGCAGGGCGGGCCGACAGTTTCGGGCCGCGCAGGCTGAAACGCGCTGGACATCGACCAACTAGTTAGTCAATTTACAGCCAAGCCGAACGGGGGACCCGTCGCCAGGACGTGGCCGCTGCGCAGCCTCGAACAAAAACAGGGAGGAGACAGACATGACGAGCATGAACGCCGTGCGGAATGCGGCCCTGGCCGTGGGAGCGCTGATCGGTCTGATCGGCGCGGCCGCGACCCCGTCCGTCGCGCAGACCATCGACAAGGCCAAGCAGGCCGGGGTGATCCGGATCGGCGTCATGGGCGAGCAGGCCCCCTGGGGCTCCTTCGACTCCTCGGGCCAGAACATCGGCTACGACGTCGACGTCGGCCGGCTGATCGGCGAGGAGCTCGGCGTCAAGGTCGAGTTCGTGCCGAACGTCGTCTCGGCCCGCATCCCCAACCTGCTCACCGGCAAGGTGGACCTGCAGATGGCCGTCATGGGCATGTACCCGGACCGCGCCAAAGCGGTGCAGTTCTCCAAGCCCTATGCGGGGCTCAAGATCATCCTGCTCGCCAGCAAGAAGCACAAGATCGAGAAGATCGAGGACGCCCGCAACCTGCGCATCGGCGTGCCGCGCGGCGCCGCGCAGGACAAGGCCATCACGACGGCGCTGGGCGACATCCCCAACATCCGCCGCTTCGACGACGACAGCTCGAACATGCAGGCGCTGGTGTCCGGGCAGGTGGACGCCATCGGCGGCAACACCACCTACAAGATCAATCTCGACAAGGCCGCGCCCGGAAACGACTTCGAGCAGAAGGTGGTCTTCAACGAGCAGTGGATGGGCATCTGCAGCCTGCTCGGCGACGAGAAGACCAACGCCTGGCTGAACAGCTTCGTCGACAAGATCACGGCGGACGGCCGGCTCGAAGCGATCAACAAGAAGTGGCTGAACGCGTCGCTGCCCGACTTCCCGAAGTCGCTCGAAGGCGTGCCCTTCACGGCCAAGAAGTAACGCGCTTCTCCCTTCAGAGAGGCTCGACGTCAGGCGACGCGGCGGCCAGGCCCGCCGCGTCGCGCGCCCTCCCCCGGAACACGCAAGATGCCGACGATCTTCATCCTGAACGGCCCCAACCTGAACCTGTTGGGGGAGCGTGAGCCCGAGATCTACGGCTCCACGACGCTCGACGAGATCCGCCAGTGGTGCGAGGCCGACGCCCGGGAGCTCGGGCTGGAGATCGACTTTCGCCAGTCGAATTTCGAAGGCGAGATCATCGAGGCGATCCACGCGGCCCGGAAGCAGGCGGCCGGCATCATCATCAATCCGGCGGGCTACACCTTCACGTCCATCGCGATCCTGGACGCGCTGAAGATGTTCGACGGTCCGAAGATCGAACTCCATTTGTCCAACGTGCACAAACGCGAGGACATCTACCACAAGTCGCTCGTGTCCCGGACGGCGACGGCCGTGATGGCCGGGTTCGGCGCCCTCGGCTATCGCCTCGCGCTGCGCGCCATGGCGGAGATGACGCGGTGATGCGCCTCGCTTTGGTCGGCGCAGGCCTGATCGGACGGGAGCACGCCGCGCTGATCGCCGCTCATCCGGGCGTAACGCTGGCCGCGGTCTGCGACCCGTCCCCCGAGGCGGCCGAACTCGCCCGGCGCATGGGCGCGCCATGCCACGCCGACCTCCAGTCCATGCTGGACGCGACGAGGCCGGACGGCGTCATCGTGGCCCTGCCGAACCAGTTGCATGAGCCGGTCGCCGTGGCCTGCATCGAACGCGGGCTCCCCTGCCTCGTCGAAAAGCCGGTCGCCGACAGCGTCGCGTCGGCGTTCGCCATCGTGCAGGCGTCCGAACGGACCGGCGTTCCGGTGCTCGTCGGCCACCAGCGCCGGCACAGCCCCGACATCCGTGCGGCCAAGAAGACGATCGAGGACGGATCGCTCGGGCCGCTGGTGGCCGTCAACGGCATGACGCTCTTCGACAAGCCGGACGGCTATTTCGTCGACTGGCGCCGCAAGCCCGGCGGCGGCGTGCTGCTGATCAACCTGATCCACGACATCGACGTCCTGCGCTGGCTCGTGGGCGAGATCGAGAGCGTCCGGGCCTTCACGTCGTCGGCCGTGCGCGGTTTTGCGGTGGAGGACACGGCCAGCCTCGCCATCCGCTTCGAGAACGGCGCGCTCGGGTCCTTCGTGATCTCGGACGCGGCGGTCAGCCCCTGGGCCTGGGAGTACACGTCGGGCCAGGCGCTCTACCATCCGACCCAGCCGGGCGCCTGCCTGTTCCTGGCGGGCCGGAAGGCTTCGCTGTCGGTGTCCGACCTCTATTTGTGGCGTCACGACAAGCCGGACGGAGACTGGCAGGACCCGCTGGTGCGCGAGCATCGGGCGCCCGAGCGGTCGCTGACCTATGTGAACCAGCTCGACCACTTCCTCGACGTCATCCGCGGCGACGCCGCCCCGCTCACCTCGGCGCGGGACGGGATGCTGACGCTGGCCGCCACCCTGGCGGCGGCTCGGGCCGGGCAGGAGAACCGCTCCGTCACGATCGCCGAGATGCTGGCCGAGGCCGGGGCCCTGTCCTGATGCGCCAGTGGTCGCTGTCGTTCCTGACGTGCCTCGGCGCCGCGCCGGAAGACGCGGCGCGGGCGGCCGCCGAGGCCGGGTACGACTTCGTGGGCCTGCGTCTCGCGCCGGCCTCGCCGGGCGGCGTCGCCTTCCCGCTGATGGACCAGCCCACGCGGGTGCGCGACCTGCGCAGCCTGATGGCGGATCGCGGAATCGGCGTCTTCGACGTCGAGATGGTCCGCTTGGGACCCGATTTCGAAGTCGACCGCCATTTGCGGCTGCTGGAGTGCTCCGCCGACCTGGGCGCCCGGGTCCTGCTGGTCGCCGGGGACGACCCGGACGAGAGCCGGCTGACGGCCTCCTACGCGCAGCTCTGCGCCGCGGCGGCGCCCTTCGGCCTCTGCATGGACCTGGAGTTCATGCCGCAATCGGAGCTCCGCGACCTGGCCGCCGCGCGGCGGGTGCTGGAGGCCGCCGGCCAGCCCAACCAGGGCGTGATCGTCGACGCGCTGCACGTGTCGCGCTCGCGGACGCCGGTCGCCGACATCGCGGCCCTGCCGCCGGCGTGGCTCCATTACGCCCAGATCTGCGACGGGCCGGCCGACATTCCGTCCTCCCGTGAGGTGCTGAACCATGCGGCGCGCCACGCGCGGCTGATGCCCGGCGAGGGCGGCATCGACCTTGCGCCCATCTTCGCCGCCCTTCCGGCGGGCCTTCCGATCGCGGTCGAGGTCCCCAACGACGCGGAGTCGGCCGGCTGGTCGCCGGCGGCCTGGGCCAAGCGCGGACTGGCCTCGGCCAAGGCGACGCTGGGAGAGATCAAACCCCAGGACAGGCCGGGATTGTCGGATAGACTGGAGGCCGGCGCCGGCCGATCGCAGGGGACGGGGGCAGGATCGTGAAGCTCGATTTCAGCGTGGTGTTCGACGCGTGGCCGGCGATCCTGTCGGGCGCGCTCGGCACCATGTATCTCGCGCTGTCCGGCATGACGCTCGCCCTCGTCATCGGCGTGCTCGGCGTCGCGGTGCTGCGCTCGCAGAGGGCGTTTCCGTCCTTGCTGGTGAACGCCTTCATCGAGGTCATCCGCAACACGCCCTTCCTGGTGCAGATCTTCTTCATCTACTTCGCCCTGCCGCTCGCGGGCGTCCGGTTCAGCCCGACCGTCACGGCGATCATCGCGCTGGGGCTGAACGGCGGCGCCTACGCCATCGAGATCATCCGCGGCGGCGTGGAGAGCATCCCGAAAGGGCAGACGGAGGCGGGCCTGGCGCTCGGCCTGCACAAGCACGAGGTGTTCTGGTTCATCGTGCTGCGGCCGGCGCTGCGGGCGATCTACCCTTCGCTGTCGAGCCAGTTCATCCTGCTCACGCTGACGACCGCGATCTGCACGTCGATCTCCGCCTATGAGCTGACCTATGTGGGACAGCGGATCGAGGCCGAGACCTTCCGCAGCTTCGAGGTCTATTTCACCCTCACCTTCATCTATCTGCTGATCTCGCTCCTGACGATGTGGCTCCTGTCCGGCATCGGGCGCTGGGCCTTCAGCTATCCCCAGCGCTGAGGCGACGCTCATGGAATTCCAGCACGTCGTCTATCTTCTGCAGGGCCTGGGCTGGACGCTCGCCCTGGCCGCCATGGGCTTCGCGGGCGGGATCCCGTTCGGGGTGCTGATCGCGCTGATGCGGGTGTCGGACAAGCCCTGGCTGCGCATCCCGGCGATCGCCTGGATCGGGCTGTTCCAGGGCACGCCGCTGCTGATGCAGCTCTTCGTCGCCTATTTCGGCCTGCCGCTGCTGGGGTTCAATCTTCCGGCCTGGGCGGCGGTCGGCATCGCGCTGACGGCCCATGCGTCGGCCTTCCTGGGCGAGATCTGGCGCGGCGCCATCCAGGCGGTTCCGCACGGACAGACCGAGGCCGCGCTGGCGCTGGGCCTGCACGATACGAGCCGCATGGTGGACGTCGTGATGCCGCAGGCGTTCAAGCTCTCCCTGCCGGCCACGGTCGGCTTCAGCGTGCAGCTGCTGAAGGGCACGTCGCTGGCCGCGATCGTGGGCTTCATCGAGCTCACCCGGTCGGGTTCGATCGTGTCGAACCAGATCTACCGGCCCATCCTGGTCTTCGGCGTGGTCGGGGCGATGTATTTCGCCATGTGCTGGCCGCTGTCGCTATGGGGCCGGGCGCTCGAGCGCCGCATGTCGGCCGCGACGGCCAAGTGAGCATCAAGGAGTGACGACCATGACCCCCGCCGATGCCGTCGCCTCCCCGCGCAGCGCCGCGCCGATGATCGAGATGCGCAAGGTCGACAAGTGGTACGGGACCTTCCAGGCCCTCAAGGGCGTCGACCTCACGGTGACGCAGGGCGAGAAGATCGTGCTGTGCGGCCCCTCGGGCTCCGGCAAGTCGACGCTGATCCGCTGCATCAACCACCTCGAGCCCGTGCAGGCCGGCGAGATCATCGTCAGCGGGCACCGGCTGAGCGACAGCCAGGAGGCCGTGGACGCCGTGCGGCGCGAGGTCGGCATGGTGTTCCAGCAGTTCAACCTCTTCCCGCACAAGACCGTGATGGAGAACTGCATCCTCGCGCCGATGCGGGTGCGCAAGCTCTCGCGCGCCGAGGCGGAGAAGATCGCCCAGAAGTATCTGGAGCGGGTTCGGATCGGCGATCAGGCCCAGAAATACCCGGCGCAGCTGTCCGGCGGGCAGCAGCAGCGCGTCGCCATCGCGCGGGCGCTCTGCATGGAGCCCAAGGCCATGCTGTTCGACGAGCCGACCTCGGCGCTGGACCCCGAGATGGTCAAGGAAGTGCTCGACACCATGGTGTCGCTCGCCCGCGACGGCATGACGATGATCTGCGTGACCCACGAGATGGGCTTCGCCCGCCAGGTCGCCGACCGGGTGATCTTCATGGCGGACGGCGAGATCGTCGAGGAGAACGATCCCGAGAGCTTCTTCAAGGCGCCGCAGCACAACCGCACGCGCGCTTTCCTGGGCGAGATCCTGCGGCATCACTAGAGGATGCTGCGAAAATATGGGCTCCGGCTTTTCGCTGGAAGCATGCGACCACCACACAACCGGGAACCTGCTGCGTTTCCTTTTGAACGCAGCAGGCTCTCGGCGCCGCAGGCCGGGGAGGGCGCCGCTTCAGGCGCCCACGTCGATGTTCGTGATCACGTGCTGCGTCCGGTACAGCGTCGTCAGCGCCTCGCAGCCGAGCTCGCTTCGCACGCGCTCCACCACGGACGCGGCCGCCTGTTCGGTCGGGCCGAGGTCGAAGCCTTCCACCAGCAGCGCGAACTCCACGGTCACATCGCGGTCGCCGCGGCTTTCGCGGAACGTCTTCTCGGCCGTGGGCTGCTGGCCGAGCTGCGGATCGCCCTCCAGCGCGTGGGCGGCCAGGACGCCGTTCATCCCCATGACGCGGTCGATCCAGTCGCCGCGCGACCAGTCGCGGAGCTTCGCGCGGTCCACCTGCCGCAGCTGGAGCGTCGCCAGCCATCCCCCGGCGCCGAAGCCCTTGGTGGCGACGACCCGGCAGATCGTGCGCGACGGCGCGATATAGGCAGACAGGATGCGGCGCGTCCAAGGCGTGGGGTCGTTCAGGCGCGAGAGGTAGGGCGCCGAGATGAACACGTCGGCGTCCACGGCCTCGTACATCATGAAATATTTCAGCGCCTCGGGCGCGCCGTCCACCGCGACGCCGCGGCGGCCGCGCCGGAATCCCGGAACCGCCAGGCGCTCCGGCATGTGCTCGCGGCTGTGCCACATGTTGTAGTCGTCTTCCTGCTCGGCGACGACGCCGCCCCAGTTCACCAGGGCGCCCTGGCCCAACAATCCGCTCATCGTCGATGTCCCTGCTTGAAGTCGTGAACCCGTGGAGGCCGCCCGGTCGCGGGCGGAAGCGGGGCCGCTCAGTAGGTCGCGCGGCCGCCGGAGATGTCGAAAACGGCTCCGGTCGAGAACGAGCAGGCCGGGGAGGCCAGCCATTCCACCATGGCGGCGACCTCGTCGGGCTGGCCGAGGCGCCCCATCGGGATCTTGGAGATGACAAATTGCGTGAATTCCGGCGTCATCTGCCGCAGGAGCTCCGTCTCGATCGCGGCCGGCGCGACGCAGTTCACCCGGATGCTGGTCTGCGCCAGTTCCTTGCCGAGCGACTTGGTGAGCGCGATCACGCCCGCCTTGGAGGCCGAATAGGCGGAGGCGTTGGCGTTGCCCTCCTTGCCGGCGATGGAGGCGAGGTTGACGATCCGACCGTTCTCGCCCTTCAGCATCAGGGGCGTGACCGCGCGGCAGCACAGGAAGGTCCCGTCGAGATTGATCGCCATCACGCGCCGCCAATCCTCGAAGGAGTAGTCGGCCAGGAGCTTGTTGGGGCCGGTGATCCCGGCCGAGTTGACGAGGACGTCGATCGCCCCGAGGTCGTCCATCACGGCCCGGGCCGCCTGATCGACCGAGTCCTGCCGCGTCACGTCGACGACCGCCGCGCGCGCTCCCGGCAGGGAGGCCGCCGCCCTTCGAACGGCGTCGGCGTCGATGTCCCACAGGACGACCGTGTCGCCGTTGGCGGCCAGGCGGCGGCCGATGGCGTAGCCGAGCCCGCCGGCGCCGCCGGTGATGACCGCGATCCGCGGCCGGGCGGGGCCCGCCGCGCTGAGCCGATCCGTCATGTGCGTGTCCTCCAGCAACCGTTCTTGCGAAGCCTCACACGGGCCAGCCGCGCGCCTGCAGCGCGGCCCGGGCGCGGACGAGCTGGGCGACCGGATCCGGCGCGATGATCTCGGCGACGACCGGCCCCGCGAAGCTCAGGCGGGCCAGGGCGTCGCGCGCGGCGTCGAAGTCGACGGCGCCCGTCCCGATGGGGTCGTGGCGCCACTGGCCTGCGGGCGTATCGGAGACGTGGACCATGGCGAGGAACGGCTCCAGCGCGGAGAGCGCGGCGCCGGGGTCCTCGCCGATCGCGACGCCGTTCGCGAGGTCGTAGAGCGCGTCGACGAGCCCATGGCCCTCGCGGGCCAGGAAGGCCGCGATCGAGGCGGCGTCGGGCAGCAGGGTCTGCGGATGGTTCTCGATCAGCAGCCGGACGCCGGAGCGCTCCGCCAGCGGGACCAGCCGCTCCAGGGCGCCGCGGAAGACGTCGAGAAGCCGGTCGTCGCGCGGGGGCAGCAGCATGTGCCGGCGGCCGGGCAGCACCACGACCCAGCGCGCCCCGATCTCGCCCGCCATGCGCAGGGCGGCCGCGTAGCTCTCGATGGTGAAGTCGACGAGGTCGGGCGACGTGCTGGCGAGGTTGACGTCGTTGCTGGGGAGATCGAGCGCCAGCGCCTCGCCATGCGCGGCCTCCAGGGCGCGCCGGATCGTCCGCGCCGCGTCGGGCGAGGCGCGCCGCGGATCGAGATGCGGCGCCATGGCGATGAACTCGAAGCGGGTGAAGCCCTGCTCGGCCAGCGCCTCCACGGCGGCGGCGGCGTCCATGTCCCAGACGCAGCCGAAGGTGTGCGCCCCGAGGCCGCCCTTGGCCATCTCAGGCGCCCTGGCCGGGCCGGGCGGCGGCGAGGACGCGCGCGGTCGCCTGATAGACGAGCGTCGCGCGCTGGAGCGGATCGGCGTCCGGCATGGACCGGCCGAGCGGAACCTCCGCGTCGATCGGGCGATCCGGCCCGACCGCGTCGAGGATGGCCCTCAGCGGGAGCCCTCCCTCGCCCGGGGGCAGCCGCCGCTCGCGCGCCTCCGCGGCCAGGTCGGCGGCGGCGGGCGGGACCGCGGGCGCGTCGCAGAGCTGGACGCAGCCGATGAGCCTGGGCTCGATCGCCGCGAGGGCGGCCGGGCCGCCGCCCGAGCGCATCAGGTGCAGCGCGTCGACCGCGATGGCGGCGTTGTGGGCCCCCGAGCGCAGAATCGTCTGGCGGGCCTGCTCCAAGGTCTTGAGCGCGCGGAACGGCATGAACTCCAGGTCCACCGTGAGGCCGAACGCGGCGGCGGCTTCGCACAGCTCGGCGAAGCGGTCGGCCACGACCGCGAGGTCCTCGTCGTCGCCGGAGCAGAGCACGCGGGTCGCCCCGATGGCGGCGCCGGCCTCCAGCATGGGGCGCACCGTGTCGATGACGGTGTCGCGAAACAGGCTGACCTGCTCGACGCCGACCACGCGCACGCCGGTCGCCGCGATGGCCTCCCGGGTCTCGCGCATGAGGGCGGGGTTCCGGTCCATCGGGTGCTCGACGCCTCCCGGGACCGCCGCCCGGGTCCTGATCCCGACGGACCCGAAGCCGGCGGCGCCCGCCGTCCGGACGAAATCCGGCGGCGAGAGGTCGAGAAACCCGAGCGGCGCGAGGCCGATGGCGTGAGACGGCATGGGATCAGGGTCCTGCTTTTCGGGGCGGCTGCTCAAGGCCCGCCCGGGTCCATCCGCGGCCTTCGTCGCCGAAGCCGACATGTCCGTCGGGCGTGATCGCCACGGTGTCCTCGATCTTGATGAAGCCGCGGCGGGGATGCTGAAGGGTGGTCTCGATCGAGAGGATCATCCCGGCCTCGAGCGGCAGGTCGGCGTCGTCCGCCGGATAGGAGATCGGACCCTGGGCGGTGAGCCTGGGCGCCTCGTGGCTGACGAGGCCCATGCCGTGCGCCACGAAGGTCGTGCATGCGGCGGAGGGCAGGGCGGCGAGGGCCGCCTGGGCGAAGGAGAACACGTCGCCGCCGCGAACGCCGGGCGCCAGGGGCTTGCGCGCCGCGTCCTGCACGGTCCGCACCTCCCCCAGGAGGTCCTCCAGCTCGGCGTCGGCCTCCCCGAACACCGCCATGCGGCAGAGGTCGCCGATATAGCCGTCGAGATTGCCGCCCGAGTCGAGAGACATCATGTCCCCATCCCGGCAGACCTGGTCGGACGGAGCGCGGTTGAGGCTCGTTCCAAGCGTGATCAGCGCATAGTCGAACAGGAGCCCGCGCGCCTCCTCCTCACGCCTGAGGGCGCGCTCGATGGCGCGCTTGGAGGTTCCGGGACGGGTCGTGCGCATGACGGCCTGCATGGCGGCGACCACCCGTTCGGACGCCTCCCGCAGGCGGTCCAGCTCCGCGTCGCTCTTGACGGCCCTCAGCCGCTCCAGCGGGCGGTTCGCGTCGACGAGGCCATGGGCCGGGAAGGCGTCCCGCAGCGCCTGGCCGGCGAGCCAGGGCAGGAAGTGCGTCTCGACGCCGATCCGGCCGCCCGGGCCGCCGATCGCGCGGATGTGGTCGATCGCCAGCGCCGCCGCGTCGGCGACGCCGGACGCGCCGGCGCGCACCGCCGCGGGCCAAAGCGCGCGGCCCTCCAGCGCACGGTTCGCGATGGCGTCCTTCTCGTTGCGGAAGGCGATGTAGGCCGCCTGGTCCGGCCGCCCCTTCGGATAGACCAGCAGCGGCAGGTAGCGGCTGACGCCGATGGCCTCGGCGGCTTCGAAGAAGTGGTGCCTGTGCCCGCCCAGCAGATAGGCCAGGTTGTGCCTGGAGCTGGCGACGAGAATGTCGACGCCGGCTTCCTCCAGGCGGTCGTCGAGCGCGGCGAAGGAGAAGGGGAGGGCCGGCGCGGGGCTGGTCGGGGCCATGGCCATGCGCCTCAGGCCGCCGACCGGCCGGCGGCCTGGTAGAACGCCATCGTGCGTTCGATCCCCTCGGCCAGCGAGGTGGTCGGCAACGGGCCGAGCACCGGGGCCAGGTCATGCGCCTCGATCTGCGACGTGATCGGGACGGGCGGGCCTTCGGCCGTGAGCCGGGCCCCGGGGGCGCGCTTGCGGATCTCGGCGATGATGGCGTCCACGCTGGCGACCTCGCCGCGCAGGTTGAACACATGGGCGCCCTTGATGGGGCGCAGGAGCGCCGCCGCGAACGCGGCCGCGACGTCGTCGACGAAGATCATGTCCGTCTCGCCGGTGAACGGGATCGCGTAGGGGCGGCCCTCCACGGCGTGGCGGCAGGCGAGGGTGGCCCCGGCCGTGGAGCCGACCTCGCGGCCCGGCCCATAGACCACCAGGGGCCTGAAGCCGACGCTCGCCACCCCATGGTCGATCGCGTAGGCGCGGCCGATGCCCTCGCAGGCGAGCTTGTAGGCGCCGTAGAGCGTGCTCGGCGCGGGATGGACGCCATCCGCGGGGCCGAACACCCCGGCGCTGCTGGCGTAGACGACGGATCGCAGGCCCAGCGTCCGCGCCGCCTCGAAGACGTTCAGGGTTCCGTTGACGTTGACGTTCGCGCCCCGGATCGGGTCGGCCTGGCAGGCCGGCGTCAGCAGCGCCGCCAGATGGGCGACGCTGGCGCAGCCCTCGGCGGCCGCGAGGACGTCCGAGCCGCTGGTGACGTCGCCCGTGCGGAACTCGATGGCGTCGCCGGCCTCGCCGACGATGGCGCGCACCAGGCGGGGATCGTCGTTGCGGTCGAAGATGCGGACCTCGCAGCCCCCCTCGACGAGGCGTTTGGCGATCCAGGCGCCCAGGAAGCCGGCGCCGCCCGTGATCAGGATCTTCATGCGTTGCACTCCCTTGGATCCAGGCTGCTCAGGCCTGCGCCGGCGCGTGGTCCGCGCCGCAGAGGAAATCGAGGACCATCGCGACGATGAGCCTGCGATGCCGCGCGCGCACGGCGTCGTCGGCGAAGTCGATGTCGAAGATCGCCTTGAAGGTCGCCCTGTTGGTCACCCGGAACAGGCACAGCGAACTGACGAAGGCGTGCAGGTCGACCGGGCTGGCGTCATGGCGGAAGAGCCCCGCCTTCTGGCCGGCCGTCAGCACCAGATCCCAGGCCGCGATCGCCGAGACGTTCTGTTCCTTGATGCGCGGCGCCTGCTCGAGGTAGCGCGCCCCGTTGATGTTCTCGATGCTGATCAGGCGCCCGACATGCGGGTTCTTCCAATGGAAGTCGAAGGAGGCCTCCACGAGCGCCGTGACGGCCTCCCGGGGCGGCAGGCTCGCGAAGCGGGCGTGATCCTCGGCCGAGCGGATGGAACTGTAGGCGCGCTCCAGGACGGCGATGTAGAGGCCTTCCTTGCTGCCGTAGTAGTAGTAGATCATCCCCTTGGTCGTGCGGGTGCGTTCCGCGATGGCGTCGACGCGCGCGCCGCTCAGCCCGTTGGCGGCGAATTCCTCCGTCGCGACGCGCAGGATGTCGGCCTGGGGTCCCTCGGCCGAACCCTGGGGGCCCGCCTCGCCCGCGCCGTGGCTCCGGGGGCGGCCCGGGCGGCGGCGGGTCGTTCGCGGGTCGATTCGGTCCAGAGTCATCGACTCGTTCTCATCCTGGCGAGGCCATGTCCGGGGCCGCCGGCGCGCCGGCTTCAGGGACGTCGTTTGACACCGGCGCCCTAATTCACTAACTAGTCAGATAATAAGCTGCGGCGCAAGACGTTGGGACGTTCCGCGGCTTCGCGCAAGGGCCCGGCGGGCCGCGTACGGCGCCGTCGCAATCCGGATATGCGAAATGCCGCTGTTGGGACAAGCGCTTGTGGGGATCTGGCATGGCGTTCAGCCCGGCCATGAGGACGAGTACCAGGCCTGGCACACCCACGAGCACATGCCGGAACGGCTCGGCGTCCCGGGCTTCCTGCGCGGCCGCCGCTTCACCGACTGGTCGCTCGAGCCCCATCCCACCTTCACGCTCTACGAGGGCGCGCATCTCGAGACGTTCCGCTCGCCCGGCTATCTGGCGCGCCTGAACGACCCGACCGCGTGGTCTAACCGCGTGCAGCCGACCATGACCTCCTTCCTGCGGGGCGGCTGCGAGGTGCTGCTGACGGTGGGGCAGGGCGTCGGCGGCGGCATGGCCACCGTCCGCCTCGCCGCCCCTGACGGCGACCGGGCCCGGTTCGAGGGCGACCTCGCGGCGGCGGCGCTGCGCCTGCGGGCGCTCCCCGGAGTGACGGCCGTCCACGTGGCCAGGCACGAAGCGGCGGCGACCGGCGGCGAGACGGCGGAGACGCGCATGCGGCCCAGCGTCCACCCGGCGACCTTCAGCCATCTCGTCCTGGTCGAAGGCCTCGGCCCCGCCGTCCTGACGCGGGCCGACGCCGACATGCGGGCGATCCTGGCCGGGGCGGGGGCGCGCGACATCGCCTCGAACGCCTATGCGCTGGAGTTCGAACTTCTGTCCCCGATGCGGTGAGGACGGCGCGGGCTTCGCGCCGGCTCCAGGAGCGTGCAAGGTGCCTTTTCAACTCAGCGGCGCGACCCGCCTCAACATCATCGTCGGAGACCCGATCGCGCAGGTGAAGTCGCCGGCCGGCGTCACGGACGCCTTCGCGGCGCGCGGCCATGACGGGCTGCTGGCCCCCGTGCAGGTGGCGACCGAGGACCTGAAGGCCTTCCTGGCAAGTTGCGACCGGATCAAGAACCTCGACGGCGTCATCGTCACCGTGCCGCACAAGTTCGGCTGCTTCGAGCATTGCCGAACGGCGACCGACAGGGCCCGATTCCTGCGCGCCTGCAACATCATGCGCCGCAATCCGGACGGCGGATGGCATGGCGAGAGATGGTGGACGGCCTCGGCTTCGTGGGCGCGCTCCGCCAGCAGGGCTTCGACCCGGCCGGCCGAAGCGCGCTGCTGGTCGGCGCTGGCGGCGCAGGGTCGGCGATCGCGCTGGCCCTCGTGGAAGCCGGGGTGAGCGCGCTCGCCATCCACGACGCGGACGCGTCGCGCCGGGACAGCCTGATCGGCCGCCTCGACGGCCTCGGCCGAGCCAAGGTGAGCGTGGGCTCGCCGGACCCGTCGGGCTTCGACCTGATCGCCAACGCGACCCCGGCGGGCATGCGGCCCGAAGACCCGCCGCCGGTGGATCTCGCCCGCCTGACCGCCGCCATGATGGTGGGATGCGTGATCACGTCCCCGGCGGTGTCTCCGCTGGTGGCGGCGGCGCGCCGGCTCGGCTGCAGGACGTCGACCGGGACCGACATGTACCAGGCCCTGCAGGGAGCGATGGTCGATTTCCTCCTCTTCGCCGACCCGTCCTGAGGCCGCGCCCGTGATCCGGACGCTCGACCAGATCGTCGACGGGGCGGCCTACGATTGCGTCGTGCTCGGCGCCGGGGCGGGCGGAATGGCGGCCGCGGCCTTCGCGGCGCTGGACGGCGCACGGGTGCTGCTGGTGGAGCGGACCGGGCATCTGGGCGGCACGACGGCCCTGTCGGCCGCGTCGGCCTGGATCCCGAACTCCCTGCATGCGGCCACGGTCGGGGCGGAGGATACGGTCGAGAACGCGTCCCGGTACCTGTCCGCCGTGGTCGGAAACCATGCGCCGCGGAGCCTGCGGGACGCGTTCCTGGAGAGCGGCCCGGCCGCGATCGCGCGGCTCGAACGCGACAGCGACGTCCATTTCCGTCCCTACGCGACGCATCCCGACTACGAGCAGCAGCATGAGGGCGCCACCCTGCGGGGGCGGGCCCTCGAGCCCCTGCCGTTCAACGGACGACAGCTGGGCGAGGATCTCGGCCTGATCCGCCCGCCGATCCCCGAATTCACCATCCTGGGCGGCATGATGGTGGACCGCACGGACATCGGCCACCTGCTGAAGCTCGGCAAAAACCTCGCCTCGACGCTGCATGCGGTCAGGATCCTCGGCCGATACGGGCTGGATCGGCTGGCCGGCCGGCGCGGGACAAGGCTGGTCATGGGCAACGCCCTGATCGGGCGCATGCTGCTGACGCTGAAGAAGCGGGGCGTCGACATCCTCGTCCGGACCGAGACGCGCGAACTGGTCGCCGGCCCGGCCGGGGTGGAGGGCGTCGTGCTCGAAAGCGAGGGCGTGGTCCGGCGCGTCCAGGCGGCGCGCGGCGTCGTGCTCGCCGGGGGAGGCTTCACCCGCCACCCCGCCCGCCGGGCCGAGATGCTGCACGCGCCCGCGCCGGCCGAGAGCCCATGCGCGCCCGGCGCGACCGGCGCCCTGCAGGACCTCGCGCTCCGTCTCGGGGCGCGGTTCGGCGAAGGCGCCCAGGACCACGCGTTCTGGGCGCCGGTCTCGATCCGCAAGCGGGCCGACGGAAGCACGGCGGTCTTCCCGCATTTCGTCATGGACCGCAGCAAGCCCGGCACGGTCTGCGTGAACCAGGCCGGCAGGCGTTTCGTCAACGAGTCCACGTCCTACCACCTGTTCGCGAAAGCGATGTTCGAGGCGAACGGGACGGCCCCCTGCATCCCGAGCTTCATCGTGACCGACGCGGCGGGCCTGCGGAAATACGGCCTCGGCATGGTCCGCATGGGCGCGAAGACGCTTCGGCCCTTCCTCGATGACGGCTATCTGGTCGAGGGCCGGACCCTGGCCGAGCTGGCCGGGAAGCTCGGGATCGACGCGGCCGCGCTCGAAAGCACCGTCGCAGCCATGAACGCCTTTGCGGAGACCGGCGTGGATCCCGAATTCGGCCGCGGCTCGACCGCCTATCACCGGGCGAACGGCGACGCGGCCGCCGGCCTGCCCAACCCCACTCTGGGGAGGATCGACGCCCCGCCCTTCTACGCGGTGCGGCTCTATCCGGCCGACATCGGGGCGGCGACGGGCCTGGCGGTGGACCCGTGGGCGCAGGTGCTGAAGGCCGATGACCGGCCGATCGGGCGCCTCTACGCCTGCGGGAACGAGGCGCATTCCGTCATGGGCGGAACCTATCCGGGCCCCGGCGTCACCATCGGCCCCGCCATCGCCTTCGCCTACCGCGCCGTCCAGCACGCCCTGGGGCGCACGACGGAGTGACGGGAGGGAGGGTGGTGGGCCCGGCAGGACTCGAACCTGCAACCAGACCGTTATGAGCGGTCGGCTCTAACCATTGAGCTACAGGCCCCTTGCGTTTCCTAGGGTTTCGCGACCCGGTGCGCAACCCCTCCATGGGCCTCGAAGACGAGCCCTGGACGCGACGCCGGCGCGTTCTTCAGCGTTGGGCGGGCCTGTCGCTCGACGGCCGGCCGGACGGGGCGCTTCCCGGGCGGAGGCGTTGCGGTCGCGTCCCTTGCCGGGCGAAGCCGCGATTGCTAGATAGGCCGCAATCCAGTCCCACTCGGCGCAGAACGGAAGGGCGGCCATGGCCTCCTATCAGTACGTCTATCACATGCAGGGCCTCTCCAAGACCTATCCGGGCGGGAAGAAGGTTCTCGATAACGTCCACCTGTCGTTCTACCCCACCGCCAAGATCGGCGTCCTGGGCGTCAACGGGTCCGGAAAGTCGACGCTCCTGCGCATCATGGCGGGCATCGACAAGGAGTTCGTGGGCGACGGCTGGGTGCAAGAGGGCGCGCGCGTCGGCTACCTCGCCCAGGAGCCGCAGCTCGATCCGGCGAAATCGGTGCGCGAGAACGTCATGGACGGCGTCGCGCCCCAGAAGGCCGTGCTCGACCGCTACAACGAGCTCGCCATGAACTACTCGGACGAGACCGCGGACGAGATGATGGCCCTGCAGGACGAGATCGAGGCCAAGGGCCTGTGGGATCTCGACTCCAAGGTCGACCAGGCGATGGACGCCCTGCGCTGCCCGCCGGACGACGCGGACGTCTCCAAGCTCTCCGGCGGCGAGCGCCGCCGCGTGGCGCTGTGCCAGCTGCTGCTGTCGCAGCCCGAACTGCTGCTGCTCGACGAGCCCACCAACCATCTCGACGCGGAGTCCATCGCCTGGCTGGAAGGCCATCTGCGCGACTATCCGGGCGCGATCCTGATCGTCACCCATGACCGCTACTTCCTGGACAACGTCACCGGCTGGATCCTGGAGCTCGACCGCGGCCGCGGCATCCCGTACGAGGGCAACTACTCGTCCTGGTTGAAGCAGAAGCAGAAGCGCCTGCAGCAGGAGGGCCGCGAGGACGAGGCGCGCCAGCGCGCCCTGGAGCGCGAGAGCGAGTGGATCCAGGCCTCGCCGAAGGCGCGGCAGACCAAGTCCAAGGCGCGCATCCAGCGCTACGAGGACCTCGTCGCCAAGCAGTCGGACAGGGCGCCGACCACCGCGCAGATCATCATCCCGGTGGCCGAGCGGCTGGGCAACAACGTCATCGACTTCCAGGACCTGTCCAAGGGCTATGGCGACCGCCTGCTCATCGACGGCCTGACCTTCAAGCTGCCGCCCGGCGGCATCGTCGGCATCATCGGGCCGAACGGCGCGGGCAAGACGACGCTGTTTCGCATGATCACCGGCCAGGAGCAGCCGGACGCGGGCTCCATCACGATCGGCGAGAGCGTCAAGCTCGGCTATGTCGACCAGTCGCGCGACGCGCTGGACGACAAGAAGACCGTCTGGGAGGAGGTCTCGGGCGGCAACGACGTGATCTATCTCGGCAAGCGGGAGTTCAACTCGCGCGCCTATTGCGCGGCGTTCAACTTCAAGGGCGGCGACCAGCAGAAGAAGGTCGGCATGCTTTCCGGCGGCGAGCGCAACCGCGTGCATCTGGCCAAGATGCTGAAGAGCGGCGCCAACCTGCTGCTGCTCGACGAGCCGACCAACGACCTCGACGTCGACACGCTGCGGGCGCTGGAGGAGGCGCTGGAGGATTTCGCCGGCTGCGCCGTGGTGATCAGCCACGATCGCTTCTTCCTCGACCGCATCGCCACCCACATCCTGGCCTTCGAGGGCGAGAGCCATGTCGAGTGGTTCGAGGGCAACTTCCAGGACTACGAGGAGGACAAGAAGCGCCGCCTCGGCATCGACAGCACGATCCCGCACCGGATCAAGTACAAGAAGTTCTCGCGCTGAGGCGCTTGCCCGCTTCCTCCAGGACCGCGCCGCTCAGGCCGCGCGGTCCAGCTCGGCCAGGCGGGACGCGACGCGCGACAGGCGCGTGACCTGGTCGTTGTAGTCGCTGAAGCTGCCCAGCTCCGTGCGCAGCTCGTCGAAGCGGGTGCGCGCCACCTCCAGCACGCCGCGCAGCTCCAGCTCCAGCCGCTGGCTGGAGCCGCGCGCGACGCGCACGGTCTGGGACGTGTCGTGCACCTGGCGCCCGACGGCGTCGACCGCCGACTGGATGAGCGAGATGGCCTCGCCGCCCGAGCGCTCCATGCCGTGGGCGGCCTTCTCCAGCGCGATCTTGGTGTCGGTGGAGAGCTTGCGGATCTCGTTGGCGACGACCGCGAAGCCGCGCCCGGCGTCGCCCGCCCGCGCCGCCTCGATCGTGGCGTTGAGCGAGAGCAGCGCCGTCTGGTCGGCGATGCCCTTGATGACGTTGAGCACCGTCTCGATGCCGCGGCCCACCTCGGTGAGCTTGCCGAGCTCGGCGTCCAGCTGCGCGCGGGACCTTTCGTAGACGCCCAGCGCCGAGGTGGTGTCGGTGAGCTTGGCCTCCACGCTGGCGATGTCGTTTGAGAGGTCGCCGACCTTCTGGCTCACCAGGTTGATCTGCTCCACCAGCCGCGCCCCGGCCTCCAGCTCATGCTTGAGCATGTCGATGAGCCGGCGGCGCGCCTGGCCGAGATAGTCGGCGTGAGCGACCCGGCGGTGCAGGAAGTAGCTGGAGAAGCGGGCGTAGTGCACCGGCAGGTCGTCCACGTAGCGGTCCCGGAACGGCGTTCCGGCCGGGACGTGGAAGAACATGATGGCGCACAGGGTCTCGTTGATGTTGATGCCCAGGAGCTCGCCGAAGGTGGAGAACCCCGCCGTCGGGACGCCGTCGAAGAGGCGGATGCGCGCCAGGTCGGGCCCGTTGTTCAGCCGCCGGCAGATGCAGTCCGACAGGATGGCGCCGACCGGCCGCGGCTTGTCGCGCATGAACTCCGCAAAGGCCAGGGCGGTGGAGTCGGCGATGTCCTCGCCCTCCAGGAGCCACAGCCGGTCGCCTCGCCCGATGTCGCAGAAGAAGGCGATGGCGCCTTTCTCCAGGTCGATATTGGCGATGGAGCGCACATACATCTCGCCGTCGAGCTCGATGCCGAGCGTGCGCTTGCGCATCTTGGCCGCGAGATCCGCGCGCGTGCATTTCAGGACCTTGCAGAGCGCGTCGATGATCGACGCCGGCTCCAGGTGGTCCTCTCCGGCGACGAAGGACACGGTGCGCTTGGGCAGGTCGGACTCCAGCACCAGGAAGCTGGTTTTGGTGCGCCGGAAATTGTGCGTCTTCAGGACGCCGAAGCGGAATTCCGGCGCCACCTTCAGGAAGGCGAGGATCGCGACGCTCTGGACGGCGCGGCGGCCGTCATAGAGCCAGGTGTTCTTGAAATCGAAGGCGCCGCCGGCCGATCCGCCTGCGAACAGGCAGGGGAAGCGGCCGCTCTGGTAGATCGCCTCCATCAGGAAGCTTTCGCTGGCCGACAGGCCGTCGACCAGGGTCAGGGCCAGCGTGTCCTGCATGTTGATGGTGAAACGGGGCGAAATCTGCTCCACCTCGCGGCGGATCAGCGCGACGCGCTCCGCCTCGGTGTGCCTGACCGCGCCCGCGCGGATGTCGCCGCAATGGAGGTCGACGACCGCGATGGACACGTCGGCGATCATCGCCCGAGAGAAAGTCTGGACGACGACGGTGTCCCACGGCGCGTCGGCCGGGAGATAGAGCGAGGCTT
Organism: Alsobacter sp. SYSU BS001988; assembly: GCF_054796215.1. Lineage (NCBI taxonomy): Bacteria > Pseudomonadati > Pseudomonadota > Alphaproteobacteria > Hyphomicrobiales > Alsobacteraceae > Alsobacter > Alsobacter sp. SYSU BS001988. The sequence goes on along the minus strand of NZ_JBTAMK010000002.1, from coordinate 320,934 downwards.
CGGGCGAGCTGCACAGCTCGCCCGCCGTGGAGACGCCCAGCAGCGTCGTCGCGGCGGGGGCGACGCGGCGCAGGGCGTCCATGGCGGCCGCGAAGTCGCCGTGCGGGGTGACGAAGGCCAGCGTCAGCGCGGCCGGCTCGCCGTTCATGTGGAACGCGTCGGCCTTCAGGTCCGCAAGCTCCCGGATCCTGAGGACGCGGGTGGCGATGTGGACGGGGGCGGGCCGGGGCTCCTCGCGCGCCGGGTCCGGCTGGACGAGAGTCGCCGGCGCGGCGGGCTGGACCTGCGGCGAGAAGTGCTGGAAGAGGCGGGCGAGCATGGCGCATCCGGTTGGGTCGGTTGCACAAGGTGGCGCCTGAAGCTGAAGATTTGATTGACAATTGTTAAATCGACGCTGTGGACGATGCGTCGCCACGGAGGCGCGCGGCTTGCGAAGCGCCGGCCCCGCTTTGACTTCCCCCCGCCGCCCGGCGTATCTGGCTGAGGAAACGCAAGCGAGGATCATCGTGTCCGTTTCCGGCGCCGACCTGCATCACGACCAGCCCGCCATGCGCATCGTCGCGTCCGCCGAGGACGCGGTGGATGCGCTCGAGCGGCTCTACGACGCCGCGACCGCGGCCCTTCGTGGGGCGTTGGAGCGCTATCTGGCGCATGGAGCGCCGCCCAGCGCCGAGGAGCGGCGCGCGTTCCGCTATCCGGCGCTGTCGCTGGTCTATCAACCGGACGGCGTGCCGGCGACCAACCGGCGGGCCTTCGCCAAGTTTCCGGCCCCCGGCGTCTACACCACGACGATCACCCAGCCGAAGGCGTTCAGAACCTATCTGCTGGAGCAGCTGCGGCCTTTGGTGAACGAGTTCGGCGCCGTGATCTCCGTCGGCCCGGGCGACCAGGAAATCCCCTATCCGTATGTGTTCGAGCGCGGCGACGAGCTGGGGCGCGGAGGCGTGACGGCGGCCGAGCTGGCGCGCTTCTTTCCGACCCCGCTGCTGTCGGCGGTGGGCGACGAGATCGCCGACGGGGACTTCGTCATCCGCGAGGGAGAGCCCCGGCCGCTGTCGCTCTTCGACGCGGTGCGGGTCGACTACTCGCTGCGGCGGCTGGTGCACTATACGGGATCGGACTGGCGATCGATCCAGCCCTGGATCCTGCTCACCAACTATCACCGCTATGTGGACCAGTTCGTCCGGTGGGGAGTGGAGAAGCTGGCGCAGGGCGCGGGCCCGCACGATGCGCTGGCGCTGCCCGGCGGCGGCGTGATCCGGCCCGGCATGCCGTCGGCCGAGGTCGACGCCCTGGTGGCGGACGCGCCCTGGCACCGCTTCCAGATGCCGGCCTACCACCTCACCGCGCCCGGCGGCATGGGGGTGACGCTGGTCAATATCGGGGTCGGCCCGTCCAACGCCAAGAACATCACGGATCACCTGGCGGTGCTGCGGCCCCACGCATGGCTGATGGTGGGCCATTGCGGCGGGCTGCGGCAGAGCCAGGTGATCGGCGACTATGTACTGGCGCACGGCTATCTGCGGCAGGACCGCATCCTCGACGCGCTGGTGCCGACGGACGTGCCGATCCCGGCCCTGGCGGAGGTGCAGGTCGCCCTGCAGGAGGCGGCCGCGCAGGTGACGGGAGACCGCGGCGAGGCGCTGAAGCGGCGGCTGCGGACCGGCACGGTCGTCACCAACGACGACCGGAACTGGGAGCTGCGCTGGACGCAGGAGCGGCGGCGCATCAACCTGTCGCGGGCGATCGCGGTCGACATGGAGAGCGGCACGATCGCCGCGCAGGGTTTCCGGCTGAGAGTGCCGTACGGAACGCTGCTGTGCGTCTCCGACAAGCCCCTGCACGGGGAGATCAAGCTGCCGGGCGCCGCCAACGCCTTCTACGAGCGCGCCATCGGCGAGCACCTCAATATCGGCATCGCGGCCCTCGACATGCTCAAGAGCCAGCGCGAGCAGCTGCATTCGCGCAAGCTGCGCAGCTTCGACGAGCCGCCTTTCCGCTGACGAGCGTCAGAGCAGCCGGCCGGCCTCCGGGCTGAAGGGCGGGATCTCGCCCCGCCGCACCAGGGCGTCCAGGATCACGGCCGCCCCGATCCTGTCCGCGACCGCGCCCGGGTCCCAGCCGTCGGGCCCGTAGGCGCCGGAGACGTAATGCTGGCATCCGCACCACAGGTGGGGCGCGAACACGCCATGCTGCCGGGAACCGAACCCGCCATGGGCCTACAGGCGGTGCAGGATGCGCGAGAGCGACCAGTCGGGAGCGGGCGAGGCGAAACCCAAAAGCGTCAGCGCGTCGACCGCGGACTCCTCCCAGGCGAAGGGCGGCCGGCCGGCCGGAGGCCGTCCGCGAGGGACCGTGACGGTCCGGTCCGTCAAGGGGTCGCCATTGTGGAGGTGCAGGTCCAGCCGCGACCCGTTCTGCATCTCGGCGATCAGCGCCACCGCATGCCAGGGCGCGCCGCCGAGCTGCGCGCCGACCCGCTCGGCCGGCTCGCGCGAGCGCAGCACCCGCTCGGCCGCCTCCTGGATGGCCGCGCGCCGGCCCGGCGCAGGAACCATGCCGGCGAAGAGCGCCCTGTACTCGGCCCTCAGCGCCTGGAAATCGGTGGTCCTGGCCGGGGCGGCCGGAAGCGGCGGGCGCTGGCCGGCGGGGTTGGGCGCCGGATAGGGCGCGTCCTGCGCCAGCTCCCCGGCGTCGGCGCCCGAGGCGAGCGCCGCGCGGGTCTCGGGGCCGGCCTCGCCGTCGACGATGAGGCCCTGGCTGGCCTGGAACGCCGCCACGGTGGCCTCCGTGCGGCGGCCGAAAAGGCCGTCGATGGGGCCGGGGTCGTAGCCGGCGGCCATCAGCGCCAGCTGGATCTCGCGCACCTCGGGGGAGGGCTGCGGGAAGGCCTCCACGCGCAGCACGGCGTCCTGCTGGCGCGTCGCGTCGCGGCTGGCGTAGGTCAACTCGGGCAGGAACACGCCCGCGTCCCAGCGGCGCCGTCCCATGGCGTCTCCGACGACCACGCCGCGCCGCTGCCCGGCCGCCTCGATCGTGCGTCCATCTCCGCACGAGAGGGCGACGTGGCCGAATTCGGGCGGCCCGTCGGGGCTGAAGCGGAGCAGGATCGCGCCGGGCGTGCGGATCGCCTGCTCCACGCCGACCAGGGCCCCGCGGCGCTGCGCGTCGTCGCGCCAGGCTCCCGGGCTCGCCGTGCCCGCGGCCCCGGAGGGGTCGCAGCCGAACAGCAGGCCATAAGCCTGGTAGACGCTCCAGCTCGCGAGGTCGGCGGAGGTCCACCGGTTGGCCGGGACGGGCGACCTGTAGTTGACGTGCGAACCGGGGATGTGGTCGTCGCCGACCAGGCGCTCGGCGATCACAAGAACGTCCATTCCATTCACGGCGGACCTCGCGACAATTGATGCTGAAAACAGGTTCCGGCGCTGGACGCGAGCGCCTAAAATTCGACAATGCCGAAGCCTGAGTTCATCACGAATTCGGGGGAGGTACAATGCTTGGTTGCGGCCCACGACAACTCCCGTGAATGACGAATGACTCATCTGACGATTGAAGAGCTGACGCGCGACTTCCCGCTGTTTTCCGCCGCCGTCGTCGTGGCGGACGATCTCTCCATCCCGGCGGAGCGCTCCGCCGAACTGGCGGCCGCGATCGCCGAGCGCGAGGAGGCCTGCCGGGCGCGGTGGGGCGGGACGGACCTGTCCGCCATCCCGGGCGTCGCCGCCTGGCGCTCCGCCTACCGGGCGTTCGGGATCAAGAAGACGAGCTATCGCTGCTCGGTCGAGCGGCTCGTGAAGAACGTGCTGGCCGGGCGCGAGCTGCCGCGGATCAACGGCTTCGTGGACGCCTACAACGCCGTGTCGCTCGCGCATGTGCTGTGCGTGGGCGCAGACGATCTGGACAGGATCGCGCCGCCGCTGGCGTTCCGGTTCTCCCGTCCGGGCGACACCTTCATGGACATGGCGGCCGAGCCCGGGGAAGACCCGAACGATCCGCCCAAGCCGGGCGAGGTGGTCTACGCCGACGCCCGCCACGTCCTCTGCCGGCGCTGGAACTGGCGCCAGGACGCGCGCAGCATCATCACGCCCGACACCCGACGTGCGGTCGTGACGCTGCAATCGAACGGCGAGGGGGAGGCGAGGGCCGCTGCGGACGACCTCGCGGCGTGGCTCGGGCGCGTCTGCGGCGCAACCTGCCGAATCGTCGTGGCGGACGCGGCGACTCCCACGGTGGAGTTCTAGTCCTTTTGCATCCTGCTCCCGATGCGACGCCGCCTTTCGCCGGGGCGACGTCCAGGCTTGCCAGGAGCGTGATGCCGATATAAACATATCTTTATGTCGAAAGCGTTCTTGCCTCCGCCCCAGGACCCGCTCGTCAGCCTCCAGGATCTCGTGGGGTCGCTGCGAGCGGCCGGAGAGGACACCCGGCTGCGGGTGCTGTCCCTGCTGGCGGAAGGCGAACTCAACGTCTCGGACCTGACCGACATCCTGGCCCAGTCGCAGCCGCGCATCTCGCGCCATCTCAAGCTGATGGCCGAAGCCGGCCTGATCGAGCGCCACCGGGAGGGCGCCTGGGCGTTCTTCCGCATCGCGGAGCGCACGCCCGCCGGGGCCCTGGCGCGCCTGCTCGCGGCCCGGCTCGATCCGGCGGATCCGGTGGTGGCGGCCGACAAGGCGCGTCTCGCCGCCGTGCGGGCCGCGCGCTCGGACGCCGCGCAGGCCTACTTCAACCGGCACGCCGTCGAGTGGGACAGGATCCGCTCGCTGCACGTCTCGGACGACCAGGTCGAGACGGCGGTGCTCGACGCCGTCGGGCCGCGCCCGATCCGGGCGCTGCTGGACCTGGGCACCGGCACCGGCCGGATGCTGACGCTGCTCGCGCCCCGCGCGCAGCGCGTCGTGGGCGTCGACAGCAACCACGCCATGCTGGCGGTGGCGCGCGCCAATCTGGAGCGCGCGGGCGTGCGCGGCGCGGTCCTGCGGCAGGGCGACATCTATGCGCCCCCGGTGGAGCGCGACGCCTTCGACCTCATCGTGGTCCACCAGGTGCTGCACTTCCTGGAGGACCCCGCCCGGGCGCTGCGCGAGGCGGCGGCGCTGCTGGCGCCCGGCGGCCGCATCATCGTGGTCGACTTCGCCCCGCACGGGCTGGAGTTCCTGCGCGAGGCGCACGCTCACCGGCGGCTCGGCTTCGCCCGCGACCAGATCGAGGCGTGGCTCGACGAAGCCGGGCTCGACGCCGTGTCGCATCGCGCGCTGGCCGGGCCGGGCGACGTCTCCGACCGCCTCACCGTGTCGCTCTGGGTGGGACGCGACCGCCGCGTCGTCACCGACATGCCGTCACGCTCCAGCCAGGAGGTCGCCTGATGTCGCGCGCCCCCGTCCGCGTCAGCCGCCGCTGCGGCAAGCGTCCCATCCGGGTGTCGTTCGAGTTCTTCCCGCCGAAGACCGACGACGCCGAGGCCGCCCTGTGGGACTCGATCCACCGGCTCGCCCCGCTCGGGCCCGACTTCGTCTCCGTCACCTATGGGGCGGGCGGCACGACGCGCGAGCGGACGCAGTCGACCGTCACCCGCCTGGTGCGCGACACCGCGCTGCTGCCGGCGGCGCATCTGACCTGCGTGGGCGCGAGCCGGGCGGAGGTCGACGCGGTGGTGCGCGACTACGCCGCCGCCGGCGTGAGGCACATCGTGGCGCTGCGGGGCGACCCGCCGGGCGGCGTGGGCGCGCATTACGCGGCCCATCCCGAGGGCTACCAGAGCACGGCCGAACTCGTGCGCGGGGTGCGCGAGGCTGGCGACTTCGAGGTGTTCGTCTCGGCCTATCCCGAACGCCATCCGGAGAGCCCGTCCCTGCAGCACGACCTCGACGTGCTCCAGGCCAAGGTCGACGCCGGCGCGACCCGCGCCATCACGCAGTTCTTCTTCGACAACGACGTCTATTTCCGCTTCCTGGACAAGGTCCGGTCGCGCGGGATCGACATCCCGATCGTGCCCGGCGTCGTGCCGGTGCAGAACTTCCGCCAGACCGCCGGCTTCGCGGCGCGCTGCGGGGCGAGCGTCCCGGCCTGGCTGGCGGACCGCTTCGAGGGGCTCGACGACGACCCCGCGACGCGCCGCCTGATCGCCGCCGCGGTGGCGGCCGAACAGGTCATCGATCTTCTCGACCGCGGGGTCCGGGACTTCCACTTCTACACGATGAACCGCGCCGACCTCGTCTACGCCATCTGTCACCTTCTCGGGATGCGGCCCCAGGCCGAGGCGGACCACGCCGGCGACGAGCCGCTCCCGATGGCGGCCCAATAGGCGCAAACGAAAAGGCGCGGAGGATGGTCCCCCGCGCCTTCATGCATCGACAGAGGCTTTCGTCAGAACGTGCCGGGGCCGCGGTTCTGGCGGAAGCGCTCATAGACGTCGCGATCGCCGGAGCGCTCGGCCGCCAGGAAGGCGCGGAACGCTGCGATCTCGTCGGCCAGCTTCTGGCGGTCCGCCTCCAAGCGGGCCCATTCCTCGCGGACATGGGCGTCGAAGGCGGCGTTGCCGGTGGGGGCGGGCGCGGAGCCCGTCAGGCCGGCGCCCGAGAACGAGCCGAACAGGCTCTCGAAACCGCGCTGGAGGCGCTCGAAGCCGGTCTGCAGCGCCTGGCCGAGGTCCTGCGGGATCGGCTGGCGGTCGTTCCACAGCTTCCAGGCGAGCACGCCGAAGCCCAGCGGCCAGTAGATCGCGAAGGCGATGACGAGCACGACGATGTCGACGGGCTTCCAGCGCCAGCCGAAGCCGCCATTGGTCTGGTCAGGGATGGGATTCACGTTGGGCCTCCTCGCGGGCGAGATGGTCCGGGGGCACGGATCCGGACGAGCGCCGCAGATGGTGATCGATTGAGGCGCTCGCAAGGCGGAAAGAACGGCCGGGACATCGGCCCCGCGTTCAGGCGGAGGGCGGGGCCGGGCGAGAGCGGATCAGGTCCCGCAAGGTGGTGATGGTGGAGGCGTCGGCCACCCCGTCGACCAGGTCCTGCCGGAAATGGCGCTGGAACGCGGCGACCACCGCCTCGGTCCTGGCGTCGTAGACGCCCGTGACCTCCAGCCCGTAGCCATACATCCCGAACATGGCCTGCAGCGCCTGGATGGGCTGGCCTTCCTCGCCGGGGCCGAAGGAGCGGCCGTCGCCCAGCGGGGCGGGCTTCGTCCAATGGCCCAGGCCGGCGCGGTGCAGCCGCTCCCAGGGAAACTTCTCGCCCGGATCGAGTTTGCGGCCGGGCGCCACGTCCGAATGGGCCAGCACGCGATCGGCCGGCATGCGCCAGCGCGCGACGATGTCGAGCCCCAGGGCCGTGACCGCCTCGATCTGCGCGTCCGGGAAGTCCGGATAGCCCCCGTCATGGCCGGGATTGACGAGCTCCACGCCGATCGAGGCGGAGTTCAGGTCGGTTTCGCCCGCCCATGAGGAAGCGCCCGCGTGCCAGGCGCGGGCCGCCTCGGGAACCATCTGGAGGATGCGGCCGTCCTCCAGCGCCACATAGTGGCAGGACACTTCCGCCAGGGGATCGGCGAGCCGCTGCAGCGCGGAGGCGGCGTCGCGCATGCCGGTGTAGTGCAGCAGCAGCATGTCGGGGCGTCGTCCGTTGCGGCGCTCGCCGGAGTTCGGCGACGGAACGACCTTCTGGGCGAGGGGGCTGTCCGGGACGAGGAGGGCCATCAGCGCAGCCCGCGCTCGAGCCGGATGGCCTCCCACGCCTCGTTGATGGCGGCGAGGCGCTGGGTGGCGATGCCGACGGCCTCGGCCGGAAGGCCGAGCGCGATCTGCCGATCGGGATGGTTCTCGGCCACCAGCTTGCGGCGCCAGGCCTGCAGCTCCTCGTCCGACCAGCTGCGCTCGGCCCCCAGCACCACGTAGGGGTCCGTCGGCACGCGGACGTGGCGGGCCTCGATGCGGGCGTAGTCGCGCGCGTCGAAGCCGAAGATGCGCGCCACCTCGGCCAGGTACCGGCGCTCCGCCTCGTGGATCGCCCGGTCGGCCTTGGCGATGTGGAAGAGGCCGTCCAGCACGTCTTCCAGGAGCTCGGGCTTGCCGCGGAAATGCTCGGCCACCTGGCCCGCATAGGCTTCGAAGCCGGCCGAGGTCTGCTTGGCGAGGTCGAACAGGCGGGTGACGTGGGCGACCTCGTCGTCCGGGATCGACACGACCTGGCGGAAGGCCGCGATCTCGTCATGCGTGACGACGCCGTCGGCCTTGGCCATCTTGGCGGACAGCGCGATCAGGCCCGTGGTGAACACGATCTCGGCGTCGCCGCCGAACAGGCCGTGCTCGGAATCCACCACCACATGCCCCGCCAGGGCGCCGATGAGCGCCCCGATCGGCCCGCCGATGGCGAAGCCGAGGCCCGCGCCGCCAAGCTTGCCCCACATCTTCGCGTCTCCTCACGACAAAACGCCGGCTTGCGCCGGCGTTCGTCAAATCATCGCCGGCCGTGCGCTCAGTAGCGCACCTCGCGGCAGATCTCACGTCCGTAATAGCGGCTGTAGTAGCAGCGCACCTCGGGCGGGGGCGCCGTCGCCGCGCCCACCATGGCTCCGCCCGCGGCGCCGATGATGCCGCCCGCGACGGCGCCGCCGGCCCGCCCGGTCGCCAGCCCGCCGATCACGGCGCCGGCCGTGGCGCCCATGGCCCCGCCGACGAGCGCCCGGTCGCCCTGGGTGCTGCCGCAGCCGGCGAGCGTGAGCGCCACGGCGCCGATGGCTATCCACTTCTTCATGACGATGTCCTCGGAACTGACACGGAGCGGCCCGCCGCAGCGAGCGCCTCCTTATAGCTCCGCTCCAGCTCCGCAACAACGGGTACTTACCTTGCCCCTCAACCGGAGGCCGGTCCTGGCGTGGTCGCCGGCGCTCCGGCGCGAGCGAAACCGCCCACCCGGGACGGGCGGCGCCAATTCTTACGATTGTTTAGGGGGTAAGTAGACACCGAGTCTTGCCAAGCAAAGCGCGTGAATTCGATAGATAAAACAACTTATGCCTTAGGCTGCGCTGAATAGGTGAAAACCCCTGACGTAACGTCGGGGTTGCCAAGAGCCACATCTTGGCCTCATTCTGGCTTACCCTGCGCGGCGTCCTTCTAGGGAGCTAGTGGATGGTTTTTTGGCGAAAGGATCCACCATGATTGCCAGCGCGAAGCTGCCGGCGTTCGGCGCGAGCTTGGCGATGATCGCCGTCACGATGTCTCCCGCCCTGGCCGAGAGTCGGGCCGCGAAGCGCGCGACGGCCAGCCAGGAATCCACCGATGCGGCCGCAAAGCGCGGCGTGGACCAGGAACGCGCCAAGGACGCGGTTGTTCCCGCCAAGCCGTCCGCCGACGCGTCTCCCGTCTCTCCCTCCCTCGCCGCCCTGTTCGGCGCCGCCCCGTCCGGGGCCAGGACGGATCAGTCCGAACTGCGCGCCCGCCGCCTGAAGGCCGGCATCATCGCCATCGGGGAGACGCGCGACGGCGCACGCTCCGCCGCCATCGAGAAATCCTCGGCCAAGTCCGCCGTCGTGGCGCTCGCCAAGGCGGACGCCGTCCCGGCCGCCGCGCAGGCCGTGGCGGACGCCACCGACGCCGGCGCGATCCCGGCCGGTTCGGTGCGGGCGCTCATCGCCCAGCACGCCGCCCGCAACGGCATTCCCCCCGCTCTCGCCGACGCCGTCGTGCGCGTCGAAAGCCGCTACAACGCGGCCGCGCGCAACGGCGTCAATCTCGGCCTCACCCAGATCAGCCTCAGCACGGCCCGTTCGCTCGGCTATTCCGGCGCGGCGGGCGGCCTCCTCAACGCGGACACCAATCTCCAGTACGGAATGCTCTACCTCGCACAGGCCTACCGCCTCTCCGGCGGCGACACCTGCCGGACCATCCTGAAGTACCAGGCCGGACACCGGGCCACCTCCATGACGGGCGCCGCCCGGGCCTATTGCGCCAAGGTCAAGACCACGGTGGCGGCGAACTAACCCCCTCTTTCGCAGATCCGGATCGTCGGCATCCCATCGCCGGGCGCGAACGCGCGCCCGCGGGGTCCACGGTCCGTGACGGTCGACGCCCTCGCCGGGAGCGCCAGAAGCGCGCGCCCGGATGATCCGCCTGCGCCGCAGGGGACGGGGACGCCGGCCACCCCATGGGCGCCATGACGGCGTCCACCGGCAAGACGGGCCGCAGGCCTCGCCGGTTTTCTTCTCCCATTGGAGCGATTTGAATGAAGAGCACGATCGGGGCGGCGATTCTCGCCGCCTGCGCCATCACGGGCGTTTCGGCCACCCACGCCTCCGCCAGCCTGAACGACACGTCCAGCCCGCTGGCCGTCCTGATGCAGGAGGGGCGCAAGAAGGAAGCCGCCGCGGCCGAGGCGCCGGTCGAGACGACGAAGGTCCACAAGAGCCGGGACGCGCGCGCATCGAGGGCCGAGCGCCGAGCCGCCGCCAGGCTCGCCCGCGCCGAACGCGCTCGCGAAGCCCGCGCCGCCAGGGCCGGCGAGAAGGCCTCGCACGCCAGGACGGCGGAGGCCACGAAGACCGCCGACGACAAGGCCGCGTCCGCCAAGCCGATCGTGGTGGCCTCCGCCTCCGCCACGGAGCTGCCGACCGCCTCCGCGGCGGTCGAGACCGCCGCCCGGGCGAGCGGCAAGGAGCATGACGCCGCTCCCGAGAAGGCGCCGCGCCACGGCAAGGCGCTCGGCTTCGACGCCGAAGCGCGGGGCGGCATCAAGGGCCTGATCGCCAAGCATGCGGCGGCCAACGGCGTGCCGTTCGCGCTCGCCGACGCGGTGGTGCGCATCGAGAGCCGCTACAATCCCGGCGCCAGCAATGGCGGCGCGGTCGGCCTCATGCAGATCAAGCCGCAGACGGCCCGCGGGCTCGGCTATTCGGGCGGCGCGGCCGGCCTGAAGAACGCCGAGACGAACCTGACCTACGGGATGAAGTACCTGGCGCAGGCCTACCGCATGTCGGGCGGCAACACCTGCGCGACGGTGATGCGCTACCAGAGCGGCCACTACGCCCAGCGCATCAACGCCGCCAACCGCGCCTATTGCGGCAAGGCGCGGGCCATCATGGCCAGCAACTGAGGCTGCCCGGACATTGATCCTGGCCGGCGCGTCGCTTGACCGCGCCGGCCCGCTCCGCCATACCGGCCCGGCCAGTCGGCTGGACGGCCGCTCTCCGCGAGGAGGGAGGAAAGTCCGGGCTCCATCGAGACACGGCGCCGGATAACGTCCGGCGGGGGCGACCCCAGGGAAAGCGCCACAGAAAGCAAACCGCCTCGGCTCCGGCCGGGGTCAGGGTGAAAGGGTGCGGTAAGAGCGCACCGCGCGTCTGGCAACAGAGGCGGCATGGCAAGCCCCGCCGGGAGCAAAACCGAATAGGGGCCATGGCGGCGGGAAACCGCCGCGGGGATGTCTCAATCCCTTGTGGCCCGGGTTGGTTGCTCGAGGCGGTCGGTAACGATCGTCCCAGAGGAATGGCCGTCACGTCGCGACGCGCAAGCGCCGCGGCCCTACAGAACCCGGCTTACAGGCCGACTGGCGTTCTTCTTCCCCCAACCGCCCCGGCGCCCAACTTGCGCCCTCGGGGAGCTGAGCCCATTGTCCCGGCATGACGGCGTTCGCACCCCGCTTGCCGATCCCTACGCCGCGCGAGCGCCCGGCGGGACCCGCGGCCTTCCTCCTCGGCATCGCCACCAATCCGCTCAGCCTGCTGATCCGCAGGCACTACGAGGAGCTGTTCGTGCCGATGCGGGGCCTGCTCGGGACCACCGCGGTGGTGAGCGACCCGGCCGCGATCCGCCACATCCTGATCGACAACGCCGCCAGTTACCGCAAGGACCCGATGCAGCTGCGCGTCCTCAAGCCGATCTTCGGCGAGGGGGTGCTGACGGCCGACGGGGCGGACTGGCGCCGCCAGCGGCGCACCCTGGCCCCGCTGTTCACGCCGCGCCGCACGGCGCTCCACGCCCGCGCCATGCTGGACGCCGGCCTGGCGTTCCGCGCGACCCTCGACGCCTGTCCGGACGGCGCGGCGATCCGCGTCGACCAGGCGATGGCGGAGCTCACGCTGGACGTTCTCAGCCGCACGATCCTGCGAGGCGGGCTCGGGACGGAGCCCAAGATCGTCACCGCGGCCCTGCGGCGCTACCTCGCCACGGCGGGCCGGATCGATCCCCTCGACGTCCTCGGCGCTCCGGCGTGGCTGCCGCGGCTTGGCCGGGCTTTTGGGAGCGGCGCCGTCCAGACGCTCGGCCGCGTCGTGGACGACCTCGTGGCGGCGCGGCGGGGCGAGCCCGGCGCGCAGGGCCGCGACGACCTGATCGCCGCGCTCCTCGACGCCCGCGACCCCGAGACGGGGCAGGGGCTCACGGAAAGCGAAATCCGCGACAACGTCCTGACCCTGATGGCGGCGGGGCACGAGACCACCGCAAACGCGCTCACTTGGACGCTGCTGCTGCTGGGCGCGCACCCGGGCGTCCGGGCCGCATGCGAGGCGGAGGTCGACGCCGCAGGGCCGCTCGACGACGATCCGGCGGCCGCGCCCGACAGGCTGCCCCTGGTCAAGGCCGTGATCGAGGAGAGCATGCGCCTCTACCCGCCGGCCGCGACGCTGAGCCGGGAGGCCATCGCCCCGGACGTCGTGGCCGGCCATGCGCTTCCGGCGGGCGCGACCGTCTTCATCTCGCCCTGGGTCGTCCATCGGCACAGGCGCCTGTGGGACGAGCCCGACGCGTTTCGCCCGGAGCGCTTCCTGGCCCCGGCGCGCGACGCCGTCCCGCGCTTCTCCTACCTGCCGTTCGGGGCCGGGCCTCGCATCTGCATCGGGGCGGCCTTCGCCTTGCAGGAGGCCGTGATCCTGCTCGCCACGCTGCTGCGCAGCCACCGCTTCGAGATGCAGCCGGGAGCGGATGCGCCCGGGCCCGTGCAGCGCGTCACGGTGCGGCCGAAGGGCGGCCTGACCATGCGGGTCCACCGCCGGCCGGCCTGACGCTTCTTTCCCCGGAACGCCTTCGCACGCTTGCGCTCGCCCAGGGGTTTTCACGCCCTGGAAGGGGCGAGGCGGGGCGGGCACAACCCCCTTCTCAACCGTTCGTTAACGTTAAGCAACCGTAATGCCGGAGGTGGAATCGGTGCGTCCTCCGGCGGCCCGCGTCCATTGACGACCATATGATCCCATGCTATCCCAAATCATCCCGTTCGAGACGTACGGATCCCATCCGACAGACGCTGGCGCGGCGGAGGCCGCCGCTCCCGTGAAGGTCGTTTGCGGCTCCACCGACGGCCGGGGTGCTGACGCCGCTGCGGCGTCTTCGGTCATGTGTGCGGGTCTGGAGTTCGATGGACCGCTTCGTATCCAGCTTCACCAACAAACTGGATGCGAAAGGTCGCGTATCGATCCCGGCGTCTTTCCGGTCCGTCCTGGCGAAGGACGGGTTCGAGGGACTCTACGTGCACCCATCGCTGGAGGCGGACGCGCTGGACGCCGGAGGCAACGGACTCCTTCGGGAGATCGACAGCCTCATCGAGACGCTGCCGCCGTTCTCGGACGAGCGGGATCACTTCTCGACGGCGCTCTACGGCATCAGCGAAGTGCTCAAGGTCGACCCGGAGGGCCGGGTCGGTCTCACCGAAACGCTCAAGTCGCACGCGGGGATCACGGATGCGGTGACCTTCGTGGGGCTGGGGCACAAATTCCAGATCTGGGAGCCCTCTCGTTTCCAACGTCATCTCGACGAGGCCAGGCGAAAGGTGAGGGATCTCAAGAAGGAACTCAGCGGCGTCCTCAAGAAGGAGCCTGCCGGCGCGTTGCGGCAGGGTCACGACCCCGGAGCACGGGAACGATGACGGGTCGCGGCGGTCGGGTCACCGACGCCGCTGGCGGACCGGCTCGTCATGTTCCCGTGCTGGCGCGGGAGGTTCAGGACACGCTCTCCCCCCAGCCCGGCGGACGCTATCTGGACGGCACCTTCGGGGCCGGGGGCTATACGCGCGCCATCCTGGGCGCCGCGCCGGACCTGCGCGTCCTGGCGCTGGACCGCGACCCCGAGGCGATCGCGGCGGGCCAGGCGCTCGTCGCCGAGATGCAGGGCCGGCTCGTCCTGGAGCAGGCCCGCTTCGGCGATCTCGACGCCGTCGCGGAGCGGCTCGGCTTCACGCCGCTGGACGGCGTGGTGCTGGACATCGGCGTCTCCTCCATGCAGCTCGACGACGCCGAACGCGGCTTTTCCTTCCGCTTCGACGGCCCGCTCGACATGCGCATGGAGAAGGCGGGCGACAGCGCCGCCGACCTCGTCAACCGGATGGAGGAGGGGCCCCTCGCGGACCTCATCTACCAGTATGGCGAGGAGCGGCGGTCGCGGGCCATCGCCAGGGCCATCCTGGCCGCCCGCAAGGAGCAGCCGATCACGACCACGAAGCGGCTGGCCGACATCGTCTCGTCGGTGGTGCGGCAGAGCCCCGACGGGATCCATCCGGCCACCCGCACCTTCCAGGCCCTGCGCATCGCCGTGAATGACGAGCTGGGCGAGCTGGAGCGGGCGCTCGAGGCGGCGGAGCGGGCGCTGCGCCCCGGCGGGCGGCTGGTCGTCGTCACCTTCCATTCCCTCGAGGACCGCATCGTGAAGCGTTTCCTGACGGAGCGCGCCGGCCGGGAGGCCGCGCCCTCGCGCCACGCCCCGGCGGTGGCGACCCAGGAGCCGACCTTCACGCTCGTCAACCGCCGCCCGTTGACCGCCCAGCACGACGAGCTCGCCGCCAATCCGCGGGCGCGCTCGGCCAAGCTGCGGGCGGCCGAACGCACCTTGGCTCCGGCTCCCGAGGCCGCTCCCCCGGGCGGTCCGAAGAAGAAGGGTCGCTGAATGCGCCGCTTTTTCCATCTCGTCGCGATCGTCGCCCTGATCGGGTCGGCGCTCTACGCGTACCGGATCAAGTACGACACGATCTACCTGTCCGAGCAGGTGACGAAGCTGAAGAACAAGATCTCGCGCGAGCGCGAGGCGATCGCCGTGCTGCGCGCGGAGTGGCAGTTCCTCAACAAGCCCGACCGGCTGCAGACGCTCTCGGACCAGAACACCGATCTGGGTCCCGGCGCGGTGCAGCAGATCGTCCGCTGGTCCGACATCCCGATGCGGCCGGCGCCGGTGGATTCGATCGGCAAGAAGCTGGAGGCCCTCGGCCTCGCGCTGCCGACCAACACCCCGACTCCCGAGCCCGGCAAGACCAGCGCGCGGACGGACACGACCACCACCACGTCCTCCACCCGCAAGAAGCAGCAGTGAGGATCGCATGAGCGACCACCAGGGTTCTCCCGATCCGATGGCCGGCCGCGAGGCCGATTCCGCCCATGCTGGCGGACAAAGCGGGGGCGGTCACGACGAGGCGGCCGCGCCGCCGGCCGGCCGCGGCCCGCGCGGGGTGCTGGGCGCGGTGCACAACCTGTTCCGGATGCGCCTCGACAAGAGCGGGCACCGCGTCTTCATGGTGGCGGCCGGGTTCACGATCATCTACGCGGTGATCGCCGGACGGCTGGTGCAGCTGGGGCTCAGGCCCGATCCGCCGACCAGCTACAAGCGCGCCCAGCAGGAAACGGCCGGCATCCGGCCCGACATCGTCGACCGCAACGGCGAGATCCTGGCCACCGACATCAAGACGGTGTCGGTGTTCGCCGAGCCGCGCCGCATCATCGACAAGGACGAGGCGGTGGAGCTGATCACCGCGGTCCTGCCGGACGTCGACGCGCGCGACCTGCGCGAGAAGCTCGGCTCCAAGAAGGGCTTCGTCTGGGTGAAGCGCGAGATCACCCCCAAGCAGCAGCAGGAGGTCTACCGCCTCGGCCTGCCGGGCGTGGGCTTCCTGCCCGAGAACAAGCGGGTCTATCCCAACGGCCCAGCGGCCGCGCATGTGCTCGGCTTCACCAATCTGGACAACCAGGGCATCGCCGGCATCGAGAAGTGGATCGACGGCCAGGGCATGGCCGATCTCGGCCTTGCGGGGTTCGCCCGGCAGGCCACCGACCTGAAGCCGGTCCAGCTCTCGATCGACCTGCGGGCGCAGCATGCGCTGCGGGACGAGGTGTCCAAGGGGATCGAGAAGTACAAGGCCAAGGCCGGCGCCGGCATGATCCTGGACGTGACGACGGGCGAGATCGTCGCCCTGGCGTCGCTCCCGGACTACGACCCCAACAATCCCGTCGACGCGCTTGAGCCCAACCGCATCAACCGGATGACGGTGGGCGTCTACGAGATGGGCTCGACCTTCAAGGCGCTCACCACCGCGATGGCGCTGGACAGCGGCAAGGTCTCGATCAACTCCAGCTTCGACGCCCGCGGCGCGCTGGCCTATGGCCGCTTCCGCATCCACGACTACCACGGCACCAACCGCGTCCTGACGGTGCCAGAGGTGTTCATCCACTCCTCCAACATCGGCACCGCCCGCATGGCGCTGGCCATCGGCGTGCAGGGCCACAAGGAGTTCCTGAAGAAGATGGGCCAGCTCGACCGCATGCGGACCGAGCTGCCCGAGAGCGCCGAGCCGATCGTGCCGGCCCGCTGGGGCGAGCTGAACACCATGACGATCGCGTTCGGGCACGGCCTCGCGGTCGCGCCCATGCAGGCGGTGGCGGCGGTGGGCGCCCTGGTGAACGGGGGCAACTTCCTGACGCCCACGGTGCTCAAGCGCACCGCCGAGGACGCGGCCAAGCTCGGCCACCGGGTGATCAAGCCGGAGACCAGCGAGGCGCTGCGCTTCGTCATGCGGCTCAACGCCGAGAAGGGCTCGGCCGGCAAGGCGGCGGTGCCGGGCTATTTCGTCGGCGGCAAGACCGGCACGGCCGAAAAGGTCATCGGCGGGCGCTACAGCAAGAACCGGCTGTTCACGACCTTCATGGCGATTGCGCCGGCCGACAAGCCGAAATACCTCTTCCTGGTCATCTATGACGAACCGCAGGGCCTGCCCGAAACCTACGGGTTCGCGACCGCCGCTTGGAATGCGGGCGCGACCACCGGTAAGGTGATCGAACGCGTGGCGCCCATCCTGGGGCTGCCGCCCCGGTTCGACCCGCCTGTCGCTCCGTTCCCGGTCATGGCCCGCATGGGGGCGTGGGGGACGCGCTGATGAGATCGCCCAGATGAGACCGCGCCCATGAGGCTCGCAGAGCTCTTTCCGCACATGCCTGTGCCCGACGGCGACCGCGGGATCGCGGGACTGACGGCGGACAGCCGCAAGGCGGGCCCGGATTTCGCGTTTTTCGCGACCCCCGGCGTCAAGGCCGACGGGCTCTCCTTCGCGGCGCAGGCGGTCGCGAACGGTGCCGTGGCGGTCGTCGGCCAGCCGGAGCGTCCGGCCGACCTCGACCCCTCGGTCGCCTATGTGCGCGTGCCGGACGTGCGCCGCGCCCTGTCCCTGGCCGCCTCGCGGGCGCATCCGCGCCAGCCTGGCGTGATCGTGGCCGTGACCGGAACCAGCGGGAAGACGTCGGTCGCCGAGTTCACCCGCCAAATCTTCGCCGCCTGCGGGCACAGGGCCGCCAGCCTCGGCACCATAGGGGTAGTGGCCCCGGGCGGCGCGGTCTACGGCTCCCTGACGACGCCGGATCCCATCACGCTGCACGAGACCCTGGACGGGCTGGCCGGGGAAGGGGTGACCCATCTCGCCATGGAGGCGTCCTCGCACGGCCTCGACCAGCGCCGCCTCGACGGCGTCAGGCTCGTCGCCGGCGGCTACACCAATCTCGGCCGCGACCATCTCGACTATCATCCCACCCTCGAGGAATACCTCAAGGCCAAGCTCCGGCTGTTCGACGCCCTGTTGCCGGCCGACGCCGCCGCCGTGGTCAACGCCGACGGCGAGCACGCCGGCGACGTCATCGCGGCGGCCAAGGCGCGAGGCTTGCGCATCGTCAGCACGGGCCGGCAGGGCAAGACCCTGCGGCTCGCTTCGCTGCAGCGCGAGGGCTTCGGCCAGCACCTCATCGTGGAGGCCGAAGGCCGGCGCTTCGACGTGCACCTGCCGCTCGTGGGCGACTTCCAGGCCTCCAACGCGCTGGTGGCGGCGGGGCTCGCGCTGGCGAGCGGCGAGGAGCTGTCGCGCGTGCTGGCGGCCCTGTCGCGCCTGACGGGCGTGAAGGGCCGGCTCGAGCGGGTCGGCGAGAGCGGCGGCGCGCTGGCGGTCGTCGACTACGCGCACAAGCCGGAGGCGCTGGCGAGCGCGCTGGCGGCGCTGCGCCCCTATGCGCCGGGACGCATCCTGTGCGTGTTCGGCTGCGGCGGCGACCGCGACCGCGGCAAGCGCCCCATCATGGGGGCGATCGCGGCCGAGAACGCGGACGTCGTCATCGTCACCGACGACAATCCGCGCAGCGAGGACCCCGCCGCGATCCGGGCCGAAATCCTGGCCGCGGCGCCAGGCGCGCGCGAGATCGGCGACCGCGGCGAGGCGATCCGGACCGCCGTGTCGGAGCTCCGGCCCGGGGATGTCCTGCTCGTGGCCGGCAAGGGCCATGAAACGGGCCAGATCATAGGCGACCGGGTTCTTCCCTTTTCTGATCACGACGCGGTCGCAGCCGCGCTGGCCGAGGCTCGACCGTGACCGCATCTTCCCATTCCGCCGACGCCGCCCTCTGGCTGGCCGCCGATCTCGCCGCCGCCATGGAGGCTCGCCCCGTCGGAGAACCGCCGGCGGCCGTGACGGGCGTCTCGATCGACACCCGCACGCTGCAGCCGGGCGAGCTGTTCTTCGCCATCAAGGGCGACGCCCGCGACGGGCATGACTTCGTCGCCGCAGCGCTGGAGAAAGGCGCGGGCGCGGCCGTCGTGGCCGAGGACCGTGCGGCCGGGTTCGCCGGCGCGGGCGCGCTCTTCGCCGTGCCGGACGTGCTGGCCGCGATGCAGCGGCTCGGCCTCGCCGCGCGCGCCCGGACCGACGCCCGCATCGCGGCCGTCACGGGCTCGGTCGGCAAGACCGGCACCAAGGAGGCGCTGCGAACCGTGCTGGCCGCGCAGGGCCCGACGCACGCCTCCGCGGCGTCCTACAACAATCATTGGGGCGTGCCGCTGACGTTGGCGCGCATGCCGCAGGCGACCCGCTACGGCGTCTTCGAGATCGGGATGAATCACGCCGGCGAGATCGAGCCGCTGGTCGCGATGGTGCGGCCGCATGTGGCGCTGATCACGACCGTGGAGCCCGTCCATCTGGAGAATCTGGGGTCGATCGAGGCCATCGCCGACGCCAAGGCGGAGATCTTCACCGGCCTGCAGGCCGGCGGGACGGCCGTGATCAACCGCGACAACCCCCATTACGAGCGGCTGCGCCGCCACGCCGAGGCTTCGCCGGCCGGCCGCATCGTCAGCTTCGGCGAGCGCCCGGAGGCCGACGTGCGGCTGACCCGGGCGATCCTGAAGCCCGACATGACGATCGTGGAGGCGACCCTGTTCGGCGAGCCGGTGACCTACCGGATCGGCAGCCCCGGCAAGCACGCGGCCATGAACAGCCTCGGCGTCCTCGCCGTCGTGGAGGCGCTCGGCGGCGACCTGGCTCTGGCCGCCATCGCGATGGCGGACGTCACGCCCCCGTCCGGACGCGGCGAACAGGTGCGGCTGCCGGCGCCGGGCGGCGACATCGCCCTCTATGACGAGAGCTACAACGCCAACCCGGCCTCGGTGCGCGCCGCGCTCGGCGTGCTCGGCCAGGCCCCGGTGGGGCTGCGCGGGCGCCGCATCGCCGTGCTGGGAGACATGCTGGAGCTCGGCCCCGAGTCGCCGGAGCTGCATGCCGGGCTCGCCTCGGCGGTGGAGGAGAACGGGGTCGACCTCGTCTTCGCGGCGGGTCCGTTGATGAAGCATCTCTGGCAGTCTCTGCCGATGGAGAAGCGGGGGGCCTATGCGGCCAACTCCGCCGAACTCGCGCCCCTCGTGGCCGGGGCGCTGCGCGCCGGCGACGTCGTCACCGTCAAGGGCTCCAACGGGAGCCGCACCGGCCTCGTCGTGGCCGCCCTCAAGTCGCGCTTCGCGACCAACGCCGCCTGAGGCCGCGACCCATGCTCACCTGGCTCTCCGAATACTCCGCCTCGCTCAGCATCCTGAACGTCTTCCGCTACATCACGGTGCGGACCGGCGGGGCGACCGCGACGGCGCTGTTCTTCGTCTTCTTCTTCGGTCCGCGGATCATCAACGGACTGCGCCTGAAACAGGGCAAGGGCCAGCCGATCCGCACGGACGGGCCGCAGAGCCATCTCGCCAAGAAGGGCACGCCCACCATGGGCGGGCTCATGATCCTGTCGGGGTTCCTGTTCTCAACCCTGGTCTGGGGCAACCTGTCCAACCCCTATGTCTGGGTTGTGCTGCTGGTGACGCTCGGCTTCGGGGCGATCGGCTTCTATGACGACTATCTCAAGGTGACGAAGCAGAGCCACGCCGGCTTCGGCGGCCGTTCGCGCCTCGCCATCGAGTTCGTGATCGCTGGCGCGGCCTGCGTGGTGATCGCCTATCTGATCCCCAAGATGCCCGGCTATGGCGCCGTGCGGCTGGCCAGCGCGCTCGCGGTGCCGTTCTTCAAGGACGTGCTGCTGAACCTGGGCGTGTTCTTCATCGCCTTCGGGGCGCTGGTGATCGTGGCCGCCGGCAACGCCGTGAACCTGACGGACGGCCTCGACGGCCTCGCCATCGTGCCGGTGATGATCGCGTCGGCCACCTTCGGGTTCATCGCCTACCTGTCCGGCAACGCGATCTATTCCAACTATCTCCAGATCCATTTCGTGCCCGGCACCGGCGAGCTCGCGGTGCTGTGCGGGGCCATGATCGGGGCCGGCATCGGCTTCCTGTGGTTCAACGCGCCGCCGGCGCAGATCTTCATGGGCGACACCGGGTCGCTGGCGCTGGGCGGCATGCTCGGCACCGTGGCGGTCGCCACCAAGCACGAGATCGTGCTCGCGATCGTGGGCGGCCTCTTCGTGCTGGAGGCGCTGTCGGTGATCATCCAGGTCGCCTCCTTCAAGCTCACCGGCAAGCGGGTGTTCCGCATGGCCCCCATCCACCACCACTTCGAGCAGCTCGGCTGGTCCGAGCCGCAGGTCGTGGTGCGGTTCTGGATCATCGCCATCGTGCTGGCGCTGGTCGGCCTGTCGACGCTGAAGCTGCGGTGAGCGGGATGGCGCTGCCTTCTTGGTCCCACGAAACCCCTCATCCTGAGGAGCCATGCGCCAGCATGGCGTCTCGAAGGACGAGGGGATCCTATTCGCTCAGAGGCGCAGCTCCGCTGCAGTCCTTCGTCCTTCGAGACGCATCGCCCAGGGGCGATGCTCCTCAGGACGAGGGGATGGTCGGGCTCAGCCGGGGGCTTTGCGCATGACCCCCGTCACCTGTTTCCGCGGGCGCTCCGTCGCGCTGTTCGGCCTCGGCGGCTCGGGCCTCGCCACCGCGCAGGCGCTGGCGGCGGGCGGCGCCCAGGTGGCCGCCTGGGACGACAAGCCGACCTCGCGCGGCCAGGCGGTGGAGGCCTGCGTGCCGGTCGTCGACCTCGCGGAGGCCGACTGGTCGGGCTTCTCTGCCCTGGTCCTCTCGCCCGGCGTGCCGCTGACCCATCCGGTCCCGCATTGGACCGTCGAGAAGGCGAGGGCCGCGGGGGTCGAGATCATCGGCGATGTCGAGCTGTTCTGCCGCGAGCGGGCCGCCACGGCCCCGGACGCGCCCTTCATCGCCATCACCGGCACCAACGGCAAATCGACCACGACGGCGCTGATCGCCCATCTGGTGCGCGAGGCCGGGCTCGACTGCCAGATGGGCGGGAACATCGGCACGGCGGTGCTCTCGCTCGCGCCGCCCGCGGCCGGGCGGGTGCATGTGGTGGAGTGCTCGTCCTTCCAGATCGACCTGGCGCCCTCGCTGGCGCCCACCGTGGGGGTGCTGCTCAACATCACGCCCGACCATCTGGACCGCCACGGGACCATGGAGAACTACGCCGCCATCAAGGAGCGGCTGGTCGCCGGCGCGGAGGTGGCCGTGATCGGCGTCGACGACGACTGGTGCCGCGCCATCGAGGCCCGCCTGCGGAGCGCCGGCCGGCGCGTCATCCCGATCTCGGTCGAACGCGTGCTGGAGGAGGGGATCAGCGCCGAGGACCACATCATCGCGCGCCGCCTCGCCGGCAAGCGCATCGTGCTGGCCGACCTCGCCGGGATCGGCTCGCTGCGCGGCGCGCACAACGCCCAGAACGCGGCCGCCGCGATCGCGGCGCTCGAGACGATCGGCGTTGACGAGAAGGTCATCCGCAAGGGCCTGGCGAGCTTCCCCGGGCTGGCGCATCGCATGGAGCAGGTCCGCCGGATCGGGCGGACGCTGTTCGTCAACGACAGCAAGGCGACGAACGCGGACGCGGCCGAAAAGGCCCTCGCGGCCTTCCCGTCCGACATCCACTGGATCATCGGCGGCGTTCCCAAGGAGGGCGGCATCGCCCCGCTGGCCCCGCTCTTCGGCCGGGTCGCCAAGGCCTACCTGATCGGCAAGGCGAGCGACGACTTCGCCGCCACCCTGGAAGGCCGCACGGCCTATACGCGCTGCGGCGCGCTGGAGGCGGCCGTGGCGGCGGCGGCGGCGGACGCCGCGGCCTCGGACGCGGCCGAGCCCGTCGTGCTGCTCTCTCCCGCCTGCGCCTCCTACGACCAGTACCCGAATTTCGAGGTCCGTGGGACGCACTTCCGCGACCTCGTGCTCGCTCTTCCCGAAACGCTGTCGACCCACGCCTCCCCGCCCGGAAAGGCCTGACCCATGCCGTCACGTCTGGAACGCTCGCCCTTCGCTCATTGGTGGTGGACCGTCGACCGCATGCTGCTGTTCAGCCTGATGGTGCTGATGGTGCTCGGGATCGTGCTGTGCATGGCGGGAAGCCCGCCGGTGGCCGAGCGCCTGGGACTGCCCACGTTCCACTTCGTCACGCGGCAGATCGCCTATCTGGCCCCGGCCTTCGGGATCATGATGGTCGTGAGCTTCTTCAGCCCGCGCCACGTCCGGCGGACGGCCCTGGCGCTTTACCTGATCGCCATGGCGCTGGTGGTCTGCACGCTGCTGTTCGGCGCGGAGGTCAAGGGCGCCCGGCGCTGGATCTCCTTCGCGGGCGTCGCCATCCAGCCCTCGGAATTCGTCAAGCCGGCCTTCGTGATCCTGGCCGCCTGGGCCTTCTCGGAAGGAGGCCGCCGGCGCGACGTGCCCGGCAACGTGGTGGGCTTCGCCCTTCTGGCCGGGACCATCGTGCCGCTCGTCCTCCAGCCGGACATCGGCCAGACCATGCTGATCACCCTGGTGTGGTGCGGCCTCGTCTTTCTGTCGGGCCTTCACCTCTTCTGGGTGGCGGGGCTCGGCGGCGTCAGCATGCTGGGCCTGTTCGTGGCCTATCACCTGCTGCCGCACGTGGCGGCGCGCATCAACCGCTTCCTGGATCCCGCCTCGGGCGACACCTTCCAGGTGGACAACGCCATCGACAGCTTCGTGCAGGGCGGCTGGCTCGGGAAAGGGCCGGGCGAGGGCACGGTGAAGCGCATCCTGCCGGACAGCCACACGGACTTCATTTTCGCGGTGACGGCCGAGGAGTTCGGCATTTTCGTCTGCATCGGGCTCCTGACGATCTTCGCGCTGGTGGTGCTGCGCGGCCTGGTGCTGTCGCGCCGCAACGAGGAGCCGTTCTGCCGGCTGGCGGCGGCCGGGCTGGTGATGCTGTTCGGGCTGCAGTCGGTCATCAACATGGCGGTGAACGTGCACCTGATGCCCGCCAAGGGCATGACGCTGCCCTTCATCAGCTATGGCGGCTCGTCGCTGATCTCGCTCGCGCTCGCGATGGGCTTCCTGCTGGCCGTCACGCGCCGCCGGCCGCGCTCGGAGTATTACGACCGCATCGTCCCGGCGCGCCGCGACGAGGAGGCCTACGCCTGATGGCGAAGGGCCTGATCCTGCTCGCGGCCGGGGGCACCGGCGGCCACCTGTTCCCGGCCGAGGCGCTGGCCCACGCGCTCGCCGCGCGGGGCCTGACGGTGCACCTCGCCACGGACGAGCGCGCGACCAAGTACGGCAAGGCCTTCCCGGCCGAGGAGACGCACGAGATCCCGTCGGCCACGCCCAGCGGAGGTTCTCCGGCGCGGATGCTGGCGGCGGGCGCCAGGCTGGCGCAAGGCCTGATGGCGTCCTGGAGCCTCATCGGCCGGCTGCGTCCGTCGGCGGTGGTGGGCTTCGGCGGATACCCCACCGTGCCGCCGGTGCTGGCCGCCGCGCTGCGCGGGACGCCCGCCATCATCCACGAGCAGAACGGGGTGCTCGGCCGCGCCAATCGGCTGCTGGCGCCCCGCGCCAGGCTCATCGCGACCGGTTTCCCCGACGTCCGGGGCGTCTCCGGCGCCCTGAAGGCCAAGCAGCGCGTCACCGGGAACCCGGTGCGCCAGCCCGTCCTCGACGCCGCCGCGACGCCGTTCGAGCCCCTCGCCCCGGACGGAACGCTGCGGCTGGTCGTGTTCGGCGGAAGCCAGGGCGCCCGCGTCATGAGCGACGTCGTCCCGCCCGCGCTGGAGCGGCTCTCCGCGGCGGAGCGGGGCCGGCTCGCCGTAGTCCAGCAGGCGCGCGAGGAGGATCTTGAGCGCGTGCGCGACGTCTATGCGCGGCTCGGCGTCGCCGCCGAGGTCTCGCCCTTCTTCGGCGACATGCCGGCCCGGATCGCAAAGGCGCATCTGGTGGTCGCCCGCTCGGGCGCGTCGACGGTCGCTGAACTGGCCGTGATCGGGCGTCCGTCCATTCTGGTGCCGCTGGCGCAGTCGCTCGACGGCGATCAGGCCGCCAATGCGGTGACGCTTGCGGCCATCGGGGCGGCGACTGTGATTCCGCAGCCGGACTTCACGCCCGAGCGCCTCGCCGGCGAGATCGCGGCGCGTCTGCGCGACCCTTCGGGTTTGACCCGGGCCGCCGAAGCGGCCAAAAGCGCCGGCGTCCCGGATGCGGCCGAGCGCCTCGCCGACCTCGTGGTCGAGGTCGCCGCAGCCGGTCAGACCCGCTGACACAGACGAGGATGGAGACCGAATCATGAAGCTGCCGGCAGAACTCGGCCCCATTCACTTCGTCGGAATCGGCGGCATCGGCATGTCGGGCATCGCCGAGGTGCTGCACAATCTCGGCTACACGGTGCAGGGCTCGGACGCCTCCGACAACGCCAACGTCAAGCGGCTGCGCGAGAAGGGGATCGCCGTCTCGATCGGGCATACGGCCGAAGGCCTGGGAGACGCGGGCGTCGTGGTGGTGTCCACCGCGATCAAGCGCGACAACCCGGAGCTGATGGCCGCCCGCGAACGGCGCCTGCCCGTGGTGCGCCGCGCCGAGATGCTGGCCGAGCTCATGCGCCTGAAGCAATGCGTCGCCATCGCGGGCACGCATGGCAAGACCACCACGACCTCGCTGGTCGCCACCCTGCTGGACGCCGGCGGCTTCGATCCGACCGTGATCAACGGCGGCATCATCAACGCCTACGGCACCAACGCCCGCCTGGGCGCCGGCGACTGGATGGTGGTGGAGGCGGACGAGTCGGACGGCACCTTCCTGAAGCTGCCCGCCGACGTGGCCATCATCACCAACATCGACCCGGAGCACCTCGACCACTTCAAGACCTTCGACGCCATCAAGGACGCGTTCCGGGCCTTCGTCGAGAACCTGCCCTTCTACGGCTTCGCCGTGATGTGCCTCGACCATCCCACCGTGCAGGAGCTCGTCGGGCGGATCGAGGATCGCCGGGTGATCACCTATGGCGAGAACCCGCAGTCGGACGTGCGCCTGTCCAACATCGACCTCACGGGCGGCCGCTCGCGCTTCAGCGTACAGATCCGCGACCGCAAGAGCGGCGAGGTCACGCGCATCGACGACCTCACCATGCCGATGCCCGGCCACCACAACGCGCTGAACGCCACGGCCGCGATCGCGGTGGCCTACCATCTCGGCATGACGCCCGGGAAGATCCGCGAGGCGCTCGGCGCCTTCGGCGGCGTGAAGCGCCGCTTCACCCGCACGGGCGAATGGAACGGAGTCGCGATCTTCGACGACTACGGCCATCACCCGGTGGAGATCGCGGCCGTGCTGCGCGCCGCCCGCGCCTCCACGACCGGCAACGTCGTCGCGGTGGTGCAGCCGCATCGCTATTCGCGCCTGTCGGCTTTGTTCGACCAGTTCGCGACCTGCTTCAACGACGCCGATGTCGTCATCGTGGCCGACACCTACGCGGCCGGCGAGCAGCCGATCCCGGGCGCGGATCGCGACTCGCTGGTGCAGGGCATCAAGGCGCATGGCCACCGCAACGTCATGCGGCTCAGCGGGCCGGCCGAACTCGCCAGCCTGGTCTATGGCGTCGCCCAGCCCGGCGACTACGTGGTCTGCCTCGGCGCGGGCACCATCACGAACTGGGCCTACGCGTTGCCGGGCGAATTGGCGGCCCTCGATGGCGCGAAGGGATGAGCGCCGGGCTTACCTCATTCCACGATGACGTCGAGCGGCGCCTTGAGCGCCGCCGCGATGCGCTTCAGCACGGAGACGTCGCCGGTCTTCTTGCGGTTCTCGATCTCGGAGAGGAAGCCCTGCGTGATCCCGGCCTGGGCGGCCAGCGCGGTCTGGGTCAGCCCCCGGTAGCGGCGGATGGCCTCGATGGGGTGGGTTCCGGTCTCGATCTCGGTCCAGGTCTCGTCCGGGAGGAAGATCTCTTCTCCTCGGTCGAGCTTGGCCTGCGTCTCGGCGAACACGCGCCTCGCCCACTCCTCTTCGGCCTTGTCCTCCGCGTCGAGCTTCAGAAGGCGATCGTACTCGACGCGCGGCAGGAAGACGTATTCCTCGCCTGCGTCGGTCCGGACGAATTGCGGCTTGCCCATCCTGCTGCGTCCTCAACTGTAAATCTTGCTTCGATGGGCGATCGCCCGAACCCTGATCTGTCCGCCGGCCTTGTCGAACAGAATGCGGTAGTCTCCGCATCGCAGCCGCAGACCGGGCAGTCCACTCATCGCTTTGACGTCGCCAGCGCCGGTCGCCGCATAACGTTCCAGCTTGTCCCTGACGGCGACCTGAACGTGTTCGGGCAACCCGCGCAGCTGTCGCCGCGCCTCTCCGGACAAAGCGATCTTCAACATCAATTTATTCCGAGAAGCAATATCGCGCAAAGCTATTGCTTGCCTGCGATGGCGCGCAACCAACCGGCGGCTGCATGACCCCCCCGTTCGCAGACATCACCGCCATGCTGCATGCCGCTGCGCCGGGCCTGAGAGGCTCGCTGGAGGCGAACGCGCCCATGGCGGGGCTGTCGTGGTTCCGCACGGGCGGACCCGCCCAGGCGCTCTTCCAGCCGGCCGACGAGGACGACCTCGCCGCCTTCCTGCGCGGCTGCCCATCCGACATTCCGATTCTCGTGGTCGGTCTCGGCTCCAACCTGCTGGTGCGCGACGGCGGGGTTCCGGGCGTGGTGGTGCGCCTCGGCAAGGGCTTCCAGTCCATCGAAGTCGACGGGCTGCGCATCCGCGCCGGAGCGGGCGCGGCGGACGTGAAGGTCGCGCGCGCGGCCGCCGAGGCCGGCGTGGCGGGGCTGTCCTTTCTTCGCGGCATCCCGGGCGCGATCGGCGGCGCCCTGCGCATGAACGGCGGCGCCTACGGCGGAGAGACCAGGGACGTCCTCGTCTCCTGCCGGGGCGTATCGCGGGACGGGACAGTCCGAAGCTACGCGCTGGCCGACATGGGCTTCACCTATCGCCACTGCGGCGTGGCCGAGGACGTGATCTTCACCGAGGCGACCTTCGAGGGGCGGCCGGGCGATCCCGCCGCCATCCTGGCCGAGATGAACGACATCACGCAGGCCCGGCAGGCGTCCCAGCCGGTGAACACCCGCACGGGCGGCTCCACCTTCAAGAACCCGCCGGGGCTCAAGGCCTGGGAGCTCGTCGACAAGGCCGGCTGCCGCGGCCTGCGCATGGGCCATGCGCAGGTGTCCGAGCTGCACGCCAATTTTCTGATCGCGCAGCCGGGCGCGACCGCCGCCGAGGTCGAGGGCCTCGGCGAGGAGGTCCGCCGGCGCGTGCGCGAAACCTCGGGCGTCGAGCTCGAATGGGAGATCAAGCGGGTCGGGCTGACACTGGGCCAGCGCGGCGCCCTTCTCCCTCCGGGAGAAGGTGTCAGCGAAGCTGACGGATGAGGGTCTGAAGGTCGAAGACCTGACTCCGTTTCAGGTCAGCGAATCGCTTTTGGACCCTCATCCGGCCCTTCGGGCCACCTTCTCCTGTGGGAGAAGGGACCGGCCGCCCGTGCGAAACAGGAGACAACACGATGACCAAGCATGTCGCGGTTCTGATGGGCGGGCTCTCGGCCGAGCGGGAGGTGTCGCTGAATTCGGGCGCCGCCTGCGCCAAGGCGCTGGAGGGCGAGGGCTACCGGGTCACGCGAATCGACGTGGACCGCTCCATCGCCGCCGTGCTGGCGGAGCTGAAGCCGGACGTCGCCTTCAACGCCCTGCATGGCCGCTGGGGCGAGGACGGAATCGTGCAGGGCATCCTGGAGATGCTGCGCATCCCCTACACCCACTCCGGGGTGCTCGCCTCGGCGCTCGCGATGCAGAAGGACCGGGCCAAGGCGGTGATGGCCGCCGCCGGCGTCCCGGTGCCTCGCGGCGTCACCGTGCACCGCCTGGAGGCGGCCAAGCGGCACGTGATGGAGCCTCCGTACGTCATCAAACCCGTTAACGAAGGATCCTCGGTCGGGGTCATCATCGTGCGTGAGGATCGGACCCACCCGCCGCAGGAGCTGGGGCGCGAGGACTGGGCCATCTCGGAAATGATGCTGGTGGAAAATTACGTGGCGGGACGGGAGCTTACCTGCGCCGTGATGGGCGACAGGCCGCTCGGCGTGATCGACATCCGGCCCGCCACCGGCATGTTCTACGACTATGACGCGAAGTACGCGAAGGGGGGGTCCATCCACGTCCTTCCGGCGGAAATTAAACCGAATATTTACCAACTGGTTCAAGAGTTGGCGTTAACGGCGCATCAAGCTCTTGGCTGCCGGGGCGTCAGTCGCGCTGACTTCAGATACGACGATCGGCCGGAAGGAACCGGCGAGCTCGTCTGTCTCGAGGTCAACACGCAACCCGGAATGACCGAGACCTCTCTTGTGCCGGAATTGGCGGCCCACGCGGGCCATAGTTTCGGTGAGTTGGTTCGATGGATGGTGGAGGACGCCTCCTGCGATCGGTAGCCGAGCCTTTTCAGGCTCCGCTCGCCGCATCGCAGGCCTATGCCGGCGCCGGCGCTTCGGTCGTCGCGCCGACGCGCGTCATCGCTTCGCCGAGGGGCCGCGCCCTGGCGAAGACGCGCCAGCCGGTGGTCCGCGCCTCCGAGCGCGCCGGGACCCGCGTTCCCCGTTTCGCCGGCACGCTCCTGCTGGCGGCCCTGTTCTCCGGCGTCGGACTGTTCGGCGCGGTCAAGGGCGGGCAGTACGAATCCTTCGTGGCCTATTACGGCGCGCCGCAGGACGTGCTGGCCCGGACCTTCGGGTTCACGATCAAGAACGTCACCATCGCCGGGCTGGTCGAGCTGAACCAGACCGAGGTGCTGCAGGTCGCCGGCATCGACCCGCGCGGCTCGCTGCCCTTCTTCGACGCCGCGGCCGCCCGCGAGCGGCTCATGACCCTGCCGCTCGTGAAGGACGCCACGGTCCGCAAGCTCTATCCCAGCGGGCTGGCGATCACGCTGGTGGAGCGCGAAGCCTTCGCGCTCTGGCAGAAGCAGGGCCAGGTCTTCGTGGTGTCGGCGGACGGCACCGTGACGGACAGGCTGACCGATCCGCGCTTCAACCGGCTGCCGCTGGTGGTGGGCGAGGGCGCCAACCTCAAGGCCGCCGCCTTCACGCGGCTGATGGACGCCGCCCCCGACGTGAAGGCGCATGTCCGCGCCGGCGTCTTCGTCGGCGAGCGCCGCTGGAACCTGAAGCTCGACAACGGCGTCGACGTGCGGCTGCCCGAGGAGGGCGTCCGCGACGCGCTGGCGCGGCTCTCGGGCCTGATGAAAGACCAGAAGATCCTCGAACGCGACGTCCTCGCCATCGATCTGCGCATGCCCGACCGGGTCGTGATGCGGCTCGGGGAGGAGGCGGCGACCGCCCGCGCGGAAGCGCTCAAGGCCAAAAGCAAGATAAAGGGCAGCGCGACGTGAGCCATCGTCACCCCAGCCTGACTCCTCGCCTGAAGCCGCTCTCGCCGCGCAAGAGCATGGTGATGTCGATCATCGACATCGGCACCTCCAAGGTCGCCTGCCTGGTGGCGAGGCTCGATCCCGTGGCCGAGAGCGAGTTGCTCCGCGGCCGCACGCACCGGGCCCGCATCATCGGCATCGGGCACCAGCGGTCGCGCGGCCTCAAGGGCGGCGCCATCGTGGACCTGGAAGGAGCCGAGCAGGCCATCCGGCTCGCCGTGGACGCGGCCGAACGCATGGCCAAGGTCGAGATCCGGGCCGCGATCGTCAACATGACGGGCGGACGGCTCGGCTCGGACTCCTACCACGCCCATGTGGGCCTGCGCGGCTCGGCGGTGGGCGACAGCGACATCCACAGGGTCCTGGAGGCGGCCAGCACCACGGGCGCCCGGCCCGGCCGGACCGTGCTGCATTCGCTGCCGACGGGCTTCGCGCTCGACGCCACCAAGGGCATCAACGATCCGCACGGCATGGTGGGCGAGAAGCTCGGCGTCGACATGCATGTCGTGTCGTCGGACCAGAACGCCGTGCGCAACCTCATGCTGGCCGTCGAGCGCTGCCACATCGACGTGGAGGCCGTGGTCGCCACGCCCTACGCGGCGGGCCTGGCCGCGCTGGTCGACGACGAGGCCGAGATGGGCGCCGTGGTCATCGACCTCGGCGGCGGCACCACCTCCATCGGCGTGTTCGCCGGCGGGCACCTGGTGCACACCGACGCGATCGCGGTGGGCGGCAACCACGTCACCATGGACATCGCCCGCGGCCTCTCCACCAGCGTGGCGCACGCCGAGCGGCTGAAGACGCTCTACGGCTCGACGATCGCGACCGCCTCGGACGACCGCGAGACCATCGCGGTGGCGTCGGTGGACGAGGACGACCGCGACGCCGTGAACCACGTGCCGAAGTCGCACCTCGTCCGCATCATCCGCCCGCGGGTGGAGGAGATGCTGGAGCTGGTGCGCGACCGCCTCAAGAATGCGGGCTTCTCGGCCGAGACTGGCCGGCGGGTCGTGCTGACCGGCGGCGGCGCGCTCATGACCGGACTGCCGGAGCTGGCGCGCACGCTCGTCTCCAAGCAGGTGCGCATCGGCCGGCCGCTGGGCGTCCAGGGGCTGCCGGAGGCCGCCAAGGGGCCGTCCTTCGCGGCCCCGGTCGGCCTGCTGGTCTACCCCCAGGTGGCGGGGCTGGAACACTTCGTGCCGCGCCCGATGGCCTACCGCGCCACCGGGACGGACGGCTACTTCTCCCGGATGGGGCAGTGGCTCAAGGACAGTTTCTAAACAGGGATCGGGACGGCGGCGCGGCGGCCGCCTTCCCCACGTCAACACCGGCGCTGCGGGGCGCCCGACACATCGAGAGGCCAAGGACATGACCATCAATCTCAAGGTTCCGGACATTCGCGAACTCAAGCCCAGGATCACCGTGTTCGGCGTCGGCGGCGCCGGCGGAAACGCGGTCAACAACATGATCGAGCTGGGCCTGCAGGGCTGCGAATTCGTCGTCGGCAACACCGACGCGCAGGCCTTGACGATGTCCAAGGCCGACCGGGTGATCCAGATGGGCATCCAGGTGACCGAGGGCCTCGGCGCCGGCTCGCAGCCGGAGGTCGGCCGCGCGGCCGCCGAGGAGGTCATCGACGAGATCCGCGACCAGCTCTCGGGCGCCCACATGGTGTTCGTGACGGCCGGCATGGGCGGCGGCACCGGCACGGGCTCGGCCCCGGTCGTGGCCCGCGCGGCCCGCGACATGGGCATCCTGACGGTCGGCGTCGTGACGAAGCCGTTCCAGTTCGAGGGCGTGCGCCGCATGCGGCTCGCCGAGTCCGGCATCAACGAACTGCAGAAGGCCGTCGACACCCTCATCGTCATCCCGAACCAGAACCTGTTCCGGGTGGCCAACGAGCAGACGACCTTCGCGGACGCCTTCGCGATGGCCGACCGCGTGCTCTATTCGGGCGTCGCCTGCATCACCGACCTGATGGTCAAGGAAGGCCTGATCAACCTCGACTTCGCCGACGTCCGCGCCGTGATGCGCGAGATGGGCAAGGCGATGATGGGCACGGGCGAGGCCACCGGCGAGAAGCGCGCGCTGCGCGCCGCCGAGGCCGCCATCGCCAACCCGCTGCTCGACGACGTCTGCATGAAGGGCGCGCGCGGCCTGCTGATCTCGATCACGGGCGGCTCCGACCTGACCCTGTACGAGGTCGACGAGGCGGCGACCCGCATCCGCGAGGAGGTCGACCAGGACGCCAACGTGATCTTCGGCGCGACCCGCGACGATTCGCTGGAAGGCATCGTGCGCGTGTCGGTCGTGGCGACCGGCATCGACAGCGACCTTCTGGAGAAGGGCTCCGCCCCGGCCGTCGACGCCGGCATCGCCGAGGTGGCCGAGCGGCTGCGTACGCAGGTCCGCACCCGTCACGAGCAGATGGCGCAGGCGCAGCGTCCGGTCGCGCGCATCGAGACGCAGCCGGAGCCGGCCCCCGCCCCGCAGGCGCATCACGCCTACGTCCAGCCGGAGCCCGCTCCCGCGCCGCAGCCGATGATGCACAACGACGTCACCCTGCGTCCGATGCAGCCGAAGCCCAACTACGAGCCCGCTCCGGAGCCGGTCCACGCCCCGATGCACGAGCCGGCTCCGCTGCCCGCGGCCTTCATCCCGCCGCGTCCCGAGGAGGTGGTGCGTCCGCCCCGCATGCCGCGCGTCGACGAGCTGCCGTTGCCCGGGCAGCGCATCATGGAGAACCGCGCCCCGGCCCCGCAGGCCGCTCCCGCACCCCAGCTGGAGAAGAAGCGCGTCACCCTGATGGAGCGCCTCGCCGCCGCCGGCTTCGGCCGCCGCGACGGACGCGACGAGCCGGCCCCGGCGCAGGCTCCGGCGGCGCAGCAGCCGCAGCCCCGGCCGGCGCCGACGCAGCAGCACTACGCGCCGCAGGCCCAGCCGCAGCATCCGGCTCCCGTCCACCAGGAATACGCCAAGCGCCAGGCGCCGCAGGCGCGCGCCCCGCAGGGCGGCCTCGACATGCACGGCCGGCCGAATCAGCGGATGGAGGACGACCAGCTTGAAATCCCGGCCTTCCTGCGCCGGCAGTCGAACTGACGGCCGGACGGCTTCTCAACTCCGCATCTCCGGGAAGCCCGGGGCCGCAAGGCTCCGGGCTTTCAGCCTTTCGAAACCATGCCGTTTGGTTCCATTGCATTTGAAATAAATGCAATCAGGGCATGTGTTACAAAGCGTTAGAAAGCGTGATTTGGCCCGACTCCGGGCCTTCTGTATGTTCCGGATCGCGAGACGGGCCCAAGCGGCTCGAGAACAAAGAGCCTCAGAACTCTCGCAGGGGCGCGTCAAACAGAGCACGGACGGTCGAAGGCGGCGCTTCAGTCGCGGACGACGGATGTGTGGAACGGAATGATGGCTGGTCAAAAACAAACGACGCTCATCGACCGCGTGGAATTCCAGGGCCTCGGCGTCCATTCAGGAGCCCCGGTCCGCATCATCCTCCATCCCGCCGACTCTGACACCGGAATCACCTTCCTCCGCACCCGCCTCGACGGCGGACGCGAGCGCCTCATCGAGGCCAAGCACAGCGCGGTGAGCGCGACGGAGCTGTGCACGATCATCGGCGACGCCGCCTCCGGCGCGGTCGCCACCATCGAGCACCTCATGGCGGCTCTCTCCGGCCTCGGCGTGGACAACGTCATGGTCGAGATCGACGGGCCGGAAGTGCCGATCATGGACGGCTCAGCCGCCGCCTTCGTGGACGGCATCGACCAGGTTGGCGTCACGCGCCTGTCGGCCAATCGCCGCTACATCAAGATCCTGAAGCCGGTCCGCGTCGAGCAGGGCCGCTCCTTCTCAGAGCTGCGTCCCTTCGCCCGCGGCTTCCGCCTCGAGGTGGAGATCGATTTCGATACGCCGCTGATCGGCCGCCAGAAGCGCGTGCTCGATCTGGAGCCCTCGACCTTCCGCCGTGACGTCGCCCGCGCCCGGACCTTCGGCTTCATGCGCGACGTCGAGCGCCTCTGGAAGGCCGGCTTCGCGCTCGGCGCCTCGCTGGACAACACCGTCGCGCTCGGCGACGACGGCGTGATCAATCCCGAGGGCCTGCGCTATGCGGACGAGTTCGTCCGCCACAAGACCCTCGACGCGGTGGGCGACCTCTCGCTCGCCGGCGCTCCGATCCTGGGCCAGTACCGCTCCTATTGCGGCGGCCACCGCATGAACATCGCCGTGCTGCAGGCGCTCTTCGCCGACCGCTCGGCCTACGCGATCGTGGAGAGCGGCCGCCGCGAAAGCGGCCACGCCGAGGCCGGCGCCGCGCGGCCGGCTCTGGCCTTCGCCGCCGAAACCCACTGAGCTGACCCGTCCCGTGTGGCGTCGGCGCCCCGCCTCGGCGGGCGATGCCGGCGATTCACGTTTGAGCGGCGCTCACGGGTAGCGATCAGGATCGCCTTGCGCTACACAAGCGCGCGTCAACCGCGCTCCATGCTCTCCCCACTGGGGCGGCGTACACCTGAGGGCCTCGCTTTCATGCGCTTCCAGACCCGGAACATCTCGCCGAAGGGCGCCCGCATCGCGCGTTCGCTGTTCGCGTTGGCGCTGATCCTTCCCATGGCGGCGTGCGACACCATCTCGAACTTCAATCCCTTCGAGAAGGACGAGAAGTACAAGCCCGAGATCACCCCGTCCGTTCCGGCGGAGACGATCTACAATGAGGGCCTGGGCCTGCTGCAGAAGAACGAGTTCGACAGCGCGGCCAAGAAGTTCTCCGACCTCGACAAGCAGTACCCGTTCTCGGTGTGGTCCAAGAAGGCGCTGATCCTCCAGACCTACGCCTATTACACCGGCCGCAACTACGAAGAGGCGATCAACTCGGGCAAGCGCTACCTGACGCTGCATCCCTCGACGCCGGACGCCGCCTATGCGGCCTACATGGTCGGCATGTCCTACTACAACCAGATCCCGGACGTGACCCGCGACCAGGAGCGCACCGAAAAGGCGCTGCTGGCCCTGCAGGAGGTCGTGACCCGCTGGCCGCAATCCGAATACGCCTCGGACGCGAAGTTCAAGATCCAGGTCACAAAGGACCAGCTCGCCGGGCGCGAGATGACGGTCGGCCGCTACTATCTGCAGAAGCGCAACTACACGGCGGCGATCAACCGGTTCCGCCTCGTGGTGAGCCAGTACCAGACCACGAATCAGATCGAGGAGGCGCTCGCGCGTCTCGCCGAAGCCTATATGGCGCTCGGCATCGTGGGCGAGGCCCAGACCGCCGGCGCCATTCTGGGCCACAACTTCCCGGATAGTCGCTGGTATAAGGACACCTACGCGTTGCTGCAGACCAAGGGTCTGGAGCCGCGCGAGGACGGCGGCTCCTGGATGAGCAAGGCGATGCGGGCGTTCCGCATCGGCTGATCCGCCCGGGCGCGACATCGCCTGCGGTTTCGGCTGTTGATTTTTCGTCGGCGGCTCGCGACACATAGCGCATGCTCGTTCAGCTCGCGATCCGCGACATCGTCCTTATCGACCGTCTGGACATCCCGTTCGGGGAGGGCCTCAGCGTCCTCACCGGCGAGACCGGCGCCGGCAAGTCCATCCTGCTCGACGCGTTCTCGCTCGCCCTCGGCGGCCGCGGGGACGGCTCCCTGGTGCGGCACGGCGAGGATCGCGGCCAGGTGACCGCCGTCTTCGACCTCGGGGCCGGGCACCCGGCGCGAGCGGTCGTGAAGCGCCATGACATCCCCGACGAAGGCGACCTGATCCTGCGGCGCATCCAGTTCGCCGACGGCCGCACCCGCGCCTTCGTCAACGACCAGCCCGTCAGCGTCCAGGCGCTGCGCTCCATCGGCGCCGCGCTGGTGGAGATCCACGGGCAGCACGACGACCGGGCCCTGGTGGATCCGGCCGCGCACCGGGCCCTGCTGGACGCCTTCGGGGCCTGCGATTCGGCGGCGGTGGGCGAGGCGCACCGGGCCTGGAAGACGGCGCGCGACGCGCTCGCCGAGCAGCAGGCCCGCATTGACGCCGCCCGCAAGGAGGCCGACTTCCTGGCGCACGCGCTCGCCGAGCTCGACAAGCTCGCGCCGCTGGCCGGCGAGGAGGAGGAGCTCGCGGCCGAGCGGCAGCGCATGATGCAGGCCGAGAAGGTGGTCGGCGAGATCAACGAGGCTTACGAGGCGGTGGCCGGGCAGGGCTCCTCGGTGGCGACGCTGTCGGCCGCCCTGCGCCGCCTGGAGCGGCGCGGCGCGCAGGCGCCGGAGCTGGTGGCGCCCAGCGTGAAGGCTCTCGACAACGCCCTGAACGCCCTCGACGAGGCCCGGGTGGCCCTCGAGGAGGCGCAGCGCGCCGCCGACTTCGACCCTCGCGTGCTGGAGCGGGTGGAGGAGCGGCTGTTCGCAGTGCGGGCCGCATCGCGCAAATACGACGTGCCGGCCGACCGGCTGCCCGAGCTGCGCGAACGTTTCCGGGGCGACCTGGAGAACCTGGAGCAGGGCGAGGAGCGGCTCGCCGCCCTGGCGACGGCCGCGCAGGCCGCCGAGGACGCCTATGCGGCGGCGGCCCGGGCCCTGTCGACGGCGCGCCGGGCGGCCGGCTCGGCGCTGGAGGAGGCCGTGAACGGCGAGCTTCCGCCGCTGAAGCTGGAGCGCGCGCGCTTCATC
Source organism: Alsobacter sp. SYSU BS001988 (assembly GCF_054796215.1). Lineage (NCBI taxonomy): Bacteria > Pseudomonadati > Pseudomonadota > Alphaproteobacteria > Hyphomicrobiales > Alsobacteraceae > Alsobacter > Alsobacter sp. SYSU BS001988. The sequence goes on along the minus strand of NZ_JBTAMK010000002.1, from coordinate 284,041 downwards.
GTGCAGATCGAGACCGACGAGGCGAGCCGAGCCCCGGAGGGCTTCGATCGCGTCGAGTTCTGGGTGCAGACCAATCCGGGCACCCGGCCGGGACCGCTGATGAAGGTGGCGTCCGGCGGCGAGCTGTCGCGCTTCATGCTGGCCATCAAGGTGTCCCTGGCCGACCGGGGATCGGCGCCGACGCTGGTCTTCGACGAGATCGACAGCGGCGCCGGCGGGGCCGTGGCGGACGCCATCGGGGCGCGGCTGGCGCGCCTCTCGGCGCGCGTGCAGGTGATGGCCGTCACCCACGCGCCGCAGGTCGCCGCGCGGGCGGAGAGGCACTTCCTCATCGCCAAGAACCCGGTCGAGACGCCGCAGGGGGGCGAGGAGCGGATCGCCACGCGGGTGCTGCCGATCGACAAGGCCGCCCGCCGGGAGGAGATCGCCCGCATGCTCGCCGGCGCGACCATCACGGACGAAGCGCGCGCGGCCGCCAGGCGGCTGCTCGAAGCCGCCGACTGACGTTCAGCCCGTGAGAGCATCCAGGCCGGAGACCTGACCGAGACATGGCGAAGGGCGAAGCATTGAGGGCGCTCGCGCCCGAGGCGATGACGGCGCGCGAGGCCAGGGCCGAGCACGCCGCGCTGGCGGCCGAGATCGCCGAGCACGACGTCCGCTACCATCAGCAGGACGCGCCGACGATCTCCGACGCCGCCTATGACGCGCTGCGCCTGCGGGCGCAGGCCATCGAGGCGCGGTTTCCGGCGCTGAAGGAGGCTGACGGGCTCGGCCAGGTCGGGGCGAAGCCCTCCGAGAAGTTCGCCAAGGTGCGCCACCGCGTGCCCATGCTGTCGCTGGCCAACGTGTTCTCGGACGAGGAGGTCGAGGAGTTCGTCGGCCGCGTGCGGCGATTCCTGGACTGGCCGGCCGAGAAGCCGCTGGCCGTGACGGCGGAGCCGAAGATCGACGGCCTCTCATGCTCGCTGCGCTACGAGAACGGCGAACTGGTCGTGGCGGCGACGCGCGGCGACGGCGAGGAAGGCGAGGACGTCACCGTCAATGTGCGCACGATCGGCGAGATCCCGAACCGGATCGAGCGCGCGCCGGAGGTGCTGGAGGTGAGGGGCGAGGTCTACATGACCAAGCCCGACTTCGCCGCCATGAACGCCCGGCAGGAGGCCGAGGGCAAGCCGCCCTTCGCCAATCCGCGCAACGCGGCGGCGGGGTCGCTGCGCCAGCTCGATCCCCGCATCACGGCCGCAAGGCCGCTGCGCTTCTTCGCCTATGCGTGGGGCGAGGTGAAGGGCGACATGCCGGCGCGCACGCAGTCCGGCATGGTGGAGGCCTTCGCGCGCTTCGGCCTGCCGACCAACCCGCTGATGCGCCGCTGCGAAACGATCGAGGAGATGCTCGCCCAGTATCGGGCCATCGAGGAGCAGCGGGCCAGCCTGCCCTATGACATCGACGGCGTGGTCTACAAGGTGGACGACCTCGACCTGCAGCGGCGCCTCGGCTTCGTGTCGCGCTCGCCGCGCTGGGCGACGGCGCACAAGTTCCCGGCCGAGAAGGCCACGACGGAGCTGCTGGACATCGAGATCCAGGTCGGGCGCACGGGGTCGCTGACGCCCGTGGCGCGGCTGAAGCCGGTCACGGTGGGCGGCGTGGTCGTCACCAACGCCACCCTGCACAATGAGGACGAGATCGCCCGCAAGGACGTGCGGATCGGCGACACAGTCACTGTCCAGCGCGCCGGCGACGTGATCCCGCAGATCCTCGGCCCGGTGCTGGAGAAGCGGCCCGAGGGCGCCGCGCCCTACGCGTTCCCGCATCTCTGCCCGGCCTGCGGCAGCCACGCCGTGCGGGAGATCGACCCCAAAACCGGCAAGGAGGACGTGGTCCGCCGCTGCACCGGCGGGCTGATCTGCCCCGCCCAGGCGGTGGAGCGGCTGCGCCATTTCGCGTCCCGCAACGCCTTCGACATCGAGGGGCTGGGCGACCGCCAGATCGAGGCGTTCTACAGGGACGGGCTGATCACCCGCCCGCAGGACATCTTCACCCTGCAGGCGCGCGACGCGCGCTCCACGCGCCGCCTGAAAGACCGCGAGGGCTACGGGGAGACCTCCGTCCGCAACCTCTTCGCCGCCATCGAGGCGCGGCGCAGGGTGGCGCTCCACCGCTTCATCTTCGCGCTCGGCATCCGGCATGTGGGGGAGACGACCGCCAAGCTGCTGGCGCGCCACTGCATGAGCGCCGAAGCCTTCCGGGACCTCGCGACAGCGGCCGCCGACCCGGCTTCGGGCGCCCTGGCCGAGCTCACCTCGATCGAGGGGATCGGCCCCGTGGTGGCCGAGTCGATCGTCGATTTCTTCGCCGAGCCGCATAATCTCGAGGTCGTCGCCGAGCTGCTGGAGCAGGTCACGCCGGAGCCGCCGGAGGCGGTGGCGTCGCAGAGCCCGGTCGCCGGCAAGACGGTCGTGTTCACGGGCGCGCTGGAGAAGATGACGCGCGAGGAGGCCAAGGCCATGGCCGAGCGCCTCGGAGCCAAGGTGTCTGGATCGGTCTCCAAGAAGACCAGCATCGTGGTGGCCGGCCCCGGCGCGGGCTCCAAGCTCGCCAACGCCCGCGACCTCGGCGTCGAGGTGATGGACGAGGACGCCTGGCTGAAGCTCGTCGGAGAGGCCGAAGCCTGAGGGCGGGCGCGCCGGAACCGGGTGGACCGGGCGCCCGAACGCCACGATGATCCCCGCCCTTCACGCCGGATTCGCCATGTCTTCTCCTGTCCACGAGATCCGAGACGGCCTGCGGGACATCGCGCCCGCCATGATCGCCGCCATCCCGATCGGCCTCCTGTTCGGGGCGCTCTGCGCCGGCAAGGGGCTGTCGCCGGCCGAGGTCGCGCTCATGGGCGGGCTCGTCTTCGCCGGAGGCGCGCAGTTCGCGGCCGTCGAGGTCTGGCGCACGCCCGCCCCGATCGCCGTGCTGGCCTTCTCGACGCTGCTGATCAACGCCAGGCACATCCTGATGGGGGCTTCGCTGGCGCCGAAGATCGCGCGCTTCGCGCCGTGGAAGCGGGCGCTCGGCGTCTTCACGATGGCGGACGAGAACTGGGCCATGGCGGAGCGGCGCGCCCTGCACAGGCCGCTGACCTTCGCCTATTTCGCCGGAACGGGCGCGCTCTTCTGGCTCAACTGGGTGATCTGGACGACGCTGGGCGCGGTGGGCGGATCCTTCCTGGGCGACCCCAGGCGGCTCGGCGCCGACTTCGCCTTCACGGCCCTGTTCATCGGCCTCGTGGCCGGCTTCTGGAAGGGGCGCGCCACCGCCGTCACGGTGGCGGCGAGCGCCGGCGCCTCGGCGCTGGCCTATGTCACGGCGGGCCCGCCCTGGCACGTGGCGGCGGGCGCGATCGCCGGGATCGTCGCGGCCTACGCCTACGGCGCCGCAGAACCGGCGGCGGCCGCGACGGACAGCCCGGCATGACGGTCGATGCGACGACGCTGGCCGCCATCCTGGCCATGGCGGCGGTGACCTATGCGACCCGGGCGGCGGGACTGTTCCTGGTCGGCCGGCTCAGGCTCGCGGGCCGGGCCAGGGCGGCGTTCGAGGCGATCCCGGCCGCCGTCCTGATCGCCGTGATCGCGCCGGCGCTGCTGGCCACCGGCAAGGCGGAGACCGCCGCGGCGGCGATCACCACCCTGGCGGCCACGCGCCTGCCTCTGCTCGGCGTGGTGGGCGTGGGCGTGGCCTCGATCGTGGCTCTGCGGAGCCTCGGCCTCTAGCTCGCGATCGGGCGGGCGGCCTCCTGAAGCCAGCGCGCGGCGTCGCCGGCCACCAGCGGGCCGATCAGCTCGCGCACCTTGGCGTGGTAGGCGTCGAGCCAGGCGATCTCGGCCTCGGTCATCAGCGCCGGCTCCACCAGAGCGAGGTCGATGGGCGCGAAGCTGAGCGTCTCGAAACCGTAGATCTCGCGCTCGGCGCCGGCGATCTCGCGGCGTTCGACGAGGATGAGGTTCTCGATGCGGATGCCGTATTCGCCGCTCTTGTAGTAGCCGGGCTCGTTCGACAGCATCATGCCGGCCTCCAACGGCGTGACGCCCAGCTTGGAGAGCCGCTGCGGGCCTTCGTGGACCGACAGATAGCTGCCGATGCCGTGGCCGGTGCCGTGGTCGAAATCGAGCCCGGCGTCCCACAGCGGCCGGCGCGCGAAGGCGTCGAGCTGGGCGCCGGAGACGCCCTTCGGGAACACGACGGTCGCGATGGCGATGTGGCCCTTCAACACGCGGGTGAAGCGGTCCCGCATCTCCGCCGTGGGCGTCCCGACCGCGATGGTGCGGGTGATGTCGGTGGTGCCGTCGCGGTACTGCGCGCCCGAGTCGATCAGGAAGATCCCGGGCTCGATGCGGCGGTTGGAGCGCTCCGTCACGCGGTAATGCGGGATGGCGGCGTTGGGGCCGGCGCCGGCGATCGACGGGAACGAGACGTCGACGAGCTCCCCGGTGTCGCGGCGGAAGCCTTCGAGGGCCACGGCGGCGTCGATCTCGGTGAGCCGCCCCTGCGGCGCCTCGCGGGCGAACCAGGCGAGGAAGTTGACCATGGCGGCGCCGTCGCGGCGATGCGCCGCGCGGGAGCCGGCGATCTCGGCGTCGTTCTTCACCGCCTTCATCAGGGCGACCGGGCAGGTTCCCACGTCGGCGGAGCCGCCCGCCTTCTCGAACAGGCTCACCAGGCGGCGCGACGCGGTGGCCTGGTCGAAGCGGGCCTTCTGCTTGGTCGCGCCGAGCTGGGCGAGCCGCCGGTCGAGCATGGTCTCGCCTTCCACCTCGGCGAGGTCGGACAGGGTGGCGCGCACCTCGTTGGAGAGCTTGCACTCCTCCACGAAGAGGCTCGGCCGCCCTTCGCGCGGCACGATCGCGTAGCCCATCGGCAGGGGCGTGTGGGAGACGTCGCCGCCGCGGATGTTGAAGGTCCACGCCATGGCGTGCGGATCGGTGATCACCAGGGCGGCGTCGCCGAGCTCCTGGAGGCGGCCCTGGATGCGGGCGAGCTTGTCGGAGGCGGAGACGCCGGCGAAGGCGGTCGGGTGCAGCACGATCGGCGCGAGCGGGGGCGCGGGGCGGTCCTCCCACACCGAGTCCACCGGGTTGCCGACCACCGGGACGAGTTCGGCTCCGGCCTTGGCGCAGGCCTTCTCCAGCCGCTTCGCGCCGTCATGGGTGTGGAGGTTGGGGTCGAAGCCGAGCTTGCTCCCCGGCTTCAGGCGCTTCTCCAGCCAGGCCTCGGGCGGCGAGTCGATCAGGTGCTCCGGCGTGAAGACCGCCGTGTCGACCTGTTCGCGCACCTGGACGGTGTAGCGGCCGTCGACGAAAATCGCCGCCTCGTCGCGCAGCACGATGGCCAGGCCCCAGGAGCCGGTGAAGCCTGTGAGCCAGGCCAGGCGCTCCGAGCAGGCCGCCACATATTCGTTCTGATGCTCGTCCGTCCGCGGGATGACGAAGCCGTCCAGGCCGCGCCGCACCAGTTCGGCCCGCAACGCCGCGGCGCGCGCCGCGCCCCGCGCGGGGTCGGCTTTCTCCTCGAACGACTGGAACACCGCTTTCGCCATGGCGCGCACATCCTCGCTGAACAGGCGCAAAGCCGTGCACGACCGGCGAGATGGCGTCAAGACAGGCCCGGACACGCCGAAACGCGGGAGGCCTCGACCCTCAGAGGCGGCGAGGCGCGGCTCCGCCGGCGCGCACCTGGAGGGTGGCCCAGCCCTCCAGCTCCATCCTGCGCACCAGATGCAGCCCCTGGGCCCGGTAGGCGGCCAGGACGCCCGGCACGTCGCGCGGGATGAGGCCCGACAGCACCACGTCCGCCCCGGGGGCCGCGACGGCCGCGATGGACGGCGCGAGGCGCATCAGGGGCCGCGCCAGGATGTTGGCGAAGATCAGGTCGTAGAAGCGGCGGGACTTCAGCGCCGGATGCTCCACGCCCTTGGCCGCCACTGGCCGGAGATGGCCGCCCACGGCGTTGTTGCGGGCGTTCTCCCGCGCGGCCTCGACCGCGACAGGGTCGATGTCGCCCGCCGCCACCGGACGATGCAGGGCGCGGGCGGCCGCGATGGCGAGCACGCCCGTGCCGGAGCCGACATCCAGGACATGGCGCGGGGCGCGGCGCTTGAGGATGGCGTCCAGCATCAAGAGGCAGCCCCGGGTCGTGCCGTGATGGCCCGTGCCGAAGGCGAGCGCGGCCTCGATCTCGATGCCGATCGTGTTGAGCGGGATGCGGGCGCGGTCGTGGCCGCCATGGACGGTGAAACGGCCGGCGCGCACCAGGCTGAGCCCCTCCAGCGAGGCCTTCACCCAGTCCTTCTCGCCGATGGTCTCGAAGGTGAGCCGCTGGGCCGCGTCCGGACCGGCCGCCGAGGCGATAAGGTCGCGCACGGAGGGCTCGTCCGGCGGCTCGGAGAAATACACCTCCACCTCCCAGGCGAGCGTCGTCTCGTTCTCGAAGGCCGCGGCGGCGGTCTCGGCCGGGTCGAACGTCTCGACGATGATGTCGGCCACGCTGCGGGCGGTCGTCTCGTCGGCGACGAGGCGCATGACGTGGGTCGGGCGGTGGGGTGGAAGTCCTTCGAGCATGGGTTCTTATACAGCGGCGCGCGGCCCTGTCACGGGCGTCGCCGCACCAGGATGGAACCTCGCTTCGTCAGCAATCGTTTGCAGAGCCCGGCCTTTTGCGGGGGAACGCCATGGATCCGCTTCATGCCCCTGCTCTCCCGCCGTCCCAGGACCCAGCCCAAGAGCCGCCCCGCGCCGCGTCGCCGGCGCAAGCGCTCGGCCCTGCGTTCGGCCGCCATCCGGCTGCTGGCGATGAGCGTCGCCGGGGCCGTGGCCGGGCTCCTGGAGCGGAACCCCGACGCAGGCTCCGCGGAGCGCGAGAGCGCCGCCGCCGACCCTCGGCGGAAGACCACGCATGGAGGACCGGCCGATGCGGCGCAGCCGGGGCGGGGCCGCTCCGCCACGAGCCCGACGGAGATCCCGACGCCGGGCTGGAAGGACATCCTCTGGCGCACCTACGAGGAGATCAACAACGACCGCGTGATGGCGATCGCCGCGGGCGTGACCTTCTACGCGCTGCTGGCGCTGTTTCCGGCCATCGCGGCTTTCGTGGCGATCTACGGCTTGTTCGCCGATCCGGCGACCATCCAGAGCCATCTCGACCAGGCCAAGGAGATCCTGCCTTACGGCGCGGCCGACATCATCGGCGAGCAGCTGAAGACGGTGACGGCCAAGGGCTCGAGCACGCTCGGGATCACCTTCATCGTCAGCCTGCTCATATCGCTGTGGAGCGCCAATTCCGGCGTCAAGGCGATGCTGGACGCGCTCAACATCGCCTATAACGAGACGGAGAAGCGCTCCTTCATCAAGCTGAACGCCATCTCGCTGGCCTTCACGCTGGGCGGGTTCGTGTTCCTGATCCTCGCCATCGGCGCCGTGGTGGTGGTCCCGATCGTGCTCAACGTCCTGCCGCTCGGACCGGCGCTCACCTGGGTGGTGGCGATCGGGCGCTGGGTGGCGCTGCTGCTGATCGTCGTGCTCGCGCTGGCGCTGCTCTACCGCTACGGGCCGAGCCGCACGGAGCCGCAATGGCGGTGGGTGACGCCGGGCAGCGCCGTGGCCGCCGTCGTCTGGGTGGTGGCCTCGGGCGGGCTGTCGATCTACGCCTCGCATTTCGCCAATTACGACAAGACCTATGGGTCCCTGGGCGCGGCCATCGGCTTCATGATCTGGATGTGGGTCTCGACGATCATCATCCTGGCCGGAGCCGAGCTGAACTCGGAGATCGAGCACCAGACCGCGCGCGACACGACCGAGAAGAAGGGCGCCCCCATGGGCGCCCGCGGCGCGGTGATGGCGGACACGGTGGGCAAGTCCACGTGAGCAGGCCCGCTGGCCCGGGCGACAGCGGCCGGGTCAAATCCCGCGAACCGACGGTCGCAGGCGCTAGCCCACCCGCTGCACGAACCCGTCCAGCACCATCTTGCGCCCCGCCTTGTCGAAATCGATCGTGAGCTTGTTGCCGTCCACCGCCGCCACCGAGCCGTTGCCGAACTTGACGTGGAAGACGCGGTCGCCGCCGGAGAAGTCGCTGGTCGTCCCGGTCGACTTGGCGACGAGTTCGCCCTCGATCTGGAGCGGTCCCCGGCGCCCGCCGGAAGGGGCGCCATAAGCGGAAGGGCCGCGCTCGCCGAAGCCGCCGGTCTCCCGCGCGCGAGCCTGGGCGCGCTGCCAGCCCGGGGTGTCGTAGGTCGACCCGAAGGGCTGCGTCCGCTCGAACCGGCTGCCGCCATAGCCGCCGTAATGGGCGGGCGCCTCGGTCACCTCGACATGGTCCTCGGGCAGCTCGTCCACGAAGCGCGACGGGATGGTCGACTGCCACATGCCGTGGATGCGCCGGTTCGAGGCGAAGAAGATCTTGGCGCGCCGGCGGGCGCGGGTCAGGCCCACATAGGCCAGGCGGCGCTCCTCCTCCAGTCCGGCCTTGCCGCTCTCGTCCAGCGCGCGCTGGTTGGGGAACAGCCCCTCCTCCCAGCCGGGCAGGAACACGGTGTCGAACTCCAGGCCCTTGGCGCCGTGGAGGGTCATGATCGACACCTTCTCGGTGCTGTCGTTGTCGGTCGCCTCCATCACCAGCGACACGTGCTCGAGGAAGCCGCCGAGATCCGGGAACTCCTCCATGGAGCGGACGAGCTCCTTCAGGTTCTCCAGCCGGCCGGCGCTCTCGGCCGTGCGGTCCTTCTGCCACATCTCGGTGTAGCCGGACTCCTCCAGCACCAGCTCGGCGAGCTCGTTGTGCTTCATGCCCTCCACCCGCCCGGACCAGCGGCCGAAGGCGGCGGTGAGATCGCGAAGCGCGCTGCGCGGCTTGGGCTTCAGCTCGTCCGTCTCGACGAGCAGCCGGGCGGCCTGCATCAGCGGCACCCGCGCCTTGCGCGCATAGACGTGCAACTGCTCGATGGTGGCGTCGCCGAGGCCGCGCTTGGGCGTGTTGACGATGCGCTCGAAGGCGAGGTCGTCCGTCGGATTGGCGACGCAGCGCAGATAGGCGAGGGCGTCCCGGATCTCCAGGCGCTCGTAGAAGCGGGGGCCGCCGATCACCCGGTAAGGCAGGCCCAGCGTCACGAAGCGGTCCTCGATCTCGCGCATCTGGGCCGAGATGCGCACCAGCACGGCCATCTGGGCCAGCGACTGGCCCTTGTGCTGGAGCGCCTCGATCTCCTCGCCGATGAGGCGGGCCTCCTCCTCGGAGTCCCAGGCGCCGGTGAGCGTCACCTTCTCGCCGGCCTCGTCCTCCGTGTGCAGAGTCTTTCCGAGCCGGCCCTCGTTGTGGGCCACGAGGTGGGAGGCGGCGGACAGGATGTGGCCGGTGGAGCGGTAGTTGCGCTCCAGGCGCACGACGGTCGCGCCGGGGAAGTCGTGCTCGAAACGCAGGATGTTGTCGACCTCGGCGCCGCGCCAGCCATAGATCGACTGGTCGTCGTCCCCCACGCAGGAGACGTTGCGGCGGCCCTGCGCCAGCAGGCGCAGCCACAGATACTGGGCGACGTTGGTGTCCTGGTACTCGTCGACCAGGATGTATTTGAACCGCTCCTGGTAGGACTGCAGCACGTCCGGCTGCTCCCGGAACAGGCGCAGGTTCTCCAGCAGCAGGTCGCCGAAGTCGGCGGCGTTGAGCTGCTTCAGCCGGGCCTGGTAGGCGGCGTAGAGCTTGCCGCCCTTGCCGTTGGCGAAGGCGGCGGATTCGCCCGCCGGCACCTTGTCGGGCGTCAGGCCGCGGTTCTTCCAGCCGTCGATGAAGGCGGCGAGGGCGCGGGCCGGCCAGCGCTTCTCGTCGATGTTCTCGGCCTGGATCACCTGCCGCATGAGGCGGATCTGGTCGTCGGTGTCCAGGATGGTGAAGTCCGAGCGCAGCCCGACCAGTTCGGCGTGGCGGCGCAGGATCTTGGTGCCGATCGCGTGGAAGGTGCCGAGCCACGGCATCCCCTCGGCGACCCCGCCCAGGAGATGCCCGACGCGCTCCTTCATTTCGCGGGCGGCCTTGTTGGTGAAGGTCACGGCCAGGATCTGCGACGGATAGGCGAGGCCCGACGCGATGATGTGGGCGATGCGGGTGGTGAGGACCCGCGTCTTGCCGGTGCCGGCGCCGGCCAGCACGAGGACGGGACCCTCGGTGGCCTCGATCGCGCGGCGCTGCTCCGGGTTCAGGTTCGCCAGATAATGCGCGGCCGCCCCGCCGGACACGCCGGCGCGCGCCCGGGAGGCCAGGCCGCCTGGGCGCGGGACATACTCGTCGTCGAGGCTGAGAGGGTTGCTCACGAATGCTTTCCGTCGGCGGGCGATCCGGCAAGGGCGTGACGGCGAGCCGAAACTCGAGGCGGGCCGAAGCCGGCCGCCGCGCCGTCCTGTCGATCGCGCATGGTTCCGATTCGTTCTTATCTCAAAATGGAGCGAAAGGGGGGCGAAGTCGATCCGGGCGGCTCGGCGCGCCGCATTGACTGTGGGTTCCGGGCGCGACGGGATGGACCCGGCCCAGGACGGCTTGCGGTTCTAACCCAAAAAGGCCCATTCTCCGGCCCATCCTTTCCGGGCTTCCGATGTCCTCTTCCCTCTTCCTCGCCACGGTTCTGGCCGGCTTCATCTACGCCGTGACGCCCGGGCCGGCGTTCCTGGCCGTCTTCGCGTTGGCCGCCCAGCACGGACGGACCGCCGGGGCGCGCTTCCTGTTTGGTCATCTCGCCGGAGACATCGTGTGGGGCGGCCTGGCGCTGGCGGCGATCGTCGGCGTCAACGAGGTCGGGCCCGCGCTCTTCGACGCGCTGGGGATCGGCTGCGGCGTCTATCTCATCTATCTGGGCGCGAAGGCGGTGCTGGCCAAGGGGGGCGACGGCGGAGCGCCGGTGGGCGGGCTGCGGCCGATCCGCGCCGGGCTGGCCTTCGGCCTCACCAATCCCAAGGCCTATCCGGTGTCGCTGGCCGTGTTCACGGCGCTCACGGTGCGCCATGCGGCCGAGATCGCGTGGGACACGGCGCCCGGCCTGATGGGAGCCGCGATCCTGGGCTTCTTGCTGGGCTATCTCGTGATCCTGTTCTGGGCCGGCCTGCCCGTCGTGCGCCGGTTCTTCCTGAAGCACGGACGCATCGTGTCGCGCGTGGTGGGCGTCACCTTCATCCTGTTCGGGCTGAAGTCGCTGACCGACGCGGGGCGGAGCATCGCGGCGCGGGCGTGAGGCGGATGTTCAGTGCACGCCGGGCTTGGCCGCCAGCGCGCGGGCCGGGATGCCGATGACGCTGCCCAGCGCCTCGGGACGCGGCAGGCCGGAATGGGCGGCCTTCATGATCGCCAGGCTGGCGAGGATGTCGGGCGGGAACGGCGCGACCTTGCGCTCCGTCAGGTCGACATGGAGCATCATGTTCTCGGAGGTGGCGGAGAGCCAGAACTCGGTCGCGTGCCGAAGCTCCATGTAGACATGCATGCGCTTCTGGTCGAATTCGATGAGCTGCATGGTCGCCCGGACCGCGTCGGCCAGATGCACTTCGCGCCGGTACTGCACGTGGCATTCGGCCGTGAAGGTGGAGGCCTTGCGCTCCCGGACGTAATCCTCGCCCAAGCCGACGCGGGACAGGGCCTCATCCACCGCGCGATCGAACAGAACGTGGTAATAGGCCATGTTGAGATGGCCGTTATAGTCGATCCAGGCCGGCTCGATGCGCATCGTGGAGGACACGAAGGGCGCAAAGAAAAAGGCTGAATTCTCTGACGTCCTGGCCATGTGCTCCGTCGCCGACCGCTGACGCCGCGGCGCCTCAGGCGCCATGCGTCCATGGGCGCCGGCCATGCATCGGCGGCCGGCCATATTGCCCCTTCGGGCAAGCCGGTTAGGATGATCCCCCAAACGCCCCAGCGAAGGCAAGACGCAATGACGCAAGCGCCGCAAGACGCCGCACCCCCGAGGCTCAGCCACGAGGCGATCGTCTCGTTGACGCTCGACCTCAGCCGGCGGTTCGGCAACCGCGTGGTGACGAGCCAGGCGGTTCGCGAGCAGCACGCGAACACGCTGACCTGGACGGAGAACCAACCGCCGGACATCGTCGTCTATCCGGAGACGACCGAGGAGGTCGTCGAGATCGTGAAGCTCTGCGCCGCGCAGCGGGCGCCCATCATCCCGTTCGGGACGGGCACCTCCTTCGAGGGCCACACCAACGCGCCGCTGGGCGGCGTCTCGATCGACACCAGCCTGATGAAGCGCGTGCTCGCCGTTCACGCCGAGGATCTCGACTGCGTGGTCGAGCCGGGGATCACCCGCAAGGCCCTCAACGAGCACCTGCGCGACATGGGGCTGTTCTTCCCGATCGATCCCGGCGCGGACGCCTCCCTGGGCGGGATGACGTCGACGCGCGCCTCCGGGACGAACGCCGTCCGGTACGGGACCATGAAGGACAATGTCATCGCGGTGACGGCCGTGCTGGCCAATGGCGAGGTGGTGAAGACCGCCCGGCGGGCCCGCAAGTCGTCGGCCGGCTACGACCTGACCAGGCTGTTCGTGGGCGCCGAGGGCACGCTGGGGGTGATCACAGAGATCACGCTCCGGCTGCACGGCATCCCCGAGGCGATCTCGGCCGGGGTGTGCTCGTTTCCCTCGATCAAGGCGGCGTGCGACGCCACGATCGTGACGATCCAGTCCGGCATTCCGGTGGCGCGCATCGAACTCGCCGACGAGGCCCAGATCCGGGCGATCAACCTCTATTCCAAGCTCGACCTGCCGGAGCGGCCCATGCTGTTCGTGGAGTTCCACGGCACCGACCAGGGCGTCCGGGAACAGGCCGAGCGCTTCGGCGAGATCGCCGCCGACCATGGCGGGGGCGCGTTCGAATGGGCCACCAAGCCGGAGGAGCGGACGCGCCTGTGGCAGGCCCGCCATGACGCCTATTGGGCGGCGCACGCCCTGAGGCCCGGGGCGAAGAGCATTTCGACCGACGTCTGCGTGCCGATCTCCAGGCTCGCCGAATGCGTCGAGGAGACTCAGCGCGACATCGCCGAGAGCCGGCTGCTGGCGCCGATCGTCGGGCATGTCGGCGACGGCAATTTCCACGTCCTGCCGCTGGTCAGCATCGAGGACGCCGACGAGGTGGCCCGGGTGGAGGGTTTCGTGAAGCGCCTCGTGGAGCGCGCGCTCGCGATGGAGGGCACCTGCACGGGCGAGCATGGCGTCGGCCAGACCAAGATGAAGTATCTTCCCCAGGAGCATCCGGCGGCCACGCTGGACGCGATGAGGGCGATCAAGGCGGCGCTCGATCCCATGAACATCATGAACCCGGGCAAGATCCTGCCTCCCGCGCCCCTTGTTCATCCCGAGGTCCTGACCGCGTGAGGCTGGCCGCGGCGCATCCGGCGTCACCCTCGCGCCACGAAGTCGGCTAAGGTGGGCCGGTTTCTCCCCATGGAGCGAGACGCTGATCCTTGCGTGATTTTCTGACCGGCCTGGCGATCCTGGCGATCGTCGTCCTCGCGACGGCGCTCGCCGGACCGTATTTCGTCGATTGGACCGCGCATCGGGGCGCGATCGAGGAGAAGGTCGCGGCCGCCATCGGCGCCCCGGTGTCGATCGCCGGGCCCATCTCGGTCCGGCTGCTGCCATCGCCGCGGCTCGACGTGCAGGACGTCACGCTGAACCGGAGCGCGTCCGGCTCCGGGACCGGGCCGGTCGTCGCGATGGGCCGGCTGGCGGTCGAAGTGGCCGTGATGCCCCTCCTGCGCGGCGAGGTGCGCGTGGTCGAGGCGTTCCTGGACCAGCCGCGCCTCGAGGCCTCCCTGTCGGCGTCGGGAGACGTGGTCGGGCTCTCGGACTTCGCGTCGGCTCTCGACGCCGTCCAGGCGGTCGCGGTCGAGCGGCTGGTCGTGCGCGACGGCGTGCTGAGCCTGAAGGACGAGATGACCGGGCGGTCGTCCCTCGTGTCGGACATCGACGGAGAAGCGGACGCGCAGGCCCTCGTCGGGCCGTGGCGGGCCAACGCCCGCGCGCTGGTGGGCTCCACCCCCGTCGACCTGCGGGTGGCCACGGGGGCGCCCGAGCCCCAGGGCGCCCGGCTCAAGCTCGTCATCCAGGCGGTGAATGGGCATCAGCGCGGCGAGATCGACGGGCGGATCGCCGTCGACGGGTCGGGAGCCCACGCCTTCGACGGCCGGCTTCTCGCCGGCGGGCGGCTGCGCTGGCCGGACCGCGACGGCTTCTCTCAGAAGCCCTGGACCTTTTCGGCCGCGCTGAGGCTGAACGGCCGGACCGGCCAGCTCAGCCAGGCGGAACTGGAGGCCGGGGGCGAGGAGATCCCGGCCAAGTTCAGCGGAGACGGCCAGCTCGACCTCGGCGTCACCCCCCGCCTGAAGCTCGCGCTGGAGGCCAAGCAGATCGATCTCGACAAGCCCTTCACGCTCCAGGGCCGGACCGCGCCGCCTCCGGCCGAGGTGCTGGGCGCCTGGATCAACGCGTTCGGCCTCGACGAGGGCGGGCTTTCGCCGCCCCTGCCGATCGCCGCCACGGTGAAAGCGGGCTCGCTGCTGTTCGGCGGCGACGTGGTGACCGGCGCGAACGCCGACATCGTCGTGAACGGCCCGGCGATCGTCATCGAGCGCCTCCAGGCGGGGCTGCCGGGCGGGTCCGACGTGCAGCTCTCCGGCCGCGCCGAACTGGCGAATGGCGGACGTTTCGAGGGGCATGTCCGCGTCGCCTCCAAGGACGGTTCCCGGCTGCTGGGCTGGGCCGAGGCGGAGCGCTCGGGCCGATCCGGCCGGCTGGGCGACGCCAAGGACGTCGGCGTGGAGGCCGACGTGTCCCTGTCCCCCAGCGTCATGGCGGCGAGGGGGCTGAAGCTGCGGGTGGAGCGCTCCAACCTGCAGGGCGCGGTGCGTTATACGCCGCCCGAGGCGTCGGCGCGGGGACTGTTCGAGGCGCAGCTGACGTCCGACGGCCTCGCCATCGAGCAGGCGCCGGACGTCTCGACGCTCTCGGCGGCGGCGCAAGGCGTGGACGTCGCCGTGACGCTGAACGCCCGCAATGTCAGGGTCGGGCAGGCGAAGGGTCCCTCGGTCGGCGCCGGCCGGCTCGGCGTGAAGCTGTCGATGACGAGGGCGGGCCTGACGATCGACACGCTCGAGATCGCCGATGTGGGCGGCGCTTCGGTCACCGCCTCGGGCCAGGTGGGCGAGAGGGGCGGCAAGCTGGAGGCCGTCGTCGACGCCCGCAGGGTGGAGCCGTTGGCCGAGCTCCTGCGCAAGGTCGCGCCGGGGCGCTTCCCCGGCCTGCTGGCCTCGCGCGCCGCCGCGCTCAGCCCGCTCAAGCTGAAGCTTACGGCCTCCCGCTCCGCCGGGGCGACCGGACCGACCACGGTCTCGGTGGACGGGTCGGCGGCCGGGTCGCGGCTGTCCGGCTCCGCCCTTCTCGGCGGCGGACAGTCGGCCGACAAGGTCACGGCCAGCCTGAAGCTCGACGCCCCGGAAAGCGGCCCCTTCCTGCGCCAGCTCGGCTTCGACGCCCTGGCGCTGTCGGGCTTTGGCGGAGGGCGTCTCGCGATCGACGTGGACGGCCGGTTCGGCGGCGGGGCGACCCTGAAGGTGGCCGCCAACGCGGCGGGGGCGACGCTGTCGGGCGAGGGCCGGATCGGCCAGACCGCCCAGGATCCGGACGTGGCGGGACGGTTCACGCTCAGCGCCGCCGACGCCGGGCCGCTGATGCAGCTCCTCGCGGCGCCGGGACCCGACGTGCTCAGCCGCCTGCCCGTCGAGGCGCGCGCCGAGGTGTCGACGGCGGAGGGCCGCTGGACCTTCGCCGATCTCAGCGGGACCGTCGCGGCGCAGCCCTTCGCGGGCCGGCTCGCGGTCGACCTGGAGAAGGACACGCTCGATGGCGCATTGACGCTGGACAGGATTTCGGCCGCGACGGTCCTGGGCCTCGCCCTCGGTCCGACGCAGCCGCCCATCTCCGGGGCGGTCTGGTCGTCCAGCCGCTTCGCGTCCGTGCTGCCGCCGCCCTTCGCCACCACCATCGCGGTCCGGGGCAAGGTCCTGGACCTGGGGGACGCAGGCGTCGCCGCCGACCCGTCCTTCACGATGCGCTGGACCGCCGAGAACCTGGAGCTGGCCAAGCTCGACGGCGGCTACCGCGGGGGCCGGCTCGGCGGCGGGCTGACCATCCGCCGGCAGGGCGGGCTCGCCAATCTGGGCGGAAAGCTGACGCTGACGGGCGTGTCGCTTCCCGCGCTGTTCCCCGACGCCCAGGTGGCCGGGACGGTCGACGCCGAGTTCGACGGCGCGGCGGCGGGCGAGACCGCGTCGGCGCTGGCCGCCTCGCTCGCGGGCGGCGGCCGCCTTCAGATCCGCTCGATGGTGATCCCGAAGCTCGATCCCCAGGCGCTGCCCGCCACCGCGCAGGCGCTCGACGCCGACTCCAGCTATCCGGACGTGCAGCGCGTCGGGGGAGCCCTGAAGGCCGCGCTGGAGCGCTCAGGGCTGATCGTGCCCTCCCTCGACGCTCCGGTCACCATCACGGGAGGCGTGGTGCGGGCCGGGCCGGTTCTGGTCGAGGGCCAGACGAGCCTGCAGGGGGCGGCCACCTTCGACCTCAAGACCGGACGCTTCGACGGCCGGGCCAACATGACGGCGCAGGCGCCTGCCGGCTGGCTCGGCCCCGCTCCGCAAGCCGGCGTGGTCTGGCGCAAGACGCGGACCGGTCCGGCCGAGCGCGAGTTCGACGTGTCGCTGCTGACCAACACCCTCACCACGCACGCCGTCACCCGCGAGCTGGAGCGCATGGAGGCCCTGGAGGCGGACCTGCGCGAGCGGTCCTTCTTCGTGCGGCGCCTCAAGGCCGACCGCGACAGGCTGGAGCGCGAGCGGCGCGAGGCCGAAGAGGCGAAGGCCGCCGAGGAGGCCCGGATCGCCGAGGAGGCGCGCAAGGCCGAGGAGGCGAGGCTCGTGGCCGAGGCCAGACGCGTGGCCGAGCAAAGGGCGCAGGAGCATCGCCTGCAGATGCAGCGCGCCGAGGAGGAGCGGCTGCGTCTTCAGGCCCAGGAGGACGCGAGCCGCATCGCCGCCGAGGGCGCCCGGCGGGCCGAAGAGGCGAGGGCGGCCGAGCAGGCCCGGCAGGCCGACGCGTCCGCAAAGGGGCCGGGAAGCGACGACCCCAACGGGGCCGCGGAGGCGGCGCGAATCCTGGGCCGGGCGGCGCCTTCGGCGTCCATCGCGCCCTTGCCGCCGCCTCCGCCGCCGCCGAGCATCCCGGCGGGAAGCCCCGGTCAGCCCGCAGCGCCCTGAGCCGGCGCCGCGGCGCGCTCGGCCGGGGGGACGACGGGGGCCATGGCCCTGTAATGGGCCAGCACGGCGAGGCGGATCGCGGAGGACAGGTTTTCGCCCTGCCGGGCTGCGTCGATGCTGGTCACCAGGCCATTGAGGCTCAGGCCCCGGATCTGGGCGATGGCCTTGAGAGCCTCCCAGAAGGGCTCCTCGATGGAGACGCTGGTGCGATGCCCGGACAGCAGCACCGAGCGCTTGACGATCGAGGAGCGGTGGGCGCTCAAGACGGGTCGTCCGTCCGGCTTCCGGCCTCGCCGGCTGTGGGTTTGGGATCGATGTCGGCCGCGTTCAGGCGGTGACCCTCGTGGCGCCTTGCGGCGAGTTGGTCCTCGGCCGCTCGCAGGTCGCGCTCCGCCTTGGGACGGCCGAATTTGGCGCGGTTCTCCGCCGCGGCGGCGTCCGCCTGGGTGCGGGCCTTCGCCTTGCGGGCGCGCCGGAGATTGACGATGTCTGCGGTCATGGGACGCCGCGGCGGCGTTCAGGGCTTCTTGCGGAACGCATCGAGGCTGACCACCTCGGCTCCGCTGGCCGCCTTGTCGGCGTCCTCGTCGGCGTCGCCCTTGGCGGTCGCCGACCCGGCCTCAGCGGCCGGCTTGCCCGGACCGGGCTTGGCCGGCGCGATCCTGGCGGGCCCGCCCTTTGCGGCGCCCTGCTTCGGGGAGGGCAGCGCGGCCGGGCCCTTGGCGGACGAGGTCGAAGGAGCGCCGGCCGGAGAGGCCTCGGCGTCGTCCTCGTCGCCCTCGTCATTGTCGGCGTCCTCGGCCCCGGAGAGCTCGAATTTCAGGCCGAACTGGACGGAGGGATCGAAGAAGCCGGTCAGCGAATCGAACGGGACCAGCAGACGTTCCGGCACGCCCGAGAAGGAGAGCCCCACCTCGAAGGTGTGCTCGGTGAGGCCGAGGTCCCAGAACTGATGCTGGAGGACGATCGTCATCTCCTCCGGATATTTCTCGCGGAGCCGGTTGGAGATGCGCACGCCAGGGTCGCCGGTGCGGAAGGAAATGTAAAAGTGGTGCTCGCCCGGGAGGCCATGAGCCGCCGCATCGGCAAGAACCTTGCGGACCACGCCCTTGAGCGCGTCCTGGACCAGAAGATCGTAGCGGATGAGGTCCTGCGGCATTCCTGAACCGGCGCAAGGAAGGGAAAGTGGAGGCTTCTGTTGCCAGGCGCCTCCGGGCCCCGCCTTACGGTGCTACCCGCAAGGGCTTTGTTTAGGCGTCAGAGACCGCGTTACGCGGCCACCGCAACCTGAGCATAGTTGTCGTTGGCAACTATAAGTTTAGCCCGATAACGGCGGTACCATGCCGAGCGAAAGAGCACCCTTTACACCCACGTCGATCCTATTTCGCCCCCGCCGGAGCCCAGCTCAAAAGAGCAGGCGCTGGGTTCTGGTGGAGGCGCCGGGTACCGCCCCCGGGTCCGTAAGGCTTATTCCGATGACCGTTTATCGCTATAGACGCCCTTTCGGGCGACGATCGGAATATAGGGCCTCCCTCCCGCGAACGGAAGGGGCTGGGGGCGAAAGCGCAGCGAAAAGAGCGCTGGACAACGCGTCATGCAGGTTGCAGGGCCGCTGTTCGGCGTCGTGAATCGGGTTAAGCTCGACGCTCTCGGGGAGCGCCATGCACGCCTATCACGACCTCATGCGACGGATCCTCAGCAAGGGGACCGCGAAGTCCGACCGGACCGGCACCGGCACCCTGAGCGTGTTCGGCCACCAGATGCGCTTCGACCTCGCACAGGGCTTCCCCCTGGTGACGACCAAGAAGCTGCACCTGAAGTCCATCGTGCACGAGCTGCTCTGGTTCCTGGCCGGCGACACCAACGTGGCCTATCTGCAGGCCAACGGCGTGAGCATCTGGGACGAGTGGGCCGACGAGCAGGGCGATCTCGGCCCCGTCTACGGCAAGCAGTGGCGCAGCTGGGAGAAGCCGGACGGCGGCACGGTCGACCAGATCCGGTGGGTTCTCGACGAGATCCGTCGCAATCCGGACTCGCGCCGTCTCGTGGTGTCGGCGTGGAACCCGGCCGACCTCGACAGGATGGCCCTCGCGCCCTGCCATTGCCTGTTCCAGTTCTACGTGGCGGACGGCCGGCTCTCCTGCCAGCTCTACCAGCGCTCGGCCGACGTCTTCCTCGGCGTGCCGTTCAACATCGCCAGCTACGCCCTGCTCACCGCCATGGTGGCGCATGTCACGGGCCTGCAGCCCGGCGAGTTCGTGCACAGCTTCGGCGACGCGCATCTCTATTCGAACCACCTGGAGCAGGTGCGGCTGCAGCTGACCCGCGAGCCGAGGCCCCTGCCGCGGTTGGTCCTCAACCCGGACGTGAAGAGCCTGTTCGATTTCGCGTTCGAGGACGTTGTGATCGAAGGCTACGACCCCCACCCCGCCATCCGGGCGCCGGTGGCGGTCTGAGGCCGCCCGAAGCGCGAATTCAGAGTCGCCCATGACCCTCTCCGTTCGTCCCGCCGCCCGCGGCGATGCGCCCCTCGTCTTCGCCATGATCCGCGAGCTCGGCGAGTATGAACGCCTGTCGCATGAGATCGACGCCACGCCCGAGATGATCGGGGAGGCGCTGTTCGGCGAGGCGCCGAAGGTGTTCTGCGACATCGCCGAGCACCGGGGCGAGGCGTCGGGCTTCGCGCTGTGGTTCTACAGCTTCTCCACCTTCCGAGGCCGCTGCGGACTTTACCTGGAAGACCTCTATGTCCGCCCGCAGGCCCGGGGACATGGGCTCGGGAAGGCCCTCCTGGCGAATCTGGCCAAGCGCTGCGTCGCCGAGAACCTGGCGCGGCTCGAGTGGCAGGTTCTCGACTGGAACGAGCCGTCCATCGCCTTCTACAAGGCGCAGGGGGCCGAGACGCTCGACGACTGGACCCGGTGCCGCGTCACCGGAGAGGCGCTGTGGCGCCTCGCCGACCAGGCGCGGTGAGCGGGATGGCGCTGCCTCTCGTCAGCGTCGTGGCTGCGGCCGAGAACGGCGTCATCGGCCGGGACAACGGGCTGATCTGGCGCATCAAGACGGATCTGCGGCGTTTTCGCTCCCTGACGCTGGGCCGTCCCCTCGTGATGGGTCGCAAGACGTTCGAGTCGATCGGCAAGCCGCTGCCCGGGCGCGAGAGCATCATCGTCACACGCGATCCGGGCTTCGCCGCGCCGGGCGCGCATGTGGCGCACGGTTTGGACGAGGCGCTCCGCCTGGCGCAGGAGATCGGGGCCAGGATGCAGGCCGACAGCGTGGTGATCGGCGGCGGGGCGCAGATCTACGCCGAGACCATGGATCTGGTCGACCGGATTCACCTCACGCTGGTGAAGAGCGCCCCGGCCGGCGACGCGACGTTTCCGCAGATCGATTCCACCCGGTTCCGGGAGGCCCGGCGCGAGGACCACCCGGCCGGACCCGACGACGAATTCGCCTTCTCGTTCATCGATTTCGTCCGCCGATAGGGCCGCCGGCGGCCACCCTGCGCGATCTTCGTCAACCATCCGGCCGAGCCTCCGTTGACGAAGCGCAGACGACACCCCACTTCCGTGCGATAAACGCGCCTTGGCGGGCCCTTCGGGGCGAAGCCCAGGCATAACAACGACCAGAGCGGAAGAGGACACCTGGATGCCTTGGAGCAATCAAAGCGGAGGGGGAGGCCCCTGGGGACCCCGCAAGCAGGGGCCATGGGGCACCGGTCCGCAGGGCGGCGGGGGCGGCAACGGCTCTCCGCCTGACCTGGAAGAGCTCCTTCGCCGCAGCCAGGACAAGCTGCGCCAGGTGATGCCGGGCGGCGGGATGGGCGGGCGCGGCGTCGCCGCCATCGCGCTCGGCGCCGTGCTCCTGTGGCTGGCGACGGGCTTCTACACGGTGCGCCAGGAGGAGATCGGCCTCAACCTCGTGTTCGGCAAATATGTCGGCGCCACCCAGCCCGGCCTGAACTACAACTATCCCGCGCCGATCGGCCGCGTGGAGAAGCGCCCGGTCACGACCGTGAACACCACCGAGGTCGGCTACCGCAGCGCCGAGGGCAACCGCCGCAGCGGCTTCCGCGACGTGCTGGAAGAGAGCCTGATGCTGACCGGCGACGAGAACATCGTCGACATCGACTATGCGGTGCAGTGGCAGATCAACCCGGCACGGGCCGCCGACTACGCCTTCAACATCCAGGCGCCCGAAGCCTCCGTGAAGGCGGTCGCCGAGGCCTCGATGCGCGAGGTGGTGGGCCGCCGCAACATCCAGCAGATCCTGACCACCGACCGCGGCGCGATCGAGACCGAAGTCCGCCAGCTGATGCAGGACGTGCTGAACACCTACAAGTCCGGCGTCGAGGTCCGCCTCGTCCAGCTGCAGAAAGTGGATCCGCCGCAGCAGGTCATCGACGCGTTCCGCGACGTCCAGGCGGCGCGCCAGGACCAGGACCGCGCCCGCAACGAGGCCGAGACCTACGCCAGCAAGGTGGTGCCCGAGGCCCGAGGCGAGGCCGCGCGCATCGTCCAGGAGGCGGAGGCCTATCGCGAGCGCATCATCGCCGAGGCCAACGGCCAGGCGAGCCGCTTCAAGCAGGTCTATGAGGAATACCGCAAGGCGCCCGACGTCACTCGCGAGCGCATGTATCTGGAGACGATGGAACGCGTCTTCGGCGGGACCGACAAGATCATCCTCGACAACAAGAACGGGAATGGACAGGGCGTGGTGCCATATCTGCCGCTCAACGAACTCCAGCGCCGTCCGACGCAGGGAGCGCAGAAATGAACTCGACCGTCCGTCTGGTCACGGCCATCGCGCTTCTTCTCCTCGCCGTGCTGCTCTACAGCTCCACCTTCGTGGTGCAGCAGACCTCGCAGGCGCTGGTGTTCCGCTTCGGCAAGGTGGCGCGCGCTCCGATCACGGAGCCGGGCCTCTACTTCAAGGCGCCCTTCATCGACGTCGTCGTCGACATCGACAAGCGCATCCTCGATCTCGAGCTGCCTTCGCAGGAGGTCATCGCCTCCGATCAGAAGCGCCTCGTGGTCGACGCGTTCACGCGCTTCAGGGTCACCGATCCGCTGCGCTTCTACCAGAGCGTCGGGAACGTCCCGGGGGCGGCCTCGCGGCTGACCTCGATCGTCAACTCGACCGTCCGCACGGTCCTGGCGGACGCGAGCTTCACCGCGGTGGTGCGGACCGACCGCCAGGCGCTGATGCACAAGATCCGCGACGACGTGAACCGCCAGGCCGGAGGCCTCGGCATCGAGGTCGTCGACGTGCGGCTGCGGCGCGCGGACCTGCCGGAGCAGAACAGCCAGGCTGTGTTCCAGCGCATGCAGACGGAGCGCCAGCGCGAGGCGGCGGACATCCGCGCCAACGGCTCGCAGATGTCGCAGACCATCAAGGCGAAGGCGGACCGCGACGTCGTGGTGCTGCGCGCCGACGCCACCCGCCGCGCGGACGAATTGCGAGGCAATGGCGAGGCCGAGAAGAACAGGCTGCTGGCGGACGCGTTCAACCGCGATCCGGACTTCTTCTCCTTCTACCGCTCCATGCAGGCCTATGAGACCGCCATGAAGACCGGCGACACCCGCATGGTGCTCACGCCGGACTCGGAGTTCTTCCGCTACTTCGGCGATCCGACGGCCAAGCCCAAGGAGCAGGGACGGCTGCCGGCCACGCTGGCCCCCGCGCCGCCTCCGGGCGTCTCGACTGCGGCTCCGCCCGCGCCGGGCGAGGCCAAGCCCTGACCGGGCGAGCCTTCCCTCCTGGCGGCGGCCGGGCGCCTGGCGATCCAGGCGGCCCGGGCGCCGCGCGCAAGCCCCGGGGCTCTTCTCGATCGGGAGAGGCCCGGGCGTGACGGATTTCATGGCCGGGGTGGGCCTCGTCTTCGCCATCGAGGGCTTGCTGTTCGCGGCCTTCCCGGCCTTCGTGCGCAGCCGCATGACCGAGGCGCTCGCGCTCGGCGAGGGCCGCATGCGCGCCGTGGGCCTGGTCAGCGCCGCGCTTGGGGTGGCGCTGGTCTGGCTCTGCCGGTCGGCCCTGCGCTGAGGCTGCGTGCGGCATGGCGCGCGGTCGGCGTGAGTTTCTCGCGGCCTCTCGCCTGCGCCCGTAATCCGCCCTAAATTCTCTCTAACTCAGCGACCAACCCGCCCCCTTGCGATGGTCCGGCCTGCGGGCGCCTTCCGGCCTCTCGGCTGCGGACCATCACGCGAATGAACAGAGGACGTCCATGGCCCAGCCCATCCTGATCACCCTGAGGCGCACGGCGATCGCGGCGGCCGCGGCCGCGGCCCTCGGAGCCGGCTCGATCGCGGCCCCCACTCTGGCCCTCGCCCGGTCCGCGCCGGAGTCCTTCGCGGACCTCGCCGAGCAGGTCACCGATGCGGTGGTCAACATCTCGGCGTCCACGACCGTGACGGAGCAGCGTTCGGTACCCACGCCGCAGCTTCCGCCGGGGTCGCCGTTCCAGGAGTTCTTCGACGATTTCTTCAACCAACGCGGGCAGAACGGCGAGCAGGGCGCCCCGCGCCCGCAGCGCCGCTCCAATTCGCTCGGCTCCGGCTTCGTGGTCGATCCGTCGGGTCTCGTGATCACCAACAACCACGTGATCGGCGACGCCAACGACGTCACCGTCATCTTCAATGACGGCCGCAAGCTGAAAGCCGAGGTGGTCGGCAAGGACGCCAAGGTCGACCTCGCCGTGCTGCGGGTGAAGTCGGACAAGCCGCTCAAGTCGGTGAAGTTCGGCGACAGCGACAAGTCGCGCATCGGCGACTGGGTGATCGCCATCGGCAACCCGTTCGGCCTCGGCGGGTCGGTCTCGGCCGGCATCGTGTCCGCCCGCAACCGCGACATCTCGGACCAGAGCTACGGCCACTACATCCAGACCGACGCGGCCATCAACAAGGGCAATTCGGGCGGACCGCTGTTCAACATGGACGGCGAGGTCATCGGCATCAACACCGCCATCCTGTCGCCCTCGGGGGGCTCCATCGGCATCGGCTTCTCGGTGCCGTCCAACATGGCCAAGCCCGTCATCGACCAGCTCGTGCAATATGGCGAGACGCGCCGCGGCTGGCTCGGCGTCCGCATCCAGAACGTCGACGACGCCATCGCGGAGAGCCTCGGCCTCGGATCGCCGCGCGGCGCCCTGGTGGCCGGCATCGACGAGAAGGGCCCGGCCAAGCCCGCCGGGATCGAGGCCGGCGACGTCATCGTCAAGTTCGACGGCGTCGACGTGAAGGAATCGAAGGACCTGCCCCGCATCGTCGGCCAGACGCCGGTGGGCAAGGAGGTCGCCGTCGGGATCATCCGCAAGGGCAAGGAAGAGACCAAGACGGTGAAGCTCGGCCGTCTCGAGGACGGCGAGAAGCAGGCCAAGTTCGCCAGCAACGGCCAGGGCGGCGGCGAGCCGGAGAAGCCGGCGATCAAGAAGGCGCTGGGCCTGGAGCTCTCGGGGCTGACGGACGACCTGCGCCGGCGCTACTCCATCAAGGACAACGTGAAGGGCGTCGTGGTGGGCCGCGTCGACCCGAACTCCCCGGCCGCCGACAAGCGCATCCAGCCCGGCGACGTCATCGTCGAGGTTCAGCAGGAGCCCGTGACGACGCCCGACGCCGTGGCGCGCCGGATCGACGCCCTCAAGAAGGACGGCAAGAAGTCCGCCCTCCTGCTTGTGGCGAACGCCCAGGGCGAAGTGCGCTTCGTGGCCGTCGGGCTGGACTGACCCACGCAAGCTCGATCGGCCCCCTCTCCCCGGGACGGGGGGAGGGCTGGGGTGAGGGTGGCCGGGCGGGCGGCTCCCCCTCATCCGGCCTCGCTGCGCTCGGCTGCGTTCTCCCCGTTCCGGGGAGAAGGGGATGCCCCGGCGACTCAGCTTTCTTTTTTGGAGAGCCTTCTCCGTGCACCTCACCTTCGAGACACATCGCCAAGAGGCGATGTTCCTCAGGATGAGGGGTCTGGAGCACTGGGCTTGATGAGATCTATTCCGCGAAATCTTCGACCCGGTATCCCTGCGCGTAGAGGAGCGCGGTGAGGTCGGCGTGCTCGACGCGGGCATGCGCGGCGGCGGCCACCGCGGGCTTGGCCCGGAAGGCGACGCCGAGACCGGCTTCGTTGAGCATCGCCAGGTCGTTGGCGCCGTCGCCCACCGCGAGCGTGTCCGCGTGCGCGAGGCCGAAGCGGTTGCGCAGTTCGACCAGCGTGGCGAGCTTTGCTTCCTTGCCGAGGATCGGCTCCTGGACGCGCCCGGCCAGCCTGGTCCCGTCAGTCAGAAGAATGTTCGAGCGATGCTCGTCGAAGCCGACGGCGCTCGAGATCGGGCCGGTGAACAGCGTGAACCCGCCCGAGACCAGCGCGGCATAGCCGCCGTCCCGCCGCATGGTCCGCACCAGGGCAGGGCCGCCGGGGGTCAGCGTGATGCGTTCGGCGATGATGCGATCCACCACGCCGACATCGAGCCCGGCCAGCAGCGCGACCCGCTCGCGCAGGGCGGGTTCGAAGGCGAGTTCGCCGCGCATGGCGCGTTCGGTGATCGCCGACACCCTCTCCTTCAGGCCGACGAAATCGGCGAGTTCGTCGATGCACTCCTGGCCGATCATGGTGGAGTCCATGTCGGCCAGGAAGAGCCGCTTGCGCCGGGTCGCGACCGGCTGGACGATGACGTCGACGGGAGCTCCGTCCAGGGCGGCGCGGGCGCGATCCGCTTGCGCGCGGGCGTCGTAAGGTTCGTCCGTCGCGGCCGCCGGAATGCGGAACGGGATGTCCGCCGCCAGCCCCGGATTCAGCATGCGAGGAGATTGCGCCCCGGGCAGGACTTGCGCGACGCGCGCAAGCAGCGCATCGGAAAGCGCCGGGCGTTCGGGATGGCAGACGAGCGTCGCGACGTGGTCGATCATGGCCTTGCAGTGTTCAGCGGGTGACGCGCGGTGGCGCACGGTTTCCAGGCCATCCTCATCGCAGGACCGACCGCGAGCGGCAAGTCCGCCCTCGCGGTGAACCTGGCTCGGCGTCTCGGCGGCGCCGTGATCAACGCCGATTCGATGCAGGTCTACAGGGACCTGCGCATCATCACGGCCCGTCCCAGCCCGGACGAGGAGAAGGCCGCCCCGCACCGGCTCTTCGGCCATGTCGACGCGGCGGAAGCCTACTCGGTCGGAAAATGGTCGCGCGCGGCCGCGGTCGAGCTACGCGCGCAGACGGCGGCCGGGCGGATCCCGATCGTGACGGGCGGGACGGGGCTCTATTTCAAGGCGTTGCTGGAGGGCCTTTCGGAGATCCCGGAGGTCCCCGAGGAGGTCCGCGCGGCCGTGCGGGCCGCCACCACGGATGTGCCGGCCGAGCAGCTCCACGCCGAGCTGGCGCACCGCGACCCGGACACGGCGGCCACGCTGCGGCCGAGCGATCGCCAGAGGATCGTGCGCGCCATGGAGGTGTTCCAGGCCACCGGGCGGCCGCTCGTCCGCTTCCAGGGCGAGCGGCAGGGACGCCTCCTCGAGCCGGAGGCCTGCCTGAGGGTGTTCCTCGCCCCGGACAGGGACGATCTCTACCGCCGGATCGACGCGAGATTCGACGCCATGGTGAGCCTGGGCGCGCTGGAGGAGGTGAAGGCCCTGGCGGCGCGGGGGCTCGACCCTGCGCTCCCGGCCATGCGGGCCCATGGCGCGCCGTGGCTAATCAAGGCGCTGCGGGACGAGATGGCGCTGCCCGAGGCGATCGAGCGCGCCAAGGCGGACACGCGCCACTACGCCAAGCGGCAGTTCACCTGGTTCCGGCACCAGGGCGAAGGCTGGCTCTGGCTGACGCCCGCCGAAGCGGAGAGGGCGATGCTGGCGAGCCTCAGCTTCGTCGAGGGGCCGCCGGTGACATCGCCATGAGGCCGCCGGGCGAGGCGGCTCGGGCTCAAGCTCTCCTCGGAAAGCGCTTGACGGGTTTTCGGCGGGCGACTACGGTCCCGCACGTTTCGCAATCGAGGGACGCGCGCGTGCGCAACATTCTTATTGTAACCGGGGCGCCAGAGACGGGACGGTCATAGACCGCAATCCCGACGATGGCGCCGTGTCCGAGGTCCCTCACCGGGGCCTTTTTTGTTGCCTGAACGTCCCGAACGCCGACCGTCCGACCGACCACCCTTTGAACGAACCTGATGGGAGCAAACCGATGACCCGACAGATGACCGGCGCCGAAATGGTCGTCCAGGCGCTCCAGGACCAGGGCGTCGAGCACATCTTCGGCTATCCCGGCGGAGCCGTGCTGCCGATCTACGACGCGATCTTCCATCAGGACCAGGTGAAGCACGTCCTGGTTCGGCACGAGCAGGGGGCCGTTCACGCCGCGGAGGGCTACGCCCGCTCCTCCGGCAAGGTCGGCTGCGTGCTGGTGACGTCGGGTCCGGGCGCGACCAACGCGGTCACCGGCCTCACCGACGCCATGCTGGATTCCATCCCCCTGGTCTGCATCACCGGCCAGGTGCCCACGCATCTCATCGGCTCGGACGCGTTCCAGGAGTGCGACACGGTCGGCATCACGCGCCACTGCACCAAGCACAACTATCTCGTCCGCTCCATCGAAGACCTGCCGCGCATCCTGCACGAGGCGTTCTACGTCGCCTCCAACGGGCGTCCGGGGCCGGTGGTGGTCGACATCCCGAAGGACATCCAGTTCGCCAAGGGCTCCTACGCCAAGCCCATGTCGAACCAGCACAAGACCTATCGCCCGCAGATCAAGGGCGACATGAACCGCATTCGCGCCGCGGTCGACCTGATCGCCTCGGCCAAGCGGCCCGTCTTCTATACGGGCGGAGGCATCATCAACTCCGGCCCGGAGGCGTCCGCGCTGCTGCGCGAACTCGTGCGCCTGACCGGCTACCCGATCACCTCCACGCTGATGGGGCTCGGCGCCTATCCGGCCGCCGATCGGCAGTGGCTCGGCATGCTGGGCATGCACGGGACCTATGAGGCCAACCTGGCGATGCATGACTGCGACGTCATGATCTGCATCGGCGCGCGCTTCGACGACCGCATCACCGGCCGGCTGGACGCCTTCTCGCCGCGGTCCAAGAAGATCCACATCGACATCGATCCCTCGTCCATCAACAAGAACGTGCGGGTCGACATCGGCATCGTGGGCGATTGCGGCCACGTGCTGGAGGACATGGTCCGGCTCTGGCGCACCCAGGCGCCGCAGGTCGACAAGGCCGCCCACGCCGAGTGGTGGAAGCGGATCGAAGGCTGGCGCGAGCGCAACTGCCTCGGGTTCCGCAAGGATCCGAAGGTGATCAAGCCGCAATACGCGGTCCAGCGCCTGTACGAACTGACCAAGGACCGGGACGTCTATGTGACGACGGAGGTCGGCCAGCACCAGATGTGGGCCGCGCAGTATTTCCACTTCCAGGAGCCGAACCGCTGGATGACGTCGGGCGGCCTCGGCACCATGGGCTACGGCCTGCCGGCGGCCGTGGGCGTGCAGATGGCCCATCCGGGCGCGCTCGTCATCGACATCGCCGGCGAGGCCTCGATCCTGATGAACATGCAGGAGATGTCGACGGCGCTGCAGTATCGGCTGCCGGTGAAGATCTTCATCTTGAACAATCAGTATATGGGCATGGTGCGCCAGTGGCAGGAGCTGCTGCATGGCGGGCGCTATTCGGAGAGCTACTCGGAGGCGCTGCCGGACTTCGTCAAGCTGGCCGAAGCCTATGGCGGGCACGGCATCCGCTGCTCGGATCCGGACGATCTCGATCGCGCGATCCTGGAGATGATCGACAGTCCCAAGGCCGTGATCTTCGACTGCATCGTGTCGAAGAACGAGAACTGCTTCCCCATGATCCCGTCCGGGAAGGCTCACAACGAGATGATCCTGCCCGACTTCGAAGGCGAGACCGGCGACATCATCGACGCCAGGGGGCGCGAACTGGTGTGAGGCGATCGGCGCCCCGCACCTCTTGCTCGCCGTCGACTTCTCTCGGCGGCGACGCTGAAACCCTCGTCATCGCCGACCGCGCCGCCGCGGCCGGCGACCTGCCAGGCGCCCCGCGCGTCGCACTGCTCCAGGAAGCCGCTCCATGAAGCTCGTCATCGCCAACAAGGCCTACTCGTCCTGGTCGCTGCGGCCGTGGATCCTGATGCGGGCTCTGGACATCCCCTTCGAGGAGGACCTGTTCCCGCTCGATACGCCGGAGTTCCGGCCGCGCGTCAGCGCCTATCAGGCCGGCTCGACGGTGCCGATCCTGGTGGACGGCGACGTCACCGTGTGGGAGTCGCTGGCGATCATGGACTATCTGGCCGACCGGTTTCCCGAGAAGCGGGTCTGGCCGGAGGACATCAAGGCCCGGGCCTTCGCGCGGACGATCTCGGCGGAGATGCATGCCGGCTTTCGCGGGCTGAGGTCCGCCTGTCCGATGAACCTGCGCAAGCGCTTCGCCGCGATGGACCGCGGCGAGCTTGTCGCCAAGGACGTCGCCAGGGTGGCGCAGCTCTGGTCCCTTGCGCGGGAGCGCTTCGGCGCTCCCGCCGGCGGGCCGTTCCTGTTCGGCGCCTTCACGGCGGCGGACGCGATGTTCGCGCCCGTGGTGACGCGCCTGCAGACCTACAGCATCGCCGTGCCGGGCCCTGTCCGGGCCTATATGGACGCCGTCCTGGACCATCCGGCCTTCGTGGAATGGCAGGAGGCGGGGATGCGCGAATCGTGGGTCGTCGCTCACGACGAGGTCGATGAGCCCGCGATCGGGCCCTTCAGGGCCAGGTGAGGACGGGCGGCGAAACCGATGTGGAAGGGGCTACGATGAACATGCCGATGAAATCCCATTATTCCGACGCCCCGAAGACGCAGCCTCCGGCGCGCCACACCTTGTCGGTGCTCGTCGACAACGAGCCGGGCGTTCTCGCCCGCATCGCGGGGCTGTTCTCCGGGCGCGGCTACAACATCGAGAGCCTGACAGTCTCGGAAACCGAACATGAGGCGCATGTCTCGCGCATCACGATCGTGACCACCGGGACCGCGCAGGTGATCGAGCAGATCAAGCATCAACTCGACCGCCTCGTCCCGGTCCACCGGGTGGTGGACCTCACCGTCCAGGGCGAGGCGATCGAACGCGAGCTCGCCTTGGTGAAGGTCGTCGGCTCCGGCGAGAGCCGGGTCGAGGCCATGCGGCTGGCCGTGGCGTTCGGGGCGCGGACGCTGGACGCCACGCTCACCTCCTTCGTCTTCGAGCTTACGGGCGCGACGGAAGAGATCGAGCGCTTCCTGCGCGTCATGGCGGTGGTGGGCCTCGTCGAGGTGTCGCGGACCGGCATCGCCGCGATGGGCCGCGGCGCGGAAGCGATCTAGACCCGGACAGCCAGGAGATCTCCATGTCGCTGAAGCTCTATCATTCGCCGGGGGCGTGCTCGCTCGCCGCGCATCTCGTCCTCGAGGAGGCCGGCGCCGCGTTCGAGCCGGTGCGGGTGAATTTCGCCGAGGGGGAGCAGCGTTCGCCGGCCTATCTGGCGCTCAACCCGAAGGGCCGCGTCCCGGCGCTGGTCGATGGCGATTGGGTGCTCACCGAAGTTCCCGCCATCTTGCGCTATGTCGCCCGGACGCATCCGGCGGCGGGCCTCTGGCCCGACGATCCCCGCGACGAGGCGCGCTGCGCCGAATGGCTGGCCTGGTGCTCGTCGACGGTGCATGTCTCCTACGCGCATGTGCGCCGCCCGGAACGCTACGCCTCGAGCGACGCCGCCAAGGCGGAGGTGATGGAGAAGGGGCGCGAGACGTGCCTCGACGTCTGGTCGCAGGTGGATGCGCGCCTCGCTGGCCGCATCTTCGCGGCGGGCGACAGCCTCTCGGTCGCGGATTTCTACGTCCTGGTGTTCTGGCTGTGGGGCCGCGGCCCGACCCTGGGCTTCGACATGCCGGCGGCCTATCCCCACTGGACGGCTCATGCCCGCCGGATGGCCGAGCGGCCGGCGGTCCGCCGCGTGTTCGAGCGGGAAGGGCTGCAGCTTCCCTGACGACCCGGAGCCGCGGGACCGGATCTGTCGCTTCGACGAAGTCAGGCGACGGAAGCCGTCGCCGCACCGCGTCGGGGAGCAAGATTGTGTCGGCGGCCGCATGGCGTCCATGCGCGCGGACCTTGTGCGTGGGGCTTGTTTACGGGCCTTGCGACCAGTAAAGCACCGCCGGGACCTCCATCCACCACCCGGCCGGACGGAACACCAACAGGCAGAGGGCCGAACCGCCGGGGGCGGGAGCCCAAGAGAGGACGACACCCATGCGCGTTTATTACGACCGCGACGCGGACATCAACCTGATCAAGGGCAAGAACGTCGCCATCGTGGGCTACGGCTCGCAGGGCCACGCCCACGCGCTGAACCTGCGCGACAGCGGCGTGAAGAACATCGCGGTGGCGCTGCGCGCCGGCTCGCCGACCGTGAAGAAGGCCGAGGGCGAAGGCCTGAAGGTCATGACCGTGGTGGAAGCCGCCAAGTGGGCCGACGTGGTGATGATGCTCACCCCGGACGAGCTGCAGGCCGACATCTACCGCGACGAGCTCGCCCCGAACATGAAGCAGGGCGCGGCCCTGATGTTCGCGCACGGCCTCAACGTGCACTTCAACCTGATCGAGCCGCGCAAGGACCTCGACGTCCTCATGGTCGCCCCCAAGGGCCCCGGCCACACGGTGCGCTCCGAGTACCAGCGCGGCGGCGGCGTGCCGACCCTGATCGCGATCCACCAGGACGCCTCCGGCAACGCGCATGACCTCGGCCTCTCCTACGCTTCCGCGAATGGCGGCGGCCGCGCCGGCGTCATCGAGACGACCTTCAAGGAAGAGTGCGAGACGGACCTGTTCGGCGAGCAGGTCGTGCTCTGCGGCGGCCTCGTTGAGCTGATCCGCGCCGGCTTCGAGACGCTGGTCGAGGCGGGCTACGCCCCCGAGATGGCCTATTTCGAGTGCCTGCACGAGGTGAAGCTGATCGTCGACCTCATCTACGAGGGCGGCATCGCCAACATGAACTACTCGATCTCGAACACCGCCGAGTACGGCGAGTACGTGACCGGCCCGCGCATCATCACCTCGGAGACCAAGGCCGAGATGAAGCGCGTCCTCAACGACATCCAGACCGGCAAGTTCACGCGCGACTGGATGCTGGAGAACAAGGTCAACCAGACCTCGTTCAAGGCCGTCCGCGCCCGCAACGCCGCCCACCAGATCGAGGAAGTCGGCGGCAAGCTGCGCGACATGATGCCCTGGATCAAGGCCAAGGCGCTGGTCGACAAGTCGAAGAACTGAGACTCGGGCGGGCTCTCGCGCCCGCACCCGCGTCCGTGACGGGACAGCCTCCGCCGAGCGATCGGCGGGGGCTTTTTCTTGCCCTTAGGAGTTGCGCTCACTACCCTGCGGGCCGAAAACAAGGGCCGCTGCGGCGGCGGCGAAGCGTGCGGGAGAGCGTTCCAGATGGTGGTGTTGCGCGTCATCGAACGCGATGCGCCGGGGGTGAAGCCTCCTGCTGTGGCGCTGGACGGCGTTTCGATCACGTACGGGGGCGGATCGCAGCCGGTTTATGAGGCCGTGGCGCCGACCACCCTGCGCGTCGCCGACAGCGAGTTCGTCGCCATCGTGGGGCCGACCGGCTGCGGCAAGTCCACATTGCTGAACGCCGCCGCCGGCCTTCTGCGCCCGGCCGGCGGTTCGGTCACGATCTTCGGCGAGAACCTGACCGGGCTGAACGCCAAGGCCGGCTACCTCTTCCAGCAGGACGCGCTGATGCCCTGGAAGACGTCGCTGGACAATGTCGCCATCGCGCTCGAAGTCGGAGGACGTTCGTCCGCCGAGGCCCGCAAGCAGGCCCGGGCCTGGCTCGGCCGCGTGGGGCTGGCGGCGTTCGCGGACCGCTACCCGCACCAGCTCTCGGGCGGCCAGCGCAAGCGCGTCGGGCTGGCGCAGGTCCTCATCCGCGATCCCAAGATCCTGCTGATGGACGAACCCTTCGGCCCGCTGGATGCGCAGACCCGGCAGATCATGGGGACGCTGCTGCTCGAGCTCTGGGCCGCCGACCGCAAGGCGGTGCTGTTCGTCACCCATGACCTGGAGGAGGCGATCGCGCTCGCCGACCGGGTGGTGATCATGTCGGCGGGACCGAAGGCGCGCATCATCGGCGACCACGCCATCGACCTGCCGCGCCCGCGCGACGTGTCGGAGGTGAGGCTCGATCCGCGCTTTCACGCCCTCCACAGGGCCATCTGGGGCGAGCTGCGGGACGAGGTCGTCAAGGCCTATGGGGGAGCGGCGTGAGCGGTCCCGGCCGGACCCGGCTGCTCGTCCTGCAGGCCCTCGTCGCCGTCGTGGCGCTCCTGATCTGGCATGTCGGATCGACGGTCCCGATCGGCGGCGTGTACCTGCTGCCCAAATTCTTCTTTTCGACGCCGCTCGAGGTGATCGGCCGGATCTGGAAGCTGTTCGCCGGCGGGCAGATCTGGAAGCACCTGTCGATCACGCTCAGCGAGACCGTCCTGGCCTTCCTGATCGGCTCGGTGGGGGGCGTGCTCTTCGGATTCTGGTTCGCCCGCAAGCCCACGGTCGCGGCGGTTTTCGACCCTTATGTGAAGATGGCGAACGCCCTGCCGCGGGTGGTGCTGGCGCCGATCTTCATGCTCTGGCTCGGGCTCGGCATCTGGTCGAAGGTCGCGCTCGGGGTGAGCCTCGTCTTCTTCATCGTGTTCTTCAACGTCTATCAGGGCGTGAAGGAGGTGAGCCCGGTGGTCCTCGCGAACGCCAGGCTAATGGGGATGAACGAGCGCCAGCTGTTTCGGCACGTCTACTGGCCCTCCGCGCTGAGCTGGATGTTCTCGTCGCTCCACACATCGGTGGGCTTCGCCCTGGTCGGCGCCGTGGTGGGCGAATATCTGGGCTCGGCGGCGGGCCTGGGCTACCTGATCCACGAAGCGGAAGGCGTCTTCGACGTCACGGGCGTCTTCGCCGGGATGGTGATCCTGGCCGCTTTCGTGCTGGTCATCGACTGGCTGGTGACCATGATCGAGAACCGGCTGCTGGTCTGGCGGCCGCAGCCCGCCTCGCATGTGTGATGCAGCGCTTCAACCAGGGCGCGAAGGCGCTCCAGGATTACACCAACAGGGAGTGAAAACATGAATCCCTTCAGGCTGATTGCGACGGCGGCTGCCGCGCTGCTTCTGGCGGGGAGCGCGGCCTTCGCGCAAGCGCCGGAGAAGAAGGAGGTCAAGCTGGGGGTCGGCGGCAAGGCGCTGCTCTACTACCTGCCGCTGACCATCGCCGAGCGGAAGGGCTTCTTCAAGGAGCAGGGGCTCGACGTGGAGATCTCCGACTTCGCGGGGGGCGCCAAGTCGCTGCAGGGCCTGATCGGCGGCTCGCTGGACGTGGTGACGGGCGCCTATGAGCACACCATCCGGATGCAGGCCAAGGGGCAGGACATCCGCGCCGTGCTGGAGCTCGGGCGGTTCCCGGGCATCGCCGTCGGCGTCGCCAAGGCCAAGGCAGCCGCCTACAAGTCGCCGAAGGACCTCAAGGGCATGAAGATCGGCGTCACCGCGCCGGGCTCCTCCACCAACATGCTGGTCAACTTCCTGCTCGCCAAAGAGGGGCTGACGCCGCAGGACGCGTCCTTCATCGGCGTCGGCAGCGCGGCGTCGGCCGTGGCCTCCATCCGCAACGGCCAGCTGGACGCGATCTCCCACCTGGAGCCCGTGCTGTCCATGCTGGAGCAGTCCGGCGACATCAAGATCGTCGTGGACACCCGGACGGAGGAGGGCACCAAGGCGCTGTTCGGCGGCTCGAACCCGGCGGCCGTGCTCTACGCCAAGAAGGATTTCACCGACAAGAACCCCAACACCGTCCAGGCGCTCACCAACGGCCTCTACAAGGCCCTGCAGTGGATCCAGAAGTCCTCGCCCGAGGAGATCGCCGCGGCGGTCCCGGAGGAGTACCTGCTGGGCGACAAGGCGCTCTATGTTCTCGCCGTGAAGAACTCCAAGCCCACCTACTCGATCACCGGCGTGATCTCCGAAAGCGGAATGACCAGCACCAACGATATGCTGAAGCAGTTCGAGCCTGAACTGAAGGACGCCAAGGTCAATCTGGCCGACACCTTCGATCCCCGCTTCGCCAAGAAGGCGGCCGAGATGGTGAAATGATCGGCCCGAACCTCGCCTGAACGATTCGGCCTCGCCCGGATCCCTCAACGCCCCGGAGCAATCCGGGGCGTTATTGCTTTCAGCTCCGTTACGATCTTCGCTCGCTTTGAATAGGCATGCCGCGCTGCAAAGCAATCAGAGGGAGCTGATCCGTGAACGTCTGTTCATGTCCATCATGAATGCCTATTCACAAACGGCCGTTTCTTCACGGGGGTCGCCCCGCCTGGAACCGTCACCGCGCTTACTCGTTGTGAGGGCGGGGGCGATCGAGGAGAAGACGCCATGAATACGAAGCTTCTTTCGTGCGCCGCCCTGGCGGCGCTGATCGCCATGCCGATCGCCGCTCAGGCCCAGTCCTCCGGCGGAGCCGCCGCAGGCGCGACCGCGGGCGCTGTGGGCGGAGCCGTCGTCGGCGGCCCGGTCGGAGCCGTCGTGGGCGGAGCCACGGGCGCGATCGTGGGCGGGCTGACCGGCCCGGACGAGACCCGGTTCAAGGAATATGTCGTGAAGGAGCGCCATCCTTCCGTGCGCGTGCAGGAGAAGGTCGTCGTCGGCGAGAGCCTGCCGCGGAACGTGCAGATCTATGAGGTTCCGGCGAGCGCCGGCGTGAAGACCACCTACCGCTACTCGGTGGTCAATGACCGCACTGTGCTGGTCGACCCGCAGACCCGCCGCATCGTCCAGGTCATCGACTGACCCGGACTAACGTTTCAGCCGGCGCGGCGCCTCGACGCCGCGCCTGTCCCGCAACCGCGGACGGTGACGGCCCCCGGGATCGCCGGGCCAGAGCCTCCCGTCCCTGACGAAGGAGAACGGTATGAAAATCGCCAGCCTCGGCCTCGCCCTCGCGCTGATCAGCACGACGGCGTTGGCGCAAACCAGCCCGTCGGCCGGTTCGGCCGGATCGAATGCGTCCGGCGGTTCGTCCATGAGCGCGGGGTCCGATTCGGGCTCCAGCCTGCAGCGCCAGAAAGCCGGCGGCCAGAGCCGCGGCGAGCGGGGCGCGACGGCCCAGAGCGCGAAGTCGGAGTCGTCCGGGGCGGCGGGCACGTCGCGCTCGGAGACGACCGGCGGCTCGGCCCGCGCGGAGCGCTCCAGCACGCACGTAGAGGGACGCACGACGGTCGGTTCGCGGACCCGCGAGGACAGCGGGGTCTCGATCCGGACGCGCAGCCGCGTTTCGGAGGGGCCGAGCGTCTCCGTCAGGCATCGCTCCGTCACCCGTTACGAGGATGAGCCGAGCACGACCGTGGTGCGGCGCAAGAAGGTCGTCCACCGCGTTCACGAGCCGTCCCGCAAGGTCGTGATCCGCAGCAAGCATCGGCGCCACTATGTCGAGGAGCCGTCGCTCACCATCAAGCGCAAGCGGCACATCGTGCGCAGCTATGAGGACGAGCCGTCCGTGTCCGTGACGCGCCGCAGTCGCACCGTGCATCGCTATGACAGCGAGCCGTCGGCCAGCGTCTCGGTGCGCAGCAGCCGCGTGCAGCGCGGCGAGGCCCGCTTCTCGGCGGAGCGCAGCACGACCCGCGGCGAGGCCTCGGCCACCCGCGAGCGCTCGCGCAACGTCGAGACCGGGTCGGTCCGCCAGCAGGGCGGCGCGTCCGTGAACTCCCGCTCGTCGACCTCCGGCTCCATGTCCGGGACGAGCGGCAAGGCGAGCGGCTCGATGGGCATGCAGGGCTCCGGCGGGTCGCAGAGCATGAAGCCGCAAGGCTCCGGCTCGACCGCGCAGTGACCCCTTGACTTCGAATTGGGCGGCCGGGTCGATCCCGGCCGCTTTCGCATGTGGTTTCACGCGGATCGATCCCCGGCATCACGGCTTTTCATTTGTCGCGACACGCGCCGGCGGCGATGTTCAGGCTATGAACATCATGTCCATCCAGTCCCATGTCGCCTATGGCCATGTGGGCAACGCCTCGGCCGTGTTCCCCATGCAGCGGCTGGGATGCGACGTGTGGCCGATCCATACGGTGCAGTTCTCCAACCACACCGGGTACGGCCACTGGACCGGGCGGGTCTTCGACGGCTCGATGATCGAGGAGATCGTCGACGGCGTCGCCCAGCGGGGCGTGCTCGGCTCGTGCGACGGCGTCCTGTCCGGCTATATGGGTTCGGTGGGCATCGGCGAGGCCATCCTGTCCGCCGTCGCGCGGGTGAGGGAGGCGAACCCGCAGGCGACCTATTGCTGCGACCCGGTGATCGGCGATGTGGGCCGAGGCGTCTTCGTGCGTCCCGGGATTCCGGAGTTCATGCGCGAGCAGGCGGTCCCCGCGGCCGACGTGATCACGCCCAACCAGTTCGAACTGGAGCTCCTGGCCGAGCGCCGCTGCGGGACCCTCGCGGAGGCGAAGGCTGCGCTGGAGGCGGCGCATCGCCTCGGCCCCAAGGTGGCGCTGGTGACCTCGTTCCTGTCGGACGAGACGCCCGCGGACGCCATCGATCTCCTCGCCTCGGACGCGGAGGGAACGCACCGGGTGCGGACGCCCCGGCTCGGCGTCAGCGTCAACGGAGCGGGCGACGCGATCGCGGCGCTGTTCTACGTGCACTGGCTGAGGAGCCGGTCGGCCGCCCATGCGCTCGGCGAGGCGGCGGCCTCCGTCTACGGCCTGCTCAAGCGGACCGAGGAGGCGGGGTCGCGCGAGATCCTGACCGTGGCGGCGCAGGACGAGTTCGTGGCGCCGACGCGCCGCTTCCCGGTGGAGCGCGTTTGATCCCTGAACCTGGAATGCGGCGCCCGCCAGCCTTGCCAGCGCGGGCCCCGGGGTGGGATGAAGGGGCATGAAGCTTCGCGTCGCCACCTTCAACATCGAGAACCTCTCGTCGCGCTGGCGTTTCGCAGAGGCGCAGCGGGGCGACGTGACGGCGGCCATGTCGCTCGCCGAGTTCGCCCGGCCGATCGAGCGCGAGACGGCCGAGCGCTCCGTCGGCCTCACGCTCGAGGACGACAAGCGCCAGATGACCGCGCTGGCGGTCGCGGAATCGAGAGCCGACCTGATCTGCCTGCAGGAGGTGGACAGCCTGCGCGTGCTGGAGGCGTTCTTCGCCAACTACGTCCACCGCATGTCGGACATCCGCTACGGCCACTTCAAGCTCGTGGAGGGAAACGACCGCCGCGGGATCGACGTGGCCTTCGCGGCCAGGCGAAACCTGCTTGCGGCCGACCAGGTCAAGGTCGCCTCCCATCGGGAAGCGACGTTCGGGGAGTTCGGCGTCTACGGCCCAGAGATCGCCGCCTTCGGCATCAGGCCGGACGACCGCGTGTTCAACCGCGACTGCCTGATGGTCGACCTCCAGCTGGACGGCGCGCCGCTGACCCTGTTCGTCTGCCATCTCAAGTCGATGAACAACGGCAAGGACGACGGCCGCGCGGCGACCATGCCGCTGCGCCGCGCCGAGGCCCAGGCCGTGCGGGCGCTGATCCGCCGACGCTTCGGCGAGCGTTGGCGCGAGGCGCACTGGATCGTCGCCGGGGACCTCAACGACTATCGCGAGATCATCGGCCCGGGCGGATCCGTGACCGCGCGGACCCCGTCGGGCCTGGACGATCTCATCGAGGGCTTCGGGGTCAACCCCGTCGCCGACCTGCCGGTCCATGAGCGTTGGACGCACTTCCACCGGGCCTGGTCGGAAACCGAGCAGCGCATCCGCGAGGAGCATGTCCAGCTCGACTATGTTCTGCTGTCTCCGGCGCTGGCCGCGCGCGGCGCGGCCGTGACCATCGTCCGCCGCGGCCTTCCCTACCGCACGCCGCTCGACCCGCGCGATCCGGACCGGTCCATCGCGTCGCTCGCCCTCAAGGGGGACCGCTATCCGCGCGTCGGATGGGACCGGCCCAAGGCCAGCGACCATTGTCTGCTGGTCGTCGAGATCGATCTTCCCGCCCTTTCCTCGGCTCCCTGAACGGAGGTCGCCATGCGCCGTCGTTTCTTCACGCTGGATGTGTTCACCGAAATTGCGATGGCGGGCAATCCCCTCGCGGTGGTCCTCGACGCGCAAGGGCTCACCGACGTGGCCATGCAGGGGATCGCCAGGGAGTTCAACCTCTCCGAAACCGTGTTCGTCCTGCCGCCGGAGGATCCCCGGCAACGCGCGCGGCTGCGCATCTTCACGCCCGGGCGGGAGCTGCCTTTCGCCGGACATCCGACGGTGGGAACGGCGGTGCTGCTGGGCGGCCTGGACCACGGGGCGGGCCATGGCGTGCTGGGCTTCGGCCTGGAGGAGAAGGTGGGGCTCGTGCCCTGCGTGGTCGAGGTGAAGCACGAGGGCTGCGGAGAGGCGACCTTCACGCTGCCGCGCCTGCCCGAGGAGGTCGGGGCGCCGGCGCCGGACCAGGCGGTCGCCGCGGCCTTGTCGCTCCAGGCGTCCGACATCGGCTTCGGTTCGCATCGCTGCTCGGTCTTCTCGGCCGGCAACGGCTTCACCTTCGCGCCCCTGGCCAGCCGGGAGGCGGTGGCGCGGGCCAAGCCCGACCTCTCTCGGTGGGAGGAGGGGACCCGGCCGGCCGACCACCCCAACGCCTTCGTCTACACCCGGGAGACCACCCACGCCGGCAGCGCCTACCACGCCCGCATGTTCGCGCCCGACATGGGCGTCATGGAGGACCCCGCCACGGGCTCCGCGGTGGCGGCCTTCGCGGGCGTCGTGATGCGGTTCGACCGGCCGGCTGACGGGGAGCATTCGATGGTGATCGAACAAGGCTACGAGATGGGCAGGCCCTCCCAGATCACGCTCGGGCTTTCGGTGGAAGGCGGCCGGCTGACGCGAGCGACGATCGGCGGCAGCGCGATCGTGATCTCCGAAGGAGCGCTGCGCCTGTGAATGCGCCGATGGGAGACCTCAGCGCCGCGCCGGTCATCGCCCGGGTCGCCGCCGTAGAGTGCCGGCTCGTGCAGCGCCCCTGGGCGTGGGCGGAGGCCGAGCGCGAGCGCATCGAGGCCCACTGGGCCGAGCTTGCAGCCGGAAATCCCGCGCTCTTCGACGGCCGCGTGCTGGTGCTGCACAGCGGCGGGGTCGAGGGCGACGTGTTCCGGGCCTCCTATCTGGAAACCGGCTTCTCGCGGTTCATCGCCTGG
Source organism: Alsobacter sp. SYSU BS001988 (assembly GCF_054796215.1). Classification (NCBI taxonomy): domain Bacteria; kingdom Pseudomonadati; phylum Pseudomonadota; class Alphaproteobacteria; order Hyphomicrobiales; family Alsobacteraceae; genus Alsobacter; species Alsobacter sp. SYSU BS001988. The sequence goes on along the minus strand of NZ_JBTAMK010000002.1, from coordinate 243,494 downwards.
CGCGACTTCGGGTTTCCCGACCGCACCATGCGCAACGCCTTCGCGATGGCGGCGCTGCGCTCCGCCGACGGGGCCTATCTGCTGGGCGTGATGGGGCCGCATACCGCCAATTCCGGGAAAGTCTACTTCCCGGCCGGGACCCCTGACCTGAGCGACGTGGTGGGCGACGCCGTCGACCTCTCGGGCAGCGTGGCGCGGGAGCTGGAGGAGGAGACCGGCCTCACCGCGGCCGATGTCGCCTTCGCGGATGACTGGACCGTGGTCACGCATGGACAGCGGATCGCGCTCATGCGCCTGGCGCAGGCTCGGGAGGCGGCGGAGCCGCTGCGCCAGCGCATCCTGGCGGAGCTGTCGCGCCAGAAGGAGCCGGAGCTCTCGGACATCAGCATCGTGCGCCGAGCGGGCGACATCGACGAAGCCGCCATGCCGCCTTTCGTCTGCGCCTATCTGAGAGAGGCGCTGGGCGAGGCCTGAGCCTTCACCCCTGCGGGTAGCCGTGCCGGGCCTTGCTGGCTCGGATCAGGCCTTCGGCTTCGGCCTCCCGTCCCGCGGAGCAGGCCGCCGATGCCTGGGCGATTTCGCCCTTGATCCGGTCGTAGACGGACTGGCTCGTGTGGCCGGAGTTCAGGTCGTTGTCCATGATGGCCGTGTAGCGGGCCACAGCGCCCGCGCATCCCGCGCCGTCCGGCAGCCGGAAGCCCGGCGGCGAGACCCCGACCGGAAGATTGGCGTAGGCCGACGCCGTCGGAGCGCTCGAGGCCACGGGCCCGGGCGCCTGGGTGGCGTTGCAGGCCGACAGGGACGCGCAGAGGGCGGCGAAAGCAAAGCGGCGGATCATCAAGGAGGCTCCAGATCGGAAGACGGTAGTGTCGAGAGTCGCGCCGGCCCGTCAACCAGGAGGCGACCGAAGGCCGTGCGAATCATTTTAAAAATTGTTAATCTATTTCATGATCTTTGGAGGCTGCGGGCATGTTCCGGGCGCTCTACGTGAGCAGCCACGTTCTTCCGGTTCGAGAGGACGGGTCGGCTCAAGCTTTCGTCGACATCTCGGTTCAGGCCACGCGCAACAACGTCGTCTTCGGCATCGACAGCTTCCTGCTGTGCACGCCCCACTGGTTCTGCCAGCAGATCGAAGGTCCCGAAGGCGCGGTGCGCAGGATGCTTCACCGCATCGCCGGAGATCCCCGTCATTTCGATCTGCGGCTGATCGAGGCCCGGCCGGCGCCGCGGTTGCTGCGGGAAGGCTGGCGCTTCGCGATGGTCTACAAGTCCATCGAGAATCGGTTGGCGTTTCTGGAACGGGGCTTCAGCCGCGCCATCGTTCCGTACGACCGGGCGGCCGACGAACTCCTCGATCTGTTCGCCTCCATGGACGGGGTCCAGCCCTGGACGCCTCCGGCGGAGGCGGCGCTGGGCCTCGCCCACTAGCGGCCGCGGCGTCCGGCTGCGAAAGGGCCAGCTTGCCTTGAGCGGGCCGGATCGGTTATGAACGTGCGCTCGCGGCGCGTCGCCGCGATGAACGAGGACGCCGTGGCTCGATCCGCCACCCATCGCCGCCTGCAGACGGAGACCGCTTCGGTCCGTCCGGCGGATGCGTGCGCGTCGGCTTCGCTGCTTCTTTCCGGGCTTCTTCTCCTTAGCCGCCCCTGAGGGCCGGCCGGGCGCACGCGCCTTGGCGCTCAGGGGACAGCCGGAAGCCGAACACGAACGGCGCCCTGTTTCGCCCATGAGCGGCGGGCGCGAGCCACGAGAAGGAACACCCCATGACTGCGCCCCAGACCGCCGGCGACGCCTCCCAGGATCGCGTCCTGATCTTCGACACCACGTTGCGCGATGGCGAGCAATCGCCCGGCGCCTCCATGACGCTGGAGGAAAAGCTGCAGGTGGCCGTGTTGCTCGACGACATGGGCGTCGACATCATCGAGGCGGGATTTCCGATCGCCTCCAACGGCGACTTCGAAGCCGTCACCGAGATCGCCAAGCGGGTGAAGCGCGCGACCGTGGCGGGTCTGGCGCGCGCCGGCCAGAAGGACGTCGACCGCGCCGGCGAGGCCGTGAAGCACGCCGCCAAGCCCCGGATCCACACCTTCATCTCCACCTCGCCGGTGCACATGAAGTACAAGCTCCAGATGGAGCCCGAGCGGGTCCTGGAGATGGTGACGGCGTCGGTCACCCGCGCCCGGAACTGGGTGGACGACGTCGAATGGTCGGCCGAGGACGGCACCCGCACCGAGATGGACTTCCTCTGCCGCTGCGTGGAGGCCGCCATCCGGGCCGGCGCGACCACGATCAACATCCCCGACACGGTGGGCTACACCACGCCCGAGGAGTATGCGGCCCTGTTCCGGACCGTCCGCGCCCGCGTGCCGAACGCCGACAAGGCGGTCTTCTCGGTGCATTGCCACAATGACCTCGGCATGGCGGTGGCCAACACGCTGGCCGGCGTGCAGGGCGGCGCGCGGCAGATCGAGTGCACGATCAACGGCATCGGGGAGCGCGCGGGCAACGCCGCCCTCGAGGAGGTCGTGATGGCGCTGAAGACGCGCAGCGACGCCTATCCGTACGCCTGCGGCGTCGACAGCCGCATGCTCACCCGCGCTTCCAAGCTGGTCGCCGCGGTGACGTCGTTCCCGGTGCAGTACAACAAGGCCATCGTGGGCCGGAACGCCTTCGCGCATGAAAGCGGCATCCACCAGGACGGGATGCTGAAGAACACCGAGACCTACGAGATCATGACCCCCGAGTCGGTAGGCGTCTCCAAGACGTCGCTGGTGATGGGCAAGCACTCCGGCCGCCACGCCTTCCGCGAGAAGCTGAAGGAGCTCGGCTACGATCTGGGCGAGAACGCGTTCGAGGACGCGTTCAAGCGCTTCAAGGACCTCGCCGACCGCAAGAAGCATGTCTATGACGAGGACCTGGAGGCGCTGGTCGACGACGAGATCCTGACCGCGCATGACCGTATCAAGGTCGTCGCCCTGACGGTGATCGCCGGCACCCAGGGCCCGCAGCTCGCCACCCTGACGCTGGACGTGGAGGGAACCCACAAGACCGTGCAGGCCAGCGGCAACGGCCCGGTGGACGCCTGCTTCAACGCAATCAAGGCGCTGGCGCCGCACGAGGCCAGGCTGGAGCTCTATCAGGTGCACGCGGTCACCGAGGGCACGGACGCCCAGGCCGAGGTGTCGGTGCGCCTCTCGGAGGACGGCAAGTCGGTCACCGCCAAGGCGGCGGATCCCGACACGCTGGTCGCCTCGGCGCGCGCCTATTTGGGCGCGCTCAACAAGCTGATGACGAAGCGGCTGCGCGGCAAGCCCGAGGCGCTGCAGGCGGGCTGAACAGGCCCGGACGGGGCGGGGCGCCGGCACGCTCCGCCCGTTTCCGCGGGATCCAGCCCGGCCGGGTCCCGATCTTCACTAAAATGCGCCGAGGCGCTGGACACGCCCGGCGCCGTTTGCTAATCACCCCCTCGTCGCGGGGGCGAGGCCCTGTCGCTTCCTCTCCGGAAGCTTTCGTCCTCCCCGCCGGACCAGGCGATCGCCGGTCCGGACCAATCGCGAGACTTTGATGGGCGCTTAGCTCAGTTGGTAGAGCAGCTGACTCTTAATCAGCGGGTCGTAGGTTCGAGCCCTACAGCGCCCACCATCAAAGTCCCACGTTCTCCGGTTGGAAGGGCGTGCGCGAGGCGGAGCTGAGACTCGCCTCTGAGTTCCACATCTGGCTCATGCCCTTCGTTGCGGCTGCTTCTCTTCGAGCTCGCCGATGGCGCTGTCAGTAAGCCTGACGTCGCGGCTCAGGCAGCGGCTGCCGAGGATCGACCTGACTTCGCCAAGCCCATGTCCAGTCCACCGAATCGCTTTGAGCGCCCGGCGATCTTCACGGCGGCCATCGTGGAGGTCCATGCCGCCGGACGACATGCGGAAGCTTGGGGTTCCGGCCGCCACGTGGAAGCGCCGCGAGCCCGATGGGAATGTGGCGGCGTCCGTCGTGCGCGGCGAGCCGGATGGGACGCCGGCGGCCGAGACCTATCGGCCGTACTCATTTAAAACCATCGAGGGTCGGATCAGGTGGGCCGGCTCCGACCCTGTCGCCGAGTTCGTCACCGGCAAGGCGCCTGAGGCGCCTGACCGAAGACGACGCCGCAAGGCGCCTGGATGTCGCCGACCTCAGAACCGCTTCCAGGTTGATGAACCACCGGCCGCCAACTTCCGGAGCTGGCGCGGTTCTCCAAGGGCAGGCTCGCGCGACCGGAAGGCTGCATCGGCCACCTGGATCAGTCTCTCTGGCTCGCTGCGTGGCGCGCCCGCGCTGGTTCGGAAACCGGCGACGAGTTCGTCCAATGTCTGGATTTGCTGCGTCAGCGAGGCAGCCGAAGCTGCGCTCTCTTCGGCCAAGGCGGCGTTCTGCTGGGTCATCTCGTCCATGTGAGCGATGGCCTGGCTCATCTCGTCGATGCCGTTGGCCTGTTCGCCCGCCGCAGCCGAGATCTCGGTCACCGTCGCAGAGACTTTGCGGGACGCCTGCACGATCTGCCCGAGCGCCTCGCCGGCCGAGCGCACCAGCTGCACACCTTCCGAGACCTGCGCCGTCGAGGCCATGATCAGGCCCGAGATGTCCTTGGCCGCCTCGCTCGAGCGCTGGGCAAGTGTGCGGACTTCCGAGGCCACCACCGCAAAGCCCTTTCCGGCGTCGCCCGCCCGGGCGGCCTCCACCGCTGCATTGAGCGCCAGGAGGTTCGTCTGGAAGGCGATGTCGTCGATCACAGAGGTGATGTCGGTGATCTTCTGCGACGCGGACTCGATGCGAGCCATGGCGTCCACGGCCTTCCGCACGATCTCGCCGCCGTCCTGGGCCACCTGCATTGCTTCTTCGGCGACCTCGACAGCGTGACGCGAAGCCTTGGCGCTGGCCTTGACCGATGCTGCGAGCTCTTCGGTCGTCGCAGCAGTCTCTTCGAGGCTCGCGGCCTGGCCTTCGGTCCGCTTGCTCAGATCATCAGCCCCCAGGTTGATTTCCTTCGCCGCATTGCCGACGTCCACGGTCGTGGACTGGATCGTCGTCACGGTTTCCGAGAGACGGGCCACAGTCGTGTTGACGGCCTCCTTCAGTTCGCCGAACCGCCCGGCATGAGCCGTGGTGATCGTGCGGGTCAGGTCGCCGTTGGCCACCGCTCCGAGCACCACGGAAAACTCGCCCGTCGCCCGATCTACGGCTGCATTGATGGTGTTGACGCCTTCGATCAACTTTCCGAGCTCCGGCTGGCTCGTTTGGGCAAGCGCACGCCGGCTGAAGTCGCCATTGGCGGCGGCGTCCACGACAGTGCTGACCTCCTTGACGACCTGGGCCATCTCCACGGCCATGGCGGCACGGTGCTGCGCAGCCGATCGCTCCTGCCCTTCGAGAGCCTGCGTCCGCGCGGCCTCGTCCCGGAACCGCACCACGGCTCCCGCCATTTCGCCGATCTCGTCGGTGCGGGAGCTGCCGGGAACCTCGGCGTGTAGATCGCCCCCCATAATCGCGGCCATTGCGCCGCGTATCCCTTCCAATCCTGTCAGCACGCGCCTCCACACAAAGCCGGCAAGCGCAACCACGGAGCAGACTAGCATCAGGACCGCGAGATAGGTCGCGTACTCGAAGAACCTGAGCCTCGCCTCGGCCTCCGCGACGTTGCCCTGTGTGCGCTGCTCAAGGCGCACGAAGAATTCGTCCACCGGCTTCATGATCTCCGCCTTGAAGCGGTGATACTGGCTGGAATGGACAAGTTCGCGCGCCCGGGCCGGATTAGCGGGTGCGGGGTTGCTCAGCCGATCCTTGCCTTCGACCGCATTCATGGCCTCAACTTCGAGTGCGACGAGACCGTCCGACTTGCCTTTCGCCTCTTCAAGTTTTGCGAACTCCTCCGCCGTGAACCCGGCCTGCTTCATGAGGTCCAGAAGCGGGATGGGCCGGTCGATCGGGCGAGGCTGCTCTTCACCCGCAGCCACGAAATCCCAATAAATCCGGTGGTAGTCGCGTGGGCGCGCCTTCGTCCCATTCCGAATAGCGATGATGTCGTTGTACTGCTGCTTGTAGATAGGATCGCTTGTGATGACGTATGTTCGGGCAAGTCGGGTAAGGTCATCTGAGCTTTGGCGAAACTCGTCGGCGAGCAGATACGACCTATGTTTTACATCATAGGCCGAACTGACCGAACTTGAAGCTTTGCTGTATCCGACCAAGGCTCCTGCCAGCAGCGCACCCGACACAAGGCTCACGGCAGCCAGAACTACGAATGTTTTCTTGACACTGAACATGCATTTCTCCTTGGCGCGCCGTCTGACGCGCCAACCTTTCTCTTTATGCCTGCTCGGCTAAGAGACCGCAGCGATCCTCATCACCGGAATGACCATGCCGCGCGTCACCACGAGCGTACGAACATTGCGGTTTCCTCCGCTGGCGGAGGCTCAAGTGTGGCGGTTCTCCTCGTGGAGCACGATGACCACAGCGGTTGAACTGGGCTGGCTCGTCCCAATCTCATGCGCTGGGGGAAGCGGCACTGGAGGACGAACATGTCAGGACAGATCAGGCCAAGTCGTAGTTTCAAGCTAGCGCATAATGTTGATGAAACCTGTTTCTTATTTTCAACAGAGATCAATCAGCACATCAGTAAGCAAAAACTGCTCACCATCTTGGACTTTCTCCGTTCGCCATGTTCTGCGTTTGAACATTGGGCGAAAATGGCTCAGCTCGAGCTCATTGGCGAACCGGCTCTCGTTTAAGAGCTCGTCGGGCATGCGCCCGTTAAAGCTCTCGCAACAGCCGTTCCGCATCGGTTTTCCCGGCGCGATGAAGCGGCGGACGATCGTGGGGCGCGAGTTGTCCGAAGCTGTGGGGAAGCGGGTCCTGCGAAGCCCCCGCCTGACGCCGGACAATTCACTGGCCCCCTTGCGATTTGCTGATGGTCGTCACGGCACGGATCGATAGGTTCGACCAGACTCCACGACCTCAAGAGAGCGGAGCCGTTCGTGCTCCTGAACATGAGGTGTCCCATGGCACAGTCTATTTCCAGGCCCTACACAGGCCTCGCGGAGCGCAGGATCGCACCCGCGCCGCTCTACTACCTGGACCGTGACATCGGCCGGTTTGCCCGAGACCTGCTCGCGGGTGGATGGATGTCCGCCCTCGAGGATTCGAGCGAACTCGTCAGGCCGGCCATGAATGTCAGCGAGACAGACGGGGAACTCCGCATCAGCCTGGATCTCCCCGGCGTCGACCAGTCGAGCATAGACGTGACGGTCGACGGCGACATGCTGACGATCCGCGCGACCAGAAGCGCCGAGAAGAGAGACGATCGGGAAAATTTCCACATCGTGGAGCGGCATTTCGGAACGTACCAGCGTAATCTTCAGCTTCCCTTCCACGTAGATCCCCAGGCGATCCAAGCCCGCTTCGAAAACGGTGTGCTGAAACTGGTGATCCCGAAGTCTCAAGGAGCGAACCGGCCGCAAAAAGTGGCGATCCAGAGCGGAGCGGCGAACGCTGGCTCCTCAACCGGCGATCAGTCCTCCGCGGGCGATCAGTCCTCGTCTGGCGAGAAGCGCGCCGGGCCCGGGTAGAGGCAGCTCCCTACGGTGTACGCTCAGTCCTGATGCGAGGAGGGCGCTCCGCAAGGGCCTGACGCTCAGCCGCGGGCTGCCGCCCTCCTCACCCGAAAAGGCCGGCCCGGCCGCTGGGGGCCGCCTCGCCTGGCCGATCTGCGCGACCTGCGCGCCGCGTGCGCCGAAACCATCCCGGATACGGTGTCCCCCCTAGGGAACATCCGACTGTACCCGGTCGATTGGCGCTCAAAGTCTCCGGTGCACTCTCAAGTGCTCACTCTCGATCCGGGGACACAGGACATGACCCAGCACGCTTTCGATCTAGCGGGGGTGAATTGGCCAAGAATCGGCTCGGTTTTCGCTTCGGATTGCTTTGAAGGTCATCCGTCCCACGCAGACAGCTTCCGGACACCTTCAGCTCGGCAGATCGTTCTTACCCCGGCAGGGAACACCATCTATCGGGAAGGGGAGCCTTGCCGTGCAATCTTCCAGGTTGCGCACGGCCTTGGGCGCACGGTCAAACAAACGAGCGAAGGCCGCCGAATCGTCCAGTCCTTCTGTGTGCCCGGCGACATCTTCGGAATCAGTTGCACAAGCACCTATATGGCGACCGCCGAAGCGGTGTCGGACCTTCATCTGATCAAGTTCGAACCGAGCCAGTTCGACTCGTGGCTGGAGACCGATAGGACTTTGGCTCGACAACTCTGGAACTGGCTGGTCAGGAACAGCGAACGGGCGGAGCAGCTGCGATGGTTGGCGCGAGGCACGTCGATCGAGAAGCTTTCGTATTTTCTGCTCGATCTGGCCGAACGACTGTCGGCCCGAACTCGCGTAGAACTTCAGATGTCGCGCTATGACATCGGAGATTATCTCGGGCTTTCAAGCGAGACTGTCAGCCGCGCGTTCACGATATTGCGCGCTCGTGAGTTCATTTCCATCACCGGACGTATTGTGTACCTCCGAAATCCGTCAGGTCTGCAGCAACTCTCGATGGCTTGCAGCACCCGCCAGGACCAGGGGTAAGTCAGACGGCGCAGGGGCTCGACCATAGCGCCGGTCCATCCGCGCCCGGCGCTATAGCGTGCGCATTCGAGAAGTCGTCGGCGTGGTCCGAAGCCGCGATCCCCTGAGCGCCGTCGAAATCCCGAATGTTCCCCGCCGGCCGAACATGACGAGCGACGACGTCGGATCCGCGTCCGTGCTCGTCTTCGGTTCCTTGCTGGCCATCGGAACCATGCGAGCGGCCATGCCGGTTCTCGCTTCCCGGGGCGCCATAGCGGCTGCGTGCCGGCCGCTGTGACGGGACGTGCGCCTATTCGCTCATTTTTGGCGTCCTTCTGATCGTCGCCGTCTTCGAGCTTTGCAAGAGCCAAGAGAAGGCGGAGCCGGCGCAAATCCATGACAGGCTCGGAGGATCCAGACGCCGCGGGGCGTTTTGCTGACCGCCGTCAGGGCGCCGCCGGTTCCGGTATCCCATGCTTCCAGCCCAGAAGAGAGAAGACGTGCAAGGAGTCAGCAATGAGCGGAATCCTTTCTCCCGGGACCAAAGCGCCAGACTTCACGCTCAAGGTTACTCCCGATCAGGAGCTCACCCTCGGTGATTTTTACGGGAAACCCATCGTGTTGGCGTTTTACCCGGCCGACTGGAGCCCGGTCTGCGGCGACCAGGTCACTCTTTACAATCAGATCCTGCCTGAATTCCGCAAATTCGAGGCTGAACTGCTCGGGATTTCCGTGGACGGCGTCTGGTGCCACCAGGCGTTCGCCCACGAGCGCAACCTCCACTTTCCCCTTCTCGCCGATTTCCACCCGAAAGGCGCGGTCGCGCGGAGTTACGGCGCCTATCGCGAGCAGGACGGGGTTTGCGAACGCGCCCTGTTCGTCATCGACACCCAAGGCGTCATCGCGTGGAGTTACCGCTCGCCGATCGCCGTAAACCCCGGTGCTGACGGCATTCTGGAGGCTTTGGAAAGCCTGCCACAGCCGGGCCAGCCACAGCAGGAAATGCACAATGGCACAGTTGCGAGAGCCGGTCGGGCCAGCTGACCACATCCGCGGTGACCTCGGGGCCCCCGTGACGCTGGTTGAATACGGGGACTACGAATGTCCGCATTGCGGGATGGCGCACCCTGTCGTCGCCAGCATCCGCCAGCAGTTGGGGCCCACCCTGTGTTTCGTGTTCCGGCATTTTCCCCTGACGGAGGTTCATCCGTTGGCGGAACCGGCGGCCGAAAGCGCCGAGTTCGCAGGCGATCACGGACGGTTCTGGAACATGCATGACGCGCTGTTCGAGAATCAGGAAGGGCTGGGCCTTCCCCTGTTTGTGGCCCTGGCCAAGGGCCTTCGCCTGCCCAGCGCCGAACTCCAGGAGGTCATCGCCTACGGCAAGTATCGACCCAGGATACAGTCCGATTTCCTCGGAGGCGTCAGGAGCGGCGTCAACGGAACGCCGTCCTTCTACATCAACGGGATACGTCACAACGGCTCGTACGCCTACGAAGATCTCATGCTGGCGATCCAAAACGCTCTTCCAGTTTAACGACGGCTGTTGAAAGACGCCGGAGGACTGGCCGCAGTCACTGGCGGTCAGCAGGTGCGACGCTGTCATGACAACCGATCGAAGCTGATCCTTCTCTGTTCTCAGCCCAGGAGATTCATCATGGTCACCGTCTCTCGCCGATACTGCATCGGATCAGGATTGGGACTTGGCGCGGCTTTCGTCGTCATTGGGGCCATGCTCCCTCCAAGTTCCGCGATGTCGCAAGTCGTCCAGCTCGTGAAGGTCGATGTCGCGGCGGTCGCGAAAGGCTTCAGGGCCAAGAAGATACTCGGATCCAAAGTCACCAATGACAAGAGCGAAAGCATCGGCAGTCTTGATGACATCATCATCGACGAGAAGAAGCAGCTCTTCGCCGTCCTCCAGGTCGGCGGGTTCCTGGGTCTCGGCGGTCATCTGATCGCCGTGCCGTACAACTCGCTCAAAATCAGTGACGACGGCAAAAAAATCGAGCTTCCAGGGGCCTCGCGGGAGGCTCTCACCGGGCTGACCGAATTCCACTACAGCAGCTAGCGGAGAACAGCCATGAGGACGGACGCAGATATCGAACGGGATGTGAGAGAAGAGATCACGTGGAACCCTGATCTCGACGCGAAAGACATCGCAACGACGGTCAACAACGGCGTGGTGACCTTGGCGGGGTTCGTCAAGAGCTATGTCGACAAGTACGAGGCCGAGCGGGCCGCAAAGCGGGTGGCGGGGGTAGCCGCGGTCGCGAACGACATCGAAGTCAGAATACCGAACGTCGATCAGCGTCCTGACCCTGACATCGCCAGCGACGCCGTGGCTGCGCTGAAGTCCGCTCTTCCCCTGACCTGGGAGAAGATCACGGTGACGGTGAAGTCCGGGTGGGTGACCCTCGAAGGAACGGTTGACTGGAACTACCGCCGCGCCGCCGCCGAAGGCGCCGTACGACCCGTGAAGGGCGTGAAAGGGATCACCAATTCCATTGTGGTGAAGCCTGCGGCCGAACCGTCCCAGATCAAGCAGAAGATCATGGACGCGTTCAAGCGCAACGCAGAGGTGGACGCCAACCGCATCACCGTGGAGACGCACGGCGCCGAGGTCGTGCTCAAGGGCACCGTCCGGTCGTGGATCGAGCGCGAGGAGGCCGAGCGCGTGGCCTGGTCGGCGCCGGGCGTGACCAAGGTCGAGGACCGCATCGTCGTGAGTCCGTGATCTTTCGGTAGCGCCGCTAGCCGGGCGCTGCCGGATACGCCCCGGGTCACTCCTCCCTGGCCCGGGGCGACTTCCCTCCGGCCCCCGGCGGGCCGCAGCCGCTGACGGAGAACCACCATGGCGAAAGCGATCGGCATCGATCTGGGCACCACCAACTCCTGCGTCGCCGTCGTCGAAAACGGAGCGGCGAAGGTCGTCGAGAATGCCGAAGGCAACAGGACCACGCCGTCCATGGTCGGGTTCACCGACAGGGGGGAGATCCTGGTCGGTCAGCCAGCCAAGCGGCAGAGCATCACCAATCCCGAGAACACGATTTTCGCCATCAAGCGCCTGATCGGGAGGCGCTATGACGACCCCACGACCCAAAAGGACAAGGAGATGGTCCCCTACAAGATCGTCCCCGGCGACAATGGCGACGCCTGGGTGGAGGTCAGGGGCAAGCGATACAGCCCGAGCCAGATCAGCGCCTACATCCTTCAGAAGATGAAGGAGACGGCCGAGGCCTATCTGGGCTCTCCGGTGACGGAAGCCGTCATCACGGTCCCGGCCTATTTCAATGACGCCCAACGGCAGGCCACGAAAGATGCGGGGCGCATCGCCGGGCTGGACGTGCTGCGCATCATCAATGAGCCGACGGCCGCCGCGCTCGCCTACGGTTTGGAAAAGCAGGGCCAAGGAACAATCTCAGTCTACGACCTGGGCGGCGGCACGTTCGACGTGTCCGTGCTGCAGGTAGGCGAAGGCGTTTTCGAGGTGCGCTCGACGAACGGCGACACGTTCCTGGGCGGTGAAGACTTCGACAAGCGCATCCTCGACTACATCGCTGACGAGTTCCGCAAAGAGAACGGCATCGATCTGCGCAAGGACCGGCTCGCACTGCAGCGCCTGAAGGACGCGGCGGAAAGGGCGAAGATCGAGCTGTCCAGCGCCACGCAGACCGAGGTGAACCTGCCATTCATCACGGCCGACCAGAACGGCCCGAAGCACCTTGCCCTAACGCTGAGCCGCTCGAAGCTCGAGGCTCTCGTGGACGATCTGATCCAGAAGACGGTCGATCCCTGCACAGCCGCCCTCAAGGATGCGGGCCTTCAGGCAGCGGACATCAGGGAGGTCGTTCTCGTCGGCGGACAGACCCGCATGCCGAAGGTGCAGGACACCGTTCAGAAGCTGTTCGGCCGGGAGCCCCACAAGGGCGTCAATCCCGACGAGGTCGTCGCCATCGGGGCCGCGATCCAGGCCGGCGTCCTCCAGGGCGACGTCAAGGACGTTCTGCTACTCGACGTGACGCCGCTATCGCTCGGCATCGAGACGCTCGGTGGCGTCATGACGAAGCTGATCGAGAGAAACACCACCATTCCGACGAAGAAGAGCCAAACCTTCTCGACCGCCGAGGACAGCCAGACCGCAGTGACGGTGCGTGTGTTCCAGGGAGAGCGCGAGATGGCCGCAGACAACAAACTGCTCGGCCAATTCGACCTGGTCGGCATCCCGCCTGCGCCACGCGGCCTGCCGCAGATCGAGGTCACGTTCGACATCGACGCCAACGGCATCGTCAACGTCTCTGCGAAGGACAAGGCCAGCGGCAAGGAACAAACCATTCGGATCCAGGCCTCGGGCGGGCTCTCGGAAGCGGATATCCAGCGCCTCGTCCAGGAGGCGGCGTCGCATGCTGCGGAGGACCGCAAGCGCAGGGAACTCGTGGACGCCCGCAACCAGGCCGACGCCGTCGTCTATTCGGCCGAGAAGGAACTGACCGAGGCGGGGAGCCGGATCCCCGAACAGGTCCGGGCGGACGTGGACAAAGCCATCGCCCTCGTGAGGCGGGCTATCGCAGAAGACAATGTCGAGGCCATCCGTAGCACGGCGGAACGCCTGACGCAGGCCGCATTGCAGATCGCGGTGGCTGCAGGCGCCGGGTCCGGCTCGTCCGCCGCGCCGAGCGGTTCTCCCGGCGAAGATGTGGTCGACGCGGAGTTCAGCGAGGTGGACGGCGCCAACCGCAACGCCGGAAGGAGCTGACGCAAAACTTCGAGCGCGGCACGGGGCGAGGGCGGAGCCATGCAGATCGACAAGTACACTGATCGCCTCAAGGAGCTGGTCCAGGCCGCACAGGATCGAGCCTTGCGCAGTGGGCACCAGCAGTTCACGCCCTTGCATCTGCTAAAGGCCCTGCTGGAGGACGACCAGCGCCTCGCCACGAACCTGGTCGAGGCGAGCGGCGGTCGCCCTGACGCCGTCGCGGCGGCGGTCGACCGGGCGCTCGCCAAAATTCCGGTCATTCAGGGAGGGGCGGCCGGTCAGATTTACCTCACCGCCGAGGCCAGCCGCGTCTTCGAGGAGGCCGAGCAGTTCGCCAAGCGGCAGGGCGACGCCTTCGTCACGGTTGAGACCCTGCTGCTGGCGCTGGTCACGTCGCCGGGGGAAGCCGGGAACGCGCTCCGGCAGGCGGGAGTGACGCAAGAAGGCCTGCGCCGCGCCATCGAGGATCTCAGGAAGGGCCGCAAGGCCGACAGCCCATCCGCTGAACAGAGCTATGATGCGCTGGAGAAATACACGCGCGACTTCACCGTGGAGGCGCAGGCCGGCAAGCTCGATCCGGTGATCGGCCGCGACGAGGAGATCCGCCGCACCGTCCAGGTGCTGTCGCGGCGGACCAAGAACAATCCGGTCCTGATCGGGGAGCCGGGCGTCGGGAAAACCGCCATCGTGGAGGGCTTGGCTCAGCGGATCATCAACGGCGACGTTCCGGAAGCGCTCAAGGACAGGCGCCTGCTGGCCCTCGACCTCGGCGCCCTGCTCGCGGGCGCGAAATACCGCGGAGAGTTTGAGGAGCGCCTCAAGGCCGTCCTCCAGGAGCTGCAGGCGGCCGGGGACGTGATCCTGTTCATCGACGAGCTTCACACCCTGGTCGGGGCGGGCAAGGCCGAGGGAGCGATGGACGCCTCCAACATGCTGAAGCCGGCCCTCGCGCGGGGCGAACTGCACTGCATCGGCGCCACGACCCTCGACGAATACCGCAAGCACATCGAGAAGGACGCTGCGCTGGCCCGCCGCTTCCAGCCCGTCGTCGTGGGCGAGCCTTCAGTCGAGGAGACAATTTCGATCTTGCGAGGCTTGAAGGAGAAATATGAGGTGCACCATGGCGTCCGCATTGCGGACGCCGCTATCACGGCGGCGGCTACGATGTCGCATCGCTACATCGCGGACCGGTTTCTTCCGGACAAGGCCATCGACCTGGTCGATGAGGCCGCCAGCCGCCTCCGGATGCAGGTCGACTCGAAGCCCGAGCCCATCGACCACATCGACCGGCGTATCATCCAGCTCAAGATCGAGCGCGAGGCCCTCAACCGAGAGTCGGATCCCGGCGCCAAGGAGCGCCTGCGCGCGGTCGAGCACGAACTCGCCGAACTCGAACGGGAGTCTGCGGAGCTGACCGCGCGCTGGCGAGCCGAGAAGGAGCGCCTCGGGGCGGTCCAGCGCCTGCAGGAGCAGCTCGACCAAGCGCGCATGGAGCTCGAGGCGGCGCAGCGGCGGGGCGACCTCGCCCGGGCAGGCGAACTTCTCTATTCGGTCATCCCGGCCATGGAGCGTCAGATCGCCGAGGCGTCTTCCGACGCGGCGAACCGCATGCTGAAGCAGGAGGTCACGGCGGACGATATCGCCGCGGTCGTGTCCAAGTGGACCGGAATTCCAGTGGAGCGGATGCTCGAAGGCGAGCGCGATAAATTGATCCATATGGAAGACAAGCTGCGCGAACGCGTCGTCGGCCAGGACCAGGCGTTGCAGGTGGTGGCGGACGCCATCCGGCGGGCAAGGGCGGGACTTCAGGATCCCCGGCGGCCGATCGGCTCCTTCCTCTTCCTGGGGCCGACGGGAGTCGGGAAAACCGAGCTTTGCAAAGCCGTGGCCGAATTCCTGTTCGACGACGAGCAGGCCATGACCCGCATCGACATGTCGGAATTCATGGAGAAACATTCCGTCGCGCGGCTGATCGGCGCGCCTCCGGGCTATGTCGGCTATGAGGAAGGCGGAACCCTGACTGAAGCGGTGCGGCGGCGGCCCTATCAGGTGATGCTGCTGGACGAGGTCGAAAAAGCCCACGCCGACGTGTTCAACGTCATGTTGCAGGTGCTCGACGACGGGCGGCTCACGGACGGCCAGGGCCGCACGGTCGACTTCCGGAACACCATCATCGTCCTGACCTCCAATCTCGGGGCCGAGTTCCTGGCCGCCCTTCCAGAAGGGCAACCGGCCGAGAAAGCGCGCGACAAGGTGATGGACATGGTCCGCCAGACCTTCCGGCCCGAGTTCCTGAACCGGCTCGACGAGATCGTGCTCTTCAACCGCCTCGGTCGGCAGGACATGCGTCGGATCGTCGACATTCAGCTTGCCGATCTGCAGCGGCGGCTTTCCGAGCGCAAGATTACGCTCCGGATCGACGATACGGCTCGGACCTGGCTGGCGAATACCGGATACGACCCTGTCTACGGCGCAAGGCCGCTTCGGCGCGTCATCCAGCGGGAGCTGCAGAACCCGTTGGCCTCGATGCTGCTGTCGGGAACGGTCCAGGACGGCGACGTGGTCGAGGTCTTGGTGAAGGACGGACGGCTCTCGCTTCGCGCGGCGTTGCTGGCGCACGCAGCATAACGGCGGACATTGTCAGGAGGCAGCCATGGCGGCCGGTCCGGCTGATCAGGACAACCAGAAAGCGGCCCAAGCGACCGAAGCCGCCCCAGGGGCTGCAGGGCAGCCGGAAGAGGCCGCGGAGCGGCACGATCAGCTCCTGCGCGCCCTTGCGGAGTCGCAAAACGCGCGCCGCAGGGCAGAGCGGGCCGGCGAGGATGCGCGCCGGTTCGCGGTCACCGATTTCTCGCGCGAACTGCTCTCCGTGGTGGACAATCTCGCCCGGGCGATCCGCACCGCCGAGGAAGCCAAGGTCGCTACTGGCCTGGACGGATCCCTGCTGGAGGGCGTGCGCGCGACCTTTCGCCAGATGGAAGGCGTATTAGGGCGTTTCGGCGTGCGTCGGCTCGAGGCGAAGGGAGCCGCCTTCGACCCTGAGCGACACGAGGCCATCGCACATCTTGACCGCCCGGACCTGCCGTCCGGACGGATCGTCGATGTGCTCGAGGAGGGATATACGATCCATGATCGGCTCCTGCGTCCCGCACGCGTCGCCGTCGCGGGGGGTGGACCCTCACCTGCAGTGGGCGACGATCCGGATCCCGACCAGACTGGCGCCAGGGCCCCAGCGCCGATGGGGAGAGGTCCTTGAGCCGTGACCCTTACGAGATCCTGGGCCTGAAGAAGGACGCGCCGGCGGCCGAGATCCGCAAGGCGTACAGGCGGTTGGCCAAGAGCAAGCATCCTGACCTCAATCCCGGCAACAAGCAGGCCGAGAATGAGTTCAAGGAGCTGTCGGCAGCCTACGACCTTCTGAACGACCCCGAGAAGCGGGGGAGATACGACCGTGGCGAGATAGACGCGTCAGGCGATCCGAGGGCGCGACAGCGCTACTACAGCGACTTTGCGCAGTCTGGCGAGCCCAACCCCTACGGCGGCGACGCCGCGTTCGCGGACTTCGCCGACGAGGACCTGTTCAGCATCTTCGGCATGGGCCGCGGCGCCGGCGCGAGGGCGCGCGGCGCGGACGTGCGCTACCGGTTGCCGATCGACTTCATGGACGCCGTCAACGGCGCCACGCGCCAGGTCAGGTTGTCGGACGGAAGCACTCTCGACGTTACGATCCCGCCCGGGGTCGAAGACGGCCAGGTGCTCCGCCTCAGGGGCAAGGGAGCGCCCGGCCGCGCCGGCGGCCCTCAGGGCGATGCGCTCATCGAAGTGGCGGTTCGGCCGCATCCGCTGTTCCGACGGGAGGGCGACGACATAAGGCTGGACCAGCCGCTTCCTCTCAAAACAGCTGTGCTCGGAGGAAGCGTGGTCGTGCCCACCCCCACAGGGCCTGTCACCATGAAGGTCCCGAAGTGGACAAACGGGGGCAAGGTGATGCGCCTCAAGGGCAAGGGAGTCCGCCGGCCCGACGGGAGAAGCGGCGACGAGTACGTGACTTTCAGGATCATGCTGCCGCTCGAACCCGATCCGGCCCTGGAAAACTTGCTTAAGGGCTGGGAGCCGACCACCCAAACTCACGAGAGGGGAAGGTAGGCGATGGACCGGTTAGACCTCGGAAGGCTTGCCTCGGTGCCGGCGGAAGAGCTCGACATCTGGATCGCCGAAGGTTGGCTGCTGCCCCGGCTTTCGGGAGGGCGGGAGATCTTCCAGGCCATCGATCTCGCCAGGGTCCAACTGATCGTGGACCTTCGTCGCGATCTGGGAGTCAACGACGAGGCCGTGCCGGTCATCCTCGACCTCGTCGACCAGATTTGCGCCCTCAGGAGCATCCTGCAGCCGCTTCTGCGGGGGGGCGGCCCGGCGACGCGATCGCCTTACGGCGCTCAGGACCGACCGGGGCAGGGGGAGCTCGTCTTCGTCATGCGGCAAGGGAGATTTCCGATGAGTGCAAGCACGCTGCCCAAGTCCGAATGGTCCGGCTTCTTCGCGAGTCTCTCGCGCACGCTGCAGGGCAAACAGGCGGAAATTGAGGTTCTCTCCCTCCAACTCGGAGACGAGATCGAAGCGGAATGGCTGCCGCTCCTGGGCATCGCCTATGACCCCAAGAACGACCTCGTCGAGGTCTCGCTCCAGGACGTCGACCACATGATCCGGAAGCCGAAGGACATCTACGTCGACACCGGTCCGGTCGGGTTACTGACGATCGAAGTGACATCGGCCGACGAGACGCGTCAGATCATCAAGTTCCGCGATCCGTTGATGCTGCCCGCGCCTCATTGAGGACAGCGTCCCCCGGCGGAGCGGAGGGCCAGTCCCT
Organism: Alsobacter sp. SYSU BS001988; assembly: GCF_054796215.1. Classification (NCBI taxonomy): domain Bacteria; kingdom Pseudomonadati; phylum Pseudomonadota; class Alphaproteobacteria; order Hyphomicrobiales; family Alsobacteraceae; genus Alsobacter; species Alsobacter sp. SYSU BS001988. The sequence goes on along the minus strand of NZ_JBTAMK010000002.1, from coordinate 225,295 downwards.
TCGGCGCGGTGCGGCCAGAGGCCGGTCGCGCCGGAGCGCGCTGCGGGATCCTGGGCAGGATCCCGCGATTGCGGCGCCCCCGCGAGTCTCGCCCTTCCCGCACGAAGGTCGACTGCTACCCGGATTACGGTCGGGCCCGTTGCTACGAGGCCGGCCCGCCCTGACGGGTCCTGCGTCTCGTCATCCAGCGGATGAAGATCGGGCCGGGAAAAGCATAGTAGAAAAGGAGAAGGAGATAGACCGACATGCCCAGATAGGGGTTTATAAAAACAAGCAGGAACGCCAGCCCATATAATAAGGGGACGAAAAGCCAGTGCAGGCCGAGCGCCGCGATTCGGTGCTCGTCCACGTGAGGCTGGATCAGGCCACGCCGGTCGGCGTGCTTCCAGATCAGAACGAAGAAGACTCCTGCGAGGCCCAGTAGGGCGCTGTACGTGAATGCCGCCACGCGCAGGTCCGTAAAGTTCGACTTGGCATACTCCGACAGTATCGCGGTGGTGAATGGCAGCACGGCAATGCACATCAGAAGAAGTAAATTCAAGACGAGAAGGACATGGTCACTCTTCTTGATGTGATGGAACATCGTATGATGGTTCGCCCAAACCACGCCGACTTGCAGGAAACTCACAACATATGCGAGATAGAGCGGCCACTGGTCAGCAAGCGCTGTCAGAAGCGGCTGACCGCGCAGCATCGCCTCGCGCGGCACCCGCAGGTCCAGAACCAGCAGCGTCGCGATAATCGAAAAGACACCGTCGCTGAACGCCTCGATGCGCGCCGGCGAGGGCTCTTCGGAGGCTGGCACGGCCCCGTTCCATTCGCGTTTCTCCGATAGGAGTACTGGCGTGGTCATGTGGTCCTACCCGCCTCATTGCCGAATCCTCAGACGCATTCTTGATACCGGGACGCCCCCCGGTCTTCTCTGACAGCCGTCAGCTAACGACGAATTGCAGGCTTGTTGCGGTGACGAGTACGGCCGTCGCGAGTACACTGCACTTTCTCATGTCGGAGCGGCCTTTCCCCCGGGCTGTCCAGAAAGACAAGGTCGGCCCGTTCGGTCCCGGAATAACTCTGGGGAACACGGTCACGTCGGGGGCTTATGCCGTGTCTACTTCCTGGTCCCATCATCTCGACCGTTACGGGCGCGCGTTTGACGAAACGCGCACCGCATGGAGCACGCTGACGTTCTATGGGAGATTTGAACAGGTCATTTCGCTCCTGCTCACGGTCCTGATCAGTCTGGTCATCGTCGGAGCCGTGCTGAACCTTACCTTCCGGATCGCCATCCTTCTCTTGTTCGGGCTCATCGATCCGGCGGAACAGGCGCTGTTCCACGCCATTTTCGGGATGGTTCTTACGGTTCTCATCGCGTTGGAACTCAATCATTCCATCGTGGGTGTCCTGGAGCGGAAGAAGAGCATCATCCAGGTTCGCACCGTCGTTCTCGTCTCGCTGCTGGCGCTCGTCCGCAAATTCATCGTCCTGGATACGGGCAAGACGGAGCCGTGGACGATTATCGGCCTGGCCATGGCGGTGATGGCGCTCGGCGTCGTGTACTGGCTGGTGCGCGATCAGGACTGGAAAGAAGAGCCGCAGGCGACCAAAAACAACGTCGAGGTCTGAGGTCGGCTACGGCCAGGCGACATCCGCCATTTCGGGCCAGCCTTTCCTGTCCCGGCTGGCGGACGGCTTGTTGATCCGGCGTCTCCGGCTGGCGCTCATCATCTCCAGCTCTGGTCGACGCAGGCCCCGGGCTGTTCGCCGCGGTCCTGGGCCAGAGAGGGATAATCCGTGTAGCCCTTCTCGCCGCCGCCATAATAGGTGGTCGGGTCGTCGACGTTGAGCGGGGCGCCGGTGCGCAACCTTTCAGGCAAATCAGGATTGGCGATGAACTTACGGCCGAACGCGACGAGGTCGACCCGCCCCTCGCGAATCCATTGCGCAGCGGCCCTGGCGTCGAAACCGCCGGCGGCGACCAGCGTCCCCTTGAACCTGTCGTGGATCAGCTTGACGAGCGCGAGAGACCGCTGGTCGGGCGGCTCCCCATTCTGCATGTGCTCGATGGCCGGATTGACCACGTGGAGATAGGCGAAGCCGAATTCGCCAAGCCGCTCGGCGACGTAGCCAAAGGTGGCTTCCGGGTCGTCGTCGCTGATGTCGTTCATCTTGCCAAGCGGCGAGATCCGGACCCCGATGCGGTCTGGTCCCCAGATCCGAGAGAGCGCCTCGGCGACCTCCAGCAGCAGTCGCGTCCTGTTCTCCACCGAACCGCCATACGCGTCGGTGCGACGGTTCGTGCCGCTTTCGATGAACTGGTCGAGCAGGTAGCCGTTTGCAGCGTGGATCTCGACCCCGTCGAAGTCTGCGGCCTGGGCGTTCCTCGCCGCGCGCTCGTACTGCCCCACAACATAAGGCATCTCTTCGAGGGAGAGGGCGCGCGGCCGGACGAAGGGGACGAGTTCCCCTTCGCCCCGCTCATTCTCGATGAAGGCCTTGCCCGCCGGACTGATGGCAGATGGGGCGACGGGAAGCATGTGGTCGGGCTGCAGGGCCGGATGCGAGATCCGGCCGACGTGCCACAATTGGCAGAACATGCGTCCGCCGGCCTGGTGCACGGCTTTGGTGACGCGGCGCCACGCCTCGACCTGTTCGCTGCTGTGGATGCCGGGGGTCCAGGCATAGCCCTGCCCCTGCATTGAGATCTGTGTCGCCTCGCTCACGATGAGCGCCGCGGAAGCCCGCTGCGCGTAGTAGCAACACGCAAGAGCGCTCGGCACATTGCCCGGAGACCGCGCGCGTGAGCGGGTGAGGGGCGCCATGACGACGCGATGCGGAAGTTCGAAAGGGCCCAGCCGGTAGGGCTGGAACAGCACGTCGGTCTCTGAAGATGTCGCAGGGCCGGGCGGTCGCGAGAGCGTCGCTGTCTCTTCCATGGAGAGCCTCCTTCGCAAGCACTCCGGCCGACATGGCCGGGCCGCCCGGATCAGCCGATCCGAAAGCCCTGCGCACTTGGCGGGCCATCCGCAGCGGCCCGATCATAGGAACGGGACAATCGCAGGCCCTGATGTCCATCAGCGTCGGCCGAACTCGAAGCGGTCAATATCCGATAATAATCTCGGCCTCCGTTCCGGCCGGCTGCCCATGCGGGATATCGGTGATGAAGAAGCTTCAGGCCTCCGAAACATTGACCCTGACTGAAGCCTTCGACGCGATGGGCCTGTTTCTGCACGCCATCCGTCGGCGCCACGGAGAAGCTGCCGGGGCGCTCGACTTTGTGATCGGCGGACTGAAATGGGCGGACGGATCGCCGGCCGACCCAAGCATGTGGGAGGACTGGGTCACCGCAGCCACGACCGTACGAAGAGGCCCGCAGACAGGTGGGGGACGGTGACCCGCGCCGGCGGCCTGTTCACGACCGCGTGGAGCAGCAGGGCTCCGCCTCCCGAAGCTGCCAGAGCGAAAAAGGCTTCGGCCGGATCGGTGGGCGGTGCGGGTGCATGGACTGCGTCTCCGGCCGAACAAGCGCTGCAAGGCCGTGCGCCTGGGATCTCCAGAGCTCTTCGATCGATGCGAGCCGCGTCCTTGGCGAGACCTCCCATGCGACGCGGTTGGCGTCGGGGTGACTCCATGTCACTCAGGCGCCAAGTGGCCAATCACTCGGCGCGCCGAATGGCGTTCGCGACGTCGTACCTGAACCGGTCGGCATAGGACCGAAGGTACGCCCGTCGCGGTGGCGGATCCTCGACCCGGTACGGCCAGCCATGCCGCTCGGCAAAGGCTATGGCGCTTTGCAGGTCCGGGAAGTTCAATCGGATCTGGCCGAACGGATCGTCGCCTCCGGTCCAGCCCATGAGCGGCTCGATGTATGGAGCCGAGCTGCGCTCGAACTCCAGGACCCACCCTGTCCGTGCGGGTGCGGATGACAGCCCGGGGCGGTCGGGTCGATGGATGCGGACGGTCGGCAGCGAACCGGCCTGCGTGTTGGAGCCGGGCAGAAGGCGAGGAGCCCACCCTTGGTTGTGCAGGCGATCCACCGGGTCTCTTTGCGATGTCATGGCTCCAGTCCTTACATTCGATCCTGGATCTGTTTCCAGACGATGAGATCTATTCCTTCCTTCCGGACCCCGGCGACCATGGCGTGGGCGCTTTGGCATACGTAAACTCGTCACCACACCTCCTCCGAGAGGCGGAGTCCTAAGGGTGAACCCGCAGCAGGGGGCCGATCCCCCGCCGTCCGGGGCGCTTGCTCGCTGAACCGAACAGAGATGGTGAGCTATCCGAACCTCAGATCGCCGGCCGCTTTGACATCCGGCCACGTTCGAACGCTGCCGCTTCGACCGGGCGAGGTCGACCGGCAGGGTGACGCCGCCGCACTCCATCGCCCGCCAGCCCACTGCGCGGCATAGAAGGCGGTGATCACCGGGTTGCGGCGCAAGTCCTTCCTTTGAACGTCAGAAGCGCCCGGCGCTGGCCTCGGCGCCCTGCGCGAACCGCTGCGGCGCCCGAACACTGACGCCCGCGGCATTGGTGCTCGTGGCGGTCGTCCTACGTAGGAACGACACGTATTCGCTTCCCGCTAGCGATAGAGCTACGACACACCCAGAAAGACCGGCTTTCCAGAAACGCCCGCTGATCCGAGGGCAGCCGGCATTGATGACGATTGGCGATTCCGGACGGGAAGAACCGGGGTATGTTCGACCGGTCTCTCACAGGACTCTCATGAGTAGCGCTGAATGGTTGCCCGGTGGGGGGCACATGGGCGCACAGGTGCGCAGCTACGATTGGGCCACCACGCCTCTCGCAGCGCCTGAGACCTGGCCGCCATCGCTGCGCATGGCCGTAACCAACCTACTCAGCTCCACATTCCCGGCCTTCTTGGCTTGGGGGCCGGCGCTTACGAGCTTCTATAATGAAGCGTGCGTTCCGATCATGGTCAACAAGTCGGAGGGGCTCGGGGTGGGGTTCCCTGAGGTCTGGGCGGAGGCTTGGGACATCCTCGGACCGATCACCGCCAGGGCGATGAAGGGCGAAGCCAGCTTTTCCGATGAGCCGCCCCTCATGGCGTTGCGCGGAGACTCTCGAGAGGAATCCTGGTTCTCCATCTCCTGCAGCCCCGTTTGGGACGAGAAGGGATATGTCGGTGGAGTGCTCTGCACGTTCTTTGAGACCACCCGGCGCGTCCGGAAAGAGGCTGCGCTGCGCGAAACGCTCGCCCGCCTCCAGGCGGCTATCGATCTTATGGGGTCTTCACTGTCCACGTGGGACCCGGGAACCGGCGTCCTGAATTCGCTTGCTATTCAGCCCGAAGATCGACCGCTGGTCCGGACGACCTTGGAGCACGTTGAGCCCGTCGGCTTCATTAGCGCGGCGGTCGAGGCCACCGAACGTAAGCGCAGTGAGCAACGCCTGCTCGAGAGCGAGGCCCGCCAAGCCTTCCTCCTCACCTTGAGTGACCGGCTGAAGATCATCAGCGACCCTCGCCAGGCGATGCGCCTGGCGGCCGAGATGCTCGGCGAACGTCTGGAGACGGACCGTGTGGGCTTTTTGGAGATCGCCCCCGACGAGACGCTCAGCGTGAACACCGTCTGGAGCCGCGCCGGCATGCCGAGCATCACCGGGCAGCCCCGTCTGCAGGACCTCGGCGCGGCTTTGACGCAGGATCTTCGCGCCGGACGCATGACCCGACACGACGATGCGCTCGCCGAAGCGCGCATGCCGGGAGCCGATTATTGGGCCGATTGGGGCCGCGCAGTCATCAACATCCCCCTGGTCGAAGACGGCGTTCTCGCCGCGGTTCTGTTCGTCCATCAGGTGAAGCCGCGCCACTGGAGGGATGCTGAGATCGAGCTCATCCGCGAGGTTGCGGATCGGACCTGGGCGTCTATCCAGCGGGCCCGGGCTGAGGGCGCCTTGAACCAGAGCGAAGAGCGCTTTCGGCAGCTCACGAGCCTGATCCCCGCCCTCATCTGGTACGTCGATCCGGTGGGCGCGGTCACCTTCGCCAATGAGCAATGGTCCACATACACGGGCATCACAGACGAGCCTCCGGAACGCTGGCCGGAGCTCCTATTCCACCCGAGCGATCGCAGCGCAAACCGCGCCGCCTGGCTGCATCATCTGGAGGGGGGCGTTGCTTTCGAAGTCGAGGCGCGCATCCGCCGACACGACGGGCCATATCGCTGGTTCATGACGCGGGTCGTTCCGGTACGTGACGCCGAGGGACCCGTCACCGGATGGTTAAGCGTGGCGACCGACATTCACGGCCGCAAGCTGGCCGAGGAGCGTTTCCGCGAGTTCGCGGCGCATTCGACCAACGTGCTCTGGGTCGCCAACGCGAGAGACGGGGCGCTCGAATATCTGAGCCCGGCCTCTGAGAGGGTCTTCGGTGCGCCGCGGATCTCGTTTCTCCCGGACAAAAGTCGCTTGGTCGAGGTCGTTCGTCCTGATGACAGGCCACGGGTCCTTCATGCGTTCGACAAGGCAGCTTCCGGTGAGGTCGCATTGGAGGAGTTCCGTGTCATCCGGCCGGACGGGGCCGTGCGCTGGATCCGCAACACTTTTTTCCCGATCCGCAATGAGCAGGGGGAGATCCACCGGTTGGGCGGCATCGCAGAAGATGTCACGCCGCACGAGGGGCGATTTGTTTATCTGGTCGACGGCGGCAAGGCGTCCCAAGAGAGCCTCTCGCGCCTCCTGAAGGAGGCCGGCTATGACGCCAGGAGCTTCCCGTCCGGCAGGGCCTTCTTGGAGGCCGCACCGGCCCTCACAGCGGGGTGCGTCGTCCTCGACCTGCATCAACCCGGTGGCCTTGCGGTCCCGAGGGAGCTCAAGGCCCGAGGAATCGGCCTACCGGTAATCGCCTTGGGGGAAGCACAGCGAGACGTCATGTTCGGGGTGAATGTTATGAAAGCCGGGGCAACGGACTTTCTGGCGATTCCTTTTCAGCCAGCTCAGTTGCTGGCCGCGATCGCGTCCGCCGCGGCCGGCATTCGCACGTCCGGGGAGCGCAACAAGCATGCTGATCATGCTCGGGCCCAGATCGCGGAGCTGTCGGGGCGGGAGCGTGAGGTCTTGGACGGGCTGCTGGCCAAGACGAACAAGGAGATGGGGCGGGCGCTCGGGATCAGCCCGCGAACGGTCGAGGCTCACCGCGCGCATCTCATGCAGCACCTCGGGGTCAAGACCATTTCTGAAGTCGTGCGCTTCGCCGCCTTGGCCGACCTGAACGCGGACTGAGAGGTGCTGGCAGCGAGCTTGAGCAGTCCGCCAAGCGCGGCGAGGATCAATGCTCCGGTCCGTCAGAGGGCGAGACTGGCGCTCAGGTCAGAGGCGTCCATCGGCCAGCTTGCGAGGGTGCGGGACCGGCTCGGGAACGAGGCAGACTGACACATGGTCGCTCCAGGTGGCGGATCTGTTCACGCGGCATCCATCCTGATGGCCCGGTGAAACATGCGGAACGCGTAGATGAGGCGCATTTCGGCGCCGAGGCTTTCGCCCATGTGTTTGAGGCATTTTTTCTGAAGAGCGCTGAAGGCCCGTGGTCGAGTGTCGAGCACGCAAAGCGATCCAAGACGAACTGCTGGCGAAAAGACGATCGGCGCGCCCGCATAGAAGCGTATCCCCGGGTCGCCGGTCACCATCGGGTTCGTCGCGAACCGATGGTCCCGCGTCGCATCGCTCACCACGAGCACCTCGTCGTGGAGGATCGTATAGTTGCAGAAAGCGGCGTCACGCGACGTTATCCGGTTGGTCAGGCCGATTTTGGCCTTGAACCACTGAACATCCCTCCCGATCAGGGCGACGGCGGCCATGGGGACCTCGAACAACTCCGCCGCCAACTCACACAGTCGGTCGAATTTGTCCGAGGGCTCCGAAAAGAGCATGCCCGTTTCGTCCAGGATTCTCAGCCGTGTGGGCTCATTTGGGGGAAGGGGGTGCATCAGGTTGCCTGAGTCCGGAATGATTGGGGCAGAAGTCCACAGCTTCGTTAAAGCAGAATGCATTCTTAAGAAACAGATCGACAAGATAGGCATGGAATTAATGAGCAGATGTCATTTGACGTCTCAATAGTATCGCATCCTACCGACGAAGTCCTTTCTTATTTCGACTAAAATCAGGTCAGCGCCGCGGTTGAGCAAAAACTGCTCCTTTCGTTTGGGTGTTCCGCGTTCGCTAGAATTTCCGTTTCAACATGGGGGCAAGAATGGCTCAGCTTGAGGCGCCCCGCTGGCATACTCCGGTTTCCGGTCTTTCGCGGCGTCGGGCCGGCAGCCCATGCGGGGATTCCCGACCGGCGCCGCCGCCTGCGCTGGTGGGTCGGATCGACCTCGGGCCGCCGCCGGACTTGATGCTCGAGGAGTTTATTGACATATGTCATTTTTCCCAGCGTTCGCGAAGTTGTATGGATGCGTATGCACAAAATGTTCGTCCTCAGCATTCGCTGGGCCGCATCTCCCATCGATCCGCATTCCATCGATGCGGCCTTGGAGCCTTTCGCCGACTGGATCCGGCTGAATGGCCAGACATGGCTGGTGTGGTCGGACGCGCCCGCGGGGCGCATCGCCGAGACGGTTCGGGGGTGTCTCCAGCCGGAGGAGTCCGTGCTGGTGTTCGGGGTGGATCCGTCCGACGCCGACGGCTGGGAGCGGACCTGGGTCTGGAGCTGGATCGCCAGCAAACGCGAGACAGGCGACTCGACGGGAAGCAAACGCGTCCGGCAGGGCCAGGGCTGAGCGGATCGCCCCGGGATATCGTCAGGCGAAGAGGCCCACGGCCGCATAGGCCGCCGCGCTGATGACGGCCGCCGCCGGCAGGGTCACCACCCAGGCGACGACGATGCTGCTCGCCACGTTCCAGCGGACGGCGGAGACGCGCCGGGCCGCTCCGACGCCGACGATCGCGCCCGTGATGGTGTGAGTCGTCGAGACCGGGACCCCGAGCCAGGTCGCCAGGAACAGCGTGATCGCGCCGCCCGTCTCGGCGCAGAAGCCCTGCATGGGTGTCAGCCGGGTAATTTTCGACCCCATCGTGTGCACGATCCGCCATCCGCCGAAGAGCGTCCCCAGCGCCATGGCGGACTGGCACGACAGGACGACCCAGGTCGGAACGTGGAAGCCGCCCTCCATCATGCCTTGCGAGTAGAGCAGGACGGCGATGATGCCCATCGTCTTCTGGGCGTCGTTGCCGCCATGGCCCAGGGAATAGAACGAGGCCGAGACGAACTGCAGGGTGCGAAAGGAGCTGTCCACCGCGAAGGGGGTGGCGCGCACGAAGACCCAGGACACGATCAGGACGAGCAGGAGCGCCAGCACGAAGCCGACGAGCGGCGACAGCACGATCGCGGCCGCGGTCTTGAGGAAGCCGCTCCACACGACCGCGCTCAGGCCGGCCTTCGCCACGCCGGAGCCCACCAGCCCGCCGATCAGCGCGTGGGAGCTGCTGGACGGAATGCCGAGGGCCCAGGTCACGACGTTCCACACGATGGCGCCCGTCAGCGCGCCGAAGATCACGCGCGGCGTGACGATGTCGACGTCCACGATCCCCGTTCCGAGCGTCTGGGCGACGTGCAGCCCGAAGAACAGGAAGGCGATGAAGTTGAAGAAGGCCGCCCAGATCACCGCGTAGCGCGGCTTCAGCACGCGCGTCGACACGATGGTGGCGATCGAGTTGGCGGCGTCGTGAAGTCCGTTGAGGAAATCGAAGACGAGCGCGACGGCGATCAGGCCCACCAGGAGTGGGAAGGCGATTGTGGGGTCCATGGCGTTCCCGTCGGGGTCAGACGTGCTCGATGACGATGCCGTTGATCTCGTTCGCCACGTCCTCGAAACGGTCGACCACGCGCTCGAGGTGCTTGTAGATCTCGGTCCCGACGATGAAGTCCATGGCGTTGCCGTCGCGGTGGCGGCGGAACAGGTCGCGCAGGCCCTGGTCGTGCAGGTCGTCGGACCGGCCCTCCAGCGTCGTGATCCGCTCGGCGAAGACGTTGATCTCCCCCGCATGGGTCCCGACATTGCGCAGCAGCGGCACGGCCTTGATGGTGAGGCGCGCGCAATCGGCGATGATGGCCGCCATCTCCTGCATGGGCGGATCGAAGACGCGCTGCTCATAGAGCGTGATCGCCTTGGCGGTCTGGTGCATCTGGTCGATGGCGTCGTCCATCGACTGGATCAGGTCCTTGATGTCGCCCCGGTCGAAGGGCGTGATGAAGGTCCGGCGCACCGCGAGCAGAACCTCGTGCGCCACCTCGTCGGCCGCGTGTTCGTGCCGCACAATCTCCTGGCACCAGTGAGGGACGGAGTCTCCGCCTTCCAGGAGCTTCTGGAGAGCGTCGGCTCCGGCCTCCAGCGTTCGCGAGTGCTGCTCAAACAGGTCGAAGAACCTGTCTTCGCGCGGCAGCATCGCCCTGAACCATTTGAGCATGTCGATCAGCCTCGGCCATTGACGCGGATGGCCAGCTAGGCCAGCCCTGCGGCCGGCCGCAACAGAAATGTGACGAAGAGTCCGCCTATCCCGCCCCAAGACGCCGTCAGGCTGCGTCAGAGCCGTGCGCCACCCGCTCGAACAGGTCCGGCGGTCCCATCTGGCCGCCCTTCAGGACGATGTCGAGGCCGTCGAGGCGAGGATCGTCGCTGCGCCCGCGGCAAAGCGAAACGCCGCCGGCGACCCGCGCCTCGTGCGAAAGGCCCCAGAAGTCGAGCTTGCGCACCGCGATGCTGGAGGTGTCGCCGCCCGCGATGGCCAGGCGGCCGATCGGCGCTTCGTCCACGACCAGGCGGACGAGCTCCGCGGTGGCCTGCGCCACCTCGGCGGCGCGTTGCGGCGCGCCGTCCGGGCGGTCGGTCACCACCATGACGTTGCGTCCCTGCCGCAGGCTCTTCACGGCGTCCGCCCGCACGCTCTGCGCCAGGACGGCGTCGTCGACGAGCCTCGCGGCGTCGACGTCGATGCGCTCGAAGGATGCGGCGGCCTCGACCTGGGCGCGCGTGACAGGCGAGAGGCTGCCTGCCATCAGGAAGACGGGGCCGCTGCTCGCCGGCGCCGCGGCGCGGACTCGCGGCGAGAGCGCACCATCCGGCCACGCCGCCGCCAGAGCCTGCGCCACGCTGCTGGCGCCGACGGCGAGGAGAGGGGAGCGCAGGGCGTGCGCCCAGATCAGGCGGCCGATCACCGGCAGGTCATCGGCCCGCGAGACATCCATCAGAACCGCCGGCGGCCCGGCTCGCAGCACGTCGTCGAGCGCGCGCCCGGGGTCGCCCGCCTCATAGGCCCGGTAGTCGAGCGAAGCCACGCCGGCGAGGCCCTGCTTGGCGAGGTGGAGGCGCAGGTCCGCCTCTCCCATGGGCGTGACGGGGTGCGCCCTCATGGTGGGATGGCGGTCGATCCGCACGACCTCGCCCCCGGCGCCCGCCGCGGCGAAGAGCGTGGCGAAGAGGCAGTAGCGGGAGAGGTTCGGCTGGCCGCCGACGATCGGGACGAAGGCGTTCGGCGCGGCGTTGCGCAGCGTGGCGACGGCCGCGCCGATGCTGCCCACGTCCGGGGCGCTGTCGAAGGTGGAGCAGCATTTGTAGTGCAGCACCGAAACGCCGAGGTCGGCGAAGAAGCGCCCCACCGGGCCGAGTTCGGCCGCCATGGCGTCTGGCGCCAGGGCGCGGGACGCGCCGGCGACGCCGACGGCGTCCAGCCTGCCGGCCCCGGCGAGCCTCTCCGGAGTGGGGGAGCCCAGGAAGAGCAGCGCACGCAGACCATGCTCCGCCAGGGTCGAAAGCGTGTCCGTCGCACCGGTGAAATCATCGCCGTACCAGCCCAGGCGCGGGCGACGCCGGACGCCGCCCGTCACGGGGCGGGCCTTCCGAAAAAGGCGAGCGCGGCCGCGAGTTCCGGCATCCTCGCGGCGGCCGCGTTGAGCTCCTCGCCCTCCGTCGCCGCCGCCCAGGCCTGTCGAATGCTGGCGACCCCCGCCGCGGGGCCTCCCGGATGGGCCATGACGCCGCCGCCGGCCATGAAGAGGAGGTCCGTCCCGCCCACGGCCTCGAAGGTCGCCGGGACCGTCCCGGCCCATTGGCCCGACGAGAAGGCGGGCAGGACCGCATCGTCTAAGCCTTCCGCAAGAGGCGTGAGGCAGTCCTGCGCGGAGGCCACGACCTCCTGGTCTTCCTGGGCGAACTTGCCCTGCAGCCCGTGCACGTGCATGTGGTCGACGCCGGCGAGGCGCCACAGCGTCTGATAAGCCTGGAACGAGACGCCCAGCATGGGGTGGCGCGAGAACGCGCCATAGCCGTTGCGGTGTCCGTGCAGCGCGAGATCCGTGCTGCGGCGAAGGCTCTCGATGGCGGAGAATCCGCACCAGTTCAGGCTGGCCATCACGCATGAGCCTCCCTCACGGGCCACGAGGTCGGCGTGGCGGCGCATCGCGTCCGTCTCGTCGGTGATGTTGAAGGCCACCATCACGCGCTTGCCGGTCCGGTCGGCGTGTCGGCGCACGGCGGCCATCACGGCGGGGATGCGGGTCGCGAGGGGCGCGTGGGCCGGATCGGCGCAGATCTCGTCGTCCTTGATGAAATCCAGGCCGGCCCCGGCGAGCACGCCGACGAGCGCGGCGGTCTCCTCGGACGACAGGCCGACATTCGGCTTGATGATGGAGCCGATCAGCGGCCCCTCCGCCACGCCGGCCAGCCTGCGGGTTCCGGCGACCCCTTGAGCCGGCGTCGCGAACCGGCGCCGGTAGTCGCCGGGCAGGCGGACGCCGTCGAGCCTCAGTCCGGTCGTTTCGCCGAGATCGAACAGATTGCCGGCGACGATCGACGCCAGGGTCGCCAGATTGGCGCCGACATTGGCGTTGGGGAACGCGATGCGGACGCGGGCGCGCCGGTAGGGCCCGGACGCGCCGCGCCGCGCCAGCCAGGCGTTCGGCAGGCTGGGGACCGGCGCGGCCTCGAGCTCCTCGACGGCGATCACCTCTGCGGCGGCCCGCTCGCGCAGGGCGTCCGTCTCGCCATGGACGCGCGCGAAAGTCCCGCAGGACTGCTCGCCGGCCATCACCTGCGCGACCTTGGCCGGGTCGAGCGGCGTTTCGATGAGGTAGGACGCTTCGAACCGTTCGCCCGTCATGGGATCAGAGCGCGCTGAGGTCGGGGAAGGGCCTGACCGGGTCCTTGCCGTCCCAGGTCTCGGAGGCCTCGCGGATGAGGCGGAACATCTCGCCCTTCGGACCCGAGACTTCGGACAGCTCGATCACGGTGCCCGGATGGTAATGGGTGTCGAAATAGACGAAGCGCCCGCGCTCGCCGACCTCGCCGCTCATCACCGGCGTGAAGCCCTGGGCGGCCAGCCTCTCCATGTCGGCGTCATAGTCCTGCGTCCAGTAGGCCACGTGCTGCAGGCCGCTGTGGCCCGCCTGCGTGAATTCCCGGTACATCGACGGGACGTCGTTGCGGCACTGGATCAGTTCGACCTGCAACGGACCGGAATTGGCTAGCGCGACCGAGTTGTGCGGCTCGTAGGTTTCGCCCCGATACCGGTAGTTCCGGATCGGAACTTTGGGGTTGTAGAAGAACGGGCCGACGCCCAGCACCCGGCTCCAATAGTCCATCGCCGCCTCGATGTCGGGGACGACATAGCCGAGCTGGCGGATCTGCCCAAAGAAGCGGCTCATGAGATGCTTTCTCGTGTTCGTGAGTGTCGTCGGAGAGAGGCCGTTCAGGCGAGCTTGCCGACCGCGCCCTCCAGCAGCCCCCAGGCCTCGTCGCCGAAGCGGCCCTTCCACTCGCTGTAGAAACCGCCGTTGCGCAGCTTGGCGCGGAAGCTGTCCGGATTGGTCCTGTTGAACGCCAGGCCCTTGGATTCGAGGTCCTTCTGGACGGTGGCGTTCAGCGCCTTGATGTCCTCGCGCTGCTTCACGCCGGCCTCGTTGATGGCGTTGGAGACGATCGTCTGGAGATCCGCCGGCAGGCCGTTCCAGGCGCGGCCATTGGCGATGAACCAGAACCCGTCCCAGATGTGGTTGCTGAGAGCGCAGTTCTTCTGCACCTCGTAGAGCTTCGCGACCTGGATGATGGGAAGCGGGTTCTCCTGGGCGTCGACGATCCGGGTTTGCAGCGCCGAGTAGACTTCGCTGAACTGCAGGCTGGCGGGAGCCGACGCCAGCGCCTTGAACATGGAGATGCTCAGCGGGCTGACCGGGACGCGGATCTTGAGGCCGTCCATGTCCTTGGCGGTCTCGATCGGCTTGCCGCTCGTGGTCATCTGCCGGAAGCCGTTGTCCCACATCTTCTCGAAGGCGAAGAGGTTCACCTTGGAGATCGCGGCCCTGACATGCGCGCCGACCTTGCCGTCCATCGCGGACCAGACCTGGTCATAGTCGGCGAACGCGAAACCCACCGCGTTGATGGCGGCCACGGGGACGAGCGTCGCGATGACGAGGGCGGAAGGCGTGAAGAAGGTGATCGCGCCGTTGCGGACCTGGCTCAGCATGTCGGTGTCGCCGCCAAGCTGGTTGTTCGGGAAGATCTTGATGTCGACCCGGCCGTTCGTCTCGGTCCTGATCCGGTCCGCCGCCTCCTGGGCGCGGATATTGAGCGGATGGGTGAGCGGGAGGTTGTTGCCGTATTTCAGCTCGAACTCGGCGGCCCTGGCGACCAGGGGCATGCCGACGACCGTCGCAGCCGGCGCGGCGGCGAGAGCCCGGAGCACGGTTCGGCGGGTCAGGACGGCCATGGCTTCCTCCTTTGATGGTTTTTGATGTTTTGTCGTTCGTCCTTTCACGATAGGAAGGGTCTCGCCGGAGCGTCAAACGGCATTTCTGATGGAAATTGATGGACAGCAGCGCCCCGATTCCCACCCCTGAGGACCGCAAGCGGCATCGGCTCATGTCCAGGATCACGGACGTGGCGCAGCGCGCGGGCGTGTCGACCGCGACCGTCGACCGGGTGTTGAACCGAAGGCCCGGCGTGCGGGCCGGCACGGTCCAGCGGGTGCTGAAGGCGGCCGCGGAGGTGGGCTATGACGTGAAGCCCGGCGCGGCGCCGCAAGGCGCGCTGCAAGCGATGCGGCTCGCTTTCCTGCTGCCGGCCGGAACCAACCGCTATCTCGGGATGCTCGGGCGCCTGATCGCCTCCTCGCAGGAGCGGCTCGCGTCATCGCACATGCGGGCGCGCGTCGACTTCATCGAAAGCTTCAAGCCCGATCTCCTGGCGCAGCATCTGCGCCGCGCCGCCCGCGAGGTCGACGGGGTGGCGTTCATGGCGCTGGAGCACCCGGCGGTGCGCGAAGCCGTCAACGCGTTGGCCGAGCGCGGCGTCCCCACCGTCACGCTGATCTCCGACATCGCCAACACCCGCAGGGTCGCCTATGTGGGCCTGGACAACCGGGCGGCGGGCCGGACCGCCGGCTACCTGATGGCGCGGTTCATCGGCGCCCGCTCGGCCAAGGTGGCGATGATCGCCGGAAGCCTGAGCTACCGCGCCCATGAGGAAAGGGAGATGGGCTTCCTGCATCTCTTCGAGGAGCTCTATCCTGCGATCCAGGTGGTGGGGCTGCGCGAAGGCCATGACGACGGGGCGAAGAACTACCGCCAGACCAAGATGCTGCTGGCCCAGCACCCGGACCTGGCCGGCGTCTACAATATCGGCGGAGGCGCGGACGGCATCGCGCGGGCCTTGCGGGAGGCGGGCCGCGAACAGGAGGTGGTCTTCATCGGGCACGGCCTGACGCCGGACACGAGGGGCTTTCTCATCGACGGCGTCATGGACGCGGTGATCACGCAAAACCCGCAGGACGCCCTGATCGACTGCGTCACGATCTTCGGGAACCTGCGCGCCGGGCGGGACCCTCTCGATGGGGTCGAGCGGCCGAGGAGCGAGATCGTACTGCGCGAGAACCTGCCCTAGGCGAGGCGCGCTCGGCGAAACGACGGGACGCTCTCCCGCCGGACGATAAAGGCGCTGGAAGACCGAGCGGAAACAGCCATTCGGCTCCGTCGGAAGCTCGTGGAACAGGGTGGGGACGGCCGGGGGCATGCCGCGGCTCAGGGCCTTTTCGTTTCCGGCCCGCTACTGACACGTCAAATAATGAGTTTGCTGTGACAAACCTGGCGTCTTTTTATGCAATTGCATCAAGTCCATGATCGGAAATATACGTATGTCTCTCTGATAGTTTCGTAACCTTTTCATAGGGCATGCCCGGTTAGATTGTGTGATCGGCGATGTGCACGCAGGCGAATATCGCGGCTGCGCATCGGTGGATGCAAGGACCGGGGCGACATGTTGGCATCGTTCAAAAAACCACGTTTGACCGTGGGCTTGAAAATCGCGGCGATTCTCGCCGTCGTAGCGGTTCCGTTCGGACTTATGACGACGCTCTACCTGCATCAGGTGGACAAGGACATTCAGTTCGCGAGAGTCGAGAACGTCGGAGCGCGCTACATCGACAGGCTCTGGCAGGCTTTCGTCTCGCCCGATCCGCAGGCCGGCGCGGTCGCGCTGGACTCGGCGCGGGCGAGCGAGAAGAGCCGGGACGAAACGCTCAAGAGCACGGACGCTGTCGGCGCCTTCGTCGCGAGCCTGAAGTCCGGCGACGCCGCGGCGATCGCCGCCGCCGGGCAGTCCGCCATTTCGAAGGTGGCCGACGGGTCGAATCTCACGCTCGATCCCGATCTCGACTCCTATTACGTCATGGATGCCGTGACGGTGCGGCTGCCGGAGCTGCGTTCGGCTCTGCAGGCGGCTTCCGCCGCCGCAGCTCCCTTCGGCAAGGCCGGCAAGCCCGAGCTCGCCGCCTATCGGACCCTCGTCGACGCGACGACGCGCCTGAGGCTGGCCCGCTCGGCGGCGGCGGGTTCGCTCGGCTCTGCAATGGACGGCAACGCGGATGGAACCCTCAGGAAGGCGCTGGCCGACAAGGTCGTCGTTCTCGACAAGGCGGGCGCGAACGTCACATCGCTGGTCGAGACGTTGCTGACCGGCGGACAGGGCGCGCTGGTGAAGGATCTCTCCGCCGCGATCGCGGCCGAAGTCGCCGCCGTCGATGCGATCTGGCCCACGGCGCAGAAGGAGCTCGTTCGCCTGCTCGACGCCCGCATCTCGACGTTCGAACAGCAGCGGCTGGGGAACATCGCCGTCCTGGCCGTCTGCCTGGCGCTGGGAGCCTTGATCCTGTTCCTGGTGATCAGGTCCATCCGGCGGCCGATGAACTTCGTTCTCACCGCGATCCAGCGCTTCCAGTCCGGCGACTTCCTCACGGCTGTGCAGGGCACGGAGCTCAGGAACGAATTCGGCGACATCGCCCGCGCGCTCAAGCGGCTTCAGAGCATGACCGGCGAGCATGCGCTGACGACGGCCGGCCTGAATGGTTCCGGCGCGATGCTGATGATCACCGACACGGAGGAGCGCATCTCGTTCATGAGCTCCGGGCTCGTCGACTTCTTCATGCAGATCGAGCCTTATCTGCGAGAGGGTCGCGAAGACTTCTCGATCCAGGCGATGTATGGCGAACACATCGACTACTACCGCCAGAACGTGAAACTGGGCCGCGAGCTGATCTCCGACGACGGACGCCGCCGGCGCGTGCGCTACGAGGTCGGCGGGCGGGTGATCGACGTCGACATGAGCTATGTGGCGGACGCCAACGGCGTGAAGCTTGGCCACGCCCTCGTGTGGACGGACATCACCCAGGAGCTCGCAGCCGAGCGTGAGATCGCAGAGATCGTGCGTGGCGCCGCGATGGGCGACTTCACCCGGCGGGTCGACATGGTCGGCAAGAAGAGCACCGCCCGCGAGATCGCGCAGGGGCTGAACTCCGTCTCCGATCTCGTGGTGTCCGCCGTCGAGGACTTCGGCGCCTCGCTCTCGGCGCTGGCCGTGGGCGATCTCACGCGCCCCGTCCAGGGCGACTACAACGGCGTCTTCGGCAATCTGAAGGCCAGCATCGACAACACGATCTCGCGTCTGGCCGAGACGATCACCGTGATCCAGAAGACCGCCTCGGAGGTCGCCACCGCGGCGGCCGAGATCCGCGCCGGTTCCGAGGATCTCGCCGCCCGGACGGAGGACCAGGCCGCGAGCCTGGAGGAGAACGCCGCCACCACCGAGCAGCTCGCCGCGTCCGTCAAGGCGAGCGCGCAGTCCGCCACCCAGGCGGCCGGCCTCGCCGTGGAGGCCAAGCGGGGTGCGGAGGAGGGCGGCCGCATCGTCGGCGAAGCCGTCGAGGCGATCGGCCGGATCGAAGCCTCGTCGCGCCGCATCGCGGACATCACCTCCGTCATCGAGGAGATCGCGTTCCAGACGAACCTGCTGGCGCTCAACGCGGCGGTGGAGGCGGCGCGAGCCGGCGACGCGGGCAAGGGCTTCGCCGTCGTGGCCTCCGAAGTCCGCACCTTGGCCCAGCGCTCCAGCGCGGCCGCCAAGGACATCTCCGGCCTGATCAACGCCTCCGTGGCGGAGGTGCTCTCCGGCGTGAAGCTCGGCAATTCCGCCGGCGAGGCGCTGAAGAGCATCGTCCAGGCCTCGCACTCCGTGGCGGCGACGATTGCCGAGATCTCATCCGCCACCAGCGAACAGGCGACGGGTATCGACGAGATCAGCCAGGCTGTCTCCTCTTTGGACAACGCCACGCAGCAGAACGCGGCGCTGGCCGAAGAGAGCGCCGCGTCGGCGTCCATGCTGAGCCAGCAGATCGAAGGTCTCGAGAATCTCGTGTCCGGGTTCCGGATCAATTCCGCCCCGGAGCGAGCCGCCCGCCAGCCCGCGCTCCGACGCGCCAGCTGACGTCCTTTCACCGTCATCAGCCCACCTCGCGCCCACCCCCGGGACATCGAGGACTTCACCGAAGGGGGGAACCCAACTTGGCCCTGAGAAGCAATCGCATTTTGATCGTCGACGATTACTCCACCATGAGGCGCGTGCTGACCTCCATGCTGCACGCGATCGGCTGCCGCGACGTCGACGGCGCGGCCGACGGCGCGCAGGCGCTGTCCCTTCTGCGGCAGAAGGACTACGGGCTCGTGATCTGCGATCTCCACATGGAGCCGATGAGCGGCGCCGAAGTGGCCCGGATCGCCCGCGCCAATCCGGCGACGGCGCAGATTCCGTTCGTGATGATATCGGCGGACAGCAGGCCCGAAACGCGGGTCATGATCGACGGGCTGAAGATCGAGGCCTTCCTGCTGAAGCCTTTCACGGCCACTCAATTGCACGCGTGCATCGCAAAGGCGTCGCCCGCCGCTCCCTACCTGATGAGCGCCTGAACCGCGGTCGTCCGCCGGGGGCCGAATGAAGGGCGCCGGGGCGAGAAGCCCGGCGCCCTTTCTTTCGTCGTCTCAGGCCCGAGCGCGCAGCCGCGCGACGGAGGCCGCTCTGGCGGGCTCTTCCCGGCGATCCGTCTTGAAGGCCTCGACGAACTCGGCGAGATGCTGGACATGCTGGGCGAGCGACGCGGCCGCTCCCGCGCCTTGTTCGGCCAGCGAGGCGTTCTGCTGCGTGATCTCGTCCATGTGGGCGATCGCCTGGCTCATCTCCTCGATGCCGCTCGACTGCTCGCCCGACGCGGCCGAGATTTCCGACACGGTGGCGGAGACCTTGTTGGAGGCGACCACGATCTGGTCGAGCGCCTCGCCGGCCCGCCGCACCAGGGCGACTCCGGCCGCCACCTCCGACGCCGCCTCGCTGATCAGCGCGGTGATGTCCTTGGCGGCCGTGCTCGACCGTTGCGCCAGCGTGCGCACCTCCGAGGCGACCACCGCAAAGCCCTTGCCGGCCTCGCCGGCTCGCGCGGCCTCGACCGCGGCGTTCAACGCCAGCAGGTTCGTCTGGAAGGCGATCTCGTCGATGACGGAGGTGATGTCCGTGATCTTGCGCGAGGAGTCCTCGATGCGGCCCATCGCCGAAACGGCGCTGCGCACCACCTCGCCGCCGGCCTGGGCCACGCCGGTCGCCTCCGCGGCCAGTTCGGCGGCCTGTCGCGACGACTGGGCCGAGGACTTCACGGAAGCGGCGAGCTGCTCGGTCGTCGCCGCGGTCTCCTCGAGCGAGGCGGCCTGCTGCTCCGTGCGGTTCGCCAGGTCCTCGTTGCCGGTGGCGATCTCGCTCGACGCGCTCAGGGCGCTGCGCGACTCCTGTCGGACGGAATCGATGATCCCCGAGAAGGTCTCAAGCAGCTGGTTGACGCCTTCCGCGAGGTTCCTCATCGCCCCTGACGCGTCGTTCAGGACGATGCGGGCGCTGAGGTCGTTGTCCTTGGCTGCCTCGACCACCGCGCTGGCCGCCTTCTCGATCGCCATGGAGGCACGGATCTGGGCGGTCACGTCCGTGGCGAACTTCATCACCTTGCAGGGCTTTCCGTCCGCGTCGAAGATCGGGTTGTAGCTGGCGTCGATCCAGACCTCGCGGCCGCCCTTGCCGATCCGCCGGAACTGGCCGGCCTCGATGTCGCCCTTCCGCAGCTTGTCCCAGAACCGCCGGTATTCCGCCGTCTGGGCCTCCGCCGGATCGACGAACATGCTGTGATGCCGTCCCTTGATCTCGTCCAGCGTGTAGCCCACCGCCTTCAGGAAGTTCGGATTGGCGGTCAGGACGACGCCGTCGAGCCCGAATTCAATGGTCGCCTGAACCCGGTCGAGGGCGTTCAGCCGGCCGGTCATCTCCGCCATGGCGGTCTTTTCGGCGGTGATGTCGGCGGCGAACTTGACGACGCGAACGGGAGCGCCGGACTTGTCCAGAACGGGATTGTAGCTGGCCTGCAGCCAGACGCCGCGCCCGTCCTTGGCGATGCGGCGATACTGGCCCGAGTCGAACTGGCCGCGGCGCAGCCTCTCCCAGAACTCGCGATAGGCGGCGGCGTCGCGCTCGGCGGGGTCGACCAGGATGCTGTGGTGCTTGCCGCGGATCTCGTCCAGGGCGTAGCCCATCGTCTTCAGGAACGTCGCGTTGGCGGTGATGATCTCGCCCGAGAGCGACAGTTCGATCACCGCCTGCGATCGATTCAGGGCGGCGGCGTAGCCCTCGTCCGCTCCGCCGAAAAGACTTCCCAACGAGATCATGCGTGCCCCCTCGCATCCGACGCCGCCGGCGGCGCGACCGGCCGGCGCAGAAGAGCGTCAATCGTCTCCTAAACCCAAGGTTGCAGTTTACAACAAATGATAAGTTAACGAGTATCGGTCTGTTTAAAGACTTTACCGAATTCGGGTGACCGTCGCGGCCAGGCCAGGACGAAAAAAGCCGCCGCGCTTTCGCGCGACGGCCTTGGCCCTGTCGATGAAGGACGGGCGTTCTAGAGCGTCGTGCGCGCCCGGCGTCCGGCGATCATGCCCCAGATCACGAGCACGATGACGGCGCCCACCACCGCGCCGATCAACCCCGCGCCCTCGCCGGGCCGATACCATCCGAGAGCCTGGCCGAGATACGTCGCCACGAATGCGCCGATGATGCCCAGGATCGAAGTGAGGATGAACCCCGCCGGCTCATTGTCCCCTGGAGTGATGAACTTGGCGATCACTCCGGCGACGAACCCGATGATGATGGTCCAGATGATGCTCATCGTTTCCTCTGCGTGTACCGCCGGTTGTCTATTCAACCCTGCTTCTGGCGAAACAACAGGGATAGACCCACGAAAGTTGCAGTTCGGCCCGAAAGAGGCGTCTTTTTTACAGTCGATCCGGTGGATGTCACGTTCCGGGCGGCTTTTCAGGCCGGACGGACGGCGAGCCAGATGACGTGCCGGGCGCCGCGGCCCGTCTTCCCGTTGGCGCGGGGACGCTCTTCGGTCACCGCGAACCCGACGCGGCGCAGGCGCTGGGTGAAAGCCGCATCGGGAGCGGACGACCATACCGCCAGGACCCCGCCCGGCCGAAGCGCCGCCATTGCGGCGCCGAGGCCGGCGACGTCGTAGAGCCCGTCATTCGCGGAGCGGGTGAGGCCTTCGGGCCCATTGTCGACGTCCAGGAGGATGGCGTCATAGACCTGCCGGGCTGCGCCGATCACGGCCGCGACGTCCGCTTCGTGGATCTGGACCCGGGGGTCGGACAGGCTGTCGCCGAACAGCGTCGCCATGGGTCCCCGCGCCCAGGCGACGACCGCCGGGACGAGTTCGACCACGTCGATATGGGCGCGTGGGCCGAGCGCCGCCAGGGCGGCGCGCAGGGTGAAGCCCATCCCGAGCCCGCCGATGAGAATGCGGCCCGCCTCCGCGCCGGGCGTCCGGGCGAAGGCGAGGGTCGCGAGCGCCTCTTCGGAGCCCCGCAGCCGGCTGTTCATCAGCTCCGTGTGGCCCAGCCTGATCGAGAACTCGGCGTCCCGGCGCATCAGCCTCAGTTCGCCGGCGTCGCCCGGAACGGGGGCGACGCCGAGATGAACCCAGGGCTTCATCGCGCGGGTCCGCTGCCGGAGGCGCGGTGCTGCAGGAAAAAGCGCATCATCTCCCGGCTGGCGTCCGGCCCTTTCGGATCCGTATAGGTCCCCGCCGGGCTGCCGCCCGACCACGCGTGACCCGATCCGTGAAGCGTCCAGTGCTCCAGCAGCGAGCGCCCGTCGGCGGCCGCGTGAATGGTCTGCGTGAATCCCACCCCGCCGGGGGAGGACCCGGTCCTGACCTCCACGGACAGCTCCCCGGCGTGAGGCTCGCTCGGCCGCGCCTGCGAAATCACGTGCTCGCCATTGCTCGGATGCACCGTCGCGTCGCGGTCGCCATGGAAGACGATCGCGGGCGCCGGCTGGCTGCGGTCCCCCGGCTGGCGCGCGCCCGGAGCGCCGCCCTTGCGCATGGCGGCGAAAGCCGTCGGGACATCCCGGGCCGAGCCGCCGGCAAGCCCCGAATGGACGCCGATTGCGGCGTAGAGGTCAGGATAGGCGACGCCGAGGATGGCGGCCTTGGCGCCGCCGGCCGACAGGCCGGCCGCATAGACCTGAGTAGGCTCGACCGCATAGTCGCGCATCACCTGTCGGGTCACCCCGGCGATGATGGACGGCTCGCCGGCGTCGCGGCGCTGATCGGCGGGGTTGAACCAGTTCCAGCACTTGGACGGGTTCGCAGCCTTGGACTGCTCGGGATAGACGACGATGAACCGCATGTCCTCGGCCAGGACGTTCATCCGGGTTCCGGCGGCGAAGTCATCGGCCGACTGCGTGCAGCCGTGGAGCATCACCACGAGGGGGACGGGATCGCCAGTATAGGAGGACGGGATGTAGACCTTGTAGGCGCGCGTTCCCGCGGCGTTGGTGAAGCTCTTCGCCAGGAAGCGCGCTCCGCCGGGCATCGGCTCGGGCGCGGGGCGGGGGCCGCCCTGGCTGGTCGGGGCGTGCGCCAGGCGCCGAAGGCGGCTCAGGAATCCCGTTCCGGGCTGGGCCTCGGCCGCGCCCGCGGCTGGGCGAGATTCCTGCCCCGCGCCGCCTCTCAGGACAGCCATGGCCTCCTGGAGCCGTCCTTCGCGGGTGAGACGGGTCGCCTCCATGATGTCGATCTTGGGCAGGCTGTTCATGAGCATGGTCCTTAAGGTCACGATCGCGCGGGGGCGGCGATCGTCTGGTCATTTGGAAACGGAGCGGGGGCTAGCCGATGCGGTCGCCCAGCGCGGCCTTCACGTCGGGGCTCGCCTGCAGAGCGCCGAGCACCGTGATGGACGCGATCGTTTCGCGCGCGAGGTCCGGGGTGACGTCAGCGCCGATCACGGCGAGGCCGAGCACCTGGATCCGGAGCATCTCGCCGGCGTCGCGGGCCTTCTCGAGATCCTGCCGGCTGTAATGGCGAAGGCCGAGGTCAAGGCGGCGCCTGACCACCGACTTCTTCACCACCTCGGAGTGGCGGTCGAGCTGGTTGCGGATTGCGGTGCGGATGAAGTCGGATCGGTTGGAGTAGAAGCCGTCCTGGACGAGCAGGTCGACATGGCCCAGGTCGACGAAGCCGAGATTGATCGTGATCTTCTCGCTGTCGGGCGTTCTCTGTCGTGCGTCCAGGGCCAAAGCGCCATCTCCTCGCCATCCGTGTGGATGGTATATGGGACGGATGGCGCCGGGAGCAAGGGGCGGCTCGCCGTTTCCTTCAGGGTCTCCGACGGGCTTTCGCAGCGGGGGGCTTGCGGGCGCCGAGAGCAGGCCGGATCAGGGTGTCGAAAGCGTATTTCACCTGGGCGTACTCTCCGGGGCACTGCTCAGCCCGATCGGCTGGCAGGTATCCGCGCGAGACGACGTCGCCGAAGATCTTCGGGTCGGACCCGTAGCTGATGCAGATCAGGTTGAAGAAGCGCTGTGCGGGCAGGCCGTGCTCATTGGCGAAGTCCTTCAGCTTCGGGGCGGATTCGCGCGCTTCCGAGGCGTACATCACGGCGATGCTGGAGATGACGCGTCGGACTTCGTCCTTTCCGAACTGAAGGAGCGCATAGGTCGCCACCTGGTCGGCTGCGTCTTCCTCGCGGCCCAGAACGGGCACCTTCCGCAGATCGAAGATCGCATGGGCCAGCTCGTGCAAGGTCACTTCGAGGAAGGGGCCGATGACGTAGTTCGCCGGCGTGAGGCTTTCCTTGGCGGCCACGTCGGGCGGGATCTTCCCCGCGAGTTCCTGGATGTAGGCCAAATATTCGTAGCAGATGCCGATCGCGCTCTCGTCAGGATCATAGGCCGCGTTGATGTCGCCGTCGCAGCCCTCCGTCTTCAGCAGCAAGGGGCGAGGCAAGGAGATCCCGGCGAGCCTGTCGCGGACGCGCTCGAGGACTCTCTTGTTACGGAGCTCGTCGTAGATGCGCTGGTGCTCGGGATTCTTGGGCGGGTCGTAGCGGACCTCGACGCCCGCCCTGCGAGGCGCGGGCTTGGCGTCGGCCGCCGGCGCGGCGACCAGGACCAAGGCGACCGTCATGGCCGCGAGAACGGTGTTGGTCAGTCGTGGGGAGCGCATGGGATCCTCCGTCGCTGGTCTCGCGGTCACGGTCACGCTGACTGTAATCGCAATCGCCGGTTGGTCCATCTCTGGCGTGAATTGCCCGAAAATGTGGGATTGTGTGGGAATTTTTGAGGTGCTATGAAGCATTGCAGCGGCTCGAAGAAGCCGCCTTCGGAGGAAACATCATGCTGCGCCGCAAATTCGTCGGCCTGGTCGGCGGGTTGACGCTGTCCCTTCTCGCCGCCGCCCCCGCGCTCTCCCAGTCGAAGCCCGTCACGATCCGCATCGCCAGCGCCTTCGACCAGGGCACGGACATGATGCAGGCCGCCAAGCGGTTCGGCGACATCGTCAAGGAGCGCAGCAAGGGCGCGATCGACGTGAAGATCTTCGCCGGCGGCCAGATGGGCGGCGAGAAGGACAATGTCGAGGCGCTGAAGCTCGGCGAACTGGAGATGGCCGTCTTCGGCACCTATCCGATCGTCTCGCTCGCCCCGAAATACTCCTTCTTCGATGCGCCGTTCGTCTTCCGCGACAAGGCGCATGTCTACAAGACCTGGGACAGCAAGCTCGGCTCCGAGGTCAGGGACATCTTCGCCAAGTCGCACGGGCTCCACACCGTCGGCATGATGGGTCGGGGCTACAGGCACCTCACCTCCAACAGCCCGATCAACAGCGTCGATGACGTCAAGGGCATGAAGCTGCGCATGGGGCAGTCACGGCCCTTCATCGACGCCTTCACGGCCGTGGGCGCGGTGGTGGTCCCGATCGCGCTGCCCGAACTGTTCACGTCGCTGAAGCTGGGCGTGGTCCAGGGGTCGGACGGTCCCTTCGACCAGATCTACACCTTCAAGCTCCAGGAAGCGCAGAAATACATCGCCATCACGGGGCACCTCTACGCGACGTCCCTGTGGCTGATGAACGACAAGCTGTACCAGGGTCTGCCGGCCGACCAGAAGGCCATCATCGACACGGCCGCCAAGGAGGCCCTGGCCTATGGGGACGAGTTGTCGGCGGCCAGCGAGAAGGCGCTTGGAGACAAGCTGCAGGCCGCCGGGATGCAGTTCACCAAGCCCGACTACGCGCCCTTCATGGCGAAGGCCAAGCCCGCCTTGGACAAGCTTTTCGCGGAGCTGTGGTCGGTGACCTCGGCCGACGAGATCGCGAAAATCCAGTAACCGCGAACGAGGCGGCGCGGGGCTTTCGCTCCGCGCGCCCTTGCCCAGGCTCCCATCATGGCTTCCCTCAACCGCGCGCTGGACGTGATCGCGGCCCTGCTCTTTGCAGCGGCGCTCGCGCTCGTGAACCTCCAGATCCTGTGCCGCTTCGTGCTGTCCGTCTCGGTGCCCTGGACCGAGGAGGTCAGCAGGCTGGTCTTCATCTGGCTCGCCTTCGTCGGCGCCGCCATCGGCGCACGTGAGGCCTCGCTCATCGTCATCGACACGCTGCCGGAGCTGATCGGGCCGCGGTGGAACGCCGTCATGGGCCCGCTGGTGCGGATCGTGAGCCTTGCGATCATCCTGTTCATGTTCCTGGCCAGCCTGCCGCTGGTGCAGTCGGTGTGGCCGACCACGCTGGCGACCGTGGAGTGGATCTCCAATGGCTGGGCCTATCTGGCGTTCACCGCCAGCTTCGGACTGATGGCGCTCTACAGCATCGCGCCGCTCGTCACCGATGCGCGCCGGCTGATCGGAAGGCCGCGCTGATGGTCGGTCCCTATGTGTTCGCCCTGCTCGGGCTCTTCATCGCCGCCGTCCCGGTGGCCTATTCGCTGGCTGGCACGTCGATCCTGATCACCCTGATCGAGCGCGGCGTCGGCTTCAATCCGGCCTTCATGGTCCAGAAGGCCGTCTCCGGCATCGACAACTTCATGCTGCTGTCCGTGCCGTTCTTCATCTACGCCGGAAAGGTGATGAATGTCGGCGGGGTGACCTACCGCATCTACAACTTCGCCAAGTCGCTCGTCGGCTCGATGCGGGGCGGGCTGGCGCAGGTCAATGTCGTGGCCAGCATCATCTTCGCGGGCATGACCGGCACCGCCGTCTCGGAGGCCGCGGGGCTCGGCACGGTCGTGATCAAGTCCATGCGCGAGGAGGGCTACGAGGAAGACTTCGCGGTGGCGGTGATCGCGGCGTCCTCCACGATCGGGCCCATCATCCCGCCCAGCGTGCCGCTGGTGATCTACGCCCTGATGGCGAACGTCTCCGTCGGCGGAATCCTGATGGCCGGGCTCATCCCGGGTCTCCTGATGGGCGGCGCGCTGATGCTCTGGATCGCCGCCATCGCGCGTCGTCGCGGACTGCCGGGCGGGGCGGCGTTCCGCTGGGCGACCGTGTGGGCGTCCTTCAAGGACGGCTTCCTGCCGCTGATGACGCCTGTGATCCTGATCGGCGGCATCGTGTCGGGCGTGTTCACGCCCACCGAGGCGGCCGCGATCGCGGCGCTCTACGCCACGTTCCTGTCGGTCGTCGTGTACCGCGCCGTGAGCCTCGCCGACCTGATCGAGATCGCCCGGTCCACCGTCGTCGATACGGGCGTGATCATGCTCGTGGTCGCCATGGCGATGATCTACGGCTATCTGGTCACGCGAGCCGGCCTCACCGACGCCATGGTGGAATGGATGGCGGGCGTGTCCACGGACCCGCATGTGGTGGGACTGATGATCATCGTCTTCCTGCTGATCGTGGGCTGCTTCCTGGAGGCGACGGCGGCGATCATCATCCTCACGCCGGTGCTTCTCCCGATCATGAAGACGAGCGGGCTCGATCCCATGCATATGGGCGTCATCATCGTGCTCACGATGATGATCGGGCTTCTCACGCCGCCCTTCGGCATGGTGCTCTTCGTGCTGAACCGCATCTCCGGCATCAGCCTGCACCGGATCGTCGTGGCGGTGGCGCCGTTCCTCATCCCGCTGGTGGCGGTCGACGTCCTTCTTCTCTTCTTCCCCGTCCTGGTGCTGATCGTCCCGCGCCTCGTGATGTGAACCTATCGGATCGACCATGACTGCAAGCCAAGCTCCGACGTCCAGCCGCGCCCCGACGCTGCGTCCCCTGGCGCCCGCCCTGAGGGCGGCCGAGCAGGGCGGCTACGCCCTGGGGTCGTTCGCGCCCCGCTATACGAGCATGATCCGGCCCGTGCTGCGCGGCGCCATGCGCGCCCGCTCGCCCCTGATCGTCCAGATCTCCCAGCGCGAGTTCGAGCGCTACGGCACGGTCCCGCGCCAGTTCGCCGACGCGTTCTTCGACGCGGTCGAGACGGAGGGCCTCGACGTGCCCGTGGTGCTGCATCTCGACCATACGTTTGAGCTTGCGGTCATCGAGGCCGCCATGGACGCGGGCTTCACCTCGGTGATGATCGACCAGTCGGCCAAGCCGCTGGAGGAGAACATCGCGGTCAGCGCCGACGTCGTGAGGCGGGCCCACGCGCGGGGCGTGTCGGTGGAGGCCGAGCTCGGCAAGATCGGCACGACCGACTTCATCGAGACCGACGAGGACGAGGAGCACTTCACCGATCCCGACGAAGCGCTCCGCTTCGTCGACGAGACAAAGGTCGATGCGCTCGCGGTGGCGGTGGGCACGCTGCACGGGCACTACATCACGCGCCAGCCGCGGGTGGACCTCGCCAGGCTGACGGCGATCCGCGCGCTGACTCCCGTGCATCTGGTGCTTCACGGCGGGTCCGGAGTCCCGCCCCACATGATCCACGACGCGATCCGCATCCCGGGCGGCGGGGTGAGCAAGGTCAACATCGCCACCGACCTCGAGCACGCGATGCTGACCGCGCTGGGCCGCACCGAAAGGCTGACGGACGAGGCCTGCCGCGCGCTTCCCGCCGACCAGATGCGGCTGGCGCAGGACGCCGTCGAACGCACCGTCATGGACAAGATCGAGACCTACCTGCTCAGCGCCGGCAAGGCCTGAACCGCGTCGCAGCGCTTGAGCCGGCCTCGGGTCGCCACTATGGCGAAGGGAGGCCCGACCAGGAGATTCGCCGGATGCTCAGCGCCGAGAGGAACCGCCGATTGCGGCGCCGCCTGTTCGAGCGCGGCAGCATCCGCGTCTCCGAAGAGGCGAAGTCGTTCGGCGTGTCGGAAGAGACGATCCGGCGCGACATCAAGACCATGGCGGCCGAGGGCGTCGCCGACGCGGTGTTCGGCGGGGCGGTCCTGCGCCCCTCGACCACGCTCGCGGCCCTCGGGATCCCGCCGGTGGACCAGCGCGCGCAGGTGCAGGAGCGTTCGAAGGCGGCGATCGGCGCCGCGGCCGCAGCCCTGGTCGAACCAGGGCAGTCCGTCATCATCGACGCCGGGACCACCACGCTGGCGCTTGCGCGATGCCTGAGGCGGCACCGGCGGCTGACCATCATCACGAACGCGATCCCGGTGGCGCAGGTCTGCGCCGACATTCCGGAATCCGCCGTCTATGTCATCGGCGGCAGGCTCGTGCCCGGGTCTCTCAGCATGATCGGGCCGCAGGCGCAACGCGACCTCAGCCAGGTCAGCGCCGACTGGGCCTTCCTGGGCGCGGCCGCCGTCGACGCCGAGCGCGGCTTCACCAGCGCCGATCCGTACGAGGCCGAGGTGAAGCGCGCCATGATCGCCGCCGCGCGCGAGACGGTGATCCTCGCCGACGGCGCCAAGTTCGGCTCCCGCCGCTTCGCCACCTTCGCCAGCGCCGGCGAGGTGGCGCGACTTCTGACGACCGCCGACGCCCCGGCCGAGGCCGTCGCCCTGCTGGAAAGCGCCGGCACGGCGGTCACGCTTTGCGATTCCGTTCTGGAGGAGACGCCGTCATGAGCAACCCGAGCGTCGGGATCATCCACACCTCGCCGGCGACCGTCGACCTGTTCGGACGGCTGTTCCGCGAGGCCCTGCCGGGCGTGCGGATCGTCAACCTGCTCGACGATTCCATTCTGCCGGAGCTTCGCGACAAGGGGGGCGACCTCTCCGCAGTATCGCCGCGATGGTCGTCCTACGCCAGGATCGCGGACGAGCGCGGGGTCGACGTGATCCTCAACGCCTGCTCGTCCGTCGGCGAACTCGGCGCGGAGGCCCAGGCCGGCGTCAAGGCTCCCATCGTGCGGGTCGACGCCGAGATGGCCCGGGAAGCCGTCCGGCGCGGCGACAGGATCGCCGTCATGGCGACCTTGCCGACCACCTTGCGGCCGACCTCCGACCTGATCGCCGGGACGGCCGCCGCCGGGGGCCGATCGGTTACGATCGAACGCATTCTCGCGCCGGGCGCCTATGAGGCCCTGATGAGGGGCGACCAGGCGGCCCATGATGACGCGATCCTGACGGCCATGAAGGAGGCCGCAGGCCGCAACGACACCATCGTGCTCGCCCAGGCGTCCATGGCCCGGGTGGTCCCGGGCCTGCCGGAGGCGGACCGCGGCAAGGTCCTGGCCAGCCCGCCCTTCGCGGTCGCGGCGACGCTCGAGGCCCTGCGCGCTCGGCGGGCTTAGGGACATCGGCTCCGTCGGTTTCGCTCCGATCGCGCCGGAACCCTCCCAACTTGCGCTCTCGCGCACTATCTCGGGCTCAGGAGCAGCCCGATGACCCTGAGTTTTCCTTTCGACAACAGCTATGCCCGGCTCCCGGCGGGCTTCTTCGCCCGCGTGAACCCGACGCCGGTGGCCGGGCCGAGGCTGGTCAAGATCAACAGCGAACTGGCCCGCGACCTCGGCCTCGATCCCGACGCGCTCGCCTCTCCCGAGGGCGTCGAGATCCTGGCCGGCCAGCGTGTGCCGGAGGGCGCGGAGCCGCTGGCGGCCGCCTATTCGGGCCACCAGTTCGGCCACTTCTCGCCGCAGCTCGGCGACGGGCGAGCCATCCTGCTGGGCGAGGTCGTGGACCGTTCGGGCGCACGCCGCGACATCCAGCTGAAAGGGTCCGGGCTGACTCCGTTCTCGCGCGGCGGCGATGGGCGGGCCGCCCTAGGACCCGTTCTGCGGGAGTATCTGGTGAGCGAGGCCATGGCGGCCCTCGGCGTGCCCACGACCCGCGCTTTGGCGGCGGTGACGACAGGCGAACCGGTGCTGCGCGAGGAGGTGCTGCCCGGGGCCGTCCTGACCCGCGTCGCATCCAGCCATATCCGGGTCGGGACGTTCCAGTTCTTCGCGTCGCGCCGCAATCTGGAGGGCCTGCGCCAACTGGCCGACCACGTGATCGAGCGGCATGACCCGGAGGCCCGCACGGCGCCGCGCCCCTACCGGGCGCTGCTGGACGGCGTCATCGGCCGGCAGGCCGAGCTGATCGCCCAGTGGCTGCTGCTGGGGTTCATCCATGGGGTGATGAACACCGACAACATGTCCGTCTCGGGCGAGACGATCGATTATGGGCCATGCGCCTTCATGGACGCCTATGATCCCGCCACGGTGTTCAGCTCCATCGATCGCAACGGCCGCTACGCCTATGGCAATCAGCCCGGCATCGCGCAGTGGAACCTGGCGCGGCTGGCGGAGTGTCTTTTGCCGCTCCTGGCCGACGACCAGGATGAAGCGGTCGCGCAGGCGCAGGAGGCCCTCGACCGCTTCGTCGACCTGTTCAACGACGCCTATCTGCGAGGCCTGCGGCGCAAGCTCGGCCTGTCCGGCGAGCAGGAGGGCGACCTGGCGCTGGCCCAGGACCTGCTCGGCCTGATGGCGGAGGCCCGGGCCGACTTCACCCTGACGTTCCGCAAGCTGGCCGACGCGGCGCCGGGCCCTGCGCATGACGGGGAGCTGCGCGCCCTGCTGGGCGGCGCGACGGCCCTCGACGCCTGGCTGGCGCGCTGGCGGACCCGCCTGGCGTCAGCCGGACGAGACCCGGCGGAAGCCGCCAGGTCGATGCGGCTGGCGAACCCCGCCGTGATCCCGCGCAACCATCTCGTCGAAGCCATGATCGAGGCGGCGGTGGAGCGGCAGGATTTCGGGCCCTTCGAGGAGATGCTGGAGGCCGTGACGCGCCCTTTCGATCCCCGGCCGGACCATGCGGGCTACGCCGACGCCCCGCCCAGGAGCGACGTCCCTTACCGGACTTTCTGCGGCACCTGAGCCTCGTTTGGGGGAGGCGTGTCTTGCGCCCGCGGCGGATTCCGCTAATGTCGTTGCACACGTTTGCAACGACACCGTGGAGGAACGATGCGCTATCTCAAGCAGGGCAAGGACGCAGCTGCTCGCGAAGAGGTGGACCGCAAGGTTCGCGAGACGGTCGAAGCCATCCTGGCCGATGTGGAGGCCCGCGGCGACGCCGCGGTCCGGGACCTTTCCGAGAAGTTCGACGGCTACTCGCCCCGTGAGTTTTTCCTGTCGCCCGCGGACGTCAGGGCCGCCATGGACAAGGTCGCGCCTCGCGATCTGGAGGACATCGCCTTCGCGCAGAAGCAGGTGAGAGGCTTCGCGCAGGCGCAGCGCGCCTCCATGCAGGACGTCGAGATCGAAACGCTCCCGGGCGTGATCCTGGGTCACAAGCACATCCCGGTGAACGCCGTCGGATGCTACGTGCCCGGCGGGCGCTACCCGATGGTCGCTTCGGCGCATATGAGCGTGGTCACCGCGAAGGTGGCGGGCGTGAAGCGCGTCATCGCGTCGGCGCCGCCCCATCGCGGCGCTCCGCACCCGGCCATCGTGGCGGCGATGCAGATGGGCGGAGCGGACGAGATCCTGGTGCTCGGCGGGGTTCAGGCCGTCGCCGCGATGGCGGTGGGCACCGAGACGATCAAGCCCGTGGACATGCTGGTCGGCCCGGGCAACGCCTATGTGGCCGAAGCCAAGCGCCAGCTGTTCGGCCGGGTGGGCATCGACCTGTTCGCCGGTCCGACCGAGACGCTCGTGATCGCCGACGAGACGGTGGACGCCGAGATCTGCGCCACCGATCTGCTGGGGCAGGCCGAGCATGGACCGACCTCTCCGGCCGTCCTGATCACCAATTCCGAGGAGCTGGCCCGCGAGACGATGGCCGAGGTGGAGCGGCTTCTCGGCGTGCTTCCCACGGGCGACGTCGCGCGCATCGCCTGGCAGGACTATGGCGAGGTCATCGTCTGCGACGGCTATGAGGAGATGCTGTCGGAAGCGGACCGGATCGCGTCGGAGCACGTCCAGGTCATGACCGACCGGGACGACTGGTTCCGGGACAACATGAGCAATTTCGGCGCGCTGTTCCTGGGGCCGCGCACCAATGTGGCGTTCGGCGACAAGGTGATCGGCACCAACCACACGCTGCCCACCAAGAAGGCGGCCCGCTACACCGGCGGCCTGTGGGTGGGCAAGTTCCTGAAGACCTGCACCTGGCAGAAGGTTCTGACCGACGAGGCCTCCGCCATGGTGGGCGAATACTGCTCGCGCCTGTGCATGCTGGAGGGCTTCGTGGGACACGCCGAGCAGGCGAATGTCCGGGTCCGCCGCTATGGCGGCCGCAACATCGCCTATGGGGAGGCCGCGGAATGAGCGGGCTGCTTCGGACGCCCTCGTTCCGGCTGGACGGCAAGCGCGCGCTCGTCACCGGAGCCGGGCGGGGCATCGGGCTGGCCGCCGCCACCGCCCTCGCCGAGGCCGGGGCGGACGTCACGCTCGCGGCCCGCTCGTCCGACGAGATCGAGGCCGGCGCGGAGGCGCTCAGGGCCGCGGGCTTCCGGGCCTGCGCGCTGCGCCTCGACGTCACCGACCTGGCCGAGACCGAGCGCCTGCTGGCCTCGGCCGGCGTCTTCGACGTCCTGGTGAACAACGCCGGGACCAATCGGCCGAAGCCGATGCGGGAGATCACCGCGGAGGATTTCGACGCCGTGATGGACCTGAATGTCCGCGCCGCCTATTTCGTGGCCTGCAACGTGGCCGGCGCCATGGCCGATGCGGGCGTGAAGGGCTCGATCATCAATGTCTCGTCGCAGATGGGCCATGTGGGAGGCGTGAAGCGGACGCTCTATTGCGCGTCCAAATTCGCTCTCGAGGGCATGACCAAGGCGATGGCCATCGAGTTCGGACCGGCGGGGATCCGCGTCAACACGCTCTGTCCCACCTTCATCCTGACCGAGATGACCCGGCCCTTCCTGGCCGATCCGGCCTTCCGGGACATGATCCTGTCCAAGATCAAGCTCGGCCGCATCGGGGAGCTCGAGGACCTGATGGGCCCGGTCGTGTTCCTGGCGTCGGACGCGTCGCGGCTGATGACCGGATCGTCCCTCATGGTCGACGGCGGCTGGACCGCCGAATAGCGATGGCGCGCCGGGTCACGTCCTTCGAGGTGGCGCGGCGCGCAGGCGTGTCGCGCTCCGCCGTGTCGCGCTGCTTCACGGACGGGGCCAGCATCGCGCCCGAGACGCGCCACCGCGTGATGGAGGCCGCCACGGCGCTGGGCTACCGGCCCAACGCGATCGCACGGTCGCTGATCACCAGCCGCTCGCGCATGATCGCGGTGGTGATGGGGCATCTCGCCAACCCGTTCTATCCGGACCTCCTGGCCCGCCTCTCCGCCGTGCTGCAGCAGCGCGGCTATCGGCTGCTGCTGTTCACGGGGGCGCCCGACGCGTCGGCCGATCCGCTGGTCGCCCAGATCCTGCCCTACCAGGTGGACGGCATCGTGCTGGCCTCCACGACGCTGTCGTCGGGGCTTGCGGACGAATGCGCGGCGGCCGGCATCCCGCTGGTGCTGATCAACCGCACAGCGGACCGCGCGCATGTGTCGAGCGTGGCCAGCGCCAATCTCGATGGCGGGCGGCTGGTGGCGCGATTTCTCCTGGCGGGCGGGCATGAGCGTTTCGGCTACGTCGCCGGAACGGAAGCGTCCTCGACCAACCGGGATCGCGAGCGCGGCTATCGGGCCGCATTGACGGAGGCCGGGGCCGGACCGGTGGCCCGGGCCGTCGGGGCCTATTCGCAGGAGGGCGCCCGGGCCGCGGCGCGAGCGCTGCTCCGCGCCCGCCCGCGCCCGGACGCGCTGTTTTGCGCCAACGACCACATGGCGATCGCCGTGATGGACGTGGCGCGACACGAACTGGGCCTGCGCGTGCCGGACGACCTGTCCGTGGTGGGCTTCGACGACGCGCCGCCGGCCGCATGGGCGAGCTACGGGCTGACCACGGTGGAGCAGCCGGTCGCCCCCATGGTGGACGCGGCGGTGGATATCCTGCTGGGCCAGATCGAGGGCAAGGAGCGCCCGGCGCACCACGTCGCCCTCGCCGGGGCCCTGGTGGTGCGCGACAGCGCCCGAAGGCCGGCCTTCGGCCTGGTGCGCGACGATGACCGAACGATCTGGGCGCCGGAAGCCGGGGCCAGCCCGGCGGGCGAGGGGAGGACGCACGAATGAAACCGTTGACCATCATGGTGGCCCCGAACGGGGCCCGGCGCATGCCCAGCGACCATGCCAACCTGCCGATCACCATCGAGGCGACCGCGCGGGCCTGCGCCGAGGTCCACGCCGGCGGCGCCCAGGCGGTCCACGTGCATGTCCGCGACGCGCAGGGGCTGCATACGCTGGACGCGGACCTCTACAAGCAAGCGTCGCTCGCCATCCGCCGGGAGGCCGGGGCCGACCTCGTCCTGCAGATCACCACCGAGGCGGTGGGCCGTTTCACGCCCGCCCAGCAGATCGCAACCGTCCGGGCGGTGCGGCCGGAGGCGGTCAGCATCGCCCTGAAGGAGCTCATCCCGGACGAGGCGGCCATGGCGGAGGGCGCGGACCTCTACTCTTGGGCGCATCGCGAGGGCGTCGCCGTCCAGCATATCCTCTATTCTGTCGAGGAGACCGAGCGCTTCGTCAGCCTGGTCGCGCGCGGCGTGCTGCCGGGAGAACGCCACTCGGTCATCTTCCCGCTGGGCCGCTACGCCGCAGGCCAGGAGAGCAACCCGGGCGAGCTCATCCCCCTGCTGGCCTGCCTCGACCGGCATAATCGCTTGGATCGCACCGACTGGATGGTGTGCGCCTTCGGCCGGGCGGAGACGCCTTCGCTGGTGGGCGCTGCCGCCTTGGGCGGCGAGTGCCGGATCGGCTTCGAGAACAGCTTCTTCAACGCCGACGGGACCCGGGCGGAGAGCAACGCGGAACGCCTCGCGGATCTGCGCCGCGGTCTGGCCGGCGTGCCGCGCCCGCGCGCGAACCGCGACGACGCGCTGCGGGCGCTGGGCAGGCCCTTCTAGGGGCTCGAGGCGCGCCATCTCCGGATCGCGCGCCTCATTTAGGCGGAGCCTACTTGATCGCCTGCGGGTTGATCGGCGAGCCGGCGCCGCCCGGAAGGTGCAGGGGCGGGGCCACGAAGAAGAACTCGTAGACCTTGTCCTGCGCGCAATCCTCGGCGATCTCCTTGAGGTAGAAGATCTCTCCCATGGAGACGCCGATCGCCGGGATCACCACCCAGTGCCAGGGCTGGTTGGCGTCCCTGGTCTCGTTCGGGCGGACCTCGCAGCCCCAGGTGTCGGAGCAGATCGCCGCGATGTCGTGCTGGCGGATCCAGTACGCCGTCTCGAAGGCGAAACCCGGCGCGTCGCCGCCGGCGTAGCCGGTCCAGTCCTTCTTGGCGAGGCACCGCTCCTGGTGGCCCGTCCGGACGATCACGAAGTCGCCCTTGCGGATCTCGACGCCCTGGGCCTTGGCGCAGCCGTCCATGTCGTCATTGGTGATGGCGTATCCATCCTCCAGCGACTCGACGCCTTTCCAGCGCGCCATGTCGAGCAGGACGCCGCGGCCCACCATCTTGTCGCGGACATTCTCGATGCCGAGCTTCCTGGCGCCGCGGGCGTCCACGAGCTTGGCGTCGAAGCCGTTATACATCTTGTCGCCATTGAAGATGTGGCAGAGCGCGTCCCACTGGGTCGACGCCTGGCAGGGCATGTTGATCGCGTCGTCCGCATAGCGAAGATAGGGGAAGGGCTCGTCCTGGTTGCCGGCTGCCGCGTCCGTGCCGGTCGCCAGCATGGTGTGGATCGGGTTCCAGCGGCCGCCGAACAGACCCGACTGAATCGGCTCCTTCAGGGAGAGGCCGAGCGAAAACACCTTGCCCTTCCGGATCAGGCCCGCCGCCGCCACGATGTCGGAAGGCTCGATGTTGTTGAGCGTGCCGATCTGGTCGTCGGCGCCCCAGCGGCCCCAATTCGACAGCTCCTGGGCCGCCTTGTCGATCGCCTCCCGGTTCACCGGCTTCGGCATGATGTCTCTCCCCGTGTTGCGTGATCCGCGTTATTTATCGTATGAAAAATAAGTTCGCCAGGATGTCAACGGGCCGGCGGAAGGGGATTGCCCTGCGCCGCGATCTGGGCTAATTTATCGCTCGATAATCAACGAGGGAGCGAGCCATGAAGGCGCTGGGCTTCAACCACCTGTCCGTCGGGGCCAAGAGCATGGAAGAGTCCGTGCGGTTCTACGAGAAGGTGTTCGGGATGGAGCGCATCCCGACCTACAATTTCGGGTTCAAGACGCAGTATCTGCGCTGCGGCGACCTTCAGCTTCACGTCTTCGAGCTCGAGGACGCCGTCCCGACCTTCCAGCACTTCGCCATCGACGTGGACGACTTCCACGCCGTGTATGAAGCCGCCCGGGACATGGACGCTCTCGATGGCAAGACCTTCCGCAACAGCGTGAACGAGCTGCCCGACGGCTCCGTCCAGATGTATCTGCGCGACCCCGGCGGCAATCTCCTGGAAGTGGACTGGCCGGACGTGTCGACGCTCGACCGGTCGCGGATCCCGCACCTGAAGAGCCTCTCGCAGTTCGCCGAGCAGCAGGGCGAGGCCCTGGAGGCGTCGCTCTACTACGACCGGCCGCATCTGCAGGGCCGCGCCAAGAGCGCCTGAACCGGGAGGACAGGATGATGGAGACGGTCGTGAAGTTCGACCCCAAGAGTCAGCCCGCCGAAGTCCAGGACTATGACGCGATGCTGGAGCGCGCCCGCACGCTCGTTCCCGTGTTGCGCGAGCGGGCCGCCCGGACGGAGGACCTGCGCCGCCTGCCTCCGGAGACGGAGAAGGACCTTCACGCCGCCGGGCTCTTCCGCATCGTCCAGCCCCGGCGCGTGGGCGGGTCCGAGTTCGATTATGTGGCTCTCGTCGACTTCGCGGCCGAACTGGCGCGCGGCGACGCCTCGGTGGCCTGGAACGTCGCCAACCTGGGCAGCCATCACTGGATGCTGGCCATGTTCGAACGGGCCGCCCAGGACCTGGTCTGGAACGAGAATCCCGACGCGCTGATCGCCTCCTCCTTCGTGTTCCCGGCCGGCCGGGCCAGGAAGGTGGACGGCGGCTACAGGCTGTCCGGCCGGTGGCCGTTCTCCTCCGGCGTCGAGCCGAGCGACTGGAACATGCTGGCCGGGATCACGGCGTCCGACGACGAGGCAGAGGCGAGCGAGTACCGCATCTTCCTCGTGCATCGCCGCGAGTACCAGATCATCGACACCTGGGACAGCGCCGGCCTGCGCGGCACCGGCTCCCAGGACGTCGAGATGTCCGACGTCTTCGTTCCCGAGCACATGACCCTTGCGGTCTCGGCCGTCGCGGGCGGCGCCACGCCGGGCAGCGCCGCCAATCCCGGTCCTCTCTACCGGTTGCCGGTTTTCGCGCTCTTTCCCTTCGTGCTGTCCGGCGTCGCGCTGGGCAACGCCCAGGGGTGTCTCGAGGACTACGAGGCCTCGGCCCGCAAGCGGGCCTCCAAATACAATCTCGCCAAGCTGGCGGACTTCCAGTCGATCCAGATCAAGGTGGCGGCGGCCGCCGCGCGGGTCGACGCGGCGCGCCGCATCATGCGGGGAATTTGCATCGAGGCGATGGAGGACGCTCGCGCGGGCCGCGTTCCGGACCTCACGGTCAAGACCGCGTATCGGCGCGACGGCGCCTATGCGGTCAACCTGTGCACGGACGCGGTGTCGCTGCTGTTCCAGGCCAGCGGCGCGGGCGGGCTGTACCGGGCGGGAGCGTTGCAGAGGCAGTTCCGCGACGCGCACGCGGTCAACTCGCATATCGCGTTCAATTTCGATGCGGCCGGCGCCAATTTCGGCCGCGTCGCGCTCGGCCTCCCCTCCGAAAACCCCACGCTGTGAGGCGGCCATGACCCAGGCGACCGCCGCGGCGGAGACCTCTGAGGCGCTCGCCGCCCAGCACACCCTCGATCCCCGGGATTTCCGCAACGCGCTCGGATGTTTCGGCACGGGCGTGACGGTGATCACCGCCGTCGCGGCGGACGGGCGTCGCGTCGGCCTCACGGCGAATTCGTTCTCGTCGGTGTCGCTCAACCCCCCGCTGGTGCTGTGGAGCCTGGTGATGCATTCGCCGAGCCTGCCGGTGTTCCAGGAGGCGAGCCACTTCACCGTCAATGTGCTGGCGCAGCATCAGGAGCACCTGGCGCGCCATTTCGCCCGCGCCTCCGACGACAAGTTCGCCGGGGTGGCGTGGAAGCCGGGGCTGGGAGGAGCGCCCATCCTGGACGACGTCGTGGCCGAGTTTCAGTGCCGGAACGCCTATCGTTATTACGGGGGCGACCATGTGATCTTCCTCGGCGCGGTCGAATCCTATAGCTACGGGGGCCACGAGCCGCTGCTGTTCAGCCGCGGAACGTTCGGGTCCTTCACACCCGGCTCCTGACGCGGCCGCCATCCCTGGGCCGCTCCTGACCTGCGAGCACGAACGCGTGAGCACCGCCGACACTCTGCCGGGCGCAACCCGGCCCAAGCAGAAGCGGCGTTCGCCCGAAGCGCGCCGTGAGGAGTTCATCCGCAAGGCGGCGGAGTTCTTCGCAGAAGAAGGCTTCGGCGGCGGCACGCGCGAACTCGCCGGCAAGCTCGGCGTCACGCAGCCGCTGCTCTATCGCTACTTCCCCAGCAAGGACGAACTGATCCAGGCCGTCTATCGCAGCGTCTATCTGGACCGCTGGAAGCC
Organism: Alsobacter sp. SYSU BS001988; assembly: GCF_054796215.1. NCBI lineage: Bacteria > Pseudomonadati > Pseudomonadota > Alphaproteobacteria > Hyphomicrobiales > Alsobacteraceae > Alsobacter > Alsobacter sp. SYSU BS001988. The sequence continues at coordinate 185,608 of NZ_JBTAMK010000002.1, read as the reverse complement.
CGAATGGGACGAGCTGCTGGGCGACAGGTCGAAACCCATCCGGTTGCGGCTGCAGCAGTTCTATGAGGCCTATACGGATGCGATCTTCACGCGCGAGTGGATCAGGATCTATCTGTTCTCGGGCCTGAAGGGCGTCGAGATCAACCGCTGGTACGTCGGCGTGGTGGAGTCGCGGATCCTGAACCGGATCGTCGAGGAATACAGGCACGAAGCCGGGCTTCCCGCCCTGAAGACGCCGCCCCCGGCCGAGCTGGAGCTCGCCTGGGTGCTGCATGGCGGCATCTTCTACTATGGCGTGCGGAAATACATCTACAACTCGCCCGTCCTGGAGGACAAGTCGCGCGTCATCTCGAACGCGCTCGACGTTTTCCTGGAGGGGATCGCGCGGGTCTTCGGCACCACCGTGAAGGCCCGCAACACGGCCGTGAGGCGGACCGGGGAAGGCTGAGGCGTCGCCTTCTCGGGCGACGAACGAGGCGGCCGCCTTCTCCCGTCGGGGCGAAGGCGGCCCGTTCGCGTCAGAGCTTCAATCCAAGCGCCAGGGCGGCGTTGCCCCCGCAAATGGCCGACATCGTGCGGTCGTCCAGGTCCAGGCCGCCGATATGCCCGATGGGGTCGTATTCGGCCATGTCGAACGGATAGTCGGTGCCCATCAGGATGCGGTCCGGCCCGAAGAGTTCGATCATGTAGGCGAGCTGGTGGTAGGTGAACACCACCGTGTCGAGATAGACCTGCCGCAGATAGGTCGTAGGCGGCAGCGGCAGATCCGCATGGCTGTCGTCGCGCGCGCCCCAGGCGTGGTCGATCCGGCCCGAATAGCCCGGCAGGAAGCCGCCGCCATGCACGGCCATCAGCTTGAGCTCCGGGAAGCGCGCCAGCGTTCCGGTGAAGATCAGGTTGTGCAGCGCCATGGTCGTCTCGAGCGGATTGCCGATGACGTTGTTGAAGTAGAACTTCGTGAACCGCTCTCCATGGGTGAAGCCGTTCGGATGCATCATGATGAAGGCGCCGAGCTCCTCCGCCTTGGCGAAGAACGGGCGGTATTTCTCGTGGGACAGCTCCTCGCCATTGACGCTGGTGAGGATCTGCACGCCCTTGAGGCCGAGTTTCGTGACCGCGTTCTCCAGTTCGCGGACGGCGAGTTCCGGTTCCTGCATGGTGGTCACGCCGAGGCCGACGAAGCGGTCGGGACGCTGGGAGCAGAACTCCGCCACGCCCTCGTTGGCGAGCAGATGCGCCTTTTCGGCGATCTTCGGATCGACGCTGTAGTAGCACTGCGGCGGAACGGGCGCGACGACCTGGATGTCGACGCCCATGGCCTCCATGTCGAAGAGGCGGGCGTCCATGTCCACCATGACCTTGGAGCGGTCCTTCTCCTGCAGGGCGTTGATGGCCTTGGTGGCGTCGTCGGCGAAGTGCGCCAGCGGCACCTTGGTGAGGTCGACATGGGGTCCGGCGACCTGGCCGGCGGCCGGGACCGCGATGTGGCAATGGATGTCGATGGTAGGCGTCGAGGGCCGGCGGGCGCGGCCCAGCGCCGTGTGCTGGCGCGCCGCGGTGCGGCCGTAGCGGTTCTTCTTGTCGTCGTACATGGACGTCTCCTGGCGGGATTTCTGCGTCAGACGGTTTCGATGCGGCCGCTGGCGGCCGAGCGGGTGACGGCCTCGAAGGCGCGGACATTGTCCAGCATGTCGTCGAGGGACACCGGATAGGCCGCGCCGCCCGAGGCCGCGCGGGCGAAGGCCTCGATGTTGTCGCGCACGACGGGGTGCGGCGGCTGGAAGATGGTCGTGGGCGCCTCGCCGCGCCGCAGGGTGGTGACGTCCCAGCCGGTGGGGTTCTCCGGATGCGTGCGGTCGCGGATCTCCATCCAGCCGGTCGATCCATAGACGGCGAGCCGGCCCACGAAGGGCGTGGTCAGGATGGCGGTGATCTGGGCCGTGGCTCCGTTGGCGAAGCCCAGCGTCACCGACAGCGTGTCGCCATTGGCGAAGCGGGTCGCCCGGGTGGCGAGGCGGGCCCAGACCTCCTTGGGACGCCCGAACAGCATGATGGCGAGGTCCACCAGATGGATGCCGGTCGCCGAGAGCGGCCCGACGGGGGCCTCGGTGGCGGAGAGTCGCCAGTTGTCCGGCGGCAGGGCCAGGAACTTGTCCTGGCTGAAATTGCCCTCCATGAGCAACGTCTCGCCGAACTCGCCCGTGGCGAACCGGCGTCGCAGGTCGATGACGGCGGGCTCGAAGCGGCGCTCATGGCCGATGCCCAGCTGGACGCCGGCCCGCCGCACCGCCGCGATGGCCCGCTCGGCCTCGGCGGCGGTGGCGCAGAGCGGCTTCTCGCAGAAGACATGCTTGCCGGCGCCCGCTGCGGCGACGATCTGGACGGCGTGGAACTTGTGCGGCGAGCACAGGATGACGGCGTCCACATCGGCGCGCTCGATCGCATCCTCGAAGCGGGCCGAGACGGCCAGGCCCGCCGCCGCGGCGGCCTCGCGGCCGGCCGCATCGGGGTCCACGCCCAGCACGACCGTGACCGCCTTGCTGTCGCGCAATTCGCGCAGGATGGTTCGGCCCCACCAGCCGAGCCCGATGACGGCGGCCCTGATCATGAGCGCGCACCCGTCTTTCCGGCCCAGCGCACCGGGACGCTGATCGCGTCCTGGCCTTCCAGCCCGCTTTGCGCGGCCTCCGTGAAGGAGCCGAGGGCTCCTTGCGCCGTCGGCAGCTCGAGGCCGAGCGTCCTGGCGTAGGCCACCATGGTGGCGAGGTCCTTCCGGGCCGCCCGCACGTCGAAGGCCGGGGCGCCGAGCGGCTGGCCCGCCAGCGCCTTGGCGATGTCGGGCGCGCGCAGCTTCATGCCGTTGGTCGTGCCCGACGTGTCCGCCATGATGTCCACGAGGCGCTCCGGCGGGAGGTTCAGGGGTTTGCACAGCGCCAGGGCCTCGCCGAGCGACTGCCAGTAGACGAGAAGCGGCAGGTTGATCGCGAGTTTGAGGCGTGCGCCGGAGCCCACCGGCCCGACATGCTCGACCCGTCGGCAGAGCTGGTCGAGCACCGGGCGGAGACGGGCCACGTCGGCGTCGTCGCCGCCGACGAGGCCGAACAGCTTGCCGTCGCGCGCAGGACCCACGGTGCCGCCGACCGGGCACTCGACGAAGGCCGCGCCCCGGGCCCGCGCCGCGGCGCCGATCCTCTCCTCGGTCTCGGGCAGCACCGTGCTCATGTCCATGACGGCCTTGCCGGAGAGGTCGGCGGACAGAAGGCCGTCCGGGCCTGAATAGACGGCGTCCAGCGCGGCGTCGTCGAGCAGCATCGTGATGGTGAGGTCGCAGGCTGCGGCCAGGGCCGCCGGCGTGTCCGCCACGGCCGCCCCGGCGTCGGCGAGCGGCTTCGTCTTCGCCTTGTCCCGATTCCAGACCGTGACCGTGTGGCCGACGGAGAGCAGGCGCTGGGCGATGGCGGCTCCCATGCGCCCGGTTCCGCAGAGTCCGATGTTCATGCTGCGACCTCAGAATGTTGATGCATGGATGGCGGCTTCGATCCGCTCCGGCGTGAGCGGCATGTGGCGCACCCGGACCCCGAGCGCATGCGCGACGGCGTTGCCGATCGCGGCGGCCGTCGGCCCCGTCGCGCATTCGCCGGCGCCGAGCGGGGGCGCGCCTGTCGGCTCGATGATCCGGACCGCGATGCGCGGGCATTCGGAGAAGCGTAGGATCGGGTAGTCGGCCCAGGACCGTGTCGCCACGCCCTCGGCGGTCCAGCGGACCTGCTCCTTCAGGGTCCAGCTCGCCGCCTGGACCACGCCGCCCTCGATCTGGTTCACGAGGCCGTCCCGGTGGACCACCGCGCCGCAGTCGACGGCGGCGACAACGTGCGTCAGCCTGACCGTCTCGGCCACTTCGACCCGCGCCACGATCGCGCAATAGCCGCCCATGTTCTTGTAGCGGGCGAAGGCGAGGCCGCTGCCTACCCCCTCGCCGCCGGGCTCGGCCGGATCCCATCCGGCCTCCTCGGCCGCCGCCGCCAGCACGGCGCGGGCGCGCGGATCCTCCATGTGGGCCAGGCGGAACTCCAGCGGATCCCGGCCCGCCAACGCGGCGAGCTCATCGAGGAAGCTCTCGATGGCGAAGACGTTGCCGTGGGCGCCCAGCGAGCGCAGCGCGGAGCTGCGCAGCGGCCCCTGCGGCAAGAGATGATGGACGACGCTGCGGCGGCCGACCCGGTAGAGCGGAACCGCGTTCCGGTCTCCGGCGCCGGACGGGCCTGGAAACTGCACGACCGGGGAGGGCGCCGAGCGCTTCGCAAGATGCTGGGCGGCCAGGAGGTTCACGCCGGAGCCGAAGCCCGGCCGCGCGACGTGCGGCGGGCTCCACACCTCGTGCGTCCAGTCCACGATCGCGCCCTGCGCGTCCAGGCCCGCCGCGAGCCGGATCCGCATCGGCGCGCCGAAGGGCGACCATGAGAGCTCGTCGGCGCGGGTCCAGCGGCAGAGCACCGGCGCCTGCGCGGCCCGGGCGAGGAGCGCGGCGTCCAGCGCGACATCGTCGGCGCCGTTGTGGCCGTAGCAGCCGGCCCCCATGGCGTGGACCACGTCGACCATCTCTGGCGCAATCTCGAGCACCCGCGCGAGCTGGGCGCGCAACGGATAGACGCCCTGGGTCTGCGACCACACCGTGAGGCGGCCGTCGCCGCTCCACTCCGCCAGCGCGGTGGAGGGTCCGATCGACGCGTGCGCGAGATAGGGGCGGGAATAGGCCGCCTCATGCCGGCGCTCCGCAGGCGCGGCTTCGCCGTCGTCGCGGACGACCGGGATCGTGGCGACAGGCTCGACCCTCTCCATCCAGGCGCCTTCGTCATCGACCGAGGGCAGGTCCGGCGCGGTCCATGCGGCGAGCCGTTGCGCGGCGGCGGCGGCGTGGTCGGCGTCCTCCTCGCGGTCGGCGACGACGCCCACGAAGGAGCCGTCGACCACCACGGCCACGACCCCGGGCAGGGCGGCGAGCGCAGCCCGGTCGAGCGACGTCAGCTCCGCGCCGGGCCGGGGAGGGCGCACGACGCGGCCGTGCCGCAGGCCCGGACGGTCGAGATCCTGGATGAAGGCCGCGCCGGTCAGCTTCGCCCTGAGATCGAGCCGCGGCTCGCGCTCCGCGGCGACGCCGCCAAGGAGGTCGGGCATCGGCAGATCGGCGGCGGACCGGTCGAGATCGACCTGTGGCGCGAGGTCCGCATAGGACAGGCTGGCGTTGCGGCCGGGACCGGAGAACATCCCATCCTGGACGATCACCGCGTCCGCGGCGCAGCCGAGCCGGGCCGCTGCGGCCGCGGCGAACAGGGTGCGGATCTGGGCGGCGGCGACCCGCATCGCCGCGCCGCCCTGCTCGACGGAGAGGCTTCCCGCCGTCATGCCCTCGTCCGGCGCGGCGCGCGTATCGCCGGCCACCACCCGAAGCCGCGTGAGCGGGACGCCGAGTTCGGCGGCGGCCAGCGCCGCGATGGCGGTCACCGCGCCCTGGCCGAGCTCCACCTTCCCGGTCCGGATCGTGACGGCGCCGTCGGCCTCGACGGCGAACCAGCGCGACAGGAGCGGATTGAGGGCGAGGTCGGCGGGGAGGGCCGTCATTCGGGCGCCCCCGCGCTGGGATCGGGCGAGCCGGGGGGCGCGCTCTCCAGCAGCCGGTCCACGGCCCGGAGAATGCGGGGATGCGCCCCGCATCGGCACAGGTGCCGCTCGTCCAGCGCCTCGACGACGGCCGAACGGCTGGGGCGGGGCCCGGCCGAGAGAAGGCTCGCCAGGGTCATGATGATCCCGTTGGTGCAGTAGCCGCACTGGGCCGCCTGCTCGTCCAGAAAGGCCTGCTGGATGGGTCCCGGCTCGCCATCGACGGCCAGGCCCTCGATCGTGGTGACGGACCTGCCTTCGACCGACCAGAGCGGCGTCTGGCAGGCCTGCATGGCGCGTCCGTCGACCAGCACCGTGCAGGCCCCGCACTGGCCTTCCCCGCATCCGAAGCGCGCGCCCTTGAGGCCGAGATGCCGCCGCAGGGCGGTCAGGAGCGGCAGGTCGGGCGACACGGCCAGGACCTCGGGCCGTCCGTTCACCGTGAGCGAGAGAGACTCGGCCATGGCGATCAATGGCCCTGGAACACGCCGAGATTTTGCGTCAGCACCGCCTCGTTGGCGCGGATCTCGTCGATGCCTCCGTCGAACACGCATTGTCCGGTGGTGAGGATCACCACCTGGTCGGCCAGGTCCAGGGCCAGGTTGCTGTTCTGCTCGACCAGGACGATGGATTGGCCCTCGCTCTTCAACAGCGCGATCGTGCGGCCGACCTCGGCCACGATGAGCGGGGCGAGGCCCTCGGACGGTTCGTCCAGGAGGAGGACGCGCGGATTGCCCATCAGGGCGCGCCCCAAGGCCAGCATCTGCTGCTCTCCGCCCGAGAGGGAGCCTGCGAGCTGGCCGTGGCGCTCGCGCAAGCGGGGGAAGAGATCGTAGATCCGTTCCAGCGACCACGGCTTGCGGGCGTCGTCGCCGCTGCGCCGGGCCACGATGAGGTTCTCGCGGACCGTCAGGGACGGGAAGATGCGCCGCCCCTGCGGGACCAGACCGATGCCGCGGCGGCAGATCGCCTCCGGGGTCAGCCCGCCGATCGGTTCGCCGAAAAGCCGGATCTCGCCGCGGCGCGGCGTCAGAAAACCGACGACCGTGCTGATGCAGGTCGTCTTGCCCGCGCCGTTGCGTCCGAGGAGGGCCAGCACCTCGCCGGCTTTCAGGCTGAAGGAGACGCCCTGCAGGACGTGGCTGTCCCCGTAATAGCTGTGAACGTCCGTGAGGGTGAGCGCGTCAGTGGCCAAGATACACCTCGCGCGTCTGCGGGTCCGCGATGACGGCGTCGCGCGGGCCGTCCACGATCACCTTGCCGTAGTGCAGCAAGGTCACGGTCTCGGCGAGGTCCAGGGCGGTGTCCATGTCGTGCTCGATCATGATCAGCGTCGTCTCCCGCGGGATGGCGGCGATGAGCTTCTTGATGGAGCCGCGCTCCTCGCTGGACAGGCCGGCCAGGGGCTCGTCGAGCAGCAGAAGGCGCGGCCTCTGGGCGAGGGCCATCGCGATCTCGACGCGCCGCTTCTCGCCATAGGCGAGCTCCGAGACCTTGCGGTCCGCCAGATGCTCCAGGCCCACCTGGGCCAGGGCGCGTCGGGCTTCCTGGCGCATGTCCGGGTAGAAGGACAAGGGCCGGAACATGTTCCACCGCGCCTTTCGCAGGCCGAGCAGGCCGAGCACGATGTTGTGCTCGAGGGTGTCCTTCGGGAACAGCGTGATGATCTGGTAGGTGCGCGAGAGGCCCAGATGGGCCCGCTGCTGCGGCTTCATCCGGGTGACGTCATGTCCGAACAGCCTGATCGTTCCCGAACTGGGCAGGAAGTCGCCGGCGATCTGGTTGAACAAGGTCGTCTTGCCCGCGCCATTCGGCCCGATGATCAGGCGCCGCTCGCCCGGCATCACCCGCATGTTGACGTCCTGGGTGGCCGGGAGCCCCCCGAAGAACTTGCGCAGATCGATGATTTCCAGCGCCGGCGCGCCGTCGCTCTCGATCATCGCGCGCCTCCGCGGGCGCGGGCGTAGAGCCGCTTCACGCCGGGCACGATGCCCTCCGGCATCACCAGCACGATGAACAGGAACACGAAGCCGAGCAGCATGTTCCAGCGCTCGATATAGGCGGAGGCGTAGTTCTTCAGCAGCACCACCAGCGTGGCGCCGATCACGGGGCCGCCGAGCGTGCCGGAGCCGCCGGCGATCACGCCGAGCAGGCCCTCCGCCGAGTTCGTGATGGAGAGCGCGGTCGGGTGGATGTATTTGTGATAGTAGATGTAGAGGAGGCCGGCCACGCCGCCCCAGAACCCGGCATAGATGAAGGTGATCCAGCGGATCATCCAGACGTCGTGGCCCAGCGCCGCCATCCGGCGGGCCTGATCGCGGGTGCCGCGCAGGCTGGAGCCGAAAGCCGACGACACGAAGACGCCCATCAGCAGGGCCGCGACGGCGGCGACCGCCAGCGTGAACCAGTAATAGGCCGCGGCGCTTTCGATGGAGACGCCGAGCGGATGCGGGCGGCTGACGCCGGAGAGCCCGTTGTCGCCGTTGGTGACGGAGACCCAGCGATAGGCGAGGCCCCAGAGCACCTGCGAGAGCGCCAGCGTGATCATCAGGAAGCCGAGGCCGGTGGCCCGCAGCGCGATCAGCCCGAAGAGCGCGGCCATCAGGGTCGTGATCCCGATGGCGAGCGCCGCCGCGGCGCCATGGCCGAAGCCCAGCCGAAGGCTCGCCCAGGCGCACGCGTAGGCGCAGAAGCCGAGGAAGGAGGCGTGGCCGAGCGACGTCAGGCCGCCATAGCCGACCAGCAGGTTCAGGCTCATCGCGAAGATCGCCGCGATGAGGATCTGGCTGCCGAGATTGACGTAGAAGTCGCCCGCGACCAGCGGCAGGAACGCCAGCACGAGAAGGACGGCCGGAAGGACGATGCGGTTCATGCGCTGATCCGTCCGAAGAGGCCCTGCGGGCGGTAGGCGATGACCACGATCATCGGCAGGAACAGGATGACATAGGCGAGGTCCGGAAAGAGCGCGGTGCCGAAGGTGTAGATCAGGCCGATGATGAAGCTGCCCACGAAGGCGCCGAGCAGGCTGCCGACGCCGCCCAGGATCACCACGATGAGGGCGAGGGGCAGCATGTCGGCGTCCAGCCCCGGATAGGCGGACAGGATCGGGCCGCCCAGCACGCCGCCGGCGCCCGCGATCCCCGCGCCGAGGCAGAACACGGCGGTGAAGAGGCGCGACACCGGGATGCCGACCGCCCGCGCCATCTGCATGTCGTCCACGCCGGCGCGGATCATGGCGCCGAGGCGGGTTCGCTCCAGCATCAGGTAGAGCCCGAGCGCAGCCACCACGGCGGCGACCACGACGACCAGGCGATAGGTCGGGAAGGCGAAGCCGAAAAGCAGGATGGGGCGCGACAGGCCGGGCGGCGTCGGCACCGGGATGGGGTCGCCGCCCCACATCATCAGGCAAGCGTCGGCGATGATGAACGACACGCCCAGGGTGACCAGCACCTGCCCCAGCGAATTGCCGGCCAGCTGGCGCAAGACCAGCCGCTCTAGGACGCCGCCCGCCGCCGCCACGGCCAGACCGGCCAGCAGGGCCGCCAACCACAGATTGGCGCCCTCGTAGCTGCGCAGCACGTTCGCGCCCAGATAGGCGCCCAGCATGAAGAACGCCCCATGCGTGAGGTTGGCGAGCCGCATCAGCCCGAAGATGAGCGAGAAGCCGGAGGCGAGCAGGAACAGCAGCCCACCGAGAGCCAGACTGTTCAAACCCTGGATGATCCAGAACTGCATGGGCGTCCCTGGGCGGGAAGGGAGCCGCGGCGCGGGGCGTCCGCGCCGCGGGGGCGAGGGCCTACTTTTCGAGGTTCTTGGCCGGCGGGTAGTCCCGCGAATAGACCGGATTGGCCAGGAACGCCTTCGGGTCGTAGGTCCAGAACTGGCTGACGTTCGGGTAGGTCTTGATGACCGAGTTGACCAGCCGTCCGTCCTTGCGGGTCACCTTGCGCAGATAGACGTTGCCGACCACGTTGCCGTACTCGTCGAACTTCACCGGCCCGCGGGCGGTGTCGACGTCGGTGGCCCGCAGGGCGGCCATGAAGGCCTTCTTGTCCTCGACCTTGCCGTTGACCGCCTTGACGGCCGCCTCCAGCACGGCGCCGTCCACATAGGTGCCGGCCGCGTAGAAGCCGGGATCGTATTTGAATTCCTTGCGGAAGGCCGGCGCGAAGGTCTGGTTCGGCTTGGCGTCGAGCTCGGCGGAGTACCAGCACGCGGTGATGATGCCGAGCGCCTCGTCGCCCATGTTGCGCAGCACGCCTTCGTCGAGGGCGGTCATGCCGCCGACCACCTGGATCTTGTCCTTGAGGCCGTACTCGACGAACTGGCGCAGGAAACGGAAGCCGTTGGAGCCGGCGAAGCCGAGGAAGATGGCGTCGGCGTCGTTCTTCAGCTGCGCCACATAGGTGCCGTAGTCGGGCGCCGTCAGCGGCGGGAAGAGCTTCTGGATGATCTTGCCGCCGTTCTCCTCGAAGGTGCGCTGGAAGCCGCCGCACATCTCGTGGCCATAGGCGATGTCGTCCGCGATGGTGATGACGCGCTTGTATTTCAGCTCCTTGGCGCAGTACTCGCCCATCGGGTGGGCGCATTGCGCCGAGGTCGAGGTGGCGCGCACGAACCAGGGGTTCGGATTGCGCTGCGTCATGTCCTCGGCGGCCGCGACGGAGAGCGTTGGCATCTGGGCCTGGCGCAGATAGTCGTCGATGGCCAGCGCCTCGAAGGCGGCCAGCGGGCCGATGATGCAATGCACGTTGTTCTTCTCGACCAGCTCCTGCGTCTTGGTGCGGGCGGTCGCCGGCACGCCGGCCGTATCGGCGACGATCAGCTCCACCTTGCGCCCGCCGAGCATGTTGTCACGCTCCTTCAGGTACATGACCAGGGCGCGCTCCATGTCGATGCCGCCGGAGGCCAACGGTCCCGTCTTGACGGTGAGCAGGCCCACCCGGATCGGGTCCGAGGACTGGGCGAGAACGGCCGGCGCTGCGACGCCGGTGAGCGCGACGCCGGCCGCGCCCTGAACGAATGTGCGACGTGAGATGGTCATGGATGATGCCTCCCTTGAGGACGGTTCTTCCCGGTAGCGTTTGCTTTGTTCTGAATCGCGGAGCTGGGTCTCTTCATGTTCAACTTGAGGTTGAGCACATGTTCAGTTGGCGCAGCGCCGGGCTTCTCAGGCCCGGTCGATGATGGGCAGCAGGACGTAGCTCGACCCGTCCGGATCGAGATGCAGCGTGGTGGTTCCGCCAAAGAGCGACGCCGGGCGGTCCCGCGGATCGTCGTGCAGGAAGGGGCCGCAACCGGTCAGTTCGTTCTTGAAGTTGGAGAGCCGCGCGCCGGTCGTCTCCTGCCACTTGTAGTCGCGGCCCCGGACCGAGAGCGCGATCCTGCATCCCGCCGGAACGACGATCGAGGTCGGCCAGATCTCCACGTCGAGATCGACCGGGCTTCCTGGAGTCAGGGGCTGGACCTCGTCATGGGCGTGGTAAGGCCGCCAGGGCTGCGTCAGCTGCGGATCGAGCTTGCGATGCGACGCCCGCAGCCAGCCCTGGGCGATCGGAGTGTGGGGATCGATGGCGCCGACGAAGGTGACCTCGCGCAGGTCGGCGGTGAACACCCGGAAAACCAGGAAGATGTCCGCGTCCGCCGTCGACGACGACACCCGCAGGCCCGCCGCGAGGGGGCCGGTGATCTCCGTCTCCCGCTCCAGAGGCTCGGACATGAAGGTCAGGCCGTCGCCCATCGCGGCGAACGGGATCTCGGCTTTGGCCGAAGGGGGCGTGAGGGACAGCGTCTGGCGATGAGGATCGAGATAGAGCTTCGTCCAGCGCGTGTCGGGCAGGGGCCAGGCCGTCGCGCCCTGCGGCTCGAAACGGTCCACGTGGCGAACCTGCAGGAGCACCCGGGGCTGTTCGGCCCAGCCGTTCCGCTCGCCCTTCAGGAAGCAGTCGAAGAAGCGCTTCTGCAGGTCGCGGCCGTAATCGGTGTAGAAATGCGTCCAGTGCTCGAGGCCGTGCGCCTCCAGCCATTTCTCCGTCGAGGCCGCGCGGGTGAAGCCCTCGAAATTGCCGCGGGGATGCAGGCCCTGTCCGCCCCAGTTCGCGGCGGAGAGGAAGGGGACCGTGACCTTGTCCCATTGCGGCGAGCGGGCGCGGTGATACTCGTCGTCCAGAGGATGGGCGAGGATGTCGTCGCCGAAGCTGCAGCGGTTGCGCGCCAGCTCCTCGTCCGACATCGTCTCGTCGCCGCAGACCAGCAGGCCCGACGCCTTGCTGCGCGGACCGCGTTCGCCCAGGCCGTACTGCACGGTCTTGACCTGCATGTCGTACCAGTTCGCCCAGAAGGTCGACAGGATGCCGCCGTGGTGGGTCATGTCGCGGTACCAGTCCGCCGAGCCCTCCCAGATGCACATGGCGGCGAGGTGGGGCGGCTGGAGCGACGCCACGTGCCACTGGTTGATGCCGTAATAGGACACGCCCGAGAGGCCGACCTTGCCGGACGACCAGGGTTGGACCCCGGCCCATTCGATGCACTCGTAGAAGTCGCGGGTCTCGCGGGGCGAGAAATGGTCGACGAAGCCAGGCGAGCGCCCCGTGCCGCGCGAGTCGACCCGCACGCAGACATAGCCGTGAGGCACCCATTTCTCCGGGTCCACCACCTCCCAGTTCTGGTGCTTGTTGGTCGATCCGTAGGCCACGTCGGGGTGGCCGGCGACCATCTTCTGCCACGCGCTCGGATACCCGTCCTGGAAGGCGAGGCCCTTGGCGTAGGGGCCATAGGTGAGCAGAACCGGATAGCGCCCGTCCTCGACGGGACGGAACACGTCAGCCTTCAGCACGACGCCGTCATCCGTGGCGATCTCGACATCCCAGTCGATGCGCATGCCGTCCTGAATGGTCGTGTGGCCCATGCGGGGCGCCTCCCGTTTCGTGGCCTTCGTTCCGGGTGGGACCCGGCGAGGCCGTTCTCGTTGGCCGAAAGTATCGACGGGCGCTGCTAATTTATCAAACGAAAAATTAGGTGGCGTCCGTCGGTCAGCGCTCGCCTTTCGCGTGCGCCGCCATCTGCCCGGAGTACCAGTCGCCGATCTCGCTCGCCGTCATGAAAGCCACGCCCTCATGCTGGGCGACATAGTCCAGCAGGTCCTCCAGGTAGCGGATCCGGTGCGGGACGCCGGTGATGTAGGGATGGATCGAGATGGCCATCACGCGGGCGTTGTCGGCCCCCTCCTGGTAGAGACGGTCGAACTGGTCCATGCCCCGGCGCAGGAACTGGTCGGATGTCTGGTGCTGCAGGGCGAAGACCACGATGTCGTTGGTCTCGACCGTGTAGGGGATCGTCGTGATGGTCCCGTGCGGGGTGGCGAGCTCCTGCGGCAGGTCGTCGATGACCCAGTCGGCCACATATTCGATTCCGTGCTCGCGCAGGAGATCCAGGGTCTCCTCAGTCTCGGTCAGGCCGGGGCTCTCCCACGAGCGCGGCGGCTTGCCGGAGAACGCCGCGATCTCGTCCACGGCGCGCCTGATGGCGCCGCGCTGGTCCTCGAGCTTGTGCATCGGCCCCTGCAGGAAGCCGTGGCCCATGAACTCCCAGCCGGCCTCCCGTGCGGCGCCGGCCACGCGCGGGTAGGTGAGGCAGACGCTTCCGTTCGTGGCCAGGGTCGTCGGGATGTTGCGGCTCGTCAGGGCCTCGTACTGCCTCCAGAAGCCCGAGCGCATCCCGTATTCGTGCCAGGACCAGTTCGGCACGTCAGGCAAAAGCGGCTGGCCCATCGGGGGCGGCAGGACCGTGCGCGGCATCGGCCGCTCGATCCGCCATTCCTCGACATTGAGGATCACCCACACGGCCAGCCTCGCGCCGCCGGGGAGCGTCAGCTTCGGCCGATCGACGATGGCCTGGTAGGGGATGCGGTCGCTGAGAGCCATGGGGATCGTCCGGGATCGGGGAGACGTCAGGCGAGGCCGAGGAAGGGACCCACGGCGGAAGCGAAGTCGGCGGGGTTGTCGATGTTGGCCAGGTGCGCCGCTCGGGGGATCTCCGCATAGCGGGAGCCGGGGGTCGCATCCGCCATCGCCCGCATGGTCGCGGGCGGGGCGGCGAGGTCGCTGTCGCCCACCACGTACAGCGCCGGAATGCTCAGGCCGGGAAGGTCCTTGAGGTAGTCGAGGCGTTTCAGCGCCTCGGCGCAGCCGATATAGCCCGCGGGCGACGTCGCCATGAACATCGCCTGCATGGCGGCCATGAGATCCGGCCGGGCGTCCCGCGTCTGCGGGACGAACCAGCGTTCCATGGTGCCGGCGAGGATGGCGCCCATGCCCCCGGCGCGCACCGCGGCGATGCGGTCGGTCCACCCCTGGACGTAAGCCGGCGGGGCGTCCGCGCGGGCGTCGCAGCAGACGACCCGGTCGAAGCGGGACGGGTGGCGAAGGGCGAGCCCGAGCCCGGTCATGCCGCCGAGCGACAGCCCCATGAAGCTCGCCGTCCCGACGCCGAAATGGTCCATGAGGGCGATGACGTCCCCCGTCAGGTCATCGAACCCGTAGGGTCCCGCCGGAGCGTCCGACTCGCCGTGTCCACGCTGGTCGTAGCCCAGCACGCGGAAGCGCCGGCCGAGCCAGGCGAGCTGGGGCGCCCACATGGCGCGGGACGCCCCAAGGGAGTTCGACAGCACCAGCCACGGCGCGCCCTCGGGAGCGCCGGACACCTCGGCGGCGAGCCGGAATCCGCCGCAGTCGACCAGGACGGAGGCGCTCATTCGGCGGCCTGCGTCGCGCGCGGCGAGGCGGCGTTCACCAAGGGTTGCACCTTTTCGGCGAGCAGGACCATGGAGCGCCGCCCGAGAGCCCGGTCCTTCCAGTCCTTTCCGGCGTAGAGCAGCGTGCCGAAGTCGCCCACGGTCTCCCGGAAGGCCAGGAGGTCGTCCGCGACCTTGTCCGGGGTCCCGTAGATGATCAGCCGATCGCAGACCGACTCCAGCGTCACCTCGTCGTCGGGCTGATCGCGCCGCGTCTTGAAGAGCTCGATGCGGCCGTTCTTCTTCAGCTTGGTGAAGAGGGACCGGTAGTAAGAGACATAGGGGCCGTCCGGGTCCATCGCGTAGGCCTTGGCGGTCGCGGCGTCGTCGGCGACGAAGACGCTCTTGGCCACCCGCCAGTTCGCCGGATCGGCGGGGCGGCCGCCTTTCTCGCAGCCCTCGACATATTTGGGCCAGTGGCTCTTCACCCATTCGGGCATAAGGAAGTTGGCCGAGATCGGGTCCCAGCCCCGGGCCGCCGCTTCGGTGACGCCCTTTGAGAAGGGCGCGACCGCGGTCACGACGATGGGCGGGTGAGGACGCTGCAGGGGCTTGGGCATCGTGCCCTGCCCGATCTCCGGCATCATCGTGCGGGCGGTGGAGATCGTCCAGTACTTGCCCTTGATGTCGTAGGGCGCCTCGCCGTCCCAGATCGCCAGGATGGCGTTGATCGCCTCCAAGAACATCTCGTTCCGGTTCGCGTCGAGATTGCCGAACAGTTCGGCGTCGGACAGCAGCCCGCCGGGGCTGATCCCGAAATTGAATCGCCCGTCCAGCATGTGGTCGAGCATGGCGATCTGCGCCGCCGTGGCCGCCGGATGCGCGTTCGGCATGTTCACCGTGCCGGTGCCCAGCCTGATGCGCTTCGTGGCGGACGCGATCCACGCCAGGAATGTGATGCAGGAGGTGATGTTTTCGGCCTTGTCGGTGACGTGCTCGCCGGCATAGGCCTCCACGAAACCGAGTTCGTCCGCCAGCACGAAGGCCTCGCGGTCCTCCGCCAGGCACTGGCGCCAATCCTTGTCGAGCGGGTGGATCGGCATCGTGAAGAAGCCAAGCTGCATCAGGCGCTCCTCGATGTATCTGTCGTGTTTGGCGGCAGCGTAAGGCCTCGACCTTCAGCGCAAAAAATGATTATTCCTACTTCCTGGCATTATGGATCTTGATGCTCATGCAGTCCCTCAGGCAGATCCGGTCCTTCGTGGCCGTGTTCGAGGAAGGCTCCTTCACGGCGGCGGCGGAGCGGGAGGGAGCGACTCAGTCGGGCATGTCGCAGCATGTCCGCCAACTCGAGCAGGGGCTGGGCGCGCAGCTGTTTTCGCGCGATGGGCGGCTGGTCGCGCCGACCGCGGTGGGCCGTCGCTATTACGGCGAGTGCGTCGCCATCCTGCGCCGCCTCGACGAGGCGGGCCACGCCGCCAGCGCGATCGCGCGGTCCGGCGGAGAGGTCAAAGTCGGGCTGATGCCGACCTTCACGCGCGCGGTGCTGTCGCCGACCCTGAAGGCCTTCATGGCGCAGGCGCCGGGCGCGGAGGTCCGCATCCTCGAAGCCTATTCGGCGGTCCTCACCGAGAAGGTCCGCCAGGGTGAACTGGATTTCGCGATCGTGCCCGCCTTCGAGGGCGACGTGGGGCTGACCACCACGCGCATCCTGAGCGACCGGGAGATGCTGGTGGCGGCCCGGGGGAGGGCGGGGCGGCATCTCAGCCCGGTGCGCCTCAGCGCGCTCGGCCCGATCGACATCGTCCTGCCTGGGCCCCAGAACACCCGGCGCCGCAACATCGAGACCTACCTGGCCACCAATGGCGTGGAGGTCCGGTCGCGGCTCGAGCTCGACGCCATGATGGGAACCCTCGAATTCGTCGCCGCAAGCGAGTGGGTCGCCATCCTGCCCGGCGTCATCATGGCCGGCGATCTCGACGGCGCCCGCTACGACATCCGGCCGCTGGACGAGCCCAAGCTCTCGGCCGAATTCGTCCTGATCGAGCCGGCCCGCAAGGCGCTGGCGCCCGCCGCGCGGCTGTTCGCCGATCTGCTGACGGCGGAGTCCGCGCGGATCGCCGGCATCCTGCCGCGCTAGGCGTCAGCGGGTGAAGCCCGCCTTGTCCTCCAGCACCCGGCAGACCGCCGCCGTGTCCTGGTCGCCCAGGCCCTGGCGCATGGCCTCGTCATAGACGGGCCGCGTGGCCGAGAAGCAGGGCGTCTCGCAGCCGAGCTCGCGGGCGAAGGCCTCGATGACGGCCATGTCCTTCTGCCAGGTCGAGACCCGCATGGTGGCGGGCTCATAGACGTCCTGCGCCATCATGGGAGCGCGAAGCTCGAAGACGCGGGACGTGCCCGCGCCCGCGCCGATCACGTCGACCACGTCGTCCGGGTTCAGGCCCGCCTTCATGGCCAGCACCATCGCCTCGGCGGAGGCCACGTTGTTCACCGCCACCAGCAGGTTGGCGATGAACTTCATGCGGCTGCCATTGCCGAAGGCGCCGAGATTGACGGTCTTGCGGCCGAAATCGCCGAAAAGCTGGGACAGCGACTGGATCGCGGCGGCGTCGCCGCTGGCGTAGACGACGAGGTCCCGGTTCTTGGCCTGCGCCCCGGTGCCGCTGAGCGGGCAGTCGAGCGGGACGTGTCCGGCGGCCTCCAGCGTCTGCTGGAAGGCCAGCTTGTCGTCCAGCGCGAGGGTGCTGACCTCCGCCACGATCCTGCGCTCCACGCCGGCTTCGGCGATCTCCTGGGCGACGGCTGCCACGGCCTTCGGACTGGGCAGGCTGGTGAGGATCGCCGGCGCGGCGCGGGCGACGTCGGCCGCCCCGGATGCGATCCGCACCCCGGCCGCGGACAACTCGGAGCAGCGGTTCTGGTCGACGTCGGTCCCCACCACGGTCCAGCCGCGATCGACGAGGTTGCGGGCGATCGCCCCGCCCATGATGCCCAGCCCGATGATCCCGACCGTCTTGTCCATGGACGCCTCTCCCGCTGACGGCCATTGCGTTCGCGGCCGCGCTGTCTAATGATCAAGCGATAAACGAGGTCGAACGGCGGCGCAACGGCGCGCGGCGCGGAGGAACGACATGAACCCATTGACCCTGGCCCAGGCCGACGAGATCGCATCCGTGGCGCTCAAGACCGGCCGCGACCGCAATTTCGAACCGCTGACGGTGGTCGTGCTCGACGCCGGCGGCCACCCCGTCGTGGTCAAGCGCGAGGACCGGTCCGGCATCCTGCGCGTCGACATCGCCACCGGCAAGGCCTGGGGCGCGCTCGGAATGGGGTTCGGCTCGCGCGAGCTGTTCGGCAGGGCCGCGAAGGCGCCGGCCTTCTTCACCGCGCTCGCCGCGGCCAGCCAGGGCCGAATGGTGCCCGTCCCCGGCGGCGTCTTGATCCGCGACCAGGAAGGGACGATCATCGGGGCGGTCGGGATCTCGGGCGACATCTCCGACAATGACGAGATCTGCGCGGTGGCGGGCATCGAGGCGGCGGGGCTGAAGGCCGATCCCGGCGTCGCCAGCTGAGGCTAATAATCGAGCGATAAACAAGCTTGACGACCTCCGGGGGGAACGCTCTACTCCCGCCGGAGACGTGCAGGGATGGGAAGCCCACGATGAAAGCTGCGGCGTTCGACTACGCCCGGGCCGAATCGGTGCCGCATGCGCTGGAGCTGCTGGCGCGGCACGGCGATGGAGCGCGCTTGCTGGCGGGAGGCCAAAGCCTCGTTCCCGCCCTGAATCTGCGCCTGCTCGCGCCGGAGATCCTCATCGACATCTCGCATATCGGGGATCTGCGCGGCGTACAGGACCATGACGGGACGCTCCGCATCGGCGCGCTTACGCGCCACGCGGACCTTCTGTCCTCCGACCTCGTCGCCGCGAGGCATCCGCTCCTGCGCGAGGCGGTCCGCCATGTGGCGCACGCCGCGATCCGCAACCGCGGCACGATCGGGGGCAATCTCGCCCATGCGGATCCGGCGTCCGAGCTGCCGGCCTGCATGCTGGCGCTCGACGCGACGATCGTGGTCGAGGGGCGGAGCGGCGAGCGCAGGATCCCGGCGGAGGCGTTCTTCACGGGCATCTACGAGACCGCGCTCCAGCCCGGCGAGATCCTCACCGCGGTCGAGATCCCGGCGGCGCCGGCCGGGCGGACCTCGGGTTTCCTGGAGCTGGCGCGCCGCAACGGCGACTATGCGCTCGCGGGCCTCGCCTGCTCGGCCGTTCTGTCGGACGCAGGCGAGTTGAGGCAGGTCAGGCTGGCCTATTTCTCCGTGGGCGACAGGCCCATGCTGGCGAAGTCCGCCGCCGCCGCGCTGGAGGGGGGTGCGCCGAGCCTGGAGGCTGTCGCAAGAGCGCGCGCCGCCCTGTCCCAGGATCTCGATCCGCCCGACGACCTCCAGGCCACCGGGGCGATGCGCCTGCACCTTGCGGGAGTTCTGCTCCATCGGGTTCTGGCCGGCATGGTCCCGGGCCTCCGCTCGCGGCAGGGGAGGGCGGCGTGACCGGCTCGACGATGGAGGTCGCCCTCACGGTCAATGGCGAGGCCGTGACGGCTCAGGCGCCGCCGCGCCAGCATCTGGCGGATTTCCTCAGGGAACAACTGGGCCTCACCGGCACCCATATCGGATGCGAGCACGGCGTCTGCGGGGCGTGCACCGTGCGGCTGGACGGAGACATCGTCCGCGGCTGCCTCGTACTGGCCGTGCAGGCGTCGGGGGGGGTGGTCGAGACCATCGAGGGCGTGTCGGACACGGGCGAGATCGCCGATCTGCAGGCGGCCTTCGAGGCGCGCAACGCGCTGCAGTGCGGCTACTGCACGCCCGGCATGCTGTTGACCGCCCAGGAGTTGCTGGCGGCCAACCCCTGTCCCGACAGGGAGGCCATCCGCGATCACATGTCCGGAAACTATTGCCGCTGCACCGGCTATCACGCCATCGTCGACGCGGTGGACGCGACGGCCCGCCAGCGCTCGGAGGGCGCGCGATGAGCGACGTCGTCGAACCCGGCCTCACGGCGCTCGACCGGCCCAACTCCTATATCGGTCGCTCGGTGCCGCGGCCCAATCTCGGCAGGCTGCTGCAGGGGCGCGGGCAGTATGTCAGCGACCTCGTCCTGCCGCGGATGACGCATGTCGCCTTCGTGCGGTCTCCCCACGCGCACGCCCGCATCCTCGGCGTCCACGCGGACGTCGCGCGGGCGATGCCCGGCGTCGTGGCCGTGGTGACCGGGGCCGAACTGGCCAAGGTTTGCACCCCATGGGTGGGCGTGCTGTCGCATCTCAAGGGCCTGAAATCGGCGCCCCAGCACGCGATCGCGGTGGACCGCGCCTGCTGGGTGGGCGAGGCGGTCGCGGCCGTGGTGGCGCGCAGCCGCGCGGAAGCCGAGGACGCCGCCGAACGGGTCGAGGTCGAGTACGAGGAGCTCGAGCCGGTCACCGACATGGCCGACGCGCTCGAGGCGGGATCGCCCGTGATCCATCCGGATCTCGGCGACAACCTGGCCTTCGAGCGCCGCCTCGACGCCGGGGCGGTGGACGACGCCTTCGCCCAGGCGGACGCCGTGGCGGAAGCCGAGTTCGTCTTCGGGCGGCATACCGGGGTCACGCTCGAGCCGCGCTCGATCGTGGCGGACTGGAACCCCGGCGAGCAGCGCCTGACCGTCTATCAGGGCACCCAGGCCCCGCACATGATGCAGAACATCTTCGCGCTGCATCTGGGGCTCTCCGAATCCCAGGTGCGGGTGGTCTGCAAGGACGTGGGCGGGTCCTTCGGCATCAAGGTCCATGTCTACGCCGACGACATGGCCACGGCCGCGCTCTCCAAGCTGCTGCGGCGGCCGGTGAAATATGTGGCGGACCGGATCGAGAGCTTCGTCACCGACATCCACGCCCGCGACCACCGCTGCAAGGGGCGGATCGCCGTCAAGAGCGACGGCGAGATCACGGCTTTCGAGATCGACGACCTCACCGGCATCGGCCCCTACTCGATGTATCCGCGCACGAGCGCGATCGAGGCCAATCAGGTCGTCAATCTCGTGGGCGGACCCTACCGGACCCGCAACTACCGGGCCCGCGCCCGGGTGGCGTTCCAGAACAAGAACGTCATGTGCCAGTACCGCGCCGTGGGGCATCCCATCGCCTGCTCGGTGACGGAAGGGCTCGTCGACCTCGCGGCGCGAGCGATCGGGATGGACCCGGTCGAGATCCGCCGCCGCAACCTCATCCGCGACGACGCCTACCCCACCGACTCGCCCTCCGGGCTCAAATTCGAGGCCCTGTCCCATCACGCCGCGCTCGACAAGCTGCTGGCCATGATGGACTACGACGGGCTCAGGGCGGAGCAGGCCCGGCTTCGGGACCGCGGAATCTATCGCGGGATCGGCCTTGCGAGCTTCATCGAGGTCACCAATCCGAGCGCGGCCTTCTACGGGGTCGGCGGCGCCAGGATCTCGTCGCAGGACGGCGTGACCGTGAAGCTGGACGCCACCGGCGCGGTGGTCTGCCAGACCAGCATCACCGAGCAGGGCCAGGGCTCCGAGGCCATCACGGCCCAGATCGTCGCGACCGCCATGGGCGTCTCCATGGACAAGGTCCGGGTGATCCTGGGCGACACCGACAACACCCCCTATGGGGGCGGCACATGGGCATCGCGCGCCGCGGGCATCGGCGGCGAAGCCGCCTGGCAGGCCGGCAAGGCGCTGCGCCAGAACGTGCTCAAGGTGGCCGGGGCCGTGCTGCAGGCCGATCCCGACAGCCTGGACGTGGCGTCGGGACTGGTGGTGGATCGCGACACGGGCCGGGAGCGCATCGGCCTCGACGAGGTCGCCCGCATCGCCTATTTCCGCCCCGACACCCTGCCTGGCGACTTCCAGGCGGAGCTGATGGCGACGCGCCACTACGTTCCGCGCAAATATCCCTTCGCCTTCACCAATGGCGTCCAGGCGTCATGGCTCGAGGTGGACGTTGAGACGGGATTCGTCACGCTGCTGCGCCACTGGGTCGTGGAGGACTGCGGCACCATCCTCAACCCGCAGCTGGTCGACGAGCAGGTGCGCGGCGGTGTCGTGCAGGGCCTGGGCCCCGCCCTGATGGAGCACTGCCGCTATGACGACCGCGGGCAGCTCCTGAACGGCAACATGGCCGACTATCTCGTTCCCATGGCGGCCGGGATGCCGGACATCGACGTCGGCCACATCGTCTCGCCGACGGCCGAATCCGAGATCGGCGCCAAAGGCGCGGGCGAGGCCGGCACCGCAGGGGCGGCCGCCGCGGTCGCCAACGCCGTCAACGACGCCTTGTCGCCCTTCGGGGCGACTCTGACCGAGATTCCGCTCACGCCCGAGGCGATCCTGCGTGCGCTGAAGACGATCAGCTGACATGACACATCGCTCAACGAACGCGCCCGACGAACGGGACGACGCCAGGAGGGAAGCATGACCGAGGACACGAAGGGACCGCACGGCTGGAACAGGCGCAAGGTGCTGGGGGCCGGAGCGGCGCTGGCGGCCTCGCCGTTCATGTTCAACATCGCGCGGGCGCAGGAAGGGCCGATCAAGGTCGGCTTCCCGGTGCCGCTGACGGGACCCTACGGGGCTGAGGCGCAGGACCAGGTGCGCGCGGCCGAGGTCGCCATCGCCGAGTTCAACGAAAGCGGCGGCCTGAACGGCCGCAAGGCCGAACTGCTCGTGCGCGACGACCGGCTGAACCCCGGCGAGGCGGCGACCCGCGCGCTCGAGCTGATCGAGAACGACAAGGTGCAGTTCATCGTCGGCAGCCTCTCGGCGGCCGTGCAACTGGCGGTGAACAACGTCACCAAGGCTCGCAAGGTGCTCTACAACTCCATCAGCCAGTCCGACGCCATCAATGAGGCGGCCGATTTCAGCCGCTACACCTTCCACGAGGCGCTGAACCCGCACATGACGGCGGGCGCGGTCGGCCGCTACGCCTTCCCGAAATTCGGCAAAAAGGTCGTATTCCTGACCGCCGACTACGCCTATGGGCACGAGATGGTCCGCGGCTTCCAGGAAGCCGGCAAGGCGTTCGGGGTCGAGACCCTCGCCGACATCCGCCACCCGCTGGGCGCGACGGACTTCTCGGCCCTGCTGCCCCGGATCCAGGCCCTGAAGCCCGACATCCTGGCGATCAGCAATTTCGGCCGCGACCAGCAGATCGCCCTGAAGCAGGCGACCGACTTCGGGGTCAAGAAGTCGATCAAGATCATCACCCCGATCCTGCTCTACACGGGCCGCATCGCGGCCGGCGCCCAGGCCTTCGAGGGCGTCACGGGCGGCACGTCCTATTATTACGGGCTGGAATCGAAGCTGCCGTCCGCCAAGGCCTTCAACGACCGCTTCCGCAAGCAGCATGGCGGGCGCGTGCCGTCCGACTACGGCTCACTGGCCTATGGCGGCGTGAAGACGCTGCTGATGGCCGCCAAGGCCGCGGGCACGACCGAGCAGGAAGCGGTGATCGCCGCCATGGAGGCCCTGAAGTACGACTACTACAAGGGCCCGCAATACTACCGCAAATGTGACCACCAGTCGGTCCAGTCGGTGCTCATCATCGAGTCCAAGGCGGCGGCCGCGAACGATCCCGACGTGTTCAACATCGTCGCGACCGACGAGCCCAACGAAGCCAATCTGCGCACCTGCCAGGCGCTCGGACACTCCTGACCACGGCCTGACATGGCGCGCACGGGATCGCGTGCGCGCCATCAAGCGGAGAACATCATGGCGGGCCTCTCGCTCGACCTCATCGGTCTGCAACTGTTCACCGGCGTGGCGCTGGGGGCCGTCTATGTGCTGCTGGCGATCGGCCTGTCGCTGATCTTCGGGATGCTCACGGTGGTGAACTTCGCCCATGGCGCGTTCTACATGCTGGGCGCCTATGTGGGCCTGTGGATGCTGATGCACGGCGCGAATTTCTGGCTGTGCCTGGTCGGCGTCCCGCTTGCGATCGGCGCGGTCGGGCTGGCGGTGGAACGGGTGCTGATCCGGCCGCTCTACGGGCGGGGCATCGACTATCCGCTGCTGCTGACCTTCGGGCTCAGCTACATCATGGTCGAACTGGTCCGCATCGCGTTCGGCAACACCGGCTATCCGGTGGACACGCCCGAAGCCCTGCAAGGCGCGGTCGACATCGGCGTGGGCTACTTCCCGCTCTACCGTCTCTTCGTCATCGGGGTGACGGCCGTGATCCTGGCCGGCCTCTGGGTCTTTCTGGAGAAGACCAGCTATGGGCTGATCATCCGCGCCGGCGCCCGCGATCCGCAGATCGTGCGCATCCTCGGCGTCGACGTCTCCAAGGTCTGGCTCGTCGTCTTCGGGCTGGGCACCGCCATCGCGGGCGTGGCGGGACTGTTGGCCGCTCCCCTCCAGGGCGTCATCCCCGAGATGGGAGGCCCTATCCTGGCCGAGGCTTTCGTGGTGACCGTGGTGGGCGGCATGGGCTCGCTCATGGGCGCCGTCCTGGCCGGGCTGCTCGTGGGGGTGGTGGTGAGCCTGACCTCCCTGTTCGCGCCCGAAATGGCGAAGGTCTCGATCTTCCTCCTGATGGCGGTCGTGCTTCTGGTCCGCCCGCAAGGCTTCTTCGGCCGCGCCGGACTGATGAGCTGAACCGATGAGCCTGGACCAAACCTCACGCGCTCCGGCCGTCGCCGTCGCCCCGCTGGCGCGCATCCGCCTCGTGGAGCTCGCGCGACGCCACAGGGTTCTGCTGGCGGCGCTGTTCCTGCTCGTGTTCCCGCTCCTGGTGCCGTTCAAGGCGCTCGCGGTGATGATCCTGATCTACGGGCTCTACGCGCTGGGGTTCAACCTGCTGTTCGGCTATCTGGGCCTCCTGTCCTTCGGACACTCGGCGCTGTTTGGAACCGGGGCCTATCTGTGCGGCATCGCCATCGTGCATTTCGGCGCGCCCTGGTTCGCAGCCGTGGCGGTGGGAACGGTCGCGGGCGTGGTCATGGCCTGCGTCATCGGCGCCCTGGCGATCCGGACGCGCGGCATCTACTTCGCGATGGTCACGCTCGCTCTGTCGCAATGCGTGTACTACCTCTTCTACCAGGCGGTCGGATGGACCGGCGGCGAGAACGGCCTTCGCGGCATCGACGTGCGGACGATCGACCTGTTCGGCCTCACGCTCGATTTCCTGAACCCGCTGACGCGCTACTACGTCATCGCCGCCTTTGTGATCGCGGCCATGTTCGTCCTGTCGCGCATCCTCGCGTCCCCCTTCGGCGCCGTCATCGAAGCGGTGCGGGAGAATGAGGCGCGCGCCCGGGCGTCGGGCTACGACGTCGTGAAGGCGCGGCTGCTGACCTTCGTCCTCTCCGGCGGCTTCTGCGGCCTGGCGGGGGCGCTCCTGGCCCTGCATCTGTCGATCGTCCCGATCGAGACGCTGCATTACGACACGTCGGGCCTCGCCGTGATGATGTGCCTGCTCGGAGGGATGGGCACCTTCTTCGGGCCGTTCGTCGGCGCGGCGGTGTTCCTGCTCCTGGAGAACCTGGTGTCGATCTGGACGGTGCACTGGCAGCTCCTCGTCGGAGCGGCCTTCGTGGTCTGCGTGCTGTTCTTCCCGCGCGGGATCTGGGGCACGATCCTGCACTGGATGGAGCGTTGAGATGAGCGCGGCGTCTTCCGAAGTCATCCTGCGCACGTTCAAGGTCGGCAAGCGCTTCGGCGGCTTCACGGCCCTGAAGGACATCTCGGCGGAATTCCGGCGCGGCGCCATCACGTCGATCATCGGCCCGAACGGCGCCGGCAAGAGCACCTATTTCAACCTGCTCTCGGGCGCCTTCGCGCCGTCCAGCGGCCGGGTGGAGTTCGAGGGCAGGGACGTGACGGGCCTCGCCCAGCACCAGTTCGCCCACATGGGCGTGGCCAAGTCGTTCCAGATCACCAATGTCTTCCCGCAGCTCTCGACGCATGAGAACGTCCGGGTGGCCGCGCAGGCGCTGACGTCGCGCTTCGACATCTGGCGGCCCAGGGCCGCCATGACCGAGCTCGCCGACAAGGCCGACCACCTGCTCGAGCGCGTCGGGCTCGCCGACCGCCGGACCCGACCTGCGGGCAGCCTGGCGCATGGCGAACAGCGGGCCCTGGAGATCGGGATGGCGCTCGCCAGCGAGCCGCGCCTACTCCTGCTCGACGAGCCGACCGCCGGCATGAGCCCGGAGGAGACCCGCACCATGATGGACCTCATCGTGCGGCTCGGGCAGGAGCGGACCGTCATCCTGGTGGAGCACAAGATGAAGCTCGTGATGGGCATCAGCGACCGGCTGCTGGTGCTGCATCACGGAGAACTCCTGGCGGAGGGATCGCCTGACGACATCCGGCGCAACGAGACCGTCAAGCGGGTCTATCTCGGCCAGCGGGAGCACTAGGCGATGTTGAAGGTGAGCAACCTGCAGGCCTGGTACGGCTCCAGCCATGTCCTCCAGAGCATCGACCTGGAGGTGAAGCAGGGCGAGATCGTCTGCCTCATCGGCCGCAACGGCGCGGGCAAGACCACGACGCTGAAATCGATCATGGGCCTGCTCGACAAGACCCGGGGCAACGTCTCCTTCCTGGGAGAGGAGATGCTGGGCCGGCCGGCGCATGTGCGCTTCGGCAAGGGCCTCGCCTATGTGCCCGAGGAGCGCCGAATCGTGCCCGGGCTGACCGTGCGCGAGAATCTGAGGCTCGGACTGATCGCCTCGGCCAACAAGAGGCGCGAGGACGAACTGATCGCCAGGACCGCGGAGATCTTCCCCCGACTGGCGGAACGGCTGGACCAGACCGCCATCACGATGTCCGGCGGCGAGCAGCAGATGCTCGCCATCGCCCGCGCGATGATCTCCGATCCCAAACTCGTCATGCTGGACGAGCCGTCCGAAGGCATCATGCCTGTTCTGGTGGACGAGATGTTCGAGCTTTTCCGGGCCATGAAGGCTCAGGGGACCACCATTCTGCTCGTCGAGCAGAACGTCGAGCTGGCGCTCGGCATCGCCGATCGCGCCTATGTGGTGGACCAGGGCGCTATCGCCCATCATGCGTCTGCGAGCGAGCTGCTGGCGGACGCCGAGATCCAGGAACGCTACTGCGCCGTTTGACGCGCGGGCGTTCGAACAGGGCTGCGGATTGGTTCCCGACGGCCTTCGGTCTTGCGAAACTTTTATGCGGAACCGACCTTATCGGTCCGGGTTGAGCCTAGGCCACTGGCGTGAACCGTCGCGCAGGGGCCTGAACGAGTGAGGCTCGACGCATGAAGATCGCACAGGTCGCCCCGTTGGCGGAGGCTGTTCCGCCGAAGCTCTACGGGGGAACGGAACGGGTGGTTTCCTGGCTGACGGAAGCTCTGGTGGCCGACGGCCATGACGTCACCCTCTTCGCCAGCGGCGATTCGCTCACCTCTGCGAAGTTGTGCCCCATGGCTCCCGAAGGACTTCGCCTCGCCGGCATCCGCGATCATCTGGCCAGCCACCTCGTGATGGTCGACCATGTGCGCAAGCGGGCCGCCGAGTTCGACGTGATCCACTTCCATGTGGACCTCATCCAGTTTCCGCTCTGCCAGGACATCGCCCACAAGACGCTGACCACGATGCATGGGCGCCTCGACCTGCCGGACTTCCACCCGATCTACCGGGGCTTCCCGGACATGCCCCTGGTCTCGATCTCCGACAATCAGCGGCTTCCGATGCCGGCCGGATGCAACTGGCGGCGGACGATCTATCACGGACTGCCGGCGACGCACTGCCCGTACAACGCCAAGGGCGGCGACTATCTCGCCTTTCTGGGCCGGATCTCGCCGGAGAAGCGGCCGGACCGCGCCATCGAGATCGCGATCAAGGCCGGCGTTCCGCTCAGGATCGCAGCCAAGGTCGACAAGGCGGACCAGGACTATTTCGACAAGGTCGTCGCTCCGCTGCTGGACCACCCGCTGGTCGAGTTCATCGGCGAGATCAACGACCGGGAGAAATGCGCCTTCCTGGGCGGCGCCATGGCGCTGCTGTTCCCGATCGACTGGTGCGAGCCTTTCGGCCTCGTGATGATCGAAGCCATGTCGTCCGGGACTCCGGTGATCGCCTGGCCGCTGGGCTCCGTGCCCGAAGTCGTCGACGACGGGGTCACGGGCTGCATCGTGTCGTCCGTCGACGAAGCCGTGAAGGCGGTCGAACGCGCCCGCTCCATGAGCCGGGCCGCCGTGCGGGCCCGCTTCGAGGAGCGTTTCACGGCCACCCATATGGCCCGCGCCTATGTGGAGACTTATGCGGCGCTGCGCTCCGACACCGGCGAGGCCCGTGCGCCCGTGCCCCTGTTCGGGCGCGACGGCAGGCCGCCCTTGCGGCCGGCGCCCGTCAGCGCGCCGCGTCCGGCCCTCGCGATGCCGCAGTCCATCCTGCGGGCGAACTGAGGCTTGCGGGACACGGCCCCGGAATAGCGGCGCCGGGCATGGCGCGGCCATCCTCCTGCCCGAAGCGGACGTAAGGATCTGCCGCGATTCGTCGGGCGCATCTACGCCCGGCGCCACAGAGACAAGGACCAAGCGCACTCATGATGGGACTTCCCAAGACTCGCGAAAGCGCCCCGGACCCGCAGGAGCAGCAGGACCACGTCTCGGAGCATTATATCGAGGCCGAAGTCTCCCTGGTCGACCGGCCGCTGCGAACCTTGAAGCATGAGGACGCCTTCGCGGTCCTGGACGCCTATGGGGACATCGGCACGCGGCCCGGATCTCCGGAAGGCTTGTTCTTCCGGGACACCCGCTATCTGTCCCGGTTCGAATTGCGGTTCGAAGGCAAGCGGCCTCTGCTGCTGAGCTCGGTGCTGCAGGACGACAACGCGGCGCTCTCGGTGGATCTCACCAATCCGGACATCAGGCCGCAGGACGACGACGGCGTTCCGCGCGACACGATCTCGCTCGACCGCACCAAGTTCCTGTGGGACAGCGTCTGCTTCGAACGCATCGGCCTGAAGAACTTCGAGAAGAAGCCGAGGAGCTTCACCCTCGACATCCTCTTTGATTCGGATTTCCGCGATCTCTTCGAGGTGCGCGGCGTCGACCGTCTGCGCCGCGGGACCGTTTCGTCGCGCGTCACGGGGCCGAACCGGGTGGAGTTCGCCTATACGGGGCTGGACGGCGTCAGCCGGACGATGACCATGATCTTCTCCGAGCCGCCCGCGAAGCTGGATGTCGGGAGGGCGCGCTTCGCCCTCACCCTGCCGGCCGGCGGCCGAAGCTCCCTGATCATCCAGGTCGTGTGCGAGGAGGAGAAGCGCGGCGCGCCGCCTGACTTCGTCACGGCGTTCCGGGACAAGCGACGCGCGGGGCGCGCCGCGACGCGCGGGATCGCCACGGTCGAGAGTTCGAACGAGATCTTCAACGAGTTCCTCTGCCGCTCGACCTCGGACCTCTACATGCTGACGACCGATACCGAGCATGGGCTCTACCCCTACGCCGGCATCCCCTGGTACAGCACCGTCTTCGGCCGGGACGGCATCATCACGGCCATGCAGCTTCTGTGGATCGACCCGGCCGTTGCGGCCGGCGTGCTCAGATATCTCGCCGCCACGCAGGCGACCGAAGTCGATCCCCGGGCCGACGCGCAGCCCGGAAAGATCCTTCACGAGCGGCGTCAGGGCGAGATGGCCCGCACCGGCGAAGTGCCGTTCCGCCGCTACTACGGCACCGTCGACGCCACCCCGCTCTTCGTCATGCTGGCCGGGATGTATTACGAGCGCACCGGCGACATCGGGCTGATCCGCTCGATCTGGCCCTCGATCGAAGCCGCCATGGGCTGGTGCGAGACCTATGGCGATCGCGACGGCGACGGCTTCGTCGAGTATTTCCGCGAGACGGAGCACGGGCTGGCCAACCAGGGCTGGAAGGACAGCCACGACTCCATCTTCCACGCGGACGGTTCGTCGGCCCTGGGGCCGATCGCGCTGGTCGAGGTCCAGGCCTATCTCTTCGCCGCGCGGCAGCACGCCGCCAGAATGGCGGCCGCGCTCGGGCACCCCGGCGAAGCCAAGCGGCAGCTGGCGGCCGCGAGCGCGCTGCAGGCCCGCTTCGAGGAGGTCTTCTGGTGCGAGGAGCTGAGCACCTACGCGCTGGCTCTCGATGGCGACAAGAAGCCCTGCCGGGTGAGGACCAGCAACGCCGGCCACGCGTTGTTCGCCGGGATCGCCTCGCCGGAGCGCGCCAAGCGCACGGCCGAGACGCTGCTGTCGCAGGACGGCTTCAGCGGTTGGGGCGTCCGCACGCTCGCGCGGGGCGAGCCGCGCTA
Source organism: Alsobacter sp. SYSU BS001988 (assembly GCF_054796215.1). Lineage (NCBI taxonomy): Bacteria > Pseudomonadati > Pseudomonadota > Alphaproteobacteria > Hyphomicrobiales > Alsobacteraceae > Alsobacter > Alsobacter sp. SYSU BS001988. Next base: position 155,912 of record NZ_JBTAMK010000002.1, on the reverse strand, counting down.
CAATCCCATGTCGTATCACAACGGCTCGGTCTGGCCCCATGACAACGCCATGGTGGCGATCGGCCTGAGCCGGTACGGCCTGAAGCGCGAGGCGGCCCTCGTGTCGCAGGCGATCTTCGACGCGGCCAACTACCAGGAGCATCGGCGGCTGCCCGAGCTCTATTGCGGCTTCCTCCGCAAGCGCCGGCGCGGTCCCGTCGGCTATCCGGTCGCGTGTTCGCCCCAGGCGTGGGCGGCCGCAGCGCCCTTCGGGCTCCTGGCGGCGTGCCTCGGCCTCGACATGTCGGAGCAGCGCAACGAGATCCGCCTGAGCGACCCGGTGCTGCCGTCGTTCCTGGACGAGATCGTCGTGCGGGGGCTGCGCCTGGGAAGCTCCGTCATGGATGTCAGGATCCACAAATACAGCGGAGACGTGGCGCTGAACGTGCTGCGCCGGTCGGGCGGGGCGACCGTCCTCGTCTGCAAATAGGCCGTCGACCGGGCGGGCGTCGCCCCGCCCGGTCGTTCCCGCAGTTTAGCGGCCGGCCTTGTCGAGGCTGCTTTGGCTGGCGTCCTGATCGGTCATGGGGCCGCCCGCCTGCGCGCTGGTTTGGCCGGCCTCCTCGGCGGGATCGGCCAGGTGATTGGCGCTGTGGTCCTGGAACTGATCGGTCTGGACCGCCTTGCCGTCGAGGCCGCGTTCACCCGTGTGACGCGACTTGTCGCGGTTGCTCAACACCATGTTCTCCTCGAGCCTGCCGTCCAGGATCGAGTCGTCCGTCATCGCGCCGACGCCGGCGCCCTTGCCCTGCGCGCCCGAGCCCATGTTGTTCTTGCTGGCGTTCGCCATCGCTCTCTCCGTTGATCGGTCTTGGACCGGAACAACGGCGAGCGGCGGCCATGGTTCGCCGGGATCGACGGAGCGCGCTGGCCCGAACCCGGCGAACGTCAGAAGGTGAGCTGGACCTTCATGGCGCGCGAGCGGTCGCCGGCCAGCTCGAACGCCTCGATCGCGTTCTCGAACGGCACGCTGGCGGTGAGGAGGGGCTTCACGTCCACCAGCCCGTTGTTCATGAGCTCGACGGCCAGTTGGAACTCGGCGTCGAAGCGGAAGGTGCCGCGAAGCTGCAGCTCCTTCGCCACGAGGGTGTTGAGCGGCAGCGTGGCGTCGCCGCCAAGGCCGACCTGGACGATCACTGCGCCGGGCCGAAGCACGTCGAACGCGCCGCGCAGGGCGGCCTGGTTGCCGGACGCCTCGAACAGGACGTCGAACACGCCCTTGTTGACCGCGTAGGGAGCCAGGGACTCGGGCGACTTCGCGACATTGATGGTGTGGGCGGCGCCCATGCGTGACGCGATCGCCAGCGGGGCGTCGGCGACGTCGGTGGCGACGATCTCCGCGGCTCCGGCCAGCCGGGCGCACAGGATCGACAGCGCGCCGATGGGTCCGCAGCCGGTCACCAACACCCGCTTGCCCAGCAGCGGGCCGGCGACGCGCGCGGCGTGGAGGCAGACCGCGAGCGGCTCGGCCATGGCGGCTTCGGCCATGCTGACGCCGTCGCTCACCGGGATGGCCTGCAGGGCGGAGGCGGTCAGCTCCTGACGAAAGCCGCCCTGGACATGGGGCGTGCGCATGGCGCTGCCCATGAAGCGCATGTCGGTGCAGTGCTGATGAAGGCCCTCGCGGCAATAGGAGCAGCGCTCGCAGGGGCGGCTCGGGTTGACCGCCACGCGCTGGCCGATGGCCAGGCCGGACACGCCTTCGCCCAGTTCGGCGATCGAACCGGCGATCTCGTGGCCCAGCACCATGGGCTCCTTCACCCGGACGACGCCGAAGCCGCCGTCCTGATAATAATGGAGGTCCGAGCCGCAGATCCCGCCCGCCGCGATCCGGATGCGCACCTCGCCCGGTCCCGGAGGCGTGACCTCCACGGTCTCGACGCGCAGGTCCCTGGCCGAATGGATACGTACGCCGCGCATGGAACCCTCCGCTGATCGCGCCGGCTCGCCGGCGCTGAGACGTCGGACTGCATAGCGCAAAACGCCGCGTGAACAAGCGTCGCGTCGGGACGAGCGCCGCTGCGTCTAACGGGGCGTCATCTCCAGCGCGAACTCGTAGACGGCGAAAACCGCCGCCGTCAGGGCGAACAGCAACTCGGCTGTGATCTCCACGGCGGCCTCCAGCGCCAAGGTTTCGGCGTCAACGCGGCCGGCGGACCATTGTTCCTGCCCAAATCCCGAAGCCTGGCCGTAGAGAAGAAGAAATGATCTTTTCCAAAAATAAGAATTGCTTTGTTCATGTCTGTGCTGGGTCGGAGCGAGGTTCTTCACCGACAAACGTTAGACTGCTTGCGATACACGGGCGAGCGGGTTCTGGATGCTTGCTTCTTTCGCGCATCCCGAACTATGGTCGCCCGAATTGTTGAGCACGAGCCGAGCGCCACGTCCCATGGTCGATCCAATCGGGCCCGATCGGGATGACGCGCCGGCGGCTCCGATCAGCCTGGAAGCCGAGATTGCGGAGTTGCGTCTGGCTGTGGCGTCGCGGGACAACTTCCTCGCCCTGGTGGCGCATGAGCTTCGCAATCCGATGACGCCGATCCTGGCGCAGGTGCAGCGGCTGAAGAGGCTTTCGGGCGAGCCGACCACGAGCGCGGCCGCGGTCGGCGCGGCTGCGGAGCGGGCCGAGAAGCTGGTGCTGCACTACATCAAGCGCGTCACCATGCTGCTGGACGTGACCCGGATGAACGCGGGCAAGTTCCACCTGCAGCCCGAACTCCACGACGTCGTGGAGACGGCCCGGCATGTGGTGGAGAGCCTGGGTCCGGCGGCCGCCTATGCGGGATGCGCCATCACGCTTCGGGCGCCCGCCGCCCTGCCGGCCACCCTGGACAGGCTGGCCGCGGAACAGATCCTGGAGAACCTGGTGAGCAACGCGATCAAATATGGGGCGGGCACGCCGGTGACGGTCTCGCTGTTCGAAGACGCGTCGAGCGTCGTCTTCGAGGTGGCGGACGAAGGTCCGGGGATCAGTCCGGACAACCGGGACAGGATCTTCGAGCGGTTCGAGCGCGTCCTCGCCGGCGGTTCCACCGCGGGCGGGTTCGGCGTGGGTCTGTGGGTGGTCCGCCAGCTGGCGGAGGCGATGGGAGGCGCGATCGACGTGTCGTCGCAGGCGGGTCGAGGCGCGGCGTTCCGCGTCACGCTTCCGCGCCACGCCGACGGGGGCGCGTCGTCGCGAGAGATGGAGGGGCGGGTATGAAGCATCGCGGACTGCCGAGGTCACCCACGTGCATCCCGGGTCTGGACACCCTGCTCGGAGGCGGCGTCCTCACGGGCGGGATCTATATCATCCAGGGCGCTCCCGGCGCTGGAAAGACGATCCTGGCCAATCAGATCTGCTTCGGCGCCGCGGCCACGGGCGGGCGGGCGCTCTATGTGACGCTGCTGGCCGAGAGCCACGCGCGCATGATCGGGCATCTGGGCGCGTTCAGCTTCTTCGACCCCAACCGCGTCCCCGACCAGGTGACGTATCTGAGCGGCTTCAAGACGCTGGAGGAAGACGGGCTGAAGGGCCTCGTCGACATGCTGCGCCGGGAGATCAGGAGCCGTCAGGCGACCACCCTCGTGCTGGACGGCCTCGTTTCGGCCGAGGAAACCGCAGCCTCTCCCCGGGAGTTGAAGAAGTTCATTCACGAGTTGCAGACGCAGGCCGGCCTGACGGATTGCACCATGTTCCTGCTGACGAGCGCCTATACGGGTCAGCGGATGGTGTCGGCGGAACATACGATGGTGGACGGCCTCTTCGAGCTGCAGAACCGATCCTATGGCCGGCGGTCCGACCGTGAGCTGCAGGTCCACAAGTTCCGGGGCGGCCCCATGATCGGAGGCGTACACTCCTATGTGATCAACGATCATGGGGTGCAGGTCTATCCGCGCATCGAGGCGCTCTACGCGAAGCCGACCTATCTGGACGACGCGGACGGTCCGCGGATCGACACGGGCGTCGGGCTGCTGAACGACATGATGGGCGGCGGCCCGAGCCGCCATTCCATGACCCTGCTGCTTGGCCCCGCCGGCATCGGCAAGAGCACGGTCGGGCTGCAGTTCCTGGGCGGAGGGGGCAAGTCGGAGCCCGGGCTCTATTTCAGCTTCAACGAGAGCCCGCGTTCGATCGCCGTGAAGGCGAAGGGGCTGAAGCTTCCCGTCGTGGACCTGATCGAGAGCGGCCATGTGGGCGTGCTCTGGAACCCCGTCACGGAGGGCGTCGTCGACGCGGTGTGCGACTCGCTTCTCGACATCGTGCGCAAGCGCGGCGTCCGCCGGCTGTTCATCGACGGCATCGACGGGTTCGCCAAGCTGGCCAGCGAACAGGGCCGGGTGGGGCCCTTGCTGACGGCGCTCAGCAACGAGCTGCGCTCGCGTTCCGTGTCGACCTTCTCGACGGCCGAGATGGACCTCGCAGGCATCGTTCCCGGGCAACCGCTCGCGGGACTTTCCGTCCGGGACATGTCGCCCGTCGCCGACAACATCGTCCTGATGCGCTTCGTCGGCACCCGCTCGCAACTGCACCGGCTGATCGCCGTGCTGAAGGTGCGCGAGTCCAAGACCAGCCTTCAGTTCCGCCGCTACCGGATCGAGGAGGGCGGCCTGATCATCGAAAGCGACGCGACCGCCGCTGAACGGCTGCTCGGCGGCTTCTCGTCCATGTCCGACGGCGCCCAGGCGCTCTCCCCGGCCGCCGCTGCGCCGGACCAGCTCGGACGCGGAGACTGATCTTGCGCACAGTGCTGGTTGTCGACGACGAGTGGGCGATCGCCGAGGTGCTTGAGGACGTGCTCGGGGACGACGGGTATCGGGTCTCTGTCGCGAATAACGGCAAGGAGGGCATCGACCGCGCCCTCTCGGACAAGCCGGACCTGATCCTGCTCGACTACATGATGCCGGTCCTGGACGGACCGAAAACGCTCGAAGCCCTCGCTCGGGACGAGCGGCTGAGGGACATCCCGGTGATCATGATGAGCTCGCTGCCAGAGCAGACGGTGCGGGAGCGATGCAGGGGGTATGTCGCCTTCCTGCGCAAGCCTTTCCTGATCGGAGACGTGCTGCTCGCCATACAACAGGTCCTGTCTTCAAAGTAAACGGCCCCGCGGATCCATGATCCACGAGGCCGTTAGCTGGTCACCGACTTTCAGGCTTCAGCGCCAGAACAGCGCCAGAAGAATAATGATCGGAAGCGGAATGCCGATCATCCAAAGAAGAGCTCCTTTTCCCAGACCCATCGTCGTCCTCCTGCGTTTCAACTTGCAAACATAACGGATACGCCAACGGTTAGGTTCCGGGACTTCATCGTCATAACGTCAGACTTTCGTGAGAGGCGCCGTCGGGGCGCTTGCCAAGCGCCTCTCGCCGGGCGATGGAGAAGGCCTCAGGGCTCGCCATGTTTTCTCCGATCAGCTCGTCCATCATCCCCGCAGAGGACCTTCCGACGAAGGCTCTGAAGACCCTGAACGATCATTGGTCCGAGACGCGGTTCGGCGCGCTGCCGCGCCTGAAGGACCTCGATCCGTCGCTGGTCGGCCTCATGGCCGGGCGCGTGCACCTCATGCATGTCCAGCCCGGCGGGGCCTATCGCTTCCTCCACTACGCACGGGCGACGACGAACCCCGACGGCCTCAACATGTCCGGCCGGACCACGGCCGACTACGCCGACAGGGTCTTCGGCGCGATGGTGGAAGAGCACTATGGCGAGGCCGTGCGGCTCGGCCGTCCTGTCTGCCGGAAGATCGCCGCGAGGTGGCGCGGGCAACCCTACGAGTATGTCAGGCTCACCATGCCCTACTCGGCGGATGGCGGTCCGAAGGTCGTGTTCCTCGTGGTGGCCAGCCACCGGCTCACGATCCCCGGCGAACTCGACCGGGACGAGGGTCCCCCCGACGAAAGCGAGTCGCAGCGGCTGGCGGCGACGATCGCGTCGACGGCGCGCGCCAGCCAGCTCACCAGCGATCCGGAGATGCTGGCCGCTCTGGACGCCATCGAGGTCGCAGCGGAAATCCGCCTGGTCGAGGCCAGGAAACCGCCCTTCGCCGGTCAGGACAGCTGATCCGGGCGCCTTGAAAAAAGCTGAACCTATGCGGGAACCGTCATCTTGGCTGCGAGTTTACGCTCAGCTGCGGCTTGGGTGAGGGGTCAGGGGCGGTCCTGCTGAACTTCCGCGTGGTTTCGACCACGCGTTTGGACGTGTGAGACAATCCGGCGCCTTCCCGCATCGGGAGACATGAGACATGGCCGTCACGGCCGATTGGGCGCGGATCGTCACTCAGCACGAAGCAGGCATTCTTCAACGTTGGCTCCAGGCTCTCAGGGCCGACAGCACGCTCCAGACGGGCCGCATCAAGGATGCGGAGCTGGCGTCCGAGTGCCGCACTTTCCTCGGGCTTCTCGGGCCGTATCTCGCCAAGGGTCCGGGCGCGGCCTCTCCCGGCGACGGGATCACCGACATGTTGGCGTCCCTGTCGCGCTCGCGCGCAGTCCAGGGATTCACGCCCAGCGAGACGGCCAACTTCGTCCTGGCCGTGAAGGCGCCGCTGTTCGAGGCGCTGCGGGAGGAGGCGGACGGCGGCGCCTCCGCCCTGGCGACCAGCAACGAGGCCATGAAGGCCATCGACGCGCTCGCGCTCCTGACGATCGAGATCTACCAGAAGAGCCGCGAGCAGGTGATCATCCGGCAGCAGCGGGAGATCTCCGAGCTGTCCACGCCGGTGGTCAAGCTTTGGGACGGCGTGCTGGCCTTGCCGCTCATCGGCACGCTCGACAGCGAGCGCACGCAGGTCGTGATGGAGAACCTGCTGCAGTCCATCGTCGATCACTCGGCCGAGATCGCCATCATCGACATCACCGGGGTTCCGACCGTCGACACCCTCGTGGCGCAGCATCTGCTGAAGACCGTGGCGGCAGCGCGCCTCATGGGCGCCGACTGCGTAGTGAGCGGCATCCGCCCGCAGATCGCCCAGACGATGGTGCATCTCGGGGTGGAGTTGAACGTGGTCTCGAAAGCGAGCCTGGCCGACGCTCTCGCTCTGGCCCTGCAGCGGATCGGCAAGCGCGTGGTCGACGTCGGGGCTCCCGCCCCGGGCGACATGCAGCGGTGAGGACCCAAGATGGACCGTATCCCCATCCTCAAGATGGGCGACGCCCTGCTGATCACCATTCAGGTCGACATGCATGATCGTCTGGCACTGGCGCTCGAGGAGGACCTCACCGCCAAGATCGCGGCCACGCACGCCAAGGGCGTGCTGATCGACATCTCGTCCCTGGAGATCGTCGACAGCTTCATTGGGCGCATGCTGGACAACATCGCGGCCGTCTCACGCATGCTCGACGCCGAAACCGTCGTGGTCGGCATGCGGCCGGCCGTCGCGATCACGCTGGTCGAACTCGGCCTTTCGCTCACCGGCGTGAAGACCGCGCTGAACGTGGAACGCGGCATGCTGCTGATTCAGAAACGCCTTCGTGGGCTCGGAGAGTTCAGTGGCCGTCATTCGTGACGATGTCATGCCCATCCGAAGTTCGGATGACATCGTGAGAGTGCGCCAGGACGTGCGCTCCCGCGCCATCGAGATCGGGTTGAGCCTGGTGGACCAGACCAAGATCGTGACCGCCGCCAGCGAGCTCGCCCGCAACACGCTCGACTATGGCGGGGGCGGAACGGCGCGGCTGCAGATCATCCAGGACGGCGGCCGGCGCGGCGTGCGGCTGACGTTCGAGGACCAGGGACCCGGCATCGCCGACATCCAGCTCGCCCTCAAGGACGGCTACACGTCCGGGAAAGGGCTTGGATTGGGATTGAGTGGAGCCAAACGGCTCTCCAACGAGTTCTCCATCGATTCCGCTCCCGGCGAGGGGACGCGGGTCACCATCGTGCGCTGGTCTTGAGGATCCCCCATGGCTACCCAGGCGATCAGCGTGACCGAAGCCAGCCAGGTGTCTGAAGTGCGCAGGGCCGCGACGGCTCTGGCGCACCGCGTGGGGTTCTCGGAGGTCGATTCAGGCCGGGCCGCCATCGTGGCCACCGAACTGGCGACGAACCTCGTGAAGCATGGCGGCGGCGGCTCGGTCCTGGCCTCGCTGTTCTCCGAACAGGGACGGGAAGGCGTCGAGCTGATCGCCGTGGACCGCGGGCCCGGGATGGGCGACGTCTCGGCCTGCCGCAGGGACGGGCATTCGAGCAGCGGCAGCGCCGGGCAGGGCCTCGGGGCCATCGAGCGGCTCTCGCAATTCAGCGACATCGCGTCCTGGCCGGGCCTCGGCACCGTCGTCGTGGCCAGGCTGGAGAAATCGTCCCCGGCAGGCCAGGCGGCCTCGACGGCCGACAGCCGAATGTGCTGGGGGGCGATCTCCACGCCCAAGCCGGGCGAAGAGGCCTGCGGGGACGCCTATTCGATCGCGTCCTTCCGCGACGGCCAGCCCGCCATCCTGGTGGCGGACGGGCTCGGCCACGGCGCGGCCGCCGCGGAGGCCTCCACCGCCGCCGTGCGCCTCTTCGCCGGCGCGGCCGGCAAGGATTCGGATCCGGTCGACAGCCTCGAACGCATCCATGACGGACTGCGCGCCACGCGGGGGGCGGCCATTGCGGTGGCCCTCGTGGATCTCGGCCGCGACCGCGTCCTCTTCGGCGGGATCGGCAACATCGCGGGCGCGATCGCATCGCCCGGAGACGTGCGCCGGATGGTGTCGCACAACGGCACCGCGGGGCTGATGGCGCGGCGCGTCCAGGCCTTCGAATACGCACTTCCGGCGGGCGGACACCTCATCCTCCACTCGGACGGGCTTTCGACCAACTGGTCGCTGGACCGGTATCCCGGCATTCTCGCCGCCCATCCCAGCCTGATCGCCGCCGTCCTCTGGCGGGACCAGAACAGGGGGCGGGACGACGCCACGGTGCTGGTCGCGAGGGCGCGGCCGTCATGACCCTGCCGATCCTGTCCACCCGCATCGCCAGCGAGACGGACGTCGTGTTCGTCCGCCAGCGCGCGCGGCGCATCGCGGAGAAGCTCGGCTTCGACGCGCAGGACCAGACCCGCATCGCCACGGCCGTATCCGAGGTCGCCCGCAACTCTTTCGCCTATGCGGGGGGAGGGCGGGCCGAGTTCCTCGTCGACCTCGACCGTCAGCCCCAGGAAATGGTGGTGCGGATCGCCGACCAGGGCCCGGGCATCCCGCACCTCTCCACCATCCTCGAAGGCCGCTATCGCTCCCTCACCGGCATGGGCCTCGGAATCCTCGGCGCCAAGCGCCTGATGGACGGCTTCGACGTCCAGACCGCGCCGAACGCCGGGACGACGGTGGAGCTGCGAAAACGGCGCTCCGCGAGGCTCGCCCGATTGCCGGCCGCGGCGCTGTCGGCGGTGGCCGCCGCCGTGGCGAAGGAGCTCGACGGCGACCCGATGTCCGCTCTGCGCGACCAGAACCGGGAGCTCGTGGCCAGCCTCTCGGAGCTGAAGGACCGCAACGAGGAGTTGGAGAAGCTCGGCCGCGAGCTGGAGGACACCAATCGCGGCGTGGTGGCGCTCTATTCGGAGCTCGACGAGAAGGCCGAGCAGCTGCGCCAGGCGAGCGATCTCAAGACGCGCTTCCTGTCCAATATGAGCCACGAGTTCCGCACGCCGCTGAACTCGATCCTGGCGATCTCGCGCATGCTGCAGGACAGGATAGACGGGGACCTGACGCCCGAGCAGATGCGGCAGGTCGGCTATATCCGCCAGTCGGCCGAACATTTGACCGAACTGGTCAACGACCTCCTCGATCTCGCCAAGGTCGAGGCCGGCAAGCTCGACGTCCGCACGAGCCGCTTCAGCGTCACGGAGCTGTTCGGCGGCCTGCGCGGGGCCATGCGGCCTCTGCAGACGACCGAGCGGGTGGCGCTGGTCTTCGAGGACGCGGACGGACTGCCGCTGCTCAGCACCGACGAGGGCAAGGTCGCCCAGATTCTGCGCAACTTCATCTCGAACGCGCTGAAATTCACCGAGGCCGGCTCGGTCGTGGTGAGCGCATCCTGGGACGCCGACCGAAACAGGGTCTCGTTCAGCGTGGCCGACACGGGGATCGGCATCGCCGCCGAGGACAAAGGCAAGATCTTCGACGAATTCGTGCAGCTGGAGAACCGGCTGCAGGCGCGCGCCAAGGGCACGGGGCTGGGCCTGCCTCTCTCGCGCAAGCTGGCGCAGCTGCTGCGCGGCGACGTCACGGTCGCGAGCGTCCCGGGCCAGGGCTCCACTTTCACGCTGACGATCCCGTCCAGCTACGCCGACCATCCGTCGGGCGATGCGCGAGGAGGGTCGCCGCGCCAGGTCCTGGTCGCCGACGACGACGAATCCTTCCGCTACATCGTCCGGCAGCTGATCGGGTCCGACGGCCAGTACGAACTCGTCGAGGCGCGCAACGGCGTGGAAGCCCTGCAGCGCATCCGGCAGGCGCGGCCGGACGTGCTTCTCCTCGACGTGCAGATGCCTGAACTGGACGGTCCAGCGGTCCTGCAGGCCCTCCAGGACGATCCGGACATGCGCTCGCTGCCGGTGATCATGTCGACGTCGCACGTGATCGATCCGGAGCTGCGCAGCCGCCTGGCGCCGGCGAGGGCCCTCCTGAGCAAGGAGGCGCTCTCGCGCGACGTGCTTCTCTCCCTGCTGGCCGGGGTGGCGGGACCACGCGCATGAGCCAGACCTCCGCCGAGCCGCAGCTCGTCCTGAACGTCGACGACACCGAGCCGCTCCGCTACGCCAAGACCCGCACGCTGCAGAGGGCGGGCTACGACGTCGTGGAGGCCGGAACCGGCGCGGATGCGCTGCGCATGGTCGCCGAGCGGCAACCGGCGGTCGTGCTCCTGGACATCAAGCTCCCCGACATCAACGGAATCGAGATCTGCAAGCGGATCAAACGCGAGCACCCGCGCATCCTGGTCCTGCAGGTCTCCGCGTCGCTGGTGGCCAGCGCGGACCGGGCCAAGGGGTTGGACAGCGGCGCCGACGCCTACATGACCCAGCCGGCCGAGCCGGAGGAACTGATCGCGGCGGTGGGGGCGCTGTTTCGGATCCGCAACGCCGAGAGCGCGCTGCTGCGTCTCAACGACACGCTGGAGAAGCGCGTCGAGGAGCGCACCCGCGAGCTCGCGGAGGCGAATGCGCGGCTGCAGGCCGAGATCGCCGAGCGCGCCAAGGCGGAGGCCGCGCTCGTCCAGGCGCAGAAGATGGAGGCGATCGGCCAGCTCACGGGCGGCATCGCGCATGACTTCAACAATCTGCTCGCGGCCGTCGTGGGCGGCCTGCACCTGATCCAGCGGCGGTCGACGGAGCCGCGCGTCGGCGAGATCGCCGGCCACGCCCTCCAGGCCGCCCAGCGCGGCGTCAAGCTGATCTCCCAGCTGCTGGCCTTCTCACGGACGCAGGAGCTGGAAGCGCGGCCCGTGGACGTCAACCAGCTCATCGGCGGCATGCAATCGCTGCTGCGGCAGTCCATTGGCCCCATGGTGGAGATCAGCACGGAGCTCGATCCGGACGCCGGGCTGGTGCTCGCCGACGCCAACCAGCTCGAGCTCGCTTTGGTGAACCTCGCCATCAACGCCCGCGACGCGATGGCGGGCGGAGGCCGGATCGTGCTCGCGACGGCCCGCACGTCGCAGCCGGCGGACGCCAACGCCGAAGCCTGGATCTGCATCTCGGTGAAGGACAACGGGCCCGGAATGCCCGCCGACGTGAAGGACCGCGCCTTCGATCCGTTCTTCACCACGAAGCCCGCCGGGCAGGGCACCGGGCTCGGCCTGTCGCAGGTCTACGGGGTCGCCCGACAACTGGGCGGCCACGCCACGATCGACACCCAGCCCGGAGAGGGAACGACCGTCTCGATCCTGCTTCCGGCCGCGGCGGCTGACGCGATCGAGGAGGCCGCGCCGCCCGAGAGCGAGCCCCAGCCGGGGAAGCAGGAAACGGTGCTGCTGATCGAGGACGACGCGGATGTGCGCTCGGTCATGTCGGCCGCGCTGCTCGAGCTGGGCTATCAGGTGGTCACGGCGGTCGACGGAGACGAGGCGCTGCGGCTGGCCCGGGTAATCCCTGTGGACATCGCCGTGCTGGACTATGTCATGCCCGGCCTCACCGGGGCCGAGACCGCCAAGCAGTTGAAGGAGTTCCTGCCCGACCTGCCGATCGTGTTCGCGAGCGGGCATGCGGACACCCGCGCGCTCGCCGGGGTGCCGGGCGCGCACCATCTCCTGCGCAAGCCGTTCGCCCTGCACGAACTCGCGTCGCGGCTGCGCGACGAGCTGGGCCGCGGGGGCTGAGCCGCGGCGGCTGGACCGGGCGCAGGCTGGCCCTACATCCCAGCTTCGCAGCCCGAGGCGCCTCTTCATGTCCATTCCTTCATCGCGCATCGCCGGATCCGACCAGCTGAACGACGTCGACGTCGTCGTCGTGGGGGCGGGAGCGGCTGGGCTCGCGGCGGCTCGGGCGTTGCAGGCTGCGGGAACCGGCGTGCTGGTCCTGGAGGCGCGCGCGCGCGTGGGCGGACGGGCCTTCACGGACCGGTGCGGCGACACGCCGTTCGACGCGGGCGCGGCCTATGTGCACTACGCCGACCGAAATCCGTGGGTGGACATCGCACGCTCCCTCGGGACGCCGTTGCCGCCTCACCGCGGCTGGGGCGGCGGCGCGCCCTTCCGCGACGGGGTGCGCCTGGGCGAGCCGGAGCGGCGGCGACGCCGCGCGGGCGCCGACCGGCTGGGGGACCTCATGCACGCGGCCGACGATGGACCCGACCGGACGCTGGCCGACCTCGTGCGGGACGAGCCCGTGGAGGTGCGGGAGGCGGCCGACCGGTACGGACGGCAGGCGATCGGGGAAGATCCCGGGCGGATCGGGCTGGCTGATCTCCGGCAGCTCTGGGAAGGGCCGGACAGGACCGTTCCGTCCGGCTATGGCGCGCTTGTGGCCGCATCGGCGGCCGGATTGCCGATCCGGCTCGACAGCCCCGTGTCGCGCATCGCGTGGGGAGGCGCAGGCGTGGTCGTCGAGGGCGCCTGGGGCGCCATCCGGGCCCGCGCCGTGATCGTGACCGTCTCGCTGGGCGTGCTGGCCGGAGAGGGGATCCGCTTCGACCCTGTTCCGCCGTCGCCGGTCCGGGACGCCATCGGCGCGCTGCGGATGGGCGCGCTGACCAAGGTGGTCCTCGAATTCGACGGAGAGCGCTTCGACTGGCCTTCCCCCAGCGACATCTATCCGCTGGAGACGGGCTTCAACCTGGAGCTCTGGCCCTTCGACAGAAACATCGTGATCGGCACGATCGGCGGGACGCCCGCCCGGGACCTGATCGACGCGGGCGAGACGGCCGCCGTCCACGCGCTCCTCGATGCGTTCTGCGGCGTGGTGGGCGTCCGGGCCAGGGATCGCCTGCGCGCCGGACGTCTGTCGGACTGGGTCACGGACCCGTACGCGCGCGGGTCCTATTCCTACGCTCCTCCCGGCGAGGCGGCGGCGAGGCAGGCGCTGGCGGCGCCGATCGGCGGGCGCGTCTTCCTGGCGGGCGAGGCGACGTCGGGCGGCGCGGACACCATCGGCGGGGCCATGACGGTCGGCGGCGCCACGCTGGCCGGCCGCAAGGCCGCCGAAGCCGTGTTGATGGCGCACAAGGCCGCGACTACTGATCCGGCGTGAGCCCGGGCCTGTCGGCCTGCGGCGACGCGCCGACCGCTCCCTGCGGCTTCAGGGCCTTCGAGACGCGGGCCAGCGGGCTCTGGTTGTCGGTCCGCCATTGCTGAGGGCTCGCGCCCGACCACTCGCGGAACGCCCGGGTGAACGCGCTGGCTTCCGAATAGCCGAGCGACAAGGCGATCTCGCTCAGCGGGATGGCGGTGGAGCGCAACAGCCGCTTGGCCACGTCGTATCGGACGGCCGCCAGGAGGGATGAGAAGCTCACGCCCTCGGCGGCGAGCCGCCGGCTGAGGGTGCGACGGTTGAAGCTCATGGCCGCCGCCACCGCATCGACGGAGAGGTCGCTGTCCTGCAGCCGCGTCCGGATGATTCGGCTGACCTCCTCCGACATCGAGTGCTCGGTCAGCTCCTCCGCCGCCTCGATCTGGCCCCGCAGGAAGCGGTAAAGCGCCTTGTCGGAGCCCGGCACGGGGCGGTCCAGCCACGACGTCGGAAATTCGATGCCGGCCTCCTCGGAATCGAACCGCACCGGCGCCTCGAGCAAGTTCCGATAGGGTCCAGCCTCCTCCGGCCGGCTGCGGGACAGATAGACCTGGATGGCGCGCCAGTCCGGGCCGCAGATCGCCTTCAGGGTGGTCCAGGCGACGCCCAGAGCCATCTCGGACGTCTGGACCAGTCCCGTGACCTGCGCGTGCAGAACCATGCAGTTGAGCGTGACGACGTCGTCCTTCTCGTCCACCAGGATGAGCAGCCCGCGTCCCTGGTGGTGCATGAAGGCGCTGAGATTGGCCAGGGCGGAGCGCACGGTCGGCGCATGCTGGGCGAGGAAGCCGACCAGCCCCAGCGAGGACGGGGTCGCGGCGACCCCCACCAGGAGGCCGAAATGAGGAGCGCCGGACAGGGCCGCCCCAGCCTGCAGGAAGCGTCCGCAGTCCTCGAAAGAGATGACGGAATCGGGATCCCGCAGCAGCCTTGCGCTCACTCCGGACGCCCGGCAGGCGTCCTCCAGGGTGCGCCCGAAGTCCGCGAGCACGTCCGATGCGGCCGCCAGCGGGCCAACGCGCATGAAGCCCGGCCGCAAGACGGGCAGTCGGCTGTGGGGGGGCGGGTCTCGATGGGGGCGACTTTGGCGGATGCTGACCATCTGTGCGATTCTGGAGCCACAGCCTACTTAGGCGTGCTACTCGCTTGTAGGTCAACCAAATGACTTCGCTCAATTGCGGAATCAATATAGCCCGTGCCAAAGCGTACGCCGAATGCGCGGCGATATGCGATCTCGTGTCGCAGGGCGGCCATTCGGCCGCCCACGCGAGCGGACCCGTCAGTTCATCCGCGCCAGCGACTCGAGTTTGGCGGCGTCGGTGACGGTGACGAACGGGCCGTCGATCCGGCATCCGCTCTTCTCGATCTGGGCGAAGTTGCGCGACAGGCTCTCGGGCGTCATCCCGAGCCGAAGCGCGAGAGTGCGCTTCGAATAGGGCAATTCGAAACGCTCCGCCCCTCCGAAATGGCGTTGCACGCGCAGCAGCCAGTGGGCGAGACGCTCGATCGAGGTGCGCAGCTTCTGTTCCGCCAGCTCCTTGGCGAGACGGGTCGAGAGCGTCGACGTGATCACCGCGGCCGCCATGGCGAGGCCGGCGTCGCTGGCGAGCGCCGGCGCAAGGGCTCCCCCCGGGACCGCCAGGAGGCGGGCGGTGGTGAGAGTGCGCGCGCCATGCACGGGTTCGTCGCTCGACAGCAGGGCGTCCAGGCCCACGGCCAGGCCGTCGCGGACGGTGCACAGCATGGCCTCGCGACCGGCTTCCGTCGAAAACAGCTCAACCGCGCCGTCCAGGATGATGTGGACGAAGCCCGGTCGTTCACGGGCGCCGATCAGTTCCGTTCCGGATGGAACGCGCTGAACCAGGCACAGTCGTGAGAAATGCTCGAGAGTTCCGGGCGAGGAGTCCCGGAACAAAGGCGTCGAACGAAGACCTTCGACGGAGTAGCTCTGCTGAATGGTCATCAACATACGAAGTTTCCTTCAAGACGAGGCGGTTGGAGCAGGGGGCCATCCACCGTTTGAGGTCAGGGAGCTTTTCGCGGCTTACGCGAATCACCCACTTGACCGTGCGTAGAAGTTGCGCCGTCATGCGTTGCAATGCATGACAATCCGAGACGCGATTTATCTCATAGGTTGTATTACAGAGTGTAAAGATCGAAAACCGAGAAATGGCGCGGCCGAATTATCCGGCAGGGCGCGAACAAGCGGCCTCCCCATGCGTTGTGGGACGAGACACCACGAGAGGAGCGCAGCATGGACAAGCAGCACATCAAGGGCGCGGCCGACAAAGCCAAGGGCGCCGTGAAGGACGCGGCCGGCAAGCTCACGGGCGACCAGAAGATGCAGGCCGAGGGCAAGGCCGACAAGGCCAAGGGCGAGGCTCGCAGCGCCGTCGGCGACGTGAAGGACGCGGTCAAGAAGGCCACCCGCTAAGGCCAACCCGCAGGGACGGACAGGGGCCGGCGCCAAGCCGGCCCCTTTCGTCTGGAGCATGTCTCCAACGAAAAAGGCCGGCGAGCGCCGGCCTTCTCACGTCCACGACCGCGACGGTCAGTCGCAGCGGCGGATGCGCTTCACGACCATGTCGCCGTCGAAATTGCGCTTGCGGATCGTCGTGGTGCGGCAACCCACCGAACCGGTCTCCACGCGGCGGACCGAAACGTCGCGGTCGCGATGCATGCGAAAGCCCTCGTGGCGGCCGCGGTCCCAACCCCGATGACCGCCGGTGTCGATGGTGACGCTCTGCGCCATCGCGGCGGACGAGCCGAGCAGCCCCAGGGCGATGGCGATTGCAACAGTCTTCATCACGTTCCCTCGTTTGTCATGCGACCACACGTGTTCGCTGTCCTGACAACGTCAGGCTGATCAATGCGTTCCGTGAAGACTGAGCTTGTCGCCGGAGAGTCGGCGCGGGGGGTCGCCAAGGCGCGTGCGACACAGCCGTGAGTTGACGCGGCGGCTCTCGGCGTGCTGCAGTGCGGCAAGCTCGCTGTGCAGTGCAGCACCCGGGCTCCCCTTCAATATTGCAGTCTCTTGCACCTTCAGGAGGGCTTCGATGGCTTCTATCGATGACGATAAGATCAGGCGCAGGCTCGCGCCGTTCCTCGCGGAACAGAAAATCACCGAGCCCCGGATTTCGACATCGCAGGCTCCGTCCCGGATCGTGGTGAGCGTGGCGCCGCGTGGCCGCGAGAACCTCCGTCTCCAGGAGGAGCTGACCGCGGCGCTGGCGGATCTCGGCGACGGCGTGGTGGTGGAGCTGGCCCGGTCGGCCTGATCCGACGTTGGCGGCGCGCGACGACCCGTCGCGCCCGCCGGACAAGACCCATATGGCGGGAAACGCGGAACGATGATTGGATGACGGCGCGCTGAGGGAGGCCGGGGATGATCAGGTTCGCCACAGTGTTGTTGGCCTGCGTCGGCGCCGTCGCCTCGACCCTCTCGCAGGCCGAGGAGCGCCAGGCGCCCTGCACGGGCCTCGTCTCCTCGACGCGGCCGTTCATCCAGCCTGCGGCGCTCGGCGTCGGACAGGTCGGCCTCACCTTCATCGGACACGCGACTTTCGTCATCGAGAGCCCGGGCGGGATCCGCATCGCGACGGACTACAACGACTATCTGCGGCCGCCCGGCCGGCTCGACGCCGTGACCATGAACCACGCCCACTCGACGCACTTCACCGACCGGCCGGATCCCTCCATCCCGCTGGTGCTGCGGGGCTGGGACGTGAACGGCGGAGCCGCCCGGCACGACGTCGTGGTCGGGGACGTGCACATCAGGAACGTGCCGACCAGCATCCGCGACTGGTCCGGCGGCACCGAACGGGACGGCAACTCCATCTTCGTGTTCGAGACGGGGGGCCTGTGCGTGGCCCATCTGGGTCACCTGCATCACACGCTGCTGCCCGGTCACCTGAAGAATCTGGGACGGATCGACGTGGTCCTCGTGCCCGTCGACGGGGGCTATACGCTCGACCTCGAAGGCATGATCGAGGTGCTGGGCCAGCTCAACGCACGGGTGATGATTCCCATGCACTATTTCGGCTCCGCCACTCTGGCCCGCTTCCTCGACCGCGCCGGCCGGCAATGGCCCGTGGAGCGGCGCGACGATCCGGTCCTCATCGTGTCGCGCGAGACCCTGCCCGAGACGCCCACGGTGATCGTGCTTCCCGGGCGCTGAGCGTCCATCGAGCTTACGTGATCGCCTGTCCGGCCTGGGCGATTGCTGCGCGCCCGGGCTGAGCTTATGGTCCCGACGACCCCGACGCCCTGCTGACGATTGATCAATGGCGAGACTCCAGATGGCTTGTTCCTGGCTTCGAACCTGCGCGGCGCTGGCGCTCGCCGCCTGCGCCGCCGTTCAATCCGCCCAGGCGAGCCCGCGCGTGGAGGAGCTTCTCTCGCGCATGACGCTGGAGGAGAAGGTCGGCCAGCTCAATCTCGTCTCGGGCAACCACGCCGTCACGGGGCCTTTCGCTCCCCAGAGCGTTCGCGACGCGATCCTGAAAGGGCAGGCGGGCGGGCTCTTCAACGTCTATGGCGCCGAGTACACCCGCAGCCTCCAGGCCATGGCGCTGACCGAGACACGGCTCGGCATCCCGCTCCTTCTCGGGTTCGACGTCCTGCATGGCTATCGGACGATCCTGCCCATTCCGCTGGGCCAGGCCGCCAGCTGGGACATGGAGGCCATCCAGGCCGGCGAGCGGGTCTCGGCCACCGAGGCGTCGGCCGCCGGGGTGAATTGGATCTTCGCGCCCATGGTGGATGTGACGCGCGATCCGCGCTGGGGCCGGGTGGCGGAAGGGAGCGGCGAGTCCGCCTGGCTGGGGGCCCAGATCGCCGCCGCCCGGGTCCATGGGCTGGAGGGACGGTCGCTCTCTGCGCCCGACTCCGTGGCGTCGTGCGTCAAGCACTTCGCCGGCAACGGCGCGACCGAGGCGGGCCGCGACTACAGCGCCCTCGATCTGTCGGAGCGGGCCCTGCGGGAGCAGCAGCTGCCGCCCTTCAAGGCCGCCGTCGACGCCGACGCGCGCTGCGTGATGGCCGCGTTCAACGCCGTGGACGGCATGCCGGGCGTCGCCAATGAGCGCCTCCTGCGCGACGTCCTGCGGCGCGAATGGGGCTTCCGGGGCATCGTCGTCAGCGACTTCGGCGCGATCGGCGAACTTCCGGTGCATGGGGTCGCCGAGGACGCCTTCGACGCCAGCCGGATCGCGTTCCAGGCCGGCACCGACATGGACATGGAGAGCCGGAGTTATGTCGGGTCGCTCCCGCTGCTGGTCCGGGAGGGGCTGGTCGACGGCGGACAGCTCGACGACTCCGTCCGGCGAATCCTGCAATTGAAGGAGGATCTGGGCCTCTTCGACCAGCCCTTCGGCCGCTCCGACAAAAAACGCGAAGCCGAGGTGATCGGGAGCGCGCAGCACAAGGTCGTCGCGCTCGCGCTGGCCGAGAAGTCGCTCGTGCTGCTCAAGAACGACCGGGACGTGCTCCCCTTCGCCGCCACGGCCCAGTCCGTCGCCGTGATCGGGCCGCTCGGGGACGCCGGCGCCGACACGCTCGGGCCCTGGGCCGCCCACGGCGATCCTGACGCGACGATCACCCTGAAGGAGGGGATCGCCCAGGTGCTCGGCCCGTCGGCGCGCGTCACCGCGCTGGCGGCCGGCTCGGTCGAGCGCTCCACGGCTGCGGACGTCGCCGCGGCCGTGCGGCTCGCCGCGACGGCGGACGTCGTCGTGCTCGCGCTCGGCGAGCACGCCACCCAGAGCGGAGAGGCGGCGAGCCGGGCCTCCCTGGACCTGCCGGGCGACCAGCTGGCGCTGGCCCGCGCGGTGCTGGCCGTCGGCAAGCCGACCGCCGTGGTGCTGTTCAATGGGCGGCCGCTGACCATCGAGGATCTCGATCGCGACGCGCCGGCCATTCTCGAAGCCTGGTTCCCGGGCAGCGAAGGCGGCCTCGCGGTCGCCCGCACGCTGTTCGGACTGAACGAGCCCACCGGGCGGCTGCCCATCAGCTTCCCCCGGTCGGTCGGCCAGATCCCGATCTACCACGATCACCTGCCGACCGGCCGGCCCGCGGCCGAGACCTACAAGCCCTACACCAGCGCCTATATCGACCTGCCGTCGACGCCGCTCTACCCCTTCGGCTACGGGCTTTCCTATGCGCGCTTCGAGATGGGCGAACCCCGCCTGGACCGGCTGCGCATGGTGGGGAGCCAGTCGGTGCAGGTCACGGTCGACGTGACCAATGTCGGCCCGAGGCCCGGGGTCGCGCAGGCGCAGCTCTATGTCCGCCACAAGGTGGCGCGCCTGTCGCGTCCCGTGCGGGAGCTGCGCGGGATGGGCCGCGTCGCCCTGCAGCCCGGCGAAACGGGCGTCATCTCCTTCACCCTGAAGGAGAGCGACCTCGCCTACTGGCAGCCCGGCGGCCGCTTCGCCGCCCCTGACGGCGGCGGCCCGGTCGAGGTCCATGTGGGGCCGCATTCCGGGCGCACGCGGATGACGGTGCTGGAGTACCGGCCGTCTTCCGTGATGGTCCAGCAACCGGCCCGGGTCGACACGGCGCGCCCGACCCCGTAGCGGCCGGCGTTTCCGAACGCGCTATCCGGGGGGCGGAACATCGCCAGTCCGCCATCGTTAGGCCGGTTCTCCCAACCCTTGGAGGATGGACCATGACGATGACGAGCGACGGTTCCGCGGACACGATCCGATCGGAATTCGTGACCGGACTGCGCAACGCCCACGCGCTGGAGAAGCAGGCGAGGCAACTGATTGAGCGGCAGCTCGAGCGGCTGGAATCCTATCCGGAGGTCGCCCAGGCGTTGCGCAGGCACCTGCAGGAGACCAACCAGCAGGAGGAGCGGATCGACCAGCTTCTGGCGCGCTTCGATGAGAGCCGGTCGGTGATCAAGGACGCCGCCATGCAGTTCACCGCCAATCTGGGCGCGATGATGCACGCGACGGCGGATGACGAGATCCTGAAGAACACCTTCGCAAACCTGGCGTTCGAGAACTTCGAGATCGCGTCCTACAAGTCGCTGATCGCGATGGCCCAGGCCGGCGGCTTCACCCAGGAAGCCCAGATCCTGGAGCAGTCGCTGCGCGAGGAGCAGCAGATGGCGTCGTGGATCGACCAGAACGTCGCCACGGTGACCACCAAATACCTGCAGTTGAAGGCGAGCGGCTCGCGGGCCGACCGCTAAGCCTATGGAAGGCTCCGGCCACGCCGGGGCCTTCCCAACGCATAGCGGCCATTCCGTTATAACGAACGTTTTTCCGTTTTGTCGATTGCGTCTCCCGTCAAAACAGGTAGGTTCTCCTGGCTGCGACGCGCTCGGCGTCGCCGCCGCGGGCATTTGAGCCAGCAGCTTGCGCCGCGTCACCAAACGCTAAAGCGCCACGACGACGTCGTGGGCTCCGTGACCGGGAGACCCGCATGCCGAACGATACAGCGATCGCGCCTCGCAGCGCGCCGAAGCGTCCCGACCGTCTGACGCCCATGCGAGCCTGGCGGTAAGCCCGCTCTGCGTCCGGCCTGCGTCGAGACCTTTCACGAGAGATGATCATGAACGCCCCCTTGAGGGTCGCCCCAAACGGCCCGCCTTTGCATGAGCGTCAGCCGGCCACGGCTGCGATCCGCTTTGAGAACGCCTCGAAGGTCTTCGGGCCGCGCCGGGGCCAGCCCGCATTGACGGCGCTCGACCGCATCGACCTTTCGGTTCCCAAGGGCTCCATCGTGGGCGTGATCGGCCGGTCGGGAGCGGGCAAGTCCACGCTCATCCGTCTCGTGAACGGGCTCGAGCGCACGACGGGCGGAGCCGTCTGGGTGGACGGGGTGAACGTCGCCGGACTGGACGAGGCCTCGCTGCGCACCGTGCGGCGCTCGGTCGGCATGGTGTTCCAGCACTTCAACCTCCTCTCGTCCCGGACGGTGTTCGACAATGTCGCCCTGCCGCTCGAAATCGCGGGCGGCGACAAGGCGCAGGCGCGCAGGACGGTCGAGCGGCTGCTCGCGCTGGTCGGCCTCTCCGACAAGCGCGACAGGTATCCGGCGGAACTGTCCGGCGGCCAGAAGCAGCGCGTGGGCATCGCCCGGGCGCTCGCCACCGATCCGACGGTCCTCCTCTGCGACGAGGCTACGTCGGCGCTCGATCCGGAGACGACCTCCTCCACCCTGCAGCTGCTCGCCAGCCTGAGGGACAGGCTCGGCCTGACGATCCTGCTCATCACGCACGAGATGCAGGTCATCAAGGAGATCTGCGACCGCGTCGCCGTGCTCGAGGCCGGCCGCATCGTGGAGGAGGGCGCCGTCTTCGACGTGCTCACGAAACCCCGGCATCCCACGACCGCCAGCTTCCTGGCGTCGGTGACAGGGGTCGAGCCGCCTCCCGACATCGCCCAGACGCTTCGGCCGGAGGCTTTCCCGGGCGGCAGCGCCGTCGTGCGGATCACCTTCACGGGCGAAAACGCCACCAGCCCGGTGATCAGCCGGCTCACGCGGGTTCTGGGCATCGATTTCAACATCCTGGCGGGGCGGATCGAACGCATCGCCGGCCGTCCCTATGGGAGCCTGCTCGTCAGTCTTCCCTCCGACGAGCCGGGGCTGTCGGCCTCTCTGTCGGCGCTTGCGCGTCTGGAGCTCGGCTCGGAGGTCGTCGGCCATGTCCCCTGAATTGCTGCGCCTCGTCTGGCAGGCGACCCTCGACACCCTGTCCATGGTGGCCGTCGCGGCCGTGATCGGCAGCCTGCTCGGCCTGCCGCTCGGCGTCTTCCTCGCCGCCAGCCGGAAGGGCGAGCTCTTCGCCGCCCCGGCCGTGAACGCGGCGCTCGGACTTGTCGTCAACGCGGCGCGGTCGACGCCCTTCATCATCCTCGTCGTGGCGATCATCCCCTTCACGCGCCTGATCGCCGGCAGCTCGATCGGCACCGCCGCCGCGATCGTGCCCCTGACGGTGGCGGCGACGCCGTTCATCGCGCGGATCGTCGAAGGCGCGATCCGGGAGGTCGACCATGGCCTGATCGAGGCCGCGCGCGCCATGGGGGCGACTCCATTGCAGATCGTCTGGAAGGTGCTCATCCCCGAGGCGCTGCCCGGCATCGTGCTCGGCCTGACCCTCGCGGTCGTGAGCCTCATCGGCTACTCGGCGATGGTCGGCGCGGTAGGGGGCGGCGGCCTCGGCGACCTTGGAATCCGCTACGGCTACCAGCGCTTCATGCCCGAGGTGATGGCCACCGTGGTGGTGGTCCTGATCGTCCTCGTCCAGGCCGTCCAGAGCCTCGGCGACAGCCTCGCCAAGCGCCTCAACCGGCGCCTGCGCCAACCCTGACCTCCTTCAGCACCGACCTAAACGGAGATACACCGTGTCCCAGTCTCTCAGCCGGCGGGCCCTGCTCGCGTCCACGCTCGCATTGTCCCTGCTCGGATCCGCCGCCGCGCGCGCCGACCAGGTTGTCCGTATCGGCGCCACGCCCGGGCCGCACGCCCAGATCCTCGAGGCGGTCAAGCCGGTGCTGGCCAAGAAGGGCGTCGACCTCAGGATCCAGGAGTTCTCGGACTATGTGGTGCCCAACCAGGCGCTCGACGCCGGCGAACTCGACGCCAACTCGTTCCAGCACCAGCCCTATCTCGACAATCAGGTGAAGGACCGCGGCTACAAGCTCGTGAGCGTCGCCACGACGGTCAATTTCCCGATGGGCATCTACTCGAAGAAGCACAAGAGCTTCGATCAGATCCCGGCAGGCGGCGCGGTGGCGATCCAGAACGATCCGACCAATGGCGGGCGCACCTTGTTGCTGCTGCAGGACAAGGGCGTGATCAAGCTCAAGCAGGGCGTCGGCTTCAAGCCCACCGTTCTCGACATCGTCGAGAACCCGCGCAAGCTGAAATTCATCGAGATCGACGCGGCCCAGGCCCCGCGCACCCTGGACGACGTGGACGCGGCGGCGGTCAACACCAACTACGCCGAGCCCGCCGGCCTGAGCCCGCAGCGCGACGCGATCCTGCTGGAGGAGCCCAAGGGACCCTATGTCAACGTGATCGCCGTTCGGGCCGTCGACAAGGACAAGCCCTGGGTCAAGGACCTGGTCGACGCCTATCGCACCCCCGAGGTGAAGGCCTTCATCGAGACCAAGTTCAAGGGCGCGGTGCTGACGAGCTGGTGAGCGCCTGACCGCCGAAACGCCCGGCTCTCGCGGGGGCCGGGCCGCCTTTTTCCGGCCTTGGACGTGAAACGGACCATTCTGCGGCGGCCCACGCGTTTGGGTTGATCCCGGCGGCGCCCGGCCTATAGTGCCGCCCCTCGTCGGCTTCCTGGCCGAACAGGCGTAAAGGCGCGACCATGTCCATCCGTTCAGGCGTCGTCGACGCCATTGGCGACACTCCCCTCATCGAACTCAAGCGAGCCTCCGAACGGACCGGCTGCCGCATCCTGGGCAAGGCGGAGTTCATGAACCCCGGCCAGTCGGTGAAGGACCGCGCCGCGCTCTTCATCATCCAGGATGCGGTGCGCAGGGGCGCCCTGCGGCCGGGCGGGACGATCGTGGAAGGCACCGCCGGCAACACCGGCATCGGGCTCGCCCTGGTCGCCAACGCGCTCGGCTTCAAGACGGTCATCGTGATCCCCGAGACGCAGTCCCAGGAGAAGAAGGACATGCTGCGGCTGGCCGGCGCGGATCTGGTCGAAGTGCCGGCCGCGCCCTACGCCAATCCCAACAACTACGTGAAGGTGTCGGGCCGGCTGGCCGAGCAGCTCAACGCCTCGGATCCGAACGGCGCGATCTGGGCCAACCAGTTCGACAACCTCGCCAATCGCCAGGCCCATATCGAGACGACCGGGCCGGAGATCTGGGCCCAGACCGACGGCAAGGTCGACGGCTTCATCTGCGCGGTGGGCACCGGGGGCACGCTCGCCGGGACCGGGATGGCGCTCAAGGAGCGCAACCCGGCGATCCAGATCGGGCTCGCCGACCCGATGGGCGCGGCGCTCTACAATTTCTACGAGCACGGAGAGCTGAAATCCTCCGGCTCGTCCATCACGGAAGGGATCGGGCAGGGCAGGATCACGGCCAATCTCGAGGGCGCGCCCGTCGACGCGGCGTTCCAGATCCCCGACGAGGAGGCCATTCCGATCGTGTTCGACCTGCTGGAGCATGAGGGGCTGTGCCTCGGCGGATCGTCGGGCGTGAACGTCGCGGGCGCGATCCGTCTGGCCGAGCGGCTGGGCCCCGGCAAGACCATCGTGACGATCCTGTGCGACTATGGGACCCGCTATCAGTCGAAGCTGTTCAACCCGGCCTTCCTGAAGACGAAGGGCCTGCCGACGCCGCATTGGCTCGAAATGGCGTCTCGCGTGACGGCGCCGCTGGTCTAGCCGGCCCTCAGGCCGCGACCGCCTCCGGTTCCGAACCGGGCGCCAGGCGCAGCCTCAATCCGTCCAGGTCCTCGCTCATGAGGATCTGGCACGAGAGGCGGGAATTGGCCTCCACGAGCGGCGCGTCGTCCAGCCGGTCGACTTCCTCGTCGTTGGGCGGCGCCAGCCGGTCCAACCACTCCGGGTCGACATAGACATGGCACGTCGCGCAGGCGCAGGCGCCTCCGCATTCGGCCTTGATGCCGACGTCCCAGTCTCGGATCACCTCCATCACCCGCCAGCCGTCGAGGGCTTCGAGCGTGTGCTCCGTTCCATGGTGATCGACGACCTTGATGTGCATGCCCGTTCAATCCTCGACGCCGGCGCTTCGGTTCAACCACGAACGCGCAATGGTCAGCATTGATCCGGCGCAACGACCGGAGCGTTCCGGCACCATGCAGCATGGGCGAGGTAATTTCAATCATGCTCTGTGGAAATTTTTGTTTTACAGATGAATCACGTGTTTGTGGACGGCGGCAGCATCTCGGAAATGGGACGGAACGCCTTGACCAGAGCCTGGTCGAGCTTCGGCCCCATGTCTTCGAGCACCCTGAACGCCTCGTCGGGCGCCATCGGGGGCTTATAGGACCGCCGCTCTGAAAGAGCCGCGAAGATGTCGCTGATCGTGAGCAGCCGGGTGAGGTCGAGCACCTGCGACCCGCAGAGGCCATGCGGGTAGCCCGAGCCGTCGAGATACTCGTGGTGATGCTCGATGGCGTCCAGCACCGCCGGATCGAGCGGATCGCCCTCGGCCAGCATCTCGATGGCGTCGGTGGGATGCCGCTGCATGACGGCGAACTCCTCGGGCGTGAGCTTCAGGGGGCTGTCCAGGATGTGGACGGGGGTCCTGGCCTTGCCGATGTCGTGCAGGGTGGCGGCCAGCATGGCCCGGGCCACGTCGCGGCGCGAAAATCCCAGGCGGTCCACGAACGCCGCAACGAGGCCGTTCACCAGCATGCAGTGCTGGAAGGTGCCGTCGTGATGGCGGCGGACGCTTTCGACCCAGTCCGCCACGCCGGTCCGCCGGATGTCCTGAAACAGCTTGGCGTTGGCCTCCTCGATCTCCGTCACGGAGGCGATCGCGCCGCCTGAGAGGCAGCGGCGCAGCACGTCCTCGCCGCCGAACCTCGCGCCGCTCGGCGCCGCAGAGGGCGACTTCTCCGCAGCCGCGGCCACAGCCGGTGGACCGACGACGGTGCAGAGCAGCGAGGCGCTCGACCGCGGCGCGACGGACCATGGCGTTCCGGCGCTGGACACCTTCCCCACGGGCTGGCCGTCTGGGGCGGCGCGCGTCATGGTCGAAGAGCTGGATTTGAAACGTTGCATGAAAGGGCGCCAGCTGAAGCTGAGGCGCAGCATGCTAACAAACCATGATATAACGTTACAGATCGAACGGGCCGACTGCTGCGCGTCTTTTCTACCTTAAGTATCAAACAGTATTAGCGCGCGTGAAACTTGCAAGAGCCATGTTTTCTTCGCGGATCCGAATGGCGAGCACGCCCGCATGGATGACGCTCGCGACGGCGGCGTAGACCGGCATGTGCAGCGCCAGCGGCGCGACGGCGATCTCCGCCGCGACGATCATGTAGTTGGGGTGCTTGAACAGGCGATAGGGGCCGCGTCTCACCAGGCTTTCGCCGGGGACGACCAGGATGCGCGTGGTCCAGCGGCGACCGAGCGTCGCCAGCACCCAGAGCCGCAGGCCCTGCAGCGCCGCGAAGGCCGCCGCCGCGGGCGTCCAGATCGGCTGGTCGCGCCCCATCAGCCACAGTCCGGCGAGCCACGCCGCATGGAAGGCGACGATCAGGGGATAGTGCCCCGGGGCCAGTTCCAGCGCCCCCCGGGCGATCAGCCGGGTCGTGTTGCTGCGCCCCCAGGCGAGTTCGGCCAGTCGCTGGCCGGTGAGCGCGAGCAGCAGGACCGTCGCGGAGGTCACGCCACCCTCGCCAGCGCGCAGGCCGAGGCCGTGAAGCCCGGCCCCATGGCGGTGAGCACCGTGACGTCCGGTCCCGGCCGCTCCAGGACACGGTCGAGGACGAAGAGCGCGGTGGGGGCGCTCATGTTGCCGAACTCCGACAACACCTCGCGCTCGACGTCGAGTTCGCCCTGCGGCAGGCCGAGCGAGCGCTCCAAAGCCGTGATCACTTTCGCGCCGCCGGGGTGGCAGGCGAAGCGCCCCACGTCCTCGCGGGCCAGGCCCATGCGGGCCAGCAGGCCTTCCATGGCGGCGCCGAGATGCTCCTCGGCGAAGGGCGGGATGGACTTGGCGAAGACCACGCCCAGCCCCTCCGCGCCGACGTCCCATCCCATGATGTCGAGCGTCCCGGGCCACTGGTGTTCGGCCGAGCCGGTGATCTCGACCGCGCCCTCGCTGTCGCCGGCGCGCAGGAGCGCCGCCGCGGCGCCGTCTCCGAACAGGGCGGTGGCGACGATGTTGGCTTTCGAGAACGCTTCGCCGCGGAAGGACAGGGTGCAGAGCTCTACGCAGACCAGCAGCACGAGGCTGCCCGGGGTCGCCCTGGCGAGCTTGGCCGCGAGGCCCAGCCCGGTGACGCCGCCCGCGCATCCCAGCCCGAACACCGGGATGCGCGCGACGTCCGGCCTGAGGCCGAGGCGCTCGGCGGCACGGGCCTCCAGGCTGGGCGTCGCGATCCCGGTGGACGAGACCGTCACCACCGTGTCCACGTCCGACGCCTGCAGGCCCGCCTTGTCGAGAGCGTTTTGCGCCGCGGCGATGAAGAGGTCGCAGCCGCCCTCCAGGTAGGCGCGCGTCCGCTCGGGCCATCCGGCGGGCTCGGAGTACCAGGCGATCGGCTGGACCGAGCGGCGCGTGCGGATGCCGGCGTTCTCGAAGACGGGCGCGATGCGGTCGAACTCGCCCTTGCGACGCCCGAAGATGTCCCGCGCCCTCATCGTCACCTCGCTCTGGTGGAGCACGTGGGGAGGCGACGCCGTCGCGACGGACAAAAGGCGAGGGGACAAATGAGCGGTCATGCAACGGCCTCGACATTCGAAAGGGACGACGCTGGCCGCGTCATCGGCACCTTACGAACGTGCGAGGCTCAAAGTCGCATCACCTTTGCGAGCGCGCGCGCGGTCATGCCGCATCTTGGCGCGACAGAAGGCCGGCTTCGCCCCTGGCGCGCCGGCGGCGGACGTCACCGGTCCTCGGTGCCCGCCCGGGTGTACTGGCTGAGCGCCGGGCGCCAGCGCGAATCCGGTCCAAAGTCTCCCACCGTGTTCACGGAGAGCAGTTCGGCCAGTCGGTTCCGCGCCCTGTTGACGCGGCTCTTGATCGTGCCCACCGCGCAGCCGCAGATCTGCGCCGCCTCCTCGTAGGAGAGGCCCGACCCGCCGATCAGGATCAGCGCCTCGCGCTGGTCGGGGAGCAGCTTCTGGAGCGCGGTGTTGAAGTCCGCCAGGTCCATGTGCCCGTCCTGGGCGGGATGGGTCGCCAGCCTGGCCGCCATCTGGCCGTCGGCGTCCTCCACCTCGCGGCGCCGCTTGCGGTGCTCGGAGTAGAAGACGTTGCGCAGGATGGTGAAGAGCCAGGCCGAGACGTTGGTGCCCGGCGTGAACGAGTTTCGGTTGCCCCACGCCTTCAACAGGGTTTCCTGGACGAGATCGTCGGCCCGGTCGGGATTGCCGCATAGCGACATGGCGAAGGCTCGTAGCGCCGGGACGGCGCCGAGCAGGTCGTCCTTCATTCGGCGGCCTGCGTCGTCCATCACTCGGCTTCCTTCTTCTCTCCCCCGGTTTTGACGTCCAGCTGGTTGAGAAGCTCCAGGAAACGGTCCGGCACGGGCTGGTTCACGACGGATTCGTAGATGGACCGGAGCTGACGTCCGATCTGCGCGTTGACGTCGGGATCCAAAGCTCCACCCTGCGGCGAAACAGACGCATCGCCCGACACACCCATCTGCTGATCCATGCTGGTCCCTGTACGATCCCGTCGCCGGCGCTTCTTCTCGTCCATCCAGGCCTCCACATCGCGGATCGCGGCATTACATAGGGGGAAGAGCGACCTCGGGCGTGGGGCCCGGGGGACTAACGTCCCTTGAGCCGCCCGGTTCCGGGGCTCGCTCGGAACTTTTACGGGGGAATGTCGTTACCGTGAGGTCAAGGTTCGGCTTGCCTCGGAATGGCTGACCGCTCGCCTCCTCAATGTCTTCTCAAGCTGTAAGGCTCGCCCATGTCAATTGCTCAGGCGATCGCACCGCATCTGCCCTATCTGCGCCGCTTCGCGCGCGCGCTGACGGGGACTCAGCAGGGCGGCGACGCCTATGCGGTCGCGACCCTCGAAGCGCTGATCGCGGATCCAGGCTCCTTCGATCGTGAGATGGAGCCACGCGTGGCGCTCTATCGCGCCTTCCTGAAGGTCTGGGGATCCATCGCGGTCAATCAGATGACCGATTCGCCTCTGACCACCGGAGGGATGACCCGCAATCTCGCTGCGCTCACGCCCCCCGCGCGGGTGGCGTTCCTGCTGAGCTCGGTCGAAGGCTTCACGCACGACCAGATCGCCGGCGCCATGGGCCGCACGCCGGACGAGGTCTCCACTCTCATCGACGAAGCCGGCCGCGAAATCGCCCAGCAGATGGCGACCGACGTGCTCATCATCGAGGACGAGCCGATCATCGCGATGGATCTCGAGGCGCTCGTCGAGGGTCTCGGCCATCGGGTGATCGACGTCGCCCGCACGCGCAACGAGGCGGTCGAGGCGGTCCGCCGGCAGCAGCCGGGCCTGGTGCTGGCCGACATTCAGCTGGCCGACGGCTCGTCGGGGCTCGACGCCGTGAACGACATCCTGGAGAGCTTCGAGGTTCCGGTCATCTTCATCACCGCCTATCCGGAGCGCTTCCTCACGGGCGAGCGGCCGGAGCCGGCGTTCCTGGTCACCAAGCCGTTCCGGGTCGAGACCGTCAAGGCCGTGATCAGCCAGGCGCTGTTCTTCGACCAGAAATCGCACCGCAAGTCGAAGTCGGCGGTGGGCTGAACGCCCGACGCCTTCGTCCTGAATCGAAAAGGCCGCGCACCCGTTGCGCGGCCTTTTCGCTGGCGACGTCGTCGCGCCCATTCAGTCCTTGTCGAGAACCCGCCCGCCCACGAAGCCGGCCAGCACGGACAGCCCGACCAGCGTCCAGGGGCTGACCCGGCTCGTGATCGACTGTGCGAGCCCGGCCGCCATCCGGTCCTTGGTCCCGCCCACGCCCATGGTCCTGAGCAGCGCGGTCACGTCGAGCGCCGATCCGGCCGCCCGGCTCGCCTGGTCGGCCAGACGCTGCCGCTCGCGCTCCGCTTTCTTCCGGCGCGCCGAACTGGTGATCAAACGGATGATCACGACCAGCACGGCGAGGCCCGCGAAGATCCCGGCCATGTATCCTGCCGCGTGCAATGACCCGTAGCGGTCGGCGAACCAGATATAGAGCGCGCCGACGCCGAACCCGGCGGCGATCAGAGCCAGGATGACGATCAGGGCGATCTCGATCACGTCCTCGACGAGATTGCTGACCATCGTGCGGACAGGGCGCAGGGCGCTGTCCTTGAGCTGAGCGAGCATCTGGATCATCAGCGTGAACGGCTCAGGAGACCAAGGACCAGGCCGATCCCGGCCGCGATCAGCACCGCCCTGATCGGGTTGCGCTCGATGCGGTTTTCAAACTCCGCATTGTAGTCCAGCAGCCGGTCGCGCGCCTCGCTGGTCAGCATCGCGCCGGCCTTGGTGATGTCCTCGGCGCGGCCATAAACTTGCTCGCGCGCCTGGTCGACGGCGCCGCGGACCGATCCCTGCGCGTCGCGGGACCGATGCAACACCATCCGGGAGACGGTGTCGGCGAGCCGCGCAAGGTCGTTGCGGACGTTCGTCAGATCCTCGCGAACGTCGGACATCCGGTCCTGACTGCCAAGCATGGGATGGAACTCCTTCACAATTCACGCTGACGCCGCGCGGGCGCAGGCCGGGGCGCATACCCTGGGACTTGAAGCCGCAACGCGAGCGTGGAACGGACGGTTCCCACGTTCCGCCGCAGCGTGCCGCACAGCAAAGAAAAACCCGCAACGACGGGGTCGTTGCGGGTTTCAGGAGGCGTCGGCTCGAGGGGAAGAGGGGGCATTCGTCCCGTCGCGTCGACGCTCCCAGCCCAAACGCGTCGCCTGCGGAGAAGTTCCCAGGCGCGCCGAAAATCTTGAATTCAGACCAGCCCTCGGCTCATCGCGCAGCGGTGGAGAGAGCGCCTCGCCCGCGCCAGGGCGTCATAGCCCTCGCGTTCGCGCCGCCAACGGTCCGGCTCCGCATCGTCGTCCAGCGCCATCAGGCAGCCGACCAAGCTGACCATGTCCTCGAAGGCGCCGAGGAGATCGGGAGAGCGCGCTCCGCGGCGCGCGAGCTCCTCGAGGAATTCGCTCCTGTTGCGCAGGGCGGCGGGAACGGGCGTCGGGGCGTCGTGCGACACCAGCGTCTCTGTACTCATGCAGCCCGCCTCCCAGGACGATTGACGCCCTTTTCGCACCGCGCTCACGCGGATGCGCTCTAACGTCGGAAGCGGTCGCGCAGTTCCAGCCCGACGCATGCCTGCCGCGATCCTGGAACCTGACCGCACGGCCAGGTGTTGGCCTGCGCCTCTCCAACGTCAGCGAGCCCTGCGTGATTCACCTCACGGTGCGCCACACCACCACCTACACCTATGCGAACCCGGTCCGTTTGGGGGAGCACCGCATGATGCTGAGGCCGCGCGACAGCCACGATCTGCGCCTGGTCAAGGCGGACCTGTCGATCTCGCCGAAGGCGACGCTGCGATGGATGCACGACGTGTTCGGCAATTCGATCGCCCTGGCCCGCTTCGACGAGCCTACGACGGAGCTCAGCATCGAAAGCACCCTCCAGATCGAGCGCTATCCAGGCGATCCGCGCCGGGTCGAGGTGACGCCCGAAGCGCGGGTCTACCCTTTCATCTACTCCTCGGAGGACAGGCAGGATCTCGGGCGGCTCGTGGACCTGCACTATCCCGACCCGAAAGGCGCGCTCGCGGCCTGGGCGAAAGCGTTCGTCACCGCCCAGCCGATGGATACGCTGGAGCTGGTGTCGTCGATCAACTCCTCCATTCGCCAGCATTTCGGCTATGGCGTGCGCAACGAGGAGGGCACCCAGACGCCGCAGGAGACGCTGGAGCTCGGATCGGGGACATGCCGGGATTTCGCGCTGCTGATGATCGAGGCCCTGCGCAGCCTGGGCGTCGCGGCCCGCTTCGTGTCCGGCTATCTCTACGATCCCGCCCTCGACGGCGGGCCGCACGGCGTCCAGGGCGCCGGCGCGACGCATGCCTGGGTCGAGGCCTATCTGCCCGGCGCGGGGTGGATCGAGTATGACCCGACGAATGGCATCATCGGGTCCGATGCGCTGCTGCGCATCGCCGTGACCCGCGATCCCAGCCAGGCGATCCCGATCAGCGGCGCGTTCACGGGCCGATCGGGCGACTTCACCGGCATGAAGGTGGACGTGGACGTGACGACCCGGCGCTGATCGGGCAGGTCAGGCCTGCGGCCCGGGAGGCAGCGGGTCGCCTGCGGGCGGCATGCCGGGAATCGGCCCCGGGGACGGAATGTCCGGCCCGGGTGTCGGATCCGGAATGTCCGGCTGGTTCGGCGGAATGCCGGGCGACGGTCCGGGAGCCGGGGTCGGGGGCGTCGGCGTCGGCCCTGGCTGCGGCGCGGGTTCATTCGGCATCCGTGTCCTCCATGTGCCGGGGGCGAACGCGCCAGCCGCGACGGCGTTCCCGCCGCGGCCGACGCGCCGGCCTAGCTGGCCTTCTTGGCGCCGCCGCCCTGCTTCAGCTCCTGCGGAGGAGGCGGGGGCATGTCTGCGGCCTCCGCGGCGGCCGCCGCGATGGCCTCCGATTCCTCCGGCGACATCTTGGCGTTGGGCACCTGCACGACGACCTGCGGACGGGCGAAGGCGATGCCGTTCTTCTCGAAGGCGTCGCGGACCCGCTGATAGACCTCGCGGCGCAGGATGAACTGCTCGCCCGGCTTGGCCATGAACTTCACGCCGATGACCATGCCGATCTGCTCCATCCGGCGCACGCCTTGCGATTTCACCGGTTCGAGGAAGTGCTGGCCATACTCCTCGTCCTCCATCAGCTCCTTGCCGATGTCCTTGACGATCTTCTTGACCTTCTTCAGGTCGGTTTCGAAGGCCAGCAGGAACTCCAGCTTCAGGATGATCCAGTCGCGGCTGTAGTTGGTGAGGCGCTGGATCGTGCCGAACGGCACGGTGTGGACCGCGCCGCGGTGGTGGCGGATGCGCAGGCTGCGGATCGAGATGCCCTCGACGGTGCCGCGGGTCTGGTCGATCTCGACATATTCCCCGAGCCGGAACGCGTCGTCGAACAGGAAGAAGATGCCCGACACGATGTCCTTGACGAGCGTCTGGGCGCCGAAGCCGATGGCGATGCCGATGATCCCGGCGCCGGCGAGGAGCGGGCCGGTGTCCACGCCCAGCGTCTTCAGGATCATCATGCCGGCGACGATGAGCACGAGGACGAAGAGGAACTTCTCGACGAGGGGCAGGAAGGTCTGCATCCGCGTCTGCGGCTTCATGCTGCCTTCCTCGAACGAGATCTCGGGCTCGTCCGGGTCGACCGGGTCGCCGGCGGATTCGCTGCGGATGATGGCTCGGATGATCTCCCAGACCACATAGGCGAGCAGGAGGATGATGGCGACGTCGATGACCATGCGGGCGACGCTCTCGCCCAGTCGATCGCTCGCATAAGCGAAGACGTCGAGGCCCCAGACGCGCCCCAGCCCATAGAGCGCCGCGACAGTCGCCAGGATCCGGGCGCAGCGCACGATGCTGGTGATCCAGGGCGGATCCGACTTCTCGTCATGGCCTCGCTGCCGGGCGAAGCTGCGGCGCAGCACCAGCGTCAGCAGGCGCACGGCCGCGGGCGTATAGGCGACGACGAACAGGCTCAGAACGCCGGCCTCGAACGCCATCGGCCCGGCTTCCAGGGCCGCGAGGACCGTGAACAGCCAGACCGCGCCGACCACGGCCCGGGCGAGGCCGTACCAGTGCAGGCGCAGCCACCGGAAGATCACGCCCTCGCGGGCGAGCGGGCCGTCCAGACTCGGCTCGGCCGTGATCGCCTTCAGGCGGCCGAGGCCGGCGAAGACGCACAGCCCCAGCACGCACCAGAGCGCGAGGCCCACGATCAGCCTCGCCTCGAAGGCGACGCCCGCGCCGCGCAGATCCGTTAGGATGAGCGCGCCCATGATGATGGTCGCATGGGTGCTGACGACGGCGAGCCGGACGGCGTTGCGCGGCACGCGGCGATGGGCGCGCTCCGAAGGCGGCACCAAATAGGCGATGCACAGATAGGCCAGCGTATCGGCGAGGCGCACCAGCAGCGCCCCGGCCGCGATCGAGAGCGCGAAGTCCTGCTGGACGGACGACATCGCGTGCGGAGCCGCCAGGATCAGGCCGGACGACACCGCCATGAAGGAGGCCAGTCCGACGCATCGCACCCCCAGCCTGCCGCCGTGACGCAGGGTCTGGGGCGGAGCGGGGAGGCCGCGCAGGCGCCGCCGCCGCGCCAGCAGGCGTTCGAACAGCAGGCGGACCAGATATTCCACCGCTCCGGCGGCGAGGAAGGACAGCGCGATCCATCCCAGGAGCGCCACCAGGCCGGGCCGCGTCGTGCCGAGATAGTCGGTGAGCCGCTCGTCCAGCGTGAGCAGCTGCGGCCAGGCCTGCGCCACCGTGACGATCCGCGCCGCATATTGCCGGGCGGCGGCGAGCACGCTCCCGAAGATGTCGCTGACGGTGTCGCGGTCCCGCGCCTCCTCGCCCTTGGGCTTTCCGCTCAACGTGTCCAGGAGCAGCGCCCGGGCCTGCCGGTCGTCGAGGCGGCTGACGAAGTCCGGCACCTTGGCGGGATCGTCGGGAGGAACGGCCTTGGCGTCGCCGTCTTTCTTGCCGGAGTTGAGCGAGAACGGGACCAGGGCCGAGCTGCTTGGCGACGACGCCGCGAGAGCGGACGCCCACGGGGCCGCCGCCAGGAGCAGCGACGCCAGCGCCAGCGCGGCGAAGCCCGCCAGCCGGCGCGTCGGCCGGACCGGGTCACTCATCTGAAATGCTCAAGGCAAGGCTCCGCGCGGAAACGATCAGTCCAACGCCTGCCTGGCGGCGGAGTTCCGGGCCGGCGGTTCCGGGGACGGCAGGAACCGTTCTCTTCATAGGACGTTTCGTCGGCCAAAGATGATCGTCCGAGCCGCGATGCGCCGGACCTGGAGTTGCGTTCCCCATGCGTCACGTCAGACCCCCGAGCGTCTCCGCCGGAGAGGCGCACCCCGCCCAGGCGATGGACCCCATCACCGAAGATCTGCGGTCCTACGCCCGAGAACTGGGCGTCGCGGGCGCCAGTTCGATGGACAAGGAGGAACTGGTGGAGAGCCTGCGCCAGTTCTACGTGCTGCAGCATGTGCTCGACGCGGCGTTTCGGCCTCGCCCCCACGCTTTGCGCTGAGCCGAACGGATCGCTCCGTAAGGAGAAGTGCGACTTCCCGTTGCGGTTGAAACCGTGAACACTCGCGTCCTGCGGGCGACAGGCGAGTCGCCTGCTTGGGAGCGTTCTGGCGGTTGGCGTATCGGGATGGCACCGCGGATGTGTTGAGGCCGGGCGCTTCGTTGCGGCGCAGCAGGCCTGTCTGACGCATGCGCGCGCTTCGCCTTCTCGTCGTCCTCTCCGTCCTCGCGCCGGTGGTCCTCCTGGCGGTTCTGGGCCACGTGTCCTATCGGACGGAGGTCCGGACGGCTCGCCGGGGGCTGCTGCAGACGCTCGATCTCGTCTACGAGCATGCGATCAAGACCTTCGACACCCACAAGCTCGTCGCGACCTACACGAACGAGGTCATCCGGGGGCTGACGGACGAGGAGATCCAGACGCGCGAGGCCGAGTTGCGGCTGCAGCTCGCCAGGCTGGTCGCCGGCCTGCCGCAGATCACCAACACATGGGTCATCGACGCGTCGGGTCAGCCGCTCCTGAGCGCCAGTCCCGTGCC
This sequence comes from Alsobacter sp. SYSU BS001988, assembly GCF_054796215.1. Lineage (NCBI taxonomy): Bacteria > Pseudomonadati > Pseudomonadota > Alphaproteobacteria > Hyphomicrobiales > Alsobacteraceae > Alsobacter > Alsobacter sp. SYSU BS001988. The sequence goes on along the minus strand of NZ_JBTAMK010000002.1, from coordinate 119,732 downwards.
GGCCGGCCTGAACGTCAGCGACCGCGCCTATTTCCAGACGCAGCTGCAGCCCGGCGCCCCCCCGCATGTGAGCCAGCTTCTCCAGGGCAAAGCGACGGGATCCGTCTTCTTCCAGCTCGCCTGGCGTCGCGAGGACCCGGGCGGGCGCTTTCGAGGGGTCACCGCGGTGTCGGTGGAGCCGGAATATTTCCGCGCGTTCCACGGCAGGGTCACGGCCGGGGCCGGCTACACCATGGGACTGTTCCGAAACGACGGCGTAGCCCTGGTGCGCTATCCGACCTCCATGGCTGAGCTTCTGGGGGCCCGCCAACGCGCGACCGGGCTGGAGAGGGAAATCGCCGAGCGACCCGGTTCGGGGCTCTATTTCGGCACGTCGAACTTCGACGGGGAGAGACGGCTGGTCGCCTATCGGAGCGTGCCGGAGTACCCGATCTATGTGACGGCGGGCCTTCCCTGGTCCTCGGTGGTCCGGGCGTGGCGGGCGACGATGCTGAGCTATCTCGCCTTCGGCGCTCCCAGCGCGATGGCGCTGTTCCTGTTGAGCGTCTCGGCCTACCGACAGGCCCGGCGGGAGAACGCGACCCTCGGCAAGCTTCGCCAGGAGGCCAGGCGGCGGGAGCAGGCCGAGGACGCCCTTCGCCAGAGCCAGAAGATGGAGGCCGTCGGGCGCCTGACCGGCGGCATCGCGCATGACTTCAACAATCTGCTGACGGTCGTCATCGGCAACCTGGATATGCTGCTGCGGCGCCTCGGCCCCGACGACGCGCGGGCGCGCCGGTCCGCTCTGCTGGCCAAGGAGGGCGCCCTGCGCGCGGCGATGCTGACGCAGCGGCTGCTGGCCTTCTCGCGCCGGCAACCTCTGGAGCCACGTCGCGTGGACCTCAACCAGCTCGTGCGAGGGATGACCGAGCTCGTGCACCGCACGCTGGGCGAGAAAATCTCGGTGCAGACCAGGACCGAACCGGATCTCCCGGCGGTCGACGTCGATCCGAACCAGCTGGAGAGCGCGATCCTGAATCTTGCCGTGAACGCGCGGGACGCGATGCCGCAGGGCGGCGAGCTCGTGGTCTCGACGCGGCGGGTCGACATCGAGGTCGAGGGCGGCGCGGCTCCTCCCGGGTCCTATGTGGCCGTGAGCGTGTCCGACACCGGCTCCGGCATCCCGGCCGAGCTGCAGGATAAGGTGTTCGAGCCCTTCTTCACCACCAAGCCGCACGGGCAGGGCACCGGCCTCGGCCTGTCGCAGGTCTATGGATTCATCAAGCAGTCGGGCGGCTATGTGCTCCTGACCAGCGAACCGGGCCGCGGCGCCACGATCAGCATGCTGCTGCCGCTCGCCCCGCCCAGCCTGGAGGCGCCGTCCACGTCCGGCCCCGAGGCCGTCCACGCGCCGCCGTCCGCTCCGACATCCACCATCCTCGTCGTCGAGGACCAGGCCGAGGTGCGGCGCTTCGCGGTCGAGGCGCTCCGGGAGCTGGGCCACCACGTCATCGAGGCCGGCGACGCCGAGGAGGCCAGCCGGATGCTCGACGAGAGCCCATCCGTTTCGCTGCTGTTCAGCGACATCGGGTTGCCCGGCATGGACGGGCGCGCTCTGGCGCGCCATGTCGCCGCCAGCCACCCCCGGATCAGGATCCTGCTCACCACCGGCTACGCCAATCTGCGCGACGGCGCGGGGCCGGGCGATCCGGACCTCGATCCCCTGCCGAAACCCTACACGGTCGCCCAGCTCGTCACGCGCGTCGACGCCGTTCTGCGCGAGCCGGAAGGAACCCTGGGCTAGCCGGTCCGTTTCACTCCACAACGGAGCCAGCGATGACCACCCAGAACAATGACGAGGACGCCCGCCGCAAACTGAAGGGCGCGCCGGCCAGGCGTCCGGGCCAGCCCGGAAGCACGACTGAACAGACCGCTGAAGCGCGGCCCGACGACCACACGCCGGTCAATGCGCCCCGTTCGACCGCCCCGGACGAGCATCGGCCGTCGACCAAGACGAAGCATTCTTGAGCTGAGTACGGTTCGGTACTCCATCGAACGCTGGAAACGCTGCAATCGACGGGATAGTCTCGGTCAACGGGCGTCGGGTTCACGTCATCACGCCCGTGACTCTTGCTGAGGATCATCCGGGTTGGGCGGGGCGTCTTTGAAAATATTGCTGGTCGAGGATGAGCCGCTGATCGCGCTCACGCTCGTGGACATGCTCGAGGAGCTCGGCCACCGGCCGCTCGAGGCGCTGAACGGCGACCAGGCGCTGACCCTGTTCGGCGAGCATGACGACATCGACCTCGTCATCACCGATGTGGGGCTGCCGGACATCTCCGGGCACAATCTCGCCGAGACGATGCGCACCGGTTCCCCCGCCCTGCCGATCATCTTCGCCACCGGGCACACCGGCCAGGGGCCGCAGCCGATCACTCCGGAGCCGCCGACCGCGCATCTCGGCAAGCCGTTCCAGGTCGCCGAGCTGCAATCCACGATCGACCGGTTGATGGCGGTCGCCCGCAAGGGCTGAGCCTCGAGGTCGAACGGGGCCTCCACGCCTCCAGACAGGGCGTCAGGAACGCGCAGGACAGCGGAGCGACCGCCTGTCCGGGGCGGGCTTCGCCATGCCTATGCCGGACTGGGCGCGGCTTTCGCCCGTCCCACAACGAAAAAGGCCCGGCGGAACGATCCGCCGGGCCGTCAAGCCTCAGAGTGAGCTGAGGATTAGAACTTGTAGTTCACGCCCACGCGAACAACGCCGAAGTCGTTGTTCTTGTTGGTCGCAACCGCAACGCCCGGAACGGCGAGGAGAACGCCGCCATTGTTGTTGCCGCGATCGATGTTGACGTAGAGGCCTTCGATCTTGGCCGTCCAGTTCGGGGTGAAGGCGTACTCGAGACCACCGCCGACGGTCCAGCCGGCGCGGGTGTCGCTGTTGCTGAACACGTTCGAGCCGACGTCGCCGTAAGCCAGACCGCCCGTCACGTAGATGAGGGCGCGGTCGAACGCGAAGCCGAGACGGCCGCGAACGGTGCCGAAGTAGTTACCGTTGTTGCCGTTGCCGCCGAAGTAGTAGGGGGCGAAGCCGTTGTTGTTGCCGCCGAGGTCGGCGTACTGGATGTCAGCCTCGACGCCAGCGACGAACTGGCCGAACTGCATGTTGTAGCCGATCTGGCCGCCGCCGACGAAGCCGCCGTCGCTGCCATTGCTGAACGTGGCGAGGTTCGCGCCGGTCGTGGTGCTGTAGAAGGTGACCGAGCGGCTCTCCTGCCAGCCGTAACCGGCATTCAGGCCGACGTAGAAGCCGGTCCAGGTGAACACGGGAGCGTAGACGATCGGGGCGATCGGGGCGCCCTTCGAGGTCGGCAGGTCGGCCGCAGAAGCCGTTGCCGACATCACGGTCAGCGCCGTGGCAGCGAGGAGAAGATTACGGATCATTATTTCGCATCCTTATCGAGGAGTGAGTCTCGAGGCTTGAGCCTGTCAGACTGTACCCGCCACAACGGTGCTGTTCAATTCAGGTTGCGCCCCGGAAGGGGTCTGAAGACGTTGAACGAGCGTTGTGTGGTTTTCCAGTAACGGTCGTTGCCAGCAACGTCCCGTGTTTCCGATGGAAACAGGGCGGCTTGAGCTTCGCGTTAACCAAGCGTTGACTTTGCGGGATGGCAGGATATCGGCCTGAATGTGGCGAATGCTGGGCAGCCTCGCAGGAGCCTCGGAGGGGTTCTTGATTAATGTTTGCGATAATGTCGTCCGACGTTGCATCACGAATGAATCAGTGTCGTGGAACGAGTCCCGGACGACTCACGTTCGAGAGTCCGGCGAGCGTGGTTCGCCGCGCAGGAGTTGAGTCATGGCGCCGCGTGCCAATTGGAAGGGATACCTCAAGCTTTCCCTCGTCTCCTGCGCCGTCGCGCTCTATCCCGCCTCGACGGCCTCGGCCCGGGTCGCCTTCCACACCGTCAATCGCGCGACGGGCAACCGCCTGCGGCGCCAGATGTTCGACCCCGACACGGGCGACGTGGTGGAGACGGAGAACCAGGCCAAGGGATACGAGGTCGCCAAGGGCGACTACCTCATCATCGAGGACGAGGACATCGACGCAATCGCGATCGAGAGCAGCCATACGATCGACATCGAATCCTTCGTCCCGCGGTCCGAGATCGACGAGCTCTATGTCGATGCGCCCTATTACCTCGCGCCGGACGACAGGGTCGCCCAGGAGGCCTTTGCGGTGATCCGCGAGGCCATGCGCGAGCACGACGTGGTCGGCATCGCGCGCGTGGTCCTCTACCGGCGCGAGCGCATCGTCATGCTGGAGCCCCGCGGCAAGGGGCTGTTCGCGGCGACGCTGCGCTACCCCTACGAGGTTCGAACGCCGGACGCCTATTTCGAGGACATCCCCGACATCGCGATCCCGCCGGACATGCTGGACCTCGCCGGCCATATCATCGGCCGGATGAAGGGCTCCTTCGATCCGTCGAAGTTCGAAGACCGTTACGAGAACGCGCTCGTCGACCTGGTGAAGGCCAAGCAGGGAGGACGGGCCGCGCCCGCGGCGGCGGCCCAGCCCAAGCCGAGCAACGTGGTCAACCTCATGGACGCGCTGCGCAAGAGCCTCGCGGCCGACGAGCGCAAGCCGCCGGAGCGGGCGGCCGCCGCGCCGGAACCGGCCGCCGCCAGGAAGGCGCCGGCCAAGGCGCAGGGCAAGGCTCCCGCCGCGAAGGCCCCTGCGGCCGCAGGGGCGAAGCCTCTTGCGCCCAGCAAGCCCGTCGCCAAGGCGCCCGGCAAGGCCAAGGACGAGGCCGCACGGTCTTCAGCCGCGAAAGGCAAGCCAGCGCCGTCCGGCGGGGCGAAGCCGACGCGCGGGCGCAAGAGCGCCTGACGCCCCGGCGTCGGAATCGAAAAGGCCGGAGCGAGGACCTCCGGCCTTTTTCGTTCGGGAACTCGGCATTCAGCCCAGCGTGCTGGCCGACGCCACGATCCGCAGGCCCGGCGCCCTTCCGGCCGACCCGCGCGGCGGCGGCGCGTGGGGGAGGGACCAGCTCGGCTCCAGCACGCCGCGGTCCAGGCGCAGGCCATGGTCGGCCAGCCGGGCGGCGATCTTGTTCACCAGCATCAAGAGCGCGCGGCTCTGGACGATCTCCAACTGGGTGGCGTGCCCCGCCGCCGCCTTGAACTCGCCGGCCTGCATGCAGGCGATCATCCGGATCAGGAGAAGCTCGTGCTCGGTCGCCGAAGGCGCGCCCTCCGGCATGCATTCGAAGGCGCCGCTGGTCCGCAGGCGCAGCTCGTTGTCGAGAAGCAGCGCGTCGGACATCAGGCCGTCGACGGCCCCGTCGCCCAGCCGCTCCCGGATGGAGGCCGCGGCGGCGTCGAGATGCTTCTGGTCATAGCCGTGGCGGAAGCGCTCGAACCGACGCAGCACGTCGATGACGAAGAGCGCGTCGGCCGGCAGCAGGATGCGTACGCCAGGAGGAAAGGCATGGATCGACATGGAGACCTCGAAACGCTCGACACCGTGACGGCATGGGCTGGCGAGGGACAAACGTGTTCCACTTCGATCCGTTCCCGACATCCGTTCGTTGCGCCCGCTACGGAACCCCCTCGCTCGTGTGGACGTTTCGCAGGATGACCGCGTGGGTGCCGTTCGCCCGAAGCCTGGAGATCCTGATGTCAGACCAGCTGCCGGACGAGCCGACCCGCAGGAACGAAACGCGCGCCCGGCAGGGCGTGACGGGCCACAATGTCCGGTACGTCCTCAGCATGGGCCTCGGCCTCGCGATCCTGGCCGGCGTCGTCCTTTACTTCACCGTGGGGCGCTGATCCCGGGCAGAGGCCGACATCATCGAAGAAGCACCCAAGCGGAAGCGGAACCTTTTCGCTGAACGGCGCGTTCAGGCGTCTGGCGGCCACGTCGCCGGACGGACGCATTGCGCTCGGGTCGGGGCAAAAGCAGACATGCAGCGATCGGGAGGAGACCCAGCGGCGCCTGCGGAGCCGTCAGATTCGGCTCGTGCGGAACGATGGGCCGGGGCCGGCCGGGCCGCGCCGACGTTCCACCGGGGAGGGCGGGTCGCCATCCTGGCCGTCGCCGTCCTGGTCGCGGCGGCCGTCGCCGCCATGCTGGCCGTCATCAACACCGATCGCATCGCGACCTTGAGCATGCGCGCCGCGGAGATCCGCGAGAACGCCTACCAGCTCGAATCGACCTTCGCGGCCATCACCAGCGCCGAGACATCCGCGATCATGCTGGGCGACGACGCCCAGGCGCTCCGCATCCGGGATCTCGCGCCGCAGGCCAACGCCGCGCTTGCGACGCTGAAGGCGCGGGCGGACCCGGGTCAAAAGGACACGCTCGCGCGCATCGGCTCGTTGCTGGAGCGCCGGCTCGCCGAGGCCGACAGGCTGGTGCGCCTCGCCCAGGCCGGGGAGCGCGAGCAGGCCGCGACGGAGCTGCGCCAGGCTTCGGGCCGCGCCGAGGAGGCCGAACTTCGGTCCAGCGTCCTGGCGTTCATCGCCAGCAACCGGTCCGACATCGCGCGCCTGGAGCAGGGCTACCGCAGCGCGGCCCGCCGGCAGCTCTTTCTCAGCGGCCTCGCCGCGCTGGCGATCCTGCTGTTCGGGGTTCACCAGATCATCAGCACCTACCGCGCCCTGGGCGACGCCGCCCGCAACCGCGAGGGGCTGCGGGAAGCCAATGAGCGGCTGGAGGAAGACGTCTCGATCCGCACGCGCGAGCTCGCCGGAACGGTGCAGCGCTTCGAGGTCGCCCTGCGGGCGGCGGACGTCGTCGTCTTCACGCAGGACATCAACAGGATCTTCACGTGGATCAGCCGCGACGTCTTCGGCTACGCCCGGGAGAAGATCATCGGGTCCCGCGAGGAGGACTTCCTGCCTCCCGAGGTGGCCGCCATCGTGATCCCGGCCAAGACGTCCGTGCTCGAGACCGGCAAGGCCCGGGACTACCAGTACAGCGTCGACGTGTCCGGCGGGCGCCGGTGGTTCCGGGTCAGGACAGAACCCGTCGTGGACGAGGCCGGCGCGCTCACCGGACTCATCGGGGCGATCATCGATCTCACCGGCGAGCGGCAGGTGCAGCAGCAGCTGGCGCAAGTGAGCGACGAGCTGCGCACCACCGTCCAGCGCTTCCAGGTCGCCCTCAAGGGCGCCGACATCACGGTCTTCGCCCAGGGTCCGGACCTTCGCTATTCGTGGATGAGCCGCGACTTCCACGGCCGCATCGCCGCCGACTTCGTCGGCCGGACGGATGCGGACGTCTTTCCGGCCGACCTGTCCCGCAAGCTCACCGAATTGAAGCAGGGGGTGCTCGACCTGGGCGAACCCGCCGCCGGCGAGTTCAGGGTGGCGGTCGGAGGCGTCGAGACCTGGCAGCTCGTCCGGGTGGAGCCGCAGCGGGACGCCAAGGGGGGCATCGTCGGGATCCTGGGCGCCAGCGTCGACGTCACGGACCGGCGCCAGCGCGAGACCCACAACCGCATCCTCCTGAGGGAGCTCACCCACCGCACCAAGAACCTGCTGGCCGTCGTGCAGGCGATGGCCCGGCAGACGCTCACGACCAGCGTGTCCGCCCGCGACTTCGAGGCCCGCTTCTCCGGGCGGCTGCAGGGCCTTGCGAGTTCGCTCGACATCCTCGTCAACGAGAACTGGCAGGGCGCGTCCGTTTCGGAGCTCGTCCGCACCCAGCTCAGCCACTGGCGCGACCTGATCGGGTCGCGCATCCGGCTGACCGGCGAGGACGTGCGGTTCGAGCCCGAGGCGGCCCAGAACATCGGCCTGGCGCTGCACGAGCTGTCGACCAACTCCGCCAAATACGGCGCGCTCTCGACGCCCGGCGGCTCGATCGAGATCGCATGGTCCGCGGGGCCCGAGGCCGACGGCCGCTTCGTGTTCACCTGGCGCGAGCGGAACGGGCCCCGGGTGGAGCCGCCGCGGCACAAGGGCTTCGGGCACGCCGTGATCGAGCGGCTCGTGCCGCGGGCCCTGAACGGACGCGCCCAGCTGGCTTATGATCCTAGCGGGTTCAGCTGGACGATCGACATTCCGGCGTCCCACATCCGGCCCCTCGGCGCCGAGCCTAGCGCCCCAAAAGTCTGGGCCGGCTGAAAGCTCCGCTCCGTTCCGCGCCGCCGGGAACGAACCCGCATGGCCCCCGTTGGTCAGCCACGCGACGGCGGAAACCCAGCGGATGAAACGCTCTGTAGACCTTGCCGCGGCGCGCCGCCTGACGGAGTGGCCGCGCTTCCTCATGTTCAACCTCGCGGGCGGCTTCGCGCTCGGGGCGGGCTTCACCGCGGCTCTCGTCGGTTTGGACGCCCAGGGGCTCGGCCGCCTCGTCATGACCAGCGACACGCCCGGCGCGGCGCTGGCGCTCATCGCCAGCGTCTCGAGCGGCCTTGCGGTTTGCGGCCTGATCGGCACGGGCCTGGCCCAGGACGCCGACGGCTGATCGCCGACGCACGGGCTGCGGACGCGGGCCCAGAACCACGCCAGCCATCAGGAACGGACCACCCCATGCCAGACCAGACGCTCCCGCCCCAGCATCAGAAGAGCCAGCCCGGCCACGAGAGCGAGATGAACCCGAAGCCGGACTACGCTCCCAAATTCCCGGGAGCGGGGCGGCTCGCCGGCAAGTCCGTCGTGATCACGGGAGGAGACAGCGGCATCGGCCGCGCGGTCGCGGTCGCCATGGCGCGCGAGGGCGCCTCGGTCGCGATCGTCTACAAGGAGGAGCACGAAGACGCGCAGGAGACGATCCGCCTGATCGAGGCGGAGGGGTCCCGCGGGCTGGCCATCGCAGGCGACGTCGGACAGGAGGCGCTCTGCCGGGAGGCGGTCGACAAGACGGTCTCCGCTTTCGGCGGCCTCGACGTGCTGGTCAACAACGCCGCCGAACAGCACCAGGTCGAGGACATCACCGGGATCTCCGAGCAGCAGCTGGAGCGCACTTTCCGCACCAACATCTTCAGCTATTTCTTCATGGCCAAGGCCGCGAGGCCGCATCTCAAGGCGGGCTCCAGCATCATCAACACGACGTCGGTGACGGCCTACAAGGGCAGCCCGCAACTGCTGGACTACAGCTCCACCAAGGGGGCGATCGTCGCCTTCACGCGGTCGCTCTCCATGGCCCTCGCCAAGGACGGGGTCCGGGTCAACGCCGTGGCGCCAGGTCCCATCTGGACGCCTCTCATCCCGGCGACCTTCGACGCCGAGAAGGTCAAGAGCTTCGGGGCCGACGTGCCGATGGCTCGCCCCGGACAGCCGCGCGAAGTCGCCTCGGCCTATGTGTTCCTGGCGAGCGAGGACGGGTCCTATGTCTCAGGCCAGGTCATCCATCCCAACGGCGGAACGATCGTGAATGGCTGACCCGCTCCGACGCTGCCCCCGCAAGGTTTGTTGATCCCGGCAGGGAACTCCGGCCGGGGTTTGAACGTTTCACCTGCGACGATTTGCACTGATCAATCCCGCCGCGCAGCCTGCAGGCCGTTCACGCCAAGGCGTCCTCCCGCCTGCGCGGGCGCGAGATCGTCGAAAGGGTCGCCCCAGCACATGCCGTCCACGACCTCTCTCTCGCTCGCCCCGTCGTCCCCGCGCGTGTCCCGTCAGGAGGACAAGCCTGTGCTGCTGTGTTTTCCCTACCGACGCTGGACCGACGAAGATCCGCGCCTGCGCGAGCTGATGTCGCGCGCCGCCGCGGACTACAGGGTGGTGGTCTTCGAGGAGCCCGTTCTCGACGGGCAGGGCGCGGGCGAGCTCACGCACAGGCGCGACGGCGACGTCGAGATCCTGCAGCCTCATCTGCCGCCGCGCCTCGCCGACCGCACGGCCAACGCCGCGCTGCGCAAGCTGCTCGACGACTACCAGGCCGGGACGTCGCCGGCCGAGATCCTGTGGCTGATCTCTCCCGCCGCGATGGCGTTCAGCTCGCATGTGACGCCGAAGCTTCGGATCTATGACTGCGTCGAGGATCTCGCCTCGCGCCCGAATGCGCCCGCCACGCTGCCGCTGCTGGAGCGGCGGGTGCTGGGCAGGGTGGACGTGGTGATCACGGCGACCAAGCCGCTTTTCGAACTGCAGCGCTTCAGGCACAAGGCCGTGAAGCTCATCGCGCTCTCGAGCGCGACGCCGGAGGGCTGGGACGGGCTCTGGTCCGCGATGCGCTCGGAGATCCGGAGCCGGGTCCCGCAGGCGGCCGGACCGGCCGACGTCTCCCGCTCCAGCGCGGCCGGCGGCTGACGGCCCGCCAGCCACCTCGCCAGCAGCCCATGAAAAAGGCGTCGATCCCGACTGGCGGAACCGACGCCTCTGGCGCTGATTCGATGGACGGCGCCGGCCCTAACGGGTGGTGCTCTCGGCGTCCTTCATGCGACGGCTGTGAGACGCCTCGCCGCCTTTGCGGCCCGCCTCGGCGGCGAGCTTGGGATCGCGTGAGAAGCTTCTAGCCTCAGGCGCCACGCTGCGACCGCCTTTACGCCCGGCCTCAGCCGCCAGCTGCGGGTTGCGCGAGAAACTACGCTTCTCATTCGGAACGCTTTCACCTCCCTTGCGGGCGATGTCCCTCTGCTTGCTTTCGTCCATCGAAGCGAAGCCCCGGTTCGACCGCTGCTGCTTGTCTGGCATTCCTGCGCTCCTCTGATTTGCTTTGTGTCCTCCAACGCCGGCGGTCAGGGTTGGTTCCGCGATCGGCAGGCGCGGAGGGGCTGGACGAAGCGCTTGTCGGAAGCGGATAATTCGCTGCTCCGCTGCGGGTTGTGGAGCCGGTCTCGCAACCTTTGTGGCTTGACATGCGTTTGACCCGCGCAACGCCGACGAACGCAGGGTCTTTGTGGACCGGAGCGGAAACGTAAGGTCGGCCACAAGGAGATGGCGATGAAGAAGATCCTGATGATTTCCACCGTTGCGCTTTCGCTCGGTGCGTGCGCCACCGAACAGGGTAACCGCGCCGCGACGGGCGCCGTCCTCGGCGGCGCGGCTGGTGCTGTCATCGGCGGAGCCGCCACCGGCCGCGGGAGCGGAGCGCTGGCTGGCGCGGCGATCGGCGCAGCCGGCGGAGCGGTCGTCGGCGCCGCCACCACTCCGCAGCGCGGCCGCGACTGCTATTACGACGCGTATGGCCGCCGGGTGTGCGACTACTACTAAGCGGTCCAGGAGCTTCCCATCAGGGTTGGAAAGGCCGGCGCGAAGCCGGCCTTTTTTTCGCGCCTAGGGGCGAGCCGCACGAAAAAGGCCGGCCCCCGGGGGGACCGGCCTCGTCAGGCGTCGGCGACGTCAGGCGGTCAGGCCGCCTCTTCGTTGACCTCGCCCTCGGCGATCTCGGTCAGGAGGCGGTCGGCGTTCTTCTCCTCGTCGAGCGTCTCTTCGAGGAGGTCGATCACCTCGTCCATCTCGAGCTGCTCGGCCCAGGCGATCAGGGCGCCGTAGCGGGAGATCTCGTAATGCTCGACGGCCTGGGCGGCGGCGAGCATGCCGGCGTCCTTGACCTCCGGGTCCTCGATCTCCTGCAACAGGCCGTCGGCCTCCTTGATGATGCCCTCGATGGCGTCGCAGCGCTCGCCCTTCACGGGCGCGTTGCAGAGCTTGAACACCTGCTCCAGCCGCTGGACCTGGCCGCGGGTCTCTTCGAGATGCGTGTTGAAGGCCTGCTTCAGCTCCTGCGAGGTGGCCTCGGCGGCCATCTTGGGCAGGGCCTTCAGGATCTGGTTTTCGGCGTAGTAGATGTCGCCCAGCGTGTGGATGAACAGGTCTTGAAGCGTCTTCACAGCCATGATGGCCTCCTGTGTGGCTCGACCGCGAGGTCGGCTGGCGGTCCGGCCGGCGGCCGGCGCGATGAATCGTGCAGAGGCTGTGCAACGCCAGCTTAGTGGCCTTCGTTCCCGCGCCGCGCCCCCCGGGCATGGCTCCGCGCCGGCGGGACTGGAAGCTACGGCTTGTGCGCCGAAGAACCCGAGGCATATGGGAACCGAGCTTGCCAGTCGGCGTTGTTCCCCGGCAGATTCACTGGAGGCGGCAAGATGAACGCATCGCGGATACTTCCCACTCTCGCTTTTTCGGTGGCCGTGTCGTTCTTCTTCGTGCCGCCCGTGATCGCCATCGTGAAGAATGCGCCGGCCGCTCCCGCCTCCGCGCCGTCGTCCAGCCTCATCGTGGCGAGCACGCGCGTTTCGGTGAGCCAGCCCGCCGCGATGCAACGGGCCAAGCCCGCCGCCAGCAAGGACATGTGCACCCCGACGGAAGCGTCGTCCGGGCCGTCCGGCGCCTCGTCGGGCGAAGCGGCGTCGGGTCCCAAGCGTTCGCCGTGGAACCGCTGGGTGGTCGCGTCGCTGGACGACCGCTGACGACGCCGGCGCACGGAGCGCGCGCCCGCCGCCCGGGTCCGGAACTTCACGCCAGCCCACTTCATTACGGTAGCAAGGCACGGTCCGGGCGTCTTCGCCCCCTCCCGCCCGATCGGACCGCGCCACGGGATCCGCAGCTGCGACGCTGCGGATCCCGTTTCCGTTTCGGTCGAGCCCGCGCGCGAAGCTCGGCTGCGCGAGGAACTATCCGGCTGGCTGCAGCGTTGCGGCAAGATAGATCGAATGGGAATTCGATCCGTTCAAATCCGCGGCGAAACCTCAAGCCGGCGGCGAAACGGGAGATCAGAACATGGCCATCGGCACGATCCTGCTTATCATCCTCATCCTGTTGCTTGTCGGCGCTGTCCCCAGCTGGCCGTATAGCCGTGGATGGGGCTATGGACCTTCCGGCATCCTGGGCGTTGTTCTTCTGATCGTGATCGTATTGCTGCTGACCGGCAGGCTTTGACGTTCCGAAACGGAAACCGTGCCGATGGGAGAGTTTCATGGCTGAGAACGACGTCTTTGGATCCACGCGCGTCGACGATGGAAGTCCGGAGGCCGTCCGGGAGGACCTGAACGCGCTGCGGTCCGACATCGCCAAGCTGAGCGAGGCCGTGGCGCTGCTCGTGCGCGAGCAGACCTCCGCCCAGGCCGAGAAGGTGCGCGAGGCCGTCGGAACGGCGCGGGAGACGCTCACGGGCGCGGCCGAAAGCTTCCGGCGGGCCGGGGTCGGCATCGCCGAGGACGCCCAGGCCCGGCTCGAGACCCTGAGCTCGGAGCTCGAAGAGTCGGTCAAGCGGACGCCGGTGACGTCCGTCCTGACCGCACTGATCGCCGGCGTGATCTTCGGAATCATCACGCGGCGCTAAACACCTGCCTGACCATGGAAAAGCGCGCGTCGTGACGCGCGCTTTTTGCGTGCTTCCTGATCTTCTTCGCCTTTTACGAGAAGTCGCGAAATCCCCGTGCGAGGTCCTTCACGCGGGGATTCAGCCTTTCAGGCGGTGAGCGGAACCTTGTCGGTCCGCTGCGCGCGGCGCTGGAAGAACAGGGCCTGGCTGATCACCGCCTTCACAGTGTCGGTGAGGAAGGGCTTGGTGATCAGGAAGGCCGGCTCGGGCCGGCTGCCCGTCAGGAACCGCTCCGGATAGGCGGTGATGAAGATGACCGGCACTTCGAGGGTGCCCAGGATCTCGTTCACGGCCTCCAGGCCCGAGGAGCCGTCGGCGAGCTGGATGTCGGCGAGGATCAGGCCGGGCCGGAGCTTCTGGATCGAAGCGACCGCCTCGCGGTGGGTGCGGGCGATGTCGACCACGCGGTGACCCAGGTCCTCCACCAGGCTCTGCAGGTCGAGCGCGATCAGCGGCTCGTCCTCGATGATCAGGACATCGGTCTTGATCTGGTCGGCGAGCTCCCGGCCGGCGGCGTCGAGGAGCGCCTGCGCCTCGCCCAGCGAGCAGTCGAGCGTCTGGGCGACTTCGGAGGTGCTGAAGCCTTCCAGCGAGCGCAGCAGGAAGGCGATGCGCGAGCGCGGCGTCATCGCGTCGAGGCTGCGCTGCGCGCCGAGCTCCACGGCGGGCAGCGCCGGGTCGAGCTGCGCGTTGATCGGCACCGAGCGCCAGACCTCCAGCAGCAGCCGGTAAAGCGAGATGCGCACGTCGCCGCTGGTGTCGATGCGGGTCGGATCCGACACGATCGATTCAAGGGTCGCCTGAACGTAAACGTCCCCAATGCGTTGGTTGCCCGTCAGAGCGCGGGCGAAGCGCCGCATATAGGGAAGATGTGGTGAGATGGCCTGAGAGATCGGCATAAAGCCCCCAAAGATGACCGCGGCATGAGCTCGGCATTGCGCTCCAACGTACGACTGAAAAAAAGGTTCCCGCCATCCGGGAACCGGGAGCGCGGCTGGGCGTTGGGTGCCGGTATCATAGCGTCGCTCGGGTTCACGTGGCCCGGGCATCCCGGAGGGTGGCGATGACGCAGAAGAAGAGTGCTCGGCACTCGGATCCCGAAATCTCGGGCCCGGGACAATCAGCGCATGATCAAGCGCCCGGGATGGTTCCCCAGATCCAGGACCATATCGGGCGGCAGTTGCGCGCCGTCTATGACGACGTTCTTAACCAGCCAGTTCCGGATCGGTTCCGCGAACTCATGGACAAGCTCGACGAGAAACTCGGAGACGCTGAATGAACCCGCAGGGCAGCAGTAGCCTGAAGGCCGAACTGCTCGGGGCGATCCCCAGCCTGCGTGCGTTCGCCATGTCGCTTTCAGGCAACATCGACCGCGCCGACGACCTGGTGCAGGAAACCCTCGTGAAGGCCTGGACAAATCTGGGCTCCTTCACCGAAGGCACGAACATGTCCGCGTGGCTGTTCACCATCCTTCGCAACATCTTCTACTCCGAATACCGCAAGCGCCGCCGCGAGGTGGCCGATCCGGAAGGGCAGATCGCGGCCCGTCTCGCGTCCGCGCCGTCCCAGAACGCCCACATGGACTTCCTCGATTTCCAGGAGGCGCTGCAGCAGCTGTCGCCCGACCAGCGCGAGGCGCTGATCCTGGTGGGCGCGTCGGGGATGTCCTACGAGGAGGCCGCCGACATTTGCGGCTGCGCCGTCGGAACCATGAAGAGCCGCGTCAACCGCGCCCGCAACCGGCTGGGCCAGCTCCTCGCCATGGCGTCGGAAGAGGGCTTCGGCGGCGAAAGCCAGTGGCAGTCCGCCGAATCGGTGGGAGACAAACTGCTCCGGGCCGGGGAGTGACCCGGCCGCGGCCTCTCTCGTCCACAGACTGAAACCCGGGAGCGGACCGCGCGGTCCGCGGCCCGGGCGTGGACTTTCGCCCGGGACGAATGTCGCGGCGCCGGGTTTGGACAATTTTGCTGCGCCGAAAACGAAACGCTCCTAGAGAAGGTCGCCCACTCTGGCGCCGGCTTGGCCATGGCCTCGACGGCGCCGGAGCTGCGGCGGCGACAGGCGAGCGGAGACGGCGACCGTGCGATTTTCAGCCTTCAGCCTGCTCAGGCAGGCCCTGACCGGCAACACCGGCTGGCCGGAGCAGTGGCGTTCGCCCGAGCCGAAGGCGTCCTACGACGCCGTCATCGTCGGCGGCGGCGGCCACGGGCTGGCGACGGCCTACTACATGGCCCGCGACCATGGCATGCGCAACATCGCGGTCGTCGAGCGCGGCTGGCTGGGCGGCGGCAATACGGGCCGGAACACCACTATCATCCGCTCCAACTATCTCTGGGAGGAAAGCCAGGGCCTGTACGAGCACTCCCTCAAGCTGTGGGAGGGCCTGTCGCAGGACCTGAACTACAACGTCATGTACTCCCCGCGCGGGGTCATGATGCTGGCCCACAACACGCATGACGTTCAGGTCGGCAAGCGCCACGTGCACGCCAACCGGCTGCAGGGCATCGACAACGAATGGCTCTCGCCGGCGGAGGCGAAGGCGTTCTGCCCCATCCTCAACATCTCGCCCGACATCCGCTACCCCATCATGGGCGCAGCCCTGCAGCGGCGCGGCGGCGTGGCCCGGCACGACGCGGTGGCCTGGGGCTACGCCCGCGCGGCCAGCGCGATGGGCGTGGACATCATCCAGAACTGCGAGGTCACGGCGATCCGGCGCGACGCCCGCGGCGCCGTCTCCGGGATCGAGACCAGCAGGGGGCCGATCGCCACCTCGCGGCTCGGCGTGGTCGCGGCGGGCCACACCAGCGTGGTGATGAGCATGGCGGACGTGCGCATGCCGCTGGAGAGCTATCCGCTCCAGGCGCTCGTCTCCGAGCCGGTCAAGCCGCTGATGCCCTGCGTGGTGATGTCCAACACCATCCACGCCTACATGTCGCAGTCCGACAAGGGAGAGCTCGTCATCGGGGCCGGGACGGACGCCTACACGTCCTATTCCCAGACCGGGGGGCTGCACATCTCCTCGCACACGCTCGACGCCATCTGCGAGCTGTTTCCCATGGTGCGCCGCCTGCGCATGCTCCGGAACTGGGGCGGCATCGTCGACGTCACGCCGGACCGGTCCCCCATCATCGGCAAGACGCCCGTGCCCGGCCTGTTCGTGAATTGCGGCTGGGGGACGGGCGGCTTCAAGGCGACTCCCGGCTCCGGCGACGTCTTCGCCTACACGGTGGCGCGAGGGGAGCCGCACCCCATCAACGCCGCCTTCACGCTGGACCGCTTCCGCACCGGCCGGCTGATCGACGAAGCGGCCGCCGCCGCCGTCGCCCATTAGGTCAGACGCATCATGCTCCTCATCCGCTGCCCGTTCTGCGACATGGACCGGCCCGAACTCGAATTCCGCTATGGCGGCGAGGCGCACATCGCCCGCCCGGCGGACCCGTCCGCCGTCTCGGACCAGGACTGGGCGGAGTTCCTGTATTTCCGCACCAATCCCAAGGGCGTCCACGCGGAGCGGTGGCGGCACGCGTCCGGCTGCGGGCGCTTCTTCAACGCGGTCCGCCACACGGTGTCGGACAAGATCCTGACCACCTACAAGCCTTCGGATCCGCGGCCGGATCTCGAGCGGCTGGCGCGGGAGACCGGGCGATGAGCTCCAGCTTCCGCATGCCCGCAGGCGGACGGGTCGACCGCTCGCGCGAGATCTCGTTCTCCTTCGACGGACGGCGCTACGCCGGGCATCCGGGCGATACGCTGGCCTCGGCGCTGATCGCCAACGGCGTTCACCTGATGGGGCGCTCCTTCAAGTATCACCGGCCGCGCGGGATCGTGGGCGCCGGCGCGGAGGAGCCGAACGCGCTCGTGACGGTGTCGAAGGGGGGAGGGCGGTCCACGCCCAATCTCCGGGCCACGCAGGTCGAGCTCTATGACGGGCTCGTCGCCTTCAGCCAGAACCGCTGGCCGACCCTGGGCTTCGATGTCGGCGAGGTGAACGATCTCGTCCCGCCCGGCGTCTTCAGCGCCGGCTTCTACTACAAGACCTTCATGGCCCCGGCGGGCGCCTGGGCGGGCCTCTACGAGCCGTTCATCCGCCGGGCCGCGGGCCTCGGCGTCGCGCCCTCCCAGGAGGACCCCGACCACTACACCCATCGCTACGCCCATTGCGACGTGCTGGTCGTGGGCGCCGGCGCGGCCGGCCTCGCGGCGGCCCTCGCCGCCTCGCAGGACGGCGCGGCCCGGGTGATCCTGTGCGACGAGCAGGCCGAGATGGGCGGCGGCCTGCTCGGGGAGGCGCATGTCGCGATCGACGGATCGCCGGCCCCGGACTGGGCGGCCAATGCGGTCGCCGAACTGGCCGGGCGCCGGAACGTGACGCTCCTGCCGCGCACGCAGGCCTTCGGCTATTACGCGCAGAACTTCCTCGGGCTGGCGCAGCGCCTCACCGACCATCTCGCCACGGCCCCGGCCGACGCGCCCCGCGAGCGGCTGTGGAAGGTGCGCGCCCGCCAGGTCGTGCTGGCCGCCGGCGCCATCGAACAGCCTCTCGTCTTCCCCGACAACGACCGGCCCGGCGTCATGCTGGCCAGCGCGGCCCGGACGCTGGCGAACCGCTACGGCGTGAGGCCCGGCGCCCGCGCCGTGGTCTTCGCCGCCGACGACAGCGCCTATGCGGCGGCGGTCGACCTCGCCTCGGCGGGCGTCGCCATCAGCGCCATCGTGGACATCCGGCCGGAGCCGGGCGAGGCCGCCGCCTTCGCGGCGAACTCCAACGCCCTGCGGGTGCTGGTCTCGACGGTGGTCACCGGCGTCTCGGGCCGCCTGCGCGTCTCCGGCGTGGAGATCGGCAAGCTCGCGGCGGACGGGACCGTCAAGCCCACCGAGCGCCTCGCCTGCGACGTGGTCCTGATGGGGGGCGGCTTCACGCCGGCCGTCCACCTGTTCTCCCAGTCGCGCGGGAAGCTGCGCTTCGACGAGGCGCGGGGCGTCTTCCTGCCCGGCGCCGCCGCGCAGGACCAGGCGTCGGTGGGGGCCTGCAACGGGACGTTCGGAATCGCGGCCGGCCTCGCCGAAGGCCATCGCGCCGGCCTGGCCGCGTCCGCCGCCGCGCTGTGCCGGGCCGCGGCGACGGCCGATGTCCCGGATCGGGCCGTCTCCGGCGAGATCGCGCCGGTCGGCGGAGGGTTCCGCGGCGCCGTCCCGCATCACCGCGATCCCCAAAAGGTCAAAGCCTTCGTCGACTTCCAGAACGACGTCACCGCCAAGGATATCCGGCTGGCGGTGCGCGAGGGCTTCCGGTCCATCGAGCACGTCAAGCGCTACACCACGACCGGCATGGCGACGGACCAGGGCAAGACCTCCAACATGAACGGCCTGGCGATCGCCGCCGGCGCGCTCGATAGGTCGGTCCCCGAAGTCGGGCTCACCACCTTCCGGGCGCCCTACACGCCGGTGACCTTCGGCAGTTTCGCCGGCCACTCCCGGGGCGAGTTCTTCGACCCCGCCCGCAAGACGCCGACGCATCGCTGGGCCGCCGCCAACGGCGCCGTGTTCGAGGATGTGAGCCTGTGGAAGCGGGCCTGGTATTTCCCCCGCCCCGGCGAGGACATGCACGCGGCCGTGGCCCGGGAATGCCTGGCGGTGCGGGAGGCGTGCGGGATCTTCGACGCGTCCACGCTGGGCAAGATCGAGGTCGTCGGGCCGGACGCGGCCGAGTTCATGAACCGGCTCTACACCAATCCGTGGACCAAGCTCGAGACCGGGCGTTGCCGCTACGGGCTGATGCTCAGCGAGGCCGGGTTCGTGATGGACGACGGCGTGATCGGCCGGCTGGCGCCTGACCGGTTCCATGTCACGACCACCACCGGCGGCGCGCCGCGCGTGCTCGCCCATATGGAGGACTATCTCCAGACCGAGTTCACCGACCTCAACGTCTGGCTCACCTCCACGACCGAGCAGTGGGCCGTCATCGCCGTTCAGGGGCCGAACGCCCGCAAGGCGCTGGAGACCCTGGTCGAGGGCGTCGACATGTCGGCCGGCGCCATGCCTCATATGAGCGTGCGCGAGGGGACGATCCTGGGCGTTCCGATGCGGCTGTTCCGGGTCAGCTTCACGGGCGAGCTCGGCTTCGAGGTCAACGTGCCGGCCGATCATGGCGA
This sequence comes from Alsobacter sp. SYSU BS001988, assembly GCF_054796215.1. Classification (NCBI taxonomy): domain Bacteria; kingdom Pseudomonadati; phylum Pseudomonadota; class Alphaproteobacteria; order Hyphomicrobiales; family Alsobacteraceae; genus Alsobacter; species Alsobacter sp. SYSU BS001988. Next base: position 100,328 of record NZ_JBTAMK010000002.1, on the reverse strand, counting down.
GGCCGTCTGGGAGGCGATCTGGGCCGCGGGCCGCCAGCACGGCATGGTCGCCTACGGCACCGAGGCGATGCATGTGCTGCGCGCCGAGAAGGGCTACATCATCGTGGGGCAGGAGACGGACGGCACCGTCACGCCGAACGATCTCGGTCTCGACTGGGCCATCGGCAAGGCGAAGCCCGACTTCGTGGGCAAGCGCTCGCTCGTCCGGCCCGACATGACCGCCCCGAATCGCAAGCAGCTGGTCGGCCTGCTCACCGAGGACCCGTCGGCCGTCCTCGAAGAGGGCGCGCAGATCGCCGCGGAGGCGACGCCGGTGCGGGGCGCTCCGGCGCTCGGGCATGTCACCTCGTCCTACCGGAGCGCGGCCCTCGGCCGCTCCATCGCCATGGGGCTGCTGGCCGGCGGGCGCGCCCGCATGGGCGAGACGGTCTTCATCCCCATGCCGGGCGGCGCCGTGCCGGCGGTGGTCGCCGCGCCGATCTTCTACGACAAGGACGGGAGCCGCCTCGATGGCTGACGCCTCTGCAACGCCGGCGCGCCGCGTCTCGCCGCTCGGCGGCTTTCCGGCCGACATGGGCGCCTTCGGCGGCGTGCTGCTGTCCGACGGGGGCCCCGCCGCCCGCTTCATCCTGCGGGGCGAAGACGCCGCGGCTGCGGCGAGTTCGGTCCTGGGCCTGGATGCGCCGGTCGCGCCGCTGCGCTCAGCCACGGGCGCCGGCTGGGCCGCCCTGTGGCTCGGGCCCGACGAGTGGCTGCTGATCGGTCCGGCGGAGGGCGCGGCCGCGATGGGCCTTGCGCTGTCCGAGCGCCTCGCCGGCGTCCCGCACAGCCTGGTCGAGGTCTCGCACAGGCAGACCGGCCTGATCGTCGAAGGCCCGGGCGCCGCCCTCGCGCTGAACGCGGCGGTCCCGCTCGACCTGTCGCCCGGCGCCTTCCCGGTCGGCATGTGCGCCCGCACGATCTTCGAGAAGGCCGAGATCGTCCTGTGGCGGACGGATCCGGAGCGATTCCATGTCGAGGTCTGGCGGTCCTTCGCGCCCTATGTGTACGGCCTGCTGGACGCCGTGCGCCGCGAGAACGCCGTCAGCTGACGCAGGCCGCGGCCTGCGTGGAGCGACGCGCGGCCCCGCGCCTGGCCGCTCTGGCCAAGCGTGAGGGATCGTCTAAAGTCCGGTCCGAGACCACTTCGGAGCTTCCTGCATGTTTGGGTTCGGCCGCGCGGCGCCTCAGGTCGAGGATCTTGGCGTCGAGGACATCAAGGCGGGTCTCGCCAACGGGTCCATCCTCCTGGTGGACGTGCGCGAGCCGCATGAGTGGGAGGCGGGACATATCCCGGGTTCGGTGCTGTTCCCCCTATCCACCTTCGATCCCGCAGCCCTTCCCGATCCGGGTTCGCGCCGCCTCGTGCTGTCCTGCCGGTCCGGCAAGCGGTCGCTGACCGCGGCCGCGGCCGCCGCGGCGGGCGGGGTCAAGGCCGACGCGCATTACGCAGGCGGCTTCCTGGACTGGGTGGCCCATGGCGAGCCCGTCGAAACCGGCGCCTGACCCGGTCCGTTCCGCCGCCCTCCCGCTCATCCGCACGCCTGTCTCACGCCTTCGCTGAGGACCATCATGACCGTCAAGAAGTTCGGAATCGGCCAGCCGCTCCGTCGCGTCGAGGACCACCGCCTGTTGGTCGGCGGCGGCCGCTACACCGCCGATTACGCGCCCGAGAGGCAGCTCGAAGCGGTGGTGCTGCGCAGCCCCTACGCCCATGCCCGGTTCGCCTTCACCGACCTGGAGGCGGCGCGCGCCATGAAGGGCGTGAAGCTCATCCTGACGGCGGCGGACGTGGCTCACCTCGGCGATGTGCCCTGCCAGGCGCCGCTGCCCAACACGGACGGCACGCAGAACCTGGTGGCCCATATCCCGGTGCTGGCCAAGGGCGTGGCCAAGCATGTCGGCGACGCCGTCGCCTTCGTCGTGGCCGAGACCGTGAACCAGGCCAAGGACGCGGCCGAGGCGATCGCGATCGACTGGCAGACGCTCCCCGCCGCGATCGACATGCGCGCCGCGATCAAGCCCGGCGCGCCCGCCGTGTGGGAGCAGCAGCCCGGCAACCTCGCTTATGATTCGGAGATGGGCGACAAGGCCAAGGTCGACGCCGCCTTCGCGGCGGCCGACAAGGTCGTGCGTCTGGAGATCGAGAACAACCGGCTGGTCACCAACTACATGGAGACCCGCGGCGTCATCGCCGAGTACGACGCGAAGACGGCGAGCTACACGCTGACGCTGTCCAGCCAGGGCGTGCATGGCATCCGCGACACGCTGGCCGAGGGCGTCCTCAAGATCAAGCCGGAGAAGATCCGGGTCGTCACCGGCGACGTGGGCGGCGGATTCGGCACCAAGACCTTCTGCTATCGGGAATACCCGCTCGCCGCGGAAGCCGCCAAGCGCCTCAAGCGCCCGGTGCGCTGGATCGCCGACCGCTCGGACCATTTCATGGGCGACGCCCAGGGACGCGACAACTTCGCCGTGGGCGAAGTGGCGATGGACGAGTCCGGCCGCTTCCTGGCGATGCGCTTCGACATCCTGGGCAATATCGGCGCCTATGCGTCGCAGTTCGGCCCCTACATTCCCTTCCTGGGCGGCACCATGATGACCGGCGTGTATCGCACGCCGGCCCTGCATGTCCGGGTCCGGGGCGTCTACACCAACACGGTCCCGGTGGACGCCTATCGCGGGGCGGGGCGTCCCGAGGCGGCCTATCTGCTGGAGCGCCTTGTCGACCGCGCGGCGCGCGAGATGGGACTCAGGCCCGAGCAGATCCGCCGCCGCAATTTCATCCCCGCCAAGGCGATGCCCTACACGACCCCGATCGGCGACCGGACCTATGACAGCGGCGACTTCGACCAGCACATGACCCGCGCCATCGAAGCGGCCGACTGGGCCGGCTTCAAGGACCGCCTGCGCGCCGCCCGCAAGGACGGCAAGATCCTGGGCATCGGCATGGCGACCTATATCGAATGCACCGCCTGGGGCGAGGGCGAGGACGTCGAGATCCGCCTGGAGACCGACGGCACCGTGACGGTCTATTCGGGCACGCAGTCGAACGGCCAGGGGCACGCCACGGCCTACGCCCAGTTCGCGGCGCAGCATCTCGATCTCCCGCTCGACCGGATCAAGGTGGTGCAGGGCGACACCCAGCAGATCAAGACGGGGCACGGCACCGGAGGCTCCCGCTCCATTCCGGTGGGCGGCGTTTCGGTCTATGTCGCGTCCGAGAAGCTGGCCGAGAAGCTGAAGGAGCTGGCGTCGCAGAAGCTGGAGGCCAGCGTGGTCGACCTCGAAGTCGCCGACGGCGGCGTGAGGGTGGTCGGCACCGACCGGCGCATCGACTTCGCCGAGCTGGCGAACCTGCCCGAAGCGACCCGCGAGGCCCGCACCGGGGAGGGCGATTTCACCCCGCCCAACGCGACCTATCCGAACGGCACGCACATCGCCGAGGTCGAGATCGACGTGGAGACCGGGGTCGCCAAGGTCGTGCGCTACACGATCTGCGACGATTTCGGCATCGCGGTGAACCCGCTGCTCCTCGCCGGGCAGGTGCATGGCGGCGTCGTCCAGGGCATCGGCCAGGCGCTCCTGGAGAAGACCGTCTTCGACGAGGAGGGCCAGCTCGTGACGGCCAGCTTCATGGACTACTGCCTGCCGCGCGCGGGAGACGTGCCCTTCCTCCATTTCGAGACCCGCAACGTGCCGTCCACGACCAACCCGCTCGGCATGAAGGGCGCGGGCGAGGCGGGGTCGATCGGGTCCTGCCCGGCCGTGATGAACGCCGTCGTGGACGCCCTCGACCGGGCCTACGGGATCCGCGACATCGACATGCCGGCGACCCCGGACCGGGTTTTCGCCGCGATCAACGGCGCTAGCAAGGCCGCCGCCTGATCCACGCGGATAACGCAAAGTTGAACTTGCGATTGTGCAACTTCAGCTTTGCGTGTCCTGTTGTCGCGTGGCCGACGATAAAGCTGCACTTTCGCGATCGGAGCGAAGCAGACCCGTCACGAACGGGCCAGGAGGAAGTTTATGATCCGAGCCATCATCGCCGCCGCTGTCGTCAGCCTGGGCGCCACCGTCGTGTTCGCGCAGGGCGACGTGATCGCGCAGCGCCGCGACGTCATGAAGAGCGTCGGCGGAGCGACCAAGGACCCCGGCGGCATGCTGAAGGGCGAGACGGCTTTCGACCTGGCCAAGGTGCAGAAGGCTCTCGCCACCTACCAGGACGCCGCCAAGAAGATGCCCGGCCTGTTCCCGGAGAACTCCAAGACCGGCGGCGAGACGACCGCCGCGCCGAAGATCTGGGACGACATGGCCGGCTTCAAGGCCGCCTTCCAGAAGTTCGAGGCCGACGCCGTGAAGGCCTCCGCCGAGATCAAGGACGAAGCCAGCTTCAAGGCGAATTTCCCGGCCGTGCTGAAAAACTGCGGCGGCTGCCACGAGAGCTATCGCGTCAAGAAGAGCTGACCTGACGGGCGGCTCCACACGGCGCGCCCCCTTTCGACCGGGCCGCGGACCTGAGCAGGGACCGCGGCCCACTCATGTGCGACGCCTGACGCAGAGGCCCCGATGAAGAGACTCGTCCCCGCCGTCCTGGCCCTGGCCGCCTTAACGGGCGCGGGCTTCTGGGTCCTCACGGCGCCGGCGTTCCATGAGCTGCTGCGCGGCAAGCCGGACGTCTCCGTTCCGGCCGCGGCGAATCTGGACAATGGCCGCGAGCTTTTCTACGCGGGCGGATGCCCCTCCTGCCACGCCGTCCCCGGCCAGGACGACCGCACGAAGCTGGGCGGCGGGCTGGCCCTGCATTCGCCCTTCGGGACCTTCTACGTCCCCAACATCTCGCCGGACCCGGTCGACGGAATCGGCGGCTGGACCATGCAGGCCTTCATCCGGGCCATGCGGGAAGGCGTCTCGCCCGATGGGCGGCACTACTACCCGGCCTTCCCCTACACCTCCTACCAGCGGATGGCCTCGGCCGACCTCGCCGACGTTTTCGCCTTCATCAAGACGCTGCCGCCGGCCGGAGGCCGCGTGCGCGACCACGACCTGCCGTTCCCGTTCACCATCCGGCGCGGCCTCGGGCTGTGGAAGCTCGCTTTCCTGGACGGACAGGCGATCCAGCCCGATCCCGCCAAGAGCCCTGAATGGAACCGCGGCCGCTACCTCGTCGAGGGCCCCGGTCACTGCGCCGAGTGCCACTCGCCCCGCAACGTGGCGGGCGCGATCGTCGCGGACAAGCGCTTCTCCGGCGGACCGGACCCGGAGGGGAAGGGCTTCACGCCCAACCTCACGCAGGACAAGGCGGGCCTCGCCTCCTGGTCGAAGTCCGACATCGTCGAGCTGCTCAAGACGGGCTTCACGCCCGAATACGACGCGGTCGGCGGCTCCATGGCCCCGGTGATCCGCAACACCTCACAACTGACCGACGCCGACCGCGCCGCCATGGCGGAGTATCTGAAGAGCCTTCCGCCGGTCCCAAGCCCGCCCCGGCCGCCCAAGGCGGGCGGCTGACGCTCAGTCCATCACGGCCGCCTTAAGGATGCACACCATCGTGGCGTGGCTCGGCGTGGTGGCCACGCAGCGCACGCTGTGCGGGCGGTCGCACCGGTAGCGCAGGGTCTCGCCCGCCTTGGCGCGCTGGATCTGGTCGCCGACCTCCACCTCGAACTCGCCCTCGATCACCGACAGGCACTCGATGGAGCCGCGCTGGTGGGCGTCGGAGTCCAGCACGCCGCCCGGCTCGGCCTGGACGTCGTACCACTGGAGCCATTCCACCGTCTTGATCCAGCCGATGATGCCGAGGCGGACCTTGCCGTCGTCGGACATCAGGATGGGCGTGTCGCCCTTGGTGGTCTTGTCGATGAAGGGCTCGTCATCGCCGCTCGACAGGACCCGCTCAATGGAGACGTCCAGGGCCTGCGAGAGCCGCCAGATGGTGGCCAGCGTCGGATTGGTCTCGTTGCGCTCGATCTGGCTGATGATCGACTTGGCCACGCCGGACTGTTCGGCGAGTTCCGACAAGGACAGGTTGTAGGCCTTCCTGAGGCGCTGGATCGTCTTTCCGAGTTGGCCGGAGAGAGCGTGCGCGCCGATGTCCATCACCTTGACTCTGTCACGGCCTTCGACGCCCATACCGCGATCCTCCAGGAGCGGAGCGCCGGCCCGGCCGGGCGGGCGCTGCTCGAAACCCGTTCGGAGTCTGTTTTGAAAAACGAACGACCGTTTGTAAAGCCGGATGATTCTCCCCGCCGTCGCACAAGGCGGGCGACCGCTCCGCGGCCGGCCGGCGGCGGCCCGTTCTGATGGGCGTCATCCACGTCATCGACCAAGCGGGCCAAAGACATACGCTCGAAGCCGCCGAGGGCTGGCGCGTCATGGAGATCATCCGCGACTGGGGCCTGCCCATGGAGGGGCTGTGCGGCGGCGCAGCCGAGTGCGGCACCTGTCACGTGTTCGTTTCACCGGACTGGATGGCCCGCCTGCACCCCGCCCGGGACGACGAGGAGGCGCAGCTGGACATGCTGCCGGCGGCCTCCGCGGCCTCGCGCCTGTCCTGCCAGATCCTCTGGGACGAGAGCCTGGACGGGCTTGAGGTCACCCTCGCGCCGGTCAGCGGCTGAGGGAAGGCGGCTCGACGGCGTCTCCGGCGCGCCTGCGGATCGCGCCCAGGACCAGCATCGCGCCGGCGGCCAGGATCCCGAGCGCGCCGCACAGCGCCACGGTGCCGTTGGCGCCCCAGCCGATCATGAACGCGGCGAACACGATCGGCGCCGCCGATTTCGTGGCCAGGGCCGGCGCGGCGATCAGGCCCAGGACTTCGCCGTAGCGGTCTCGGCTGAACAGCGCCAGCGGGACCACGCCGCGGGCGATGGTGATGAGCCCGTTCGAGGCGCCGTAGATCAGCGCGAACAGGATCGCGACGGCGGTGGAGGGCTCCGCCCCGTAGAGGAGCGCGAAGGCGAAAGGCAGCATGGCCGTGGCGACGACGCCGAGGCCCAGGGCGCTGAGCCGCGATCCGAACAGCAGCTCGAGGAGGCGCGCGCCCACCTGGGCCGGGCCGATGAAGACCCCGGCGATCACGGCCTGCCCCTCGCTCAGGCCCAGCATGTCGAGGAGCCGGACCAGGTGGACCGACAGCGCGCTGGTGACGAAGCCGTGCGCCGCCACCACGAGGGCGAAGAGCCCGAGCGCCGTCCAGTCCAGGCCCGCGCGGCGTGTCGAGGGCCGCGCGGCGCCGGACAGCGGCCGGGGGGACGCGGCGGCGGGGGCGTCGCCCGCTCGCGGCCGTGTCGGAAGCGCGAAGGCGTGAAGCGGCGCGCAGAGCAGCGCCTGTCCGGCCGCGTGGACCAGCAGCACGTCGCGCCAGTCCAGGCGCCCCAGCATCCAGAGCGTGAGCGGCCAGGATACGGTGGAGGCGAAGCCGCCCGCCAGCGTCAGCAGGGAGATCGCCGTGCGGGTGCGCGGCCCCGCCAGCTGGGCCAGCGTGGCGAAGGCCGGATCATAGAGCGCTCCGGCCATGGCGACGCCGATCACCGCCCAGGCGGCCAGATACCAGGCGGCGCCGTGGGAGGTCGCCAGCAACGCCAGTCCGGCGGCGCCCAGCAGCGAGCCCGCGGTCAGCACGGGCCGGCCGCCATGGCGGTCGATCAGACGGCCGGCCAGCGGGGCGGCGAGGCCGGACGTCACCAGGGCGACGCTGAAGCCGCCGAAGACCAGCGTGTCGGACCAGCCCGTCTCGAGCCTGATGCGCGGGCCGACCAGCGCCATGGCGTAGAACAGGGAGCCCCAGGCGGCGATCTGGGTGACGCCGAGCACCGCCAGCGCCCGCGCAACCGTCCTGTCGGGGGTGGGCGCGTCCCTCATGTCGCGCGCTGGGCTCCCGTCTCGCGCTCGCGCTTGCGGTTCTCCAGCCCGAGCCGCCGCTCGCGCCAGATCACGAACAGGCCCGCCGCGACCACAAGCCCGGCCCCGAACACCACCAGGGGCTCGGGGATGTCGGAGAAGACGAGAACGCCCACGATCAGGGCCCAGACCAGGGTGGTGTAGTCGAACGGGGCGATCACGGACGCGGGCGCGAAACGGTAGCTCGACGTCAGCAGGATCTGGCCGATCCCGCCCATCACGCCGGCGAGCATCAGGATCGCCGCGTCGTGGCCGTCCGGCATGCGCCAGCCCAGGACGAGGGTGGACGCGCCGATCACGGCCGCGGTCGTGGAGAAATAGAACACGATGGCGCCGGTCTTCTCCAGCTGGGCGAGCCGGCGCGTCTCGATGGAGGCGATGGCGCTGCAGAACGCGCCCAAGAGCCCGAACATCGCTCCCGCCGCCTTCCCCCCGGTCAGGCCGACGCCGCCCGCCTGGAAATAGGGGAGCATCATGACGATCATGCCCAGGAACCCGACTCCGAGCGCGCTCCAGCGATACACCCTGACGGTCTCCTTGAGGACGATCGCGGCGAGCGCGGTCGTGATCAGGGGCGTGGCGTAACCGATGGCCGTCGCGTCGGGCAGCGGCAAGAGGGCGAGCGCCGTGAAGCCGCAGAACATCGCCATCGAGCCCGCGACGCTGCGGCGCAGATGGCCGAGCGGGCGCTTGGTGCGGACCGCGTCGATGAGCTCGCCGCGCGACGCCAGCCAGACCAAGAGCGGCATCAGGGCGAAGAAGGAGCGGAAAAAGACGATCTGGCCCGTCGGGTACCCGCTCCCGGCCAGCTTGATCATCGTCGCCATCACGGTGAACGCGATCGTCGACACGATTTTGAGGGAGATGCCGAGGAGAGCGTTCACGAGCAGCCGGTGGGACGACGGACGCCGTCTAAGGATCACATTTGGCTGGCCGCGACAAAACTTCATTGTGCGCGCCGGCGTCCCGACATGCGCATGGCTGGACGCTTATGCGAACAGGGCGAGCTTCTGCTCCGGCGCGAGCGCGTCGACGGCCGCGAAGGCGGCGACGCGGGCGTCCTGGACGACGGGCGCCGGCTCCGGGGCGGGGCGGGCCACCGCCCCCTCCAGCGACGGGCCGCGATGATCCGTCGGCGTGTAGGTCTCGATGAAGGCGACGTCGTCCCGGATCGGCGGGGCAGGCGACAGCCGCGAGGGCCCGGACGCGGGAGGAAGCGCGTGCTGGACAGGCGCGGCGCGCGCCGGGCGCGGCGGCGTCTCGGCCAGGGAGCCGCCGAGCATGGACTGGATGCGGCTCTCGATGGAGCGCAGGACGCCGATGAGCGACCGCACCCGGGCGGTGGTGAGCGCGTGGCGGTTGGTGGCGCGGTAGACGTCGAGAGCGTGCCGGTCCAGGTCCTCGAGCGCCCCGATCACCTCGGGGTTCTCCGCGGTCTCGCGCAGCGACCACGCGATCTCCTGGATCTGCTCGGCCGCGTCGAACGCCTCCGTGTCCGCCTGCTCGGACAGCGCGACGAGGTCTTCCAGCGCGCTCTCGGGGGTGGCGGAGCCCAGCGATCCGGCGGCGTCCGCCACGCTCTTGGCGATGTCGCGCTTGGTGCTGGCGATCCGGTCGGCCATGTCGGCGAGATCGCGCTGCAGGCCGATCCCGGAGGGGTCTTCGGGCCGGATTCCGGTGTCGCGAATGGCGACCGCGCGTTCGATCCGGTCCAGCGACGCGAGGAGGCGCTCGGTGTCGGCGTGGCGGTTGCGCCGGGCGAACTCGGCCATGAACCAGCGTCCGCGCGCCGTCTCCATCACGGCCGCTTCGATCGCGTCATAGTCTTCCCGGCTGATCGGCGTCTTCGCCGTGTCGTCGCCCATCGCACTGGAACCAGAGGAGGCGAATCACCGGCCTCCGAAGCGTTCACACCACCACCGCTTGCAGCGCCGCTCAAGGAGAGAAAGCCCCTGCGGCCGCGCGGGCCAGTGGTTATGCGCGCCCATCGTCAGCCCCAGAGCCCCGGCGCGGGTGGGTAGACGAGGCCGCCTTCGTAGCGCAGGCCGGGCTCGCGGTCGCGCGCCAGCAGCAGCGGGCCGTCCAGGTCGACATAGCGGGCGAGGGGGCTCAGCAGCATCGCCGGCGCCATCGCGAGCGAGGTGCCGACCATGCATCCCACCATGATGTCGAGGTCCGCCCGGCGGGCCTCGCGCACGAGGTCCAGCGCCGCCGTCAGGCCGCCCGTCTTGTCCAGCTTGACGTTGATGGCGTCGTAGCGCTCGGCCACCGCCCCGAGTTCGGCGATCCCATGGGCGCTCTCGTCGGCGCAGATCGGGATGGGGCTCGCGAATGCCGCCAGCGCGGCGTCCTCGCCGGCCGGTAGAGGCTGCTCGACCAGCGCGACGCCGGCCGCCGCGCAGGCGGCGAACTGGGCCGCGATGTCGTGCTCCCTCCAGCCCTCATTGGCGTCGACCACCAGGATGGCGTCCGGCGCCGCGTCCCGGACGGCGGCGATCCGGTCGCCGTCGCCATCCCCGGCCCCGAGCTTGATCTTCAGGATCGGGCGGTCGGCCGCCTTGCGGGCGGCCTCGGCCATCACGGCCGGCGCGCCGAGGCTGATGGTGAAGCAGGTGGTCGCCGGCGCGATGCGGTCGATCCCGGCCAGCACATGGGCCGGGACGCCGGCCGTCTTGGCCTCCAGGTCCCACAGGGCGCAGTCGAGGGCGTTGCGCGCCGCGCCCGCCGCCATCCGGGCCATCAGCTCCTGCCGGTCGCCGCCGCCCTCGACGAAGCCCCGCATGGCCTCGATCTGGGCCGAGACGCTGTCGACGCTCTCGCCGTAGCGCGCATAGGGCACGCACTCGCCGCGGCCGCGGACGCCGCGCTCATCGATGGCGACCGTCACCACGACGGCCTCGGTGCGCGATCCGCGCGCGATGGTGAAAGCGCCGGCGATGGGCCAGCGTTCGACGGCGATGCTGAGGGCGCGGGCCATGGGACCTCTCCTGGGACGGTCCGGCACACTTAGCCGAGCGGCGCCGCGCTGGCCATTCCGGCGGACGAGGTACGGACGTCACACCTTGGCTGAATCGCCGCGGGACCATTCCCGATCACGCCGCGAATGGTCTAAAACAACGTGCACGCGCATCGCGGGTGCGCGGATGAACCGGAATCACATGGATCCTGTGGCGAATGTCGTGGTGGAGCGCAGCGGCGCGGACGTGCGCCTGCGCTTCCTCGGCCGCTGGACCTCCGAGCAGGCCGAGGCGGTGGAGCGGGAGGCCGCCCGCTTGCCGCAGGAAGCCGAGGGCGCGGGCCGCGTCCTGATGGATCTTTCCGGGGTGGACCGCCTCGACACGCTCGGGGCCTGGGTCCTGGACCGCGCCCGCACCGACTTCGTCCGGCGCGGGCAGGAGGCGGGGTTCGTCGGCGTCGACGAGCGCAAGCGCATCCTGCTGCACGAGGTCGCCTATCACGAGTTCGGCGTGAAGCGCGCCGTCGGCGCATCCGCGGTGGTCGAGATCCTCTCGGATGTCGGGCAGGGCGTCGTGGGCGCCGGGCAGGACCTCGTCGGCGGCGTCAGCTTCCTGGGCTCGCTGGTGACGGCGCTGGGCCGGGTGATCCTGAACCCCTTCCGGTTCCGCTTCACCTCGCTGGTGTTCCACCTCGAGGCCGTGGGCTTTCGCAGCGTCCCGATCATCACCCTGATCTCCTTTCTTGTCGGCTGCATCGTGGCCCAGCAGGGCATCTTCCAGCTGCGCCGCTTCGGCGCCACGCCGTTCGTGGTCGACCTCACCGCCATCCTGACGCTGCGCGAACTGGGCGTGCTGCTCACCTCCATCATGGTGGCGGGCCGCTCGGGTTCGGCCTTCACGGCCGAGATCGGCTCGATGAAGATGCGCGAGGAGATCGACGCGCTGCGCGTGATGGGGCTCGACCCCGTCGAGGTGCTGGTGGTGCCGCGCATCCTGGCCCTGATGATCGCGATGCCGCTCCTCACCTTCCTGGCCGACATCGCGGGACTGTTCGGCGGCGGCGTCGTCGCCTGGATCTATGGCGGCATCAGCCAGGAGGTCTTCATCGGCCGCATGCGGTCGGCGATCGGGTTCAACACCTTCATGGTGGGCCTGATCAAGGCGCCCTTCATGGCGTTGGTCATCGGCCTGATCGCCAGCATCGAGGGGCTCGCCGTGCAAGGTTCGGCCGAGTCCCTGGGACGACAAGTCACATCTTCGGTGGTCAAGTCCATCTTCATGGTGATCGTCGTCGACGGCCTTTTCGCCATGTTCTTCGCGTCCATCAAGTATTGACGATGACGCTCACCGCCCCCGACTTTCCGCAGCCCGGCCACGATGAAGGCCTGAACGGCGCCTCGCAGCCCAGGGAGGCGATCATCTCCGTGCGCGACCTCGTGGTCGGCTTCGGAGACAAGCTGATCATGAACGGGCTCAACCTGGACGTTTACCGGGGCGAGATCCTGGGCTTCGTCGGCGCGTCGGGCACGGGCAAGTCGGTGCTGACGCGCACCATCCTGGGCCTCACGCCGAAGCGGCGCGGGGTGATCGAGGTGTTCGGGCAGGATGTGGACGAGCTCAACGAACAGGCCCGCAAGGCCATGGAGCGGCGCTGGGGCGTCCTCTTCCAGCAGGGCGCGCTGTTCTCGTCGCTGACCGTGCGCCAGAACGTGCAGGTGCCGATGCGCGAGCACCTCAAGCTCTCCGAGGAGCTGATGGACGAGCTCGCTCTCCTGAAGCTCGAACTGGTCGGTCTCAAGCCCGAGGTGGCCGAGCGTTTTCCCTCCGAACTGTCCGGCGGCATGATCAAGCGCGTGGCGCTCGCCCGGGCCCTGTCGCTCGACCCGGAGATCGTCTTCCTGGACGAGCCGACCTCGGGGCTCGACCCCATCGGGGCGCAAGATTTCGACGAGCTGATCGCGACCCTGCAGAAGACTTTAGGACTCACCGTCTTCATGGTAACGCACGATCTCGGCAGCCTTTATTCGGTGTGCGACAGGATCGCCGCGCTGGGCGAGGGGCGGGTCATCGCGCAAGGGCCCATCGAGACGATGCTGCGTTCCGAGCATCCCTGGCTGAAATCGTATTTCCACGGCAAGCGGGCGCAGCACCTTGCGCCGGTCGCCGAGGCGGGAAGGTAGCGTCATGGAAACCCGCGCGAACTACGCGCTGATCGGGCTCTTCACGCTGGCGGTGCTGACCGCGGCGTTCGGCTTCGTCTTCTGGTTCTCGGGCAAGGACGCGGGAGCGAAGCTGGCGACCTACCGCATCGTCTTCACCGGCTCGGTGTCGGGCCTCTCGCGCGGCTCGCAGGTGCTCTACAACGGCCTGCGCGTGGGCGAGGTGACGTCCATCCAGCTGCAGCCCAACGACCCCGGAAAGGTGGTGGCGCGCGTCGAAGTGGACGCGACCACGCCCATGAACGTCGACACCAAGGCGCGGCTGGAGTTCCAGGGCCTGACCGGCGTCGCCTCCATCCAGCTCTCGGGCGGGGGACCCAACAGCGCCAAGCTCGAAAGCCAGGAGCCCGGCCAGCCGCCGGTGATCTACGCCGACCGCTCCGACTTCCAGGATCTCCTGGAGAGCGCGCAGCGCCTCGCCAAGAAGGCCGACGACGTGCTGGGCCGCGCCGACAAGCTCTTCGCCGACAACCAGGACTCGATCAGCCGGACGGTGAAGAACGTCGAGACCTTCTCGGGCGCCCTGGCCTCCAATTCGGAGGGCGTCAGCCGCTTCCTGTCCTCGACCGGCAACGCGGCGGACAAGATCGCCTCGCTTTCGGTCGACCTGCAGAAGCTCACCGAGACGGTGGACCGGGTCGTCTCCTCGGTGAATCCCGACGACGTCAAGAACGTGGTCGCCAACCTGCAGCAGATCACCTCCTCGGTCGCCGGCGAGAAGGACCGCGTCGCCGCCCTGGTGCGCGACGCGGCCACGCTGGCCAGCCGCCTCAACGACAGCTCGGTCAAGCTCGACGGCGTGCTCACCGACGCGGGTCGCGCCCTGCGCGCCGTCGACTCGGAGAAGATCCAGCGCTCGGTGGACAATGTGGAGAAGTTCACCACGGCGCTGGGCTCCAACAGCGGCAAGGTGGACGACGTGATCCGCAACGCCAACGAGCTCACCGCCAAGCTGAACAAGGCGGCCGACCAGGTCGAGGGCGTGCTCGCCAGCGTGCAGACCTTCCTCGGGTCGGGCGACACCAAGGCGGCGCTGGGAAGCATCGGCGACATGGCCAAGTCCGTGCGCGTCCTTGCCGACAACCTCGACAAGCGGACCGCCGACATCACCGCCGGCGTGAACCGCGTCACCGGGCCGGCGCTGCGCGACTACCAGGCGCTGGCGTCCGACGGCCGGCAGGCCCTCGGCGAGCTCAACCGCACCCTGCGCAGCCTGCAGCAGAACCCCCAGCAGCTGCTGTTCGGCAACAAGCCATCCCTCCCCGAGTACCGGGGCCGATAGTGCGGCCTCCGACCCTACAAAGGCTGCCTCCCCGCATGTCCGCCCCCATCGCCGCTCCCGCCCCGGAGCCGAACCCGAGCCTCGCGCCTCTCCGCCCGGCTCGCCCCTGGATCCTCGCCGGCCTTTTCACGGCCGCCCTGGGCCTGACCGGATGCGGGTCGTCGCCCTCCGAGACCTTCGACCTCACGATCCCGTCGGGCGCGGCGCGGCAGAATCCGGGCCGCAGCCAGATCGTCGTCGCCGAGCCCGTCGCGCTGCAGGCGCTGGAATCGGACCGCATCGTGGTGCGCTCGGCGGACGGCTCGGTCTCCTCCGTGGGCGGCGTGCAGTGGTCCGACAGGCTTCCGCGCCTGCTCCAGACGCGGCTCGTCCAGGCCTTCGAGAACGCCGGCCGCGCGGTCGGCCGGGCGGGGACCGGCATCAACGCCGACCAGGTGCTGCAGACCGAGATCCGGTTCTTCGGGGTCAGCACGGTGAACGGCGCCGAGGCGGTGGCGGAGCTGTCCGTCAAGATCGTCGCCAGCGCCACGGGCAAGATCACGGCCTCGCGCGTGTTCAAGGGCTCCGTCCCGCTCGCCGCGGTCGGGGGCCGTGAAGCCGCCGTGGCCCTGGACAAGGCCGCGCAGCGCGTGTTCGCCGACGTGGTGCGCTGGGCGCGCTGACCGCTTCCTCGCGCCGCCCCACGAAAAAGGCCCGGGATCGCTCCCGGGCCTTTTCGTTGAACCGTGTCGGGATCGTCAGTCGAACTTGCCGGCCGCATGGGCCAGGATCGTGTAGACCTTGCCCTCGTCGGAGGTGAGGATCGACTTCGACAGCGTCGAGTTGCGGTCGCCAGGGGCCACCTCGCGCAGCAACTCGTCGAACTTCTCCACATAGGCGTCGACGGTGTCGCGGAACTCCGCGTCGCGGCGGTAGCGCCGGCGGAACTCGTCGAAGCGCTCCTGGCCCTGCAGCGTGTAGAGGCGCCGCGTGAACACGTTGCGTTCGCCGCTGGTGTAGCGCTCCCACAGCTCGACAGCCGCCTCGTGGTCGATCATCCGGGCGATGTCCGCCGAGAGCGAGCCGAGCGACTCGATCGCGTTCTCATGCGTGGTGGGCTGGCGCACGGGCGTCTTGGCCGGCTTGTCCTGGATGGTGGAGCGCAGCTCGGGCTTGCGGGCCGGCGGCTCCTCCTCGACGGACGCGCGGGCCAGCAGCTCGGAGAGCCATCCGGAACTGGCGCGGTTGGCGAGCGCCTCGCGCGGCAACTCGGGCTGGCGGGACGAGGACGCCTTGGGCGGAGCCTTCGGCTCGGGGCGAGCCTCGGGCTCGGGACGGTCGTCCTGCGCGCCGCGTCGTTCGCGCGCGTCCTGGCCGCGCGCCTCGGCATGGCGCGCCGGGGCCGCGGGACGCTCCGCGGGCTCTTCCCGACGCGGCGGCGGGGTGACGAGCACGCTCGGACGGGCGGCGGCCGGCGGCGGCTCGGGCGCCCGGCGCGGCGGCTCGGGCGCGCGCACCACGAGCGGCGGGCCGCGGTCGACCGGCGCGGCGCCGTTGGCGCGGCGGGCCGGCACGTCGTCCGGCTCCGCGTTCTCCTCGGGGCGGGCGACGTCGAGGCCGCGGTCCGAGCGCGCCACGAGGGCGGAGAGCTCGTTCAGGGCCCGGATCTGGTCGGCGACGACGCGCCGCATCGCGGCGGCCGACTCCTGGGTTTCGCGCGGCAGCTCCAGCACGCCGCGGCGGACTTCGTTGCGGGTGGCGTCGAGCTCCTGGGCGACCGAGTAGCTCAGCTGCCGCATCTCGTCGGCCGCCTCGCGGAAGCGCTCGGTGGCCGAGGACAGCGCCCCGCCCATGTCGGACATGACCTGCTCATAGGCGGCGCGCAGCGCGGCCGCGGTGCGCTCGCGCTCCTTGCCGGTGGTGGTCCTGATGAGGTCGAACTGCTCGCCGATGGCGTTGGCCGCCGACTGGCTCGAATCGGCCAGGACGCCGCCGATCTGGCGGGCCCGGGCCTCAACGGCCTTGAGGCTGTCTTCGACCAGGCCGGTGAAGGACCGCGTGATCGCCTCGACGTCCTCGGTGCGGCCCGCGATGGTCTCCAGCATGGCGTTCAGCCCGTCGCTGCGGCCCTCGATGGCCGCGGCCACGCGCCGTTCGACATGTTCGAGCGCCTCGGCCACTTCGGCCAGGGCGCGCGCGTGCTCCTGCGTGGAGGACGCGACCGAGCGGCCCTGCTCGTCGAGGCGATGGAACAGCCCGGCGGCGTCCCGCAGCGTCCCGGAGGAGAGGCTGCGCAGCGCCTCGACCTGGTCGGCGGCGCGGTCCGTGACCGCGCTCGTCTCGTGCGTGATCGCGTTCAGCGTGTCGCGCAGCGCGACCATGCGCTCGCCCAGGTCGCTCTCCAGCGCGCCGAGGTTCTCGCCGGCGCCCGAGATCGTCGCATGCAGCAGGCGGTTGGTCTCGCCCAGCCGCTCCAGTCCGAGATTGATCTCGGCCTTGAGCTGGTCGTTGGCGGCCACCAGGCTGGCGACGGAGCGGGAGGCTCCCTCCTCCACGGCCCGCCGCAGGGCCTCCGACGAGGCCTCCACGGAGCGCGCCAGGGCGTCGCTGCGCTCGCGCAGGCTCTCCAGGATGGTTTCGCTGCGGCCCTCCAGGGTCCTCAGGATCGCGTCGCCCACATGGGCGAATTCGCGGGTGGTCTCCTCGCCGACCTTGGCCAGGCGCGTCGACGCCTCGTCGCCCTGGCTGGCGATGCCCTGGACGAGCTTGGCGCCGCGTTCCTCGAACAGGCGAGCGAGGTCGGACGACTGCTGGCCGAAGGCGGTCGAGACCGCCTGGGTCCCGGCCTCGAGGGTGTGGGCGAGGGACTGGCCGTTGGTCTCGAACAGCGCCCGCAGCTCGTCGGTGCGCTCGCCGAGCGAACTCGTGACGGCGCGGGTCCCGGTGGAGAGCGTCTCCTCCAGCATGCTGGCGCGCACGCCGAAGGCCTCCACCATCTCGCCGGCGCGGCCGTCCACCACCGTCGTGATCGACTGCGCCGCCTGCGACAGCGTGGAGTCGAGCTTGCGGGCGGCGTCCATGACGAGGCCGGTGATCTCGTTGGTCCGGCTGCCGAGGGCGGCCGTGACCGCCTCCGCGCCCATCGAGAGGATGCGGTCGAACTGCCGGCTGGAGTTGTCGAACAGCGAGGCGAGTTCGCCGGTGCGCTCGCCGAGCGCCGCCGTGACGGAGGTCGTGCCGCCCAGGAGCATTTCGCTGAACAGGCGGGCGCGCTCGTCCAGCAGCGCGCTGACGCTGTCGAGACGGTTGACCACGCGCTCCTCGAAGCGGGCGACCCGCCCGTCGAGCGTCTCGGCGATCGCGGTGGCCTGGCTTCCGAGCGTCACGTTGATCAGCTCGGCCTTGGCGCTCAAGGCCTGGGCGAGCCCGTCCGAACGGGCCGCGATGGCGGTCTCCACCTGCTCGATCTTGGCCTCGATAGCCGACGAGATCTCCTTGCCGCCGACGCCGAGGGCCTGGGCGATCTCCAGGGTGCGGCTGGCCAGCGTCTCGGTGAGGGCCTTGGCGCGGCCGTCCAGCCCCTGGTCGATCCGCACGAAGATGTTGTCCAGCGTGCCGGCCACCTTGTCGCCGGACGTGATCGTCCGGGACTCGAACTCGGCGATCTGCTCCTCGACCCGCCGTGCGGCCTCCTCGGCGCGGACGACGATGCGGTCCGCCAGGACCTCGCCCGACTTGCCGAACAGCGTCTCGATCTCGCCCAGGCGGGTCTCGACCGTCTGCGTGAAGGCCCGCGTGTCGGCGCCGATGCGCTCCACGAGCTCTCCGCCGCGGCCCAGCACGGCTTCCTCGAACGCGTCGAGGCGGCCGGCGAGCGTGGTGGCCAGGGTGGAGCCCCGGTCCAGCACCTTGCCCTCGAAGCCGGAGATGGCGGAGTCCAGCGCCTCGTGCAGGGAGGCGGTGCGCCCGTCGACGACGGTCTCGAAGGCGCCGATGCGCGCCGTGAAAGTCTCGTCCAGCCTCGCGCCGACCTGGCCGATGACCGTCTCGAAGGCGTTGATGCGGTCGCCGAGCTTCTGCTCCAGCATCTGGCCGCGCTGCAGGACCGTCTCCTCGAAGGCGTTGAGGCGGGCGCCCAGGCGCTCGTTGAGATTGCCGCCCCGAATGATGACGGTTTCCTCGAAGGCCCCGAGGGTCGCCGCCATGGCGCTGGCCAGTTCGCCGCCGCGCGAGCCGATGGTCTCGGTGATCGAATCGGCGTTGCGCACCAGGGCTTCGTTGATGCGGGTGCTCTGCGTGGCGATGGCCATCACGGCGTCGCGGGCGATCGCGGCGAGGCGGGTCTGGACGGTCTCGCTATGCTGCGCGAAGGCGTTCTGCGTCTCCGCGGCGCGCGCCACGAGGGCGCCGAGGACGGCCTCCGCGGCGTCCTCGAAGGCGGCGCGGGTCTCGCCGGTGCGGTTGGCCAGCAATTCGGCGATCGCGCCGGCGCCCTCGGCCAGGACGCGCTCGGCCTCGGCGGTGCGCGCCGCCAGGGCGGCCGCCATGGACTCCGAGCTTCCCGTCAGGTTGCGCTGCGCGTCCGCGGTGCGCTCGATCAGGGCCTCGATGCTGCCCGTCACGAGCCTCTCGGCCTCGGCCGTGCGGCCCATGAGCGTGCGGCTCAGTTCGTCGGTGGAGCGGGCGATGGTGGCCTCGGCCTCGCCGGTGCGGTCCGCGAGCGCCTTGGTGAGGGCTTCGGCCGTGCGCTCGAAGCTGCGCTGGGCCTCCTCGGTGCGGCCCGCGAGGGCGTTCGCGACGGTCTCGGCCGCCTCGGCGAGCATGCGCTCGGCCTCCGCGGTGCGGCTGGACAGCGTGCGGGCGACCGCCTCCGAGCTCGCCGCCATGCCGGCCTGCGCCTCGGCGGCGCGGTTGGCCAGGGCGTCGGCGATCTCTTCGGCGCGGCGGGCGAAGGCCGCCTCCGTCTCCTCGCTGCGGGCCGCCAAAGCGCGCGTGGCCGCCTCGGCGCCCTGCGCCAAGGCGAGCTCGGTCGCGGCGGTGCGCTCCAGCAGCGCGTCGCGCACGGTGACGGCGCTCGTCTCGAAGGCGGTGCGCGTCTGGTCCACGCGCTCGCCGATGATGCTGGCGATCTGCGCCGCAGTTTCGGCGAGGGACTGCTCCAGGGTCGTGCCGTTGGCCGAGATCGTCGCAGCGATGCGCGCGCCGGTCTCGTCGAGGCGGCGGGCGACCTCGTCGCCACGTCCGCCCAGCTCGGCCGTCAGCGTCTCGCCGGTGGAGCGCAGCGTGTCGTTGACCTCCATGGCCCGGCTGGCGATGGCCTCGGCCACGCCGGCGCCGGTCTCGGAGATGACGCGGGTGACGCGCTCGGAGCCCTCGTTCAGGCTGGCGGTGAGGATCTCGCTGGTGCGCTCCAGCGTCTGGGAGACGAGCGCGCCGCGCTCGGCGATCTGGTCGGCGAGCTGGCCGCCCGTCAGGGTCAGCGTCTCGGTGATCTCGCGGGCCCTGGAGCCCAGCGTCTCGGTCACGGACGTGCTGGCGTCGGCCAGCCGGCCGCTCACATGGTCGGTGGTCTCCGTCAGGCGGACGATGAGATCGGACCCCTTCTGGGCGATCTCGCCGATCATCCGGTCGCCGGTGCGGGTCAGCGTGCCGCTGATCTCCTCGGCCTTGGAGCCGAAGGACTCGGTGACGCGCGCCCCGGCCTCGCCGACGGCGTCCGAGATGCGGGCCGCCGTGGCGGCGAGCTCGTCGCGCAGGCTCTCGTGCGAGCCGGTGATCGAGGTGCGGACGCGCTCCGCGTTGGACAGGATCGCCTCGCGCTGGACCACGAGCTCGTCGATGAGGGCGCGGATGCGGATCTCGTTCTCGCCATAGGCCCGCTCGAGAGTGGCGATCTCCGAATGGACCAGGGTCTCCAGCTCGCCGGCGCGCGCCACCGCGCGCTCGATCCCGTCGCCCATGGCGGCCACCTCGCGGCGGATCGCCTGCGACAGGCTGACCACGGCTTCGGAGGTGACGGTCTCGGGCTCGGCCAGCCGTATCGCGACCTGCGTCATGGAGCGGGCGACCAGGCGCATCTCCTGCGCGCGCGCCGCCAGCGAGGCCAGCACGAAGAAGACGACGACGGGGGCCAGGGCCGCGAAGGCGGCTAGCCCGGCCTCGGGAGTCAGGAGCCGCTGCGCCAGGGGGACGTCGCCGCCGAGAACCTCGCTCCAGCGCGTCGCCGCGAAGGCGCCGAACACCGCCAGCCAGGCGAGGGAGGCGAGCCCCGCGAGCCAGTAGGCGCCCTTCGACGGGCGCACCTGCAGCGCCTGCAGGATCTCGCCCACGGCGCGCCGGTCGTCATTGGCGGGGCGGCCGGGCTCGGGCCGGCGCTCGGGCGCGGAGGGGGTGAGCTCGCGATGGGGGCGGGCCCGGTCGCGCGGCTTTTCGATCCGGACTTCGGGGAAGATGCCGCTGTCGTCGACCTCGGGCAGCTTCGGCGCTTCGGCGCGGTCCGCTCCGTCCGGCGCCGTCGTCTGCGCCGAGATCGCGGCCGCGTCGTCCGTCGCGGGCCCAGCCGCGGCTCCCGCCGGCGGTGATCCCGTGAGGTTCAACGCCTCCTCGATCGCCGAAAGCGCCGCCTCTGTCGGATCGGTGGCTTTGGTCTGGGTCGCCATCAGTCGCCTCGCATCGGTACGCGTCACTCAGCCGCTTCCGCGCGATCCCTGCGCCGGGGCGGTGTTTCGCCTCGGCGAGCGACTCGCGGCGCCTCTCGCGGCGGCCAACCACCCCTGAAATTGGAAACGGTTAACCAATCTGCAGTCTAGTGTCCGGGCGCCCGGATGGGAACCCGCCGAGGCGCGTCGTCGCGAAACGTCGTTAACGGATCGGTTACCATAAGCGTCACCATGAATTAACGTCCTTGCGGCCGCGGCGGACACCATGCGCCATCTCGTGTCGGGATGTGAGAAAATCGCGCCGCCTTGGCCGAAAGACTCTCCCGGCGCCCTTGTCTTTCGACACTTTCACGCCCCAATTTCCATGACGATGTTCCCTGTGGAAACGATATCTTCGGGGACGTCCTCTATACGAGCCTTCGTGTCTGGGCCCTCGCGGCTTCCGGAAAGGGAATGAGTATGGTCGGCGTAAGTTCGGCGTTGCGGCAGGCGGGGGACGCGAGCGAGGAGCCTGTCGTGCTCGACCTGCGTCATCTCACGGCCCAGACCATGGGCGACGCCGACCTGGCGCGCGACGTCCTGGGGATGTTTTTCGAGCAGTCCAACGACGTGCTGCGGAGCCTGCGCGATGCGCGCGATCCCCGCGGGCGGAGCGATGCGGCGCATCGGCTCAAGGGCGCGGCCCGCGCCGTGGGCGCCTTCGCGGTCGCGGCTCACGCCGAGCGGGTGGAGGGCCTTGCGGACGAGGCCGACGAGGGAGCGGTCCTGGCCGTGGTGGCGGGTCTCCACGCCGCCGTGGCGGAGGCCCGGACCGTCATCGCGGCGCGCCTGCAGGACCGCCAGGTCGGCGGCCTCTGACCCGGGCCGGGCTCTACCCTTTCGATCTGTCTTGTCCTAAGTAGCGGCGCATCCTTCATGCGTCCTCAGGCGCCCAGGCCACCGGATCACCCATGACCAAGATCACCTTCATCGACTACCAGGGCGCGAGCCGCACGGTGGACGCCCAGGATGGGTCGACCGTGATGGAGACCGCCGTCCGCAACGGCGTGCCGGGCATCGAGGCGGAGTGCGGCGGCGCCTGCGCCTGCGCCACCTGCCACGTCTATGTGGACGACGCCTGGAAGGAGAAGGTCGGGGAGCCCGCCTCGATGGAGGAGGACATGCTCGATTTCGCCTTCGACGTGCGTCCCACGTCGCGGCTGTCGTGCCAGATCAAGGTCAGGCCGGAACTGGACGGCCTCGTCGTCCAGACTCCCGAGCGCCAGGCCTGACCTAAAACACATCGCGGGACGGGTGTGCGGCTTCGCCCCTTGCGCGCGCCGTGGATTTGCGTCACGAGACGTCGCTTCACGAAGGCAGAGCCGCGGTGTAGGCCGGGCCCGGGGACCGCGCCCTGGGCGCTTCACCGCGAGGGATGAGCGAGAATGGCCGTGACCCCGATCGAAACCATCGAGACCGACGTCGTCATCGTCGGGGCCGGCCCGGTCGGGCTGTTCGCCGTGTTCGAACTCGGCCTGCTCGACATCAAGGCGCATGTCATCGACATCCTGCCGAAGGTCGGGGGCCAATGCTCGGAGCTCTATCCCGAGAAGCCGATCTACGACATCCCGGGCTTCCCGATCGTCACCGGGGCCGGGCTCATCGACAACCTGATGAAGCAGATCGAGCCGTTCTCGCCGACCTTCCACCTCAACCAGATGGTGGCGTCGCTGGAGACGCTCGGAACGCCCGAGGCGCCCAGGTTCCGGGTGACCACCGACGCCGGCGTCGAGTTCCTCTGCAAGTCCGTCGTGATCGCCGCCGGCGGCGGCTCGTTCCAGCCCAAGAAGCCGCCCATCGCCGGCATCGAGGCCTATGAGGAGCACAGCGTCTATTACGCGGTGCGCAAGATGGAGGCGCTGCGCGGCCGGACGGTGCTGATCGTCGGCGGCGGCGATTCCGCCCTCGACTGGACCCTCAACCTCCAGCCGATCGCAAAGCGCGTCACCCTGATGCACCGCCGCGACGACTTCCGCGCCGCTCCGCACAGCGTCGAGCAGATGCGCGCGCTGGTGGCCAGGGGCGACATGGACCTGCGCATCGGGCAAGTGACCGGCCTCAAGGGCGCGGAGGGCTGGCTCTCGGCCGCGATCTGCCGGGGGGCGGACAACGCCGTCTTCGAGATCCCCTGCGACACCATGCTGCCGTTCTTCGGGCTGACCATGAAGCTCGGGCCGATCGCCGAATGGGGCCTGAACCTGGCCGAGAACCTGATCCCGGCCGACACCGAGAAATTCGAGACCTCGACGCCGGGCATCTTCGCCATCGGCGACATCAACACCTATCCGGGCAAGCTGAAGCTGATCCTGTCGGGCTTCCACGAGGGCGCGCTCGCCGCCCAGAAGGTCCACCGCTACGTCTATCCGGAGAAGAAGCTGCTCTTCCAGTACACGACGTCGTCGACCAACCTGCAGCGCAAGCTCGGCGTGGCCTGAGGCGCCGCCGCGCGCCCCTGGCCGTCACTCCGCCTTGATCCCGCCCTCTCGGATCAGGGCTCCCCAGGTCCTGGTCTCCGACGCCATGAAGGCGGCGAGCTCGTCCGGGGTGGACCCCACCGGGATCGCGCCCGTGGCGATCAGGCGGTCCTTCGCGCCCTGGTCGGCCACCGCCGCCTGGACGTCGGCCGCCAGCTTGGCCACGATCTGCGGGGGCGTCTTCCTGTGCACGAAGAACGCGAACCATGATGAGACGTCGAAGCCCGGCACGGTCTCGGCGACGGTCGCGTAGTCCGGGGTCACCGGCGAGCGCTTCGCGGTGGTGATGGCGAGCGCCCGCGTCGAGCCCGCCTGGGCGAGGGGCAGCGCCTGGGAGATGTTGTCGAACATCAGGTCGATGCGCCCGCCGATCAGGTCCTGGGTGGCCTGGGCGCTGCCCCGGTAGGGGACATGGACCATCTTGGTCCCGGTCATGCGCTGGAACAGCTCGCCGGACAGATGGATCGACGTGCCCACGCCGGAGGAGCCGTAGTTCAGCTTGCCCGGGTTCTGGCGGGCGTAGTCGATCAGCTCCTTCACGGACTTGACCGGAACCTGGTTGGAGACGACCAGCAGGTTCGGCACCATGGCCAGCAGGCTCACGGGCGCGAAGTCGCCGACCGGGTCGTAGTTGAGCTTGGGGTAGAGAAAGGGATTGGTCGCCATCCCGACCGAGCCGATCAGCAGGGTGTCGCCGTTGGGCTCCGCCTTGGCGACCGCTTCCGCCCCGATGTTCCCGCCCGCGCCGGGGCGGTTCTCCACCACGACGGTCTGGCCCCACATCTGGCCCAGCCTGTCGGCCACGATCCGGCCCACCACGTCCGTCGCGCCGCCGGGAGGGAAGGGGACGACCAGCTTGATCTGGCGGCCTTTCGGCCAGGGCTCCTCGGCGAAGGCGGCGTCCGGCAGCGCGAAAGCGGCGCCCAGCCCCAGCGATCCCATCAGGACGGTTCGACGATCGAGGTCGGCGTGAGACACCGCGCTTCTCCCTGCTTGGCCTCTTGAAGGGCCGCGCGGCGATCGTAGGCGACCACGCGCTTGGATGTCCACGCCGTCGCTTTGACCTTCCGCAACGCCGGGACAACCAAGGCGCGCTAGTTTCGGACCGTTGAGGTGAGGAGCTCCCCCATGTTCAAGTCCATCCTCGTTCCCGTCGACCTGTCCGAAATCGACATGGCGCGCCCGGCGATCGACAAGGCGATCGCGCTGGCGGGCGTCAGCGACGCGGCCATCGAGCTCATCTATGTGCGCTCGATCCTGCCCGTCACCTTCATGGAATATGTCCCGCCGTCCTTCGACGAGGAGCAGCAGTCCGACTGCGAGAAGAGGCTGGCCGACTTCGCCGCGTCGCTGCGGGCGCCGGGCGGGCGCATCGCCACGGTCGTGCGCATGGGCGCGGTCTACAACGAGGTGCTGGCCGAGGCCAAGAAGGTCGGCGCGGACCTGATCGTGATCGGCTCGCACCGGCCCGGGATGGCCACCTACCTGCTGGGCTCCAACGCCTCCACCATCGTGCGCCACGCGGAATGCTCGGTGCTGGTGGTGCGCCAGTCCAAATAGGCTTCCTGCGACCGGGTCAGCCGGCCGCGGGCATCACCCGCTCGGGCGGCGCGCCGGGATCGAAGGATCCGGGCCAGTTGCGCATCGTCATGGCGTGGACCTGCCAGCCGAGCGGGGCCACGAACAGCGCCACCAGCAGGGCCGCCGACGCGCCCCCCCGCTGGGACGCGGCGAACCCCATCGCCAGCAGGCCCGCGACCGCCAGGGCTCCCGCCGCCGCGCTGAGCGCCCAGAGCACGGGCGGCGTCCCGGTTCGGCAGACCAGCCGGGGATTGGCGGCCGCGGCTCGCGCCAGGAGCGCCCTGACGAAGGGCGCGTAGGTCCGGTCCTGGCGGTCGAACTCGAAGAACGTCTTCCAGGACAGATTGCCGAGCTTCAGCGTGCGGCCGTCCGCCAGACGCAGGGCGAGGCGGTAGCCCTTCGTGGTGAAGTTGGTCGGCGCATAGGCCAGCCGGGCCGAAGCGATCGCCCGGTAGGGCACCGTCTCCTGCTTGCGGCCGGTGTCGACGAAGAGCCCGTCCGGGTCGAGCCGATAGCTCACCTCGAAGCCGAAGGGCTTCGGGCGGTGCGCGTAGGCGATGGGGGCGGGGTCGTGCATGGCGTCGTTCCGGCTGCGGCGCAGCTATCGGGCCGGGGCGGCGCGAATGCAAGCCGCGCGCGGCTGGCGGCTCGGGCGCAGGCCTATTCGGGCACGAGCTCCACCTTGACGCGGCGGCCGACCGCGTGGGCGAACTTGCGCAGGCTGCGGGATGCTGGGCTCCTGCGCGCCTTTTTCCCAGCGCGCCACGGTGGACTGCGTCGTGTCCATTCGCTCGGCGAGCTGCGCCTGGGTGAGTCCGGCCGCCCGCCGGGCGTCCGCCAGTTCGAAGGCGAGGGCCATCTCGGGTGCGATCTCTTCATGCCGGGCGACGAAATCCGGGTCGGTCCGCCACTTGCGGCGAAGCTCGTCGGACGGAATGGTCATCGGGATCACCGCACCAGCTCCCGCATCGCGCCGTCCAGCCCCTCCAGCGTCAGCGGAAACATGCGCTGGCCCATCAGGTCCTTGATCATCTGGATGGAGTGCGTGTAGCCCCAGTGGTTCTTCGGCACCGGGTTGAGCCAGACCGTGCGGGGGAAATGATCCAGCACGCGCTGCAGCCAGACCTGGCCGGCCTCGTCGTTGAAATGCTCCACGGCCCCGCCCGGCATGGCGACCTCGTAGGGGCTCATGGAGGCGTCGGCCACGAAAACCACGCGGTAGTCCGACGGGTAGGTGCGGATCACGTCCCAGGTGGGCGTCTGCTCCTCGCGCCGGCGGCGATTGGTCTTCCACACGCCCTCGTAGAGGCAGTTGTGGAAGTAGAAATAGTCCATGTGCTTGAACTCGGTCTTGGCGGCCGAGAACAGCTCCTCCACCTGGGCGATGTGCCAGTCCATCGAGCCGCCGACGTCGAAGAACAGCAGCACCTTCACGGCGTTGCGGCGCTCGGGGCGCATCTGCACGTCGAGATAGCCGTGCGAGGCCGTCTCCTTGATGGTGGCGTCGAGGTCGAGCTCCTCGGCCGCCCCCGTGCGGGCGAACTTGCGCAGGCGCCGCAGCGCGATCTTGATGTTGCGCGTGCCGAGCTCGACCGTGTCGTCCAGGTCCTTGAACTCGCGCTTGTCCCACACCTTCACGGCGCGGAAATTGCGGTTCTTGTCCTGGCCGATGCGCACGCCTTCGGGATTGTAGCCATAGGCGCCGAAGGGCGACGTCCCTGCCGTGCCGATCCACTTGCTCCCGCCCTGGTGCCGGCCCTTCTGCTCCTTCAGGCGCTCCTGCAGCGTCTCCCAGAGCTTCTCCCAGCCCAGCGCCTGGATCTGCGCCTTTTCCTCGTCGGTGAGGTATTTCTCGGCGAGCTTGCGCAGCCACTCCTCCGGGATGCCGGTCGCCTCCACGGCCTCGGCGAGGCCGACCACGCCCTTGAAGGTCTGGCCGAACACCCGGTCGAACTTGTCGAGGTTGCGCTCGTCCTTCACCAGGCAGGCGCGGGAAAGATAGTAGAAATCCTCCACCGACTTGTCGGCGAGATCCGCCTCCAGCGCCTCCATGAGGAGCAGGTACTCCCGCAACGTGCAGGGGACCTTGGCGGCGCGGAGATTGGTGAAGAAGGTCAGGAGCATGGGGGAAGCATAGGGCGGCCCCCGCCCGGCGTCACCGGGGTTCGGGGCGGCGCGCTTCCTCGATCACCCGGTAATCCGCGTCGATCACGCCGGCCGGAGCGGGGCGGCCGCCGCGCCCGGAGCCCGGTTGGGCGCCCTGCCGCGCCTGCATTTCGCGCAACGCCTTCTTGAGGCGCCAGCGGGCGAGCGCGCCGGCCGCGATCACGAAGGGGGCCAGCACGAGGATCAGGCTGACGCCGATCAGGGCGATCAGCAGGCCGACGCCGGCCGCCGCGGCCACGCCCAGCCAGACGGCCCAGCGGGGCAAACTGGCGACGCGGGTTCCGGTGCGGTCGTTGATCAACAGGCGGATCAAGGCATTCTCCTCGCCCGCAAGGTGGCCCGGGGAGGCGGTGTTTTCAAGGCGGCGCTGGTCGCGCTCTCTCTCCGTCATCCCCGGCGGCGCGCAGCGCCGGGAAGGGAATCCAGCAGACTGGGCGGATACTCAGACCAATGGCCCCTGGATCCCCTTCCCGCGCCTTCGGCGGGCCGGGGATGACGGGGGAGTGATGGCGCCATTTCATCGGATCGGCTTCTGCGCCGTCGCCCTACCGCATTCAATGCGTCGGCGCTTTGCTTCCCGCAGCGACGGGACGGGCAGCCGACACGCCGCCCTTGCGGCATGCACGCCGCCCGCGTACGCAGCGGGATGACCGAGACCCAGACCGCCGCCGCGCAGCCCGTCCTTCCGCATGTCGCCATCGTGGGCGGCGGCCCCGCCGGGCTCATGGCGGCCGAGACGATCGCCACGGCGGCAGGCGGGCGGGTGAGCGTCACCGTGTATGACCGCATGCCGTCCCTGGGCCGCAAGTTCCTGCTGGCCGGGCGGGGCGGGCTGAACCTCACCCATGGCGAGCCGCTCGACGCTTTTGCTGAACGCTATCGCGAAGCCGCGCCGCGCTTGCGGCCGCTCCTCGACGCCTTTCCGCCCGAAGCCTTGCGGGCATGGGCGGATGCGCTGGGCCAGGACACCTTCGTCGGCACGAGCGGCCGCGTGTTTCCCAAGGCCATGAAGGCCTCGCCGCTGCTGCGCGCCTGGCTGCGGCGCCTCGACGGGCTCGGCGTGCGCGTGGCGCTCCGGCATCGCTGGACGGGGTGGGACGAGGCGGGGCGCCTGCGCTTCGACGGCCCCGACGGACCCGTCGCGGTGGACGCGGCCGCCACCGTGCTGGCGCTGGGCGGCGCGAGCTGGCCGCGGCTGGGGTCGGACGGCGGCTGGACCGCGCTTCTGGCGGCCAGGGACGTCGCGATCGCGCCGCTGCGGGCCGCCAACAGCGGCTTCGAGGTCGCGTGGACCGACCTGTTTCGCGACAGATTCGAGGGCGAGCCCCTCAAGGGGGCAGCCTTCACGGTCGGCCGCCGGCGCCTGAAGGGCGAGGCCGTGATCAGCCGGCGCGGGATCGAGGGCGGCGCCATTTACGCGCTCTCCGCCGACCTGCGCGCCGAGGTCGAGGCGCGAGGCGAGGCGGCCTTGTGGATCGACCTGCGGCCGGACCTGCGCGCCGGGCAGCTGGCCGAGCGCGCCGCCGCCATGAAGGCCGGGCAGTCGCTCGCCAACGTGCTGCGCAAGGCCATGGGCCTCTCGCCGGTCGCGGCCGGCCTGCTGCGCGAGGCCTTCGGGCCCGACCTGCCGCGCGAGCCGCTGAAGCTCGCCCAGGCCGTCAAGGGCTGCCGCATCCGCATCACCGGCGTGCGCCCGCTCGATCGCGCCATCTCGACGGCGGGCGGAGTCGCCTTCGACGAGGTGGACGAAACGCTCATGCTGAACCGCCTGCCGGGCGTCTTCGTCGCCGGCGAGATGCTGGACTGGGAGGCGCCCACCGGCGGCTACCTGCTGCAGGCGTGTTTTTCGTCCGGGGTTGCGGCCGGGAGGGGCGTGGCGGAGCGGTTGGGGCTGGGCGGCTGAAGCTTGCGTCGGCCCTCACCCCAGCCCTCTCCCCGTGCCGGGGATAGGGGGCCGCGCTCGCGTGTCACGGGCGCCGAGCCAACGCCGGCGCCGTCGCTCCCTTCGCCCCGGCACGGGGAGAAGGTGGCCCGAAGGGCCGGATGAGGGGTCTTCAGCGCCCGCCACCCCGGGGATGACGCCGCTTCGAAATGCGCTAAGTTCGCCTCACGCGTCCGCCCTGACGGACAGATCGAGCCCGAACGGACCCGCATGCGCTTTTCCGGAACCGAGAACTACGTCGCCACCGAGGACCTCAAGGTCGCGGTCAACGCCGCCATCACGCTGCAGCGGCCGCTGCTGGTGAAGGGCGAGCCCGGCACCGGCAAGACCGTGCTGGCCGAGGAGATCGCAAAGGCGGTGGGCGCGCCCATGATCACCTGGCACGTGAAATCCACCACCAAGGCGCACCAGGGGCTCTACGAGTACGACGCCGTGTCGCGCCTGCGCGACAGCCAGCTCGGCGACCCGCGCGTGTCGGACATCCGCAACTACATCCGCAAGGGCAAGCTCTGGGAGGCCTTCGAGAGCGACCAGCGCCCGGTGCTGCTGATCGACGAGATCGACAAGGCCGACATCGAGTTTCCCAACGACCTCCTGCTCGAGCTCGACCGCATGGAGTTCCACGTCTACGAAACGGGCGAGACCATCCGGGCCGAGAAGCGCCCCATCGTGGTGATCACCTCCAACAACGAGAAGGAGCTGCCGGACGCCTTCCTGCGCCGCTGCTTCTTCCACTACATCAAGTTCCCGGACGCCGAGACGATGGAGCGCATCGTCGACGTGCATTTCCCCGACATCAAGAAGCGGCTCGTGGCCGAAGCCCTCAAGGTGTTCTTCGAGGTGCGCGAGGTCCCGGGCATCAAGAAGAAGCCTTCCACCTCCGAGCTGTTGGACTGGCTGAGGCTGCTGCTCTCGGAGGACATCGGCCCCGAGACGCTGCTTGAGCGCGACCCGAAGAAGCTCATCCCGCCGCTGCATGGCGCGCTGTTGAAGAACGAGCAGGACGTGCACCTCTTCGAGCGCATCGCCTTCATGGCGCGACGCGAGGGGCGCTCGGGCGCCTGAGGGACGGAAGCTGCCCGGATCACCAGATCTTGGGCGGCGGCGGCCCATGCGCGTTCACGCCCGGCGCGCTTGGCGTCAGTCCCAGCAACGCCAGACCGGCCCCGGTCAGGCCGAGCGCCAGACCTGCGATGACGCCGCTGTCCAGCAGGCTTGCCGCCGCAAGGATCGCCGCGGGCGGGAGGGCGGCCCGGCCTCGGACCCCGATGTCCCGCAGGCGGCCTGCGGCCAGGATCGACACGGCCGTCGCGCCAAGAAGCAGGACGAGGCTGGTCGCCCATGTGGTGGAGCGCGCCGGCTCCGTGCAGCCGCCCAAATCCCCTGTCGCGATGAGGAACAGGGCGAGCGTGAGCGTTCCGGCGCCCAGCACGGCGAAGACGCCGACGCAGAACGTCGAGCGCTGCAGCCGCGCGGACAGGATGGGAGCAAGCGCCATCTGAAATCCATGAAGCAAAGCCAAGATCAAAACGGGAACACGCTAGCGCCCGCCGGCGGCCGGGGCAAGCCGTTCCCACAAAGCCCTGGCCGAATGCGCGAAGGGCCGTGTTAAACTCCCGCCTCCGAAACGTTGGACGCCCCATGCGACGCCTGATCATCTTCCGCCACGCCAAGGCCGTGCCGCATCACGCGGCGCCGGATTTCGAGCGGGCCCTGTCCGAGCGCGGCTTCGGCGACGCGCAGAAGGCCGGACGCTATATGGCCGAAGAGCACCTGCTGCCGGACCTGGCGCTGGTGTCGCCCTCGCTGCGCACGCGCCAGACCTGGCAGAAGGCGGCCGAAGCCGTGGGCGAGACGCCGGTCGTCCATGACGACCGCATCTACGAGGCTTCCCCGGAGGATCTGCTCGCGGTGGCGCGGGCCGCCGATCCCAAGGCGCGCACGGCCGTCATCGTGGGCCACAATCCCGGCATGGCCGAGTTCGCGCGGCGGCTGGTCGGCCACGGCGACCGCTACGCCTTCTCGCGCATGCGCGGCGGATTTCCCACCTCGTCGCTGGCCGTGCTGGACTTCCCGGTCGACGACTGGGGCGAGGTGGACTTCGGCAAGGGGCGCCTCGACCGCTTCGTCACGCCCGGCTCGGCGGGGGATTGAGGGCGGCTGTCCAGGAAGCGCCGGCTCGACATCGGGCTGCGGCGGCCCCACATAAGCGGTCGGCTCTCCCTGGACTCCGCCCGCCCCGTGCCGCCATCCCTGTCCGATTTCGCCTTCGAGGCCCGCATCGCGGCGCAGTCGCTCGTCGACAGCCTCGGCGGACTGGCGCGCCCGACCATCCGGCTCGGCGTGACGGGTCTGTCGCGGTCCGGCAAGACCGTATTCATCACCGCGCTGGTGCATGCGCTCCTGCGCGGGGCGCGTCTGCCGGTGTTCAGGGCCCATGCGCAGGGGCGCATCCGCAAGGTCACGCTCGAGCACCAGCCCGACGACGCCGTGCCGCGCTTCGCCTATGAGGATCACCTGGCGGCGCTGTCGGGACCGGACCGGCGCTGGCCCGAATCGACCAGCCGCATCGCCGAGCTTCGCCTCGTCATCGAATATGAGAGCGCGACCAGCTGGCTCTCCGGCCCGCGCACGCTGACGGTCGACATCGTCGACTATCCGGGCGAGTGGCTGCTCGACCTTTCGCTGCTCTCCAGGAGCTACGCCGAGTGGTCCCGCGAGACCATCGCGGCCTGCCGGGAAGGGGCCCGCGCTCCCGTGTCGGCCGCCTTTCTGGAGGCGGCGGGCGGGCTCGACCCGTTCCGTCCCGCCGACGAGGGCGCGGCGCGGCGCATCTCCGACCTGTTCAAGGAGGCGCTCGCCGCCGCCCGCGTGGAGCCGCTGTCCTTCTCCGCGCTGCCGCCGGGGCGGTTCCTGATGCCGGGCGACCTCGCGGGCTCTCCCGCCCTGACCTTCGCGCCGCTCGACCTGCCGGCCGACGGCAAGCCGCCCTCGGGCTCGCTCGCCGCCACGATGGAGCGCCGCTACGAGGCCTACCGGTCGCATGTGGTGCGCCCCTTCTTCCGGGATCACTTCGCCCGGCTGGACCGGCAGATCGTGCTGGTCGACGCCATGGCGGCGCTCAACGCCGGCCCCTCGGCGGTGTCCGACCTGGAGCGCGCCCTCGACGACGTGCTGCTGTCGTTCCGGACCGGGCGCAACACGCTGCTCTCCGCGCTGCTGAGCCCGCGGATCGACCGCGTGCTCTTCGCCGCCACCAAGGCCGACCACCTGCACCATTCCAGCCACGATCGGCTGGAGGCCGTGCTGGCGCTCCTGGTGGACCGGGCGCGGCGCCGGGCCGAGGGGCTGGGGGCGCGGGTCGACGTCGCCGCGCTCGCCTCCATCCGGGCCACCCGGGAGGCGCAGGTCCGCCAGGGCCGGGAGGAGCTTTCCGCCATCGTCGGCACGCCGCTCGCCGGCGAGGTGATCGGCGGCGAGCGCTTCGACGGCGAGACGGAGGCGGCGGTGTTTCCCGGCGAGCTGCCGCAGGATCCCGCGGCCGCGCTGGCGAGCGCCGGCCAGGCCGATTACGGGCTGCGCTTCGTGCGCTTCCGGCCGCCTGCGGCGACCATCGGTCCGGACGGCCGGGCGGCGGCGCTGCCCCATATCCGCCTGGACCGGGCTCTCGAATTCCTCCTCGGCGACCGCCTGACATGAGCAAGACCCCGCGCGCCTTCCGCCTCGACGACCCGAATGTCCGGCTCGGCCCGCTGCCCCGGGCGGACGAGGCCATGGCCGAGCGGGCCGTCGCCATCCAGGACACCGACGACCAGGCGGTGTTCGAGGAGGCCGTGGTCGAGGAGGCGATCGAGGAGCACGAGGCGGAGCTGGGCCTGGGCAAGCGGCTCTTCGGCTGGGGCGGCGTGTTCGCCTCGGCGGCGGGCGCGCTCCTGCTGCTCTGGCTCGGCGTGGCCGTCGAGCGCTTCGTCGCCGACCTCCTGGCGAGCAGCCCGACGCTGGGCGCCGTGGCGCTGGGCCTGGCGGTCCTGGCCGGCGTCGCGCTCCTGGCCCTGGCGGCGCGGGAGCTGGGCTCCATCTGGCGCGGGCGGGCGATCGGCAAGCTGAAGGCCCGGGCCGAGGCGGCGCTCGCCTCCGACGACGCCAGGGAAGGGCGCGCCGTCATGGCGTCGCTCGCGTCGCTCTACGCCTCGCGGCCCGAGACCGCGCGCGGCCGGGCGCGCCTGGAGGAGACCGCGCAGGACATCATCGACGGGGCGGACCTCGTCCGGCTCGCCGAGCGCGAGCTCCTGGGGCCGCTGGACGTCGAGGCGCGCGCCGCCGTCGCCGCGGCGGCGCGGCGGGTCTCGATCGTCACCACGATCTCGCCCAAGGCGCTGCTGGACGTGCTGTTCGTGGCCGCGCAGGCGCTGCGGCTGATCCGGCGCGTGTCGGAGATCTATGGCGGACGGCCGGGCTTCCTCGGCTCCGTCCGGCTGGTCAGGGCGGTGGCGGGCCACCTCGCCGTCACGGGCGGGATGGCGATGGGAGACAGCCTCGTCCAGCAGGTGCTCGGCCACGGCGTCGCGGCGCGCCTCTCCGCCAAGCTCGGCGAGGGGGTGCTGAACGGGCTCCTGACCGCCCGGGTCGGGCTGTCGGCCATCGCGGTGTGCCGGCCGCTGCCCTTCTCCGACAGGCCCGCGCCCACCATCCGGGAGGTGGCCGGCTTCCTGTTCGACCGGGCGACCCCGGCAAAAACTGCCGGATGAGGCAGCCGGCGCCGCTCACCCGCGGCGAGGTTGAACCCGTCTGATTCGAGCAAGTTGTTGATTATCAAAAGGCAATGAACTGGCACGCCGGTTGCGACGCGGGTTGCACGACAGAATGTCGCGTCAAACCAGAAGGTTCGCTGCCATGAGTCTCTTCGGCGCCATGACCACCTCGGTCTCGGGTCTCCGCGCGCAGTCCTACGCGCTCGAGAACATTTCCGACAACGTCGCGAACTCCCAGACGGTCGGCTACAAGCGCGTCGACACAAGCTTCATGGACATGGTGCCGGACTACCCGCTGACGCAGCAGGTGGGCGGAACCGTCATGGCCTTCGCGCGCGGCACGAACACGATCACCGGGAACTTCGTCGGGTCCGGCATCTCCACCAATATGGGCATCACCGGGGACTCGTTCTTCGTCGTGCGCAAGGCCATCGGCACCGTCGACGGCGAGCCCGTCTTCGCGGTGAACGACCTCTACACCCGGCGGGGAGACTTCAACCTCGACAAGGACGGCTATCTGGTCAACGGCGCAGGACGATACCTGATCGGCAATGCGCTCGACCCCGTCACGGGCGCCGCGATGGGCGCCCCCAAGGCGATCCAGCTGACCGCGGGCGTGGTGCCGGCGCGGGCGAGCAGCGTCGTGGAGTACATGGCCAACCTGCCGTCCGTGCCCAAGACGGCGAGCTACGACGCCAGCGTCCCGGGCAGCGACCTCTACACCGGGCCGACCGCGGTCACGCCGGCGCTGGAGTCCGCCTTCATCAAGAGCACGTCCACGGGCGGCTCGCTGACCTATTACGACGGCGTCGGCACGCCGACCACCGTGGAGATGCGCTGGGCCAAGACGGCGACCAACACCTGGAACCTCTACTACCAGAACCCCGCCTATGACGCGACGACGAGCCCGAACAAGTGGATCGCCGCGGGCGGCGCGACGCCGACGCCCTTCGTGTTCAACAGCGTGGGACAGCTGACGGCGCCGACGGGCGGATCGACCCCGCTGACCGGCCTGACGGTCGGGACCACGACCCTGAACCTCGACTTCAGCAAGGGCCTGACCCAGTTCAACGACACCAGCAGCGGCGGGGGCGTCAATGTCCGCGTGCTGAAGCAGGACGGATACGCCGCCGGCACCGTCAACAACGTCTCGGTCATGACCGACGGGCGCATCGTGGCGAGCTACTCCAACGGGGTCACGTCGCCGCTGGCGCAGGTGGCCTTCGCCCATTTCAACGCGCCGAACTCCCTGAAGCGGGAGGATGGATCGACCTTCTCGACGACGCTGGAGGCGGGCACCCCCCTGGGCGGCCTGAATGGCGGGTCCGTGATGGGTGGTCAGCTGGAGGGGTCCAACACCGACATCTCGGAGGAGTTCTCCAAGATGATCATCACCCAGCAGGCCTACTCCGCCAACACCAAGATCATCACGACCGTCCAGCAGATGATGCAAGACACCGTCAACATCATCCGCTGACCGGCCGCCATGACCCGCTCCCGCCCCAGGCCTTCAAGGAACCTCCCCGCGGCGCTCGCCGGCGGGGCCGGGGCGGGCGTGGGCCCGGCAGGAATTGCCGCCTCTCCCTACGGTTGTCGCTCATCCGTAATTGAAATCATCAGTTGTAAACCGTCTAAGCCGCTGTTTTTACGTGTAACAGTGCGTGGCACACGCGTTGCGTGCCGTCTCGATGTCCATGCGCCGCGACCAAGGGTCCGGCGGGCCATCGAGAGGCGGGTTTCCATGAGTATCTTCGGCGCGATGACCAACGCGGTCACGGGGTTGAGGGCGCAATCCTTTGCGCTCGAGAACATCTCCGACAACATCGCGAACTCCCAGACGACCGGCTACAAGCGCGTCGACACCACCTTCCAGGACCTCGTGCCGGACTACCCGCTGAGCCAGCAGGTGGGCGGATCGGTGATCGCCTCGTCGCGCGGGTCCAACACCGTGGCGGGCAACTACACGTCCTCGGCCGTGTCCACCAACGTGGCCCTCAACGGCGCCGGCTTCTTCGTGGTGCGCGACCGCGCCGACACCCAGGCCGGCCTGCCGGTCTTCTCACAGCGCGATCTCTACACCCGCCGCGGCGACTTCTCGCTCGACAAGAACGGCTATCTGATCAACGGCGCGGGCCGCTACATGGTCGGCACCAATCTGGACGCGACCACCGGCGCGCTCACGGGCAGCCCGGGCGTGCTGCAGTTCAACGGCGGCTACGTCCCGGCCGTGGTCTCCAAGAAGATCGACTACAAGGTCAACCTGCCGGCCTTGCCGGTGACGGCGGCCTACGACCCGACCGTCGCGGGCAGCGAGCTGCTGCCCACCGCGTCGGCCACCGCCACCGTGACGGGGGCCAACGACGCCGCCTTCGAGCGCAACACCATCTCGGGCGGGAACGTCACCCTCTATGACGGCCAGGGCGCGCCCGTCACCGTCCAGATCCGCTGGGGCAAGCTCGCCAACGGTTCGACGAGCCCGGCGGCTCCCGACCAGTGGGCGATGTACTACTCCAACCCGGCCTATGACCCGAACGCGGCGACGGCCGCGACGGACACGATGTGGTCCAGCGACAGCAACACGGCCGCCAACGCGTTCGAGTTCGACTCCGCCGGCAAGCTGACCAAGCCGACCAGCGGGTCGCTGGACATGACCAACCTGAAGATCGACGGCACGACCCCGATCAAGTTCGACGTGTCGTCAGGCCTCACCCAGTTCTCGGACGTCAGCGGGCAGGTGAAGAGCTCCTCGGTCCGCCAGGACGGCTATCCGGCCGGCAAGTTCGACGGGGTCACCATCGAGAGCGACGGGCGCATCGTGGCCAGTTACTCGAACGGCCAGACCCAGGCCCTGGCGCAGCTCGAGGTCGCGCGGTTCAACGCGCCGAACGCGCTGAAGCGCAGGGACGGCTCGACCTTCGAGGAGACGCTGGAGTCCGGCCAGCCGCTCTACGGGCTGAACGGCGGGTCCATTCTCGGCGCCCAGCTGGAATCGTCCAACACCGACATCGCGGAGGAATTCTCCAAGATGATCATCACGCAGCAGGCCTATTCGGCGAACACCCGGGTGGTGACGACGTCCCAGCAGATGCTGCAGGACGCCATCAACATCATCCGGTGACCCCCGTGAGGATCGGGTGATCTCATGAGCCTCTCCGGCGCCCTTGGAAATTCCCTCAGCGGACTGCGCGCCACGCAGTCCGCCATGGAGGTGATCTCCAGCAACGTCTCCAACGCGGGCACGGCCGGCTATTCGCGCCGCAGCGCCGTGGCGGTCGAGACCGACAACGGCTCGGGCTCCGGCGGCGTGCGGATCGAGGGCATCATCCGCATGTTCGACAGCATCCTCCAGAAGGAGCTGCGCACGGAGACGAGCGGGTCCGGCTACACGGGCGTCAAGGCCAGCATGACGACGGAGCTCTCGCGCCTCTTCGGCGCGCCGGGCTCCTCGA
The DNA here is from genome assembly GCF_054796215.1 of Alsobacter sp. SYSU BS001988. NCBI lineage: Bacteria > Pseudomonadati > Pseudomonadota > Alphaproteobacteria > Hyphomicrobiales > Alsobacteraceae > Alsobacter > Alsobacter sp. SYSU BS001988. The sequence goes on along the minus strand of NZ_JBTAMK010000002.1, from coordinate 62,889 downwards.
CCGCGCTCGACACCATGATGAGCGCGTTCACGAGCTCCCTTCGGGCCCTCCAGACCGATCCGTCGAACGCCGTCGCGCGCTCCACGGTGCTCAACGCGGCCGGGGAGCTCGCCCGCAGCATCAACAAGGCCTCGGACGGCGTCCAGTCGCTGCGCCAGGACGCCGAGTCGGCGATCGCGTCCGACGTGGGCCGGATCAACGGCCTCCTGAAGGAGATCAGCGACGCCGACATGCGCGTGCTGTCGACCCGGGGGACGGATCCGGCGCTGCTGGACCTGCGCGACGCCAAGATCACGGAGCTCTCCCGCCTCATCGACGTGAAGGTCACCGAAGGCCAGAACGGCTCGGTCTCGCTCGCCACCACCGGCGGGCTGAGGCTCTACGACGCCGGCGCGCCGGCGACCTTCAGCTTCGACCAGCGCACCATCGGCCCGACCAGCCTCTACGACCTCGATCCGACCAAGCGCATGGTCGGCACGATCACCATGACGGACGCCTCCGGGCGGAGCGTCGACGTGATCGGCCAGAAGCTGATCCGCTCGGGCGAGCTCGCCGGGCTCGTCGAGATGCGCGACAGCACGCTCGTGGACGCGCAAAAGCAGCTCGACACCCTGGCGGCCTCGCTCGCGAGCGCGCTGTCCGACCGCACCCAGGCGGGCGTGGCCGCAGGGGCGACCGGGTTCGACCTGGACACGACCGGGATCAGGCCCGGCAACGTGATCACGCTGGACGTCACCGTGGGGGGCGTCGCCAAGCGAGTCTCGATCGTATCGCTGACCAGCGGGACCTTGCCGGCCGGCGCGACGCCGGACCCCAACGACATCGAGATCGGGGCCTCCTTCGCCACCGGACCGGCGGGCGCGCTGGCCTCCGTCCAGGCCGGGCTCGACGCCGCTTTCGGGCCGGGCAAGTTCACGGCCTCGAACGCCGGCGCGGTGCTGCGCATCGACGCCGCCGCCGCCACGACGGCCGTGACCGGGATGTCGGCCAAGATCACCGTCGCGTCGCCCACCGGCTCGCCGGGCGTGAGCGAGCTGCCGCTCTTCGTCGACGCGGCGCGCGGCGGCGCGCTCTACACGGGCTCCTTCGACGGAACGTCGCAGAAGATCGGCTTCGCCAGCCGCATCGGCGTCAACGCCGCCCTCGCGCCCAAGGACCTGGTGGCGTTCTCGTCGACCACGCCGGCCGGCGACGATGCCCGCCCGACATTCCTCATGGACGCCCTGACCAAGGCCACGACGACCTTCGCGGCCGCCGGGGGAGTCGGGACCGCCTCCGCGCCCTTCGCCGGCACGGTCACGGACTACGTCAAGCGGGTCGTGGACGCGCAGGGCGCGAACGCGTCCTCGGCCCAGAGGCTCGACGAGGGCCAGCAGGTCGTCCAGGCCTCGATCGAGAGCCGCTACGCCCAGACCACCGGGGTCAGCGTCGACCAGGAACTCGCCAATCTGGTGCAGATCCAGAACGCCTATTCGGCCAACGCCCGCATCATGAGCGCCGTGAAGGAGATGATGGATCTCCTGATGCGGATGTGACCAGGACGCCACCATGAGCATCTCGATCCCCGGCGGATCCTCGATCGACGCCACCCTGTCCCGCCACGGCGCGTCGCGGCTGGTGAGCATGAAGCAGCAGCTCGCCCAGCTGCAGGCGCAGCTCACCAGCGGCAAGATCGCCGACAACTACGCCGATCTCGGCTCCGGGCGCGCCAAGAGCCTGGACGTGCGCCAAAAGCTGTCCAGCATCGACGCCTATTCGGCGACCATCACGGACACCACCAACCGAACCAAGCTCCTCGAGCTGACCCTGACCCGCATGGAGAAGCTCGGGAACGACATGGCGGCGTCGCTGAACCAGTCGGCCTATGAGCTCGACTCGAATGGCCAGACGCTCCAGCAGAAGACCGCGAAGGGCAACCTCCAGGAGGTGATCGACCTCCTCAACCAGGACAGCGCAGGCCGGGCCCTGTTCGCGGGGCGCAGCGCCGACAAGGCCGCCGTCACGGTGGACGCCGACGCGATGATCGCCGGCATCCGCTCGGCCATCGCGCTGCGCAAGGCCAATGACGCCGGCGCGCCGGCCAATCTGGGCAGGCTTACGGTCACGGCCGCCGGCTCGACGGCGACGATCGCGCCGCCGGCCGCGGCGGTCCCGCCCGCGGTGACCTATGGGCTCGGCATGCCGGCCGCCCAGACCTTCGATTTCACCGCCGCGCCGAGCGACGGCCAGGCCTTCCAGGTCAACCTGACGATGCCCGACGGCGCCTCCAAGACGCTCACCCTGGTGGCGCGGACCACCGTGCCGTCGCCGGGCGCTCCGGCCGGCGAGCTGTCCTTCGCCATCGGCGGGACCCCCGCCGCCACGGCGACGAGCTTCGTCGGGGCGGCGACCAGCGCGCTGACGGCGCTCACGTCCTCGAGCGAGTTCTCGGCCGCGTCCTCGGTCGCGGGCGCCAAGGACTATGTGGCCAACACGGCGAACTGGTACGGCGGCGACACGAGCGCGACGCCCCGGGCGTCGGCCTCGTCGCGCGTCGACGACGACCAGACGGTCGGGATCGGGATGGAGGCCTCCGAGCCGGCCTTCCAGAACCTGCTGGCGCAGCTGGGCATGCTGGCGACCGAGAGCTTCTCGACCGCGACGGCCACCGACAAGGACCGCTACGCCGCGCTGACCTCGCGCGTCTCCGACCAGATCAAGCGGCCGGTGACGCCGGCGAGCCCGACCCCCGGCAAGGCCTACACGATCCAGTCCGCGCATGTGGACATCGGCCTCGCGGCCGTCACGCTGAAGAGCGCCCAGCAGCGCCAGACGGACACCAAGGCGCAGCTGGAGAACGTCCTCTCGGGCGTGGAGGACGCATCCCCCGAGGCGGTGGCCGCGCAGCTCCTGACGCTGCAGACGCAGATGCAGGCGAGCTATCAGACCACCGCCATGATGGCGAAGATGTCGCTGGTCAACTATCTGGGCTGACGCCGCCGCCCGGGGCGGCATGCGGGCCACGCGGGTCCCCTCCGTGCCCGGCGCGCCCGCGCGGCATGGGCATGGCCGCCATCCTTTGCTAGAGCTTCCTGCAGCCCGCGCCGCCGGTCGGCGACGGAGAAGAACGCTCAAGGGAGGATGCGGACGTGTCGCTGGCTGATCGCCTGGAAGCCTGTCACAGCTCGGTCGTTCATGACGTGATGAAGGACATGGGCCTGCCCATCCGCGTCCTGCCGCGCACCATTCTGGGGCTGGAGTCGTGGATGAAGGTCGCCGGACCGGTGTTCACGGTCCGCGGACGGCCCGATCCGTCGCTCGACAAGCATACCTCCCTGTTCGAGTGGTCCGGCCTGCTGTCGAAGTCGCCGGCGGGGCATGTCGTCGTGTGCCAGCCTCAGGACGACGTCCGGGCGCTGTTCGGCGGGCTCTCGGCCGAGGCGCTCAAGATCAAGGGCGTGCGCGGCTACATCGTCGACGGCGGCTGCCGCGACATCCAGGCGATCGTCGACCAGCGCTTCCCGGTCTTCGCGCGCTACGCCACCCCCATCGACATCGTCTGCGCCTGGCGGGCGGAGGCGTTCGGCGAGCCGGTGGCGATCGGCGGCCATCTGGTCCAGCCCGACGACATGGTGCTGGCCGACCGCGACGGCGTGATCCTCATCGAGGGGGCCGCCGCCGAGGCGGTGGTGGCCGCCGCCGAGACCAAGATGGCGACGGAAGGCGAGATGGTGAAGGCCATCCGGGCGGGCGTCGATCCGCAGGAGGCCTATCTGAAATACCGCGTCTTCTGAGCCGGCCATGGCCCGCAAGCTCAGATCCCAGGCCTGGTTCGGGGGCGATTCCAAGGACAGCTTCATCCATCGCAGCTGGATGAAGAACAACGGGCTGCCGAACGACGTGTTCGACGGCCGCCCGGTCATCGGGATCTGCAACACCTTCTCCGAGCTGACGCCCTGCAACGCCCATTTCCGGGGCCTCGCGGAGCACATCAAGGCCGGCGTGCTGGAGGCGGGCGGGCTGCCGCTGGAGTTCCCGGTCTTCTCCTGCGGGGAATCGAACCTGCGGCCCACCGCGATGCTGTTCCGCAACCTGGCGTCCATGGACGTGGAGGAATCGATCCGGGGCAACCCGATGGACGGCGTCGTCCTGATGGCGGGCTGCGACAAGACCACCCCGTCATTGCTGATGGGCGCGGCCAGCTGCGACCTGCCGACCATCCTGGTCTCGGGCGGGCCGATGCTGAACGGCAAGTTCCGGGGCGCCGACATCGGCTCCGGCACCGACGTGTGGCGGTTCTCCGAGGACGTGCGCGCCGGCGTGATGAGCCGGGACGACTTCATGGCCGCCGAGAACGCCATGTCCCGCTCGCCCGGGCACTGCATGACGATGGGCACGGCCTCCACCATGGCCTGCATGGCCGAGGCGCTGGGCATGGCGTTGCCGGGCAACGCCGCCTATCCGGCCGTCGACGCGCACCGCGCGCGGCTCGCCCGGCTGACCGGCAGGCGCATCGTCGCCATGGTCCAGGAGGACCTGCGCATGTCGCAGATCCTCACCCGGGAGGCCTTCGCCAACGCGATAAGGGTGAACGCCGCCATCGGGGGCTCGACCAACGCGGTGATCCACCTTCTGGCGATCGCGGGCCGCATCGGGGTGGAGCTGACGCTTGAGGACTGGGACCGGTACGGCCACGACGCGCCCACCATCGTCGACCTCATGCCGTCGGGGCGCTACCTGATGGAGGACTTCTGCTACGCGGGCGGGCTCCCGGCCACGATGGCGGAGATCGCCGACCTGCTCGATCTCGACGCCCTCACGGTCACGGGCCGGAGCGTGAGGGAGAACATCCGCGGCGCGGTGAACCACGCGCCGGACGTGATCCGGCCGCGCGGCCAGTCGCTCGTCGCGCATGGCGGGATCGCGGTGCTGCGCGGCAACCTCGCGCCCAACGGCGCCATACTGAAGCCGTCCGCCGCGTCGCCCGAGCTGATGCGGCACCGGGGCAGGGCGGTCGTGTTCGCCTCGATCGAGGACTACAAGGCGCGGGTCGACGACCCGGCGCTCGACATCGACGAGACCTGCGTGATGGTGCTGCGGAATTGCGGCCCGAAGGGCTATCCGGGCATGGCCGAGGTCGGCAACATGGCGCTCCCGCGCAAGCTGCTGGAGCGCGGCGTGCGCGACATGGTGCGCCTCTCGGACGCGCGGATGAGCGGCACGGCCTTCGGCACGGTGGTGCTCCACGCGGCGCCCGAGGCGGCCGTGGGCGGCCCGATCGCCCTGGTGCGCGACGGCGACATGATCGAGCTCGACGTGGAGGCGCGGCGGCTGCATCTCGACGTCCCGGACGAGGAGCTCGCGGCGCGGCTCGGCGCCTGGCGCGCGCCTGAGCCGGCCATGACGGGCGGCTACCAGAGCCTCTATGTCGAGCGGGTGATGCAGGCGGACCGGGGCGCGGACCTGGACTTCCTCGTCGGCCGCCGCGGGCACGACGTCCCGCGAGAGAGCCACTGACGCCAGGAGGAGAGGGCGCCGTCAGGCGGCCTGGGGCTGGGCGCGCAGGCCGGCGGCGATCTCGCGGTTGATGCTGATCAGCGGCGCGAGCTTCTCGGGCGCCGGGGCGATCATCACGTCGATGCTGCGCTTGAACACGAAGAACGCCAGGCTGGCGATGTTCTGCTTCACCGCCGTGGGAAGCGGGTTCTGCTCCTCGGTGGCCGAGGTGGCCAGGATGGTCCAGAGCTTGCGGTTGAAGGTGAGGGCGGCGTCGACGTCGCCCTTGCGGGCCTCCCAGTCCTCCGTGACGGCCTGGAGGCGGGACGCGGCCTTCAGGAGGAGGCCGGCTTCGAGATCACGCGGCGAGAGCGAGGCCGTTTGGGTCTTGGCGTACGCATTAGCCGCGTAATGCATGTTCGAGCAACTCCGCCTCGTAATCGACGAGCTTCTTGGAAGCCTTCAAGGCTTTGTAGATATCTCCACTTAAGATTAGGTTATTGATTTCCGCTACCAGAGGTAGAGCGCTGGGCGCCGCGCCGAGGAAATCCCTCACGAGCTGGAAATAGGCGTCGTGATAGCGGCTGGTGTCCTGGTCGAGGTACATGAGCTGCACGGCCAGGTAGATCTTCTTGGCGGGCGTGTCGGCGGTTTCGGCCGTGAGGATGTCCTTTTCGCGCAGGATGGGGGCGTGGCCCTCGATGAAGAACCGAATGCGGGAGTCGGCGTTGCGCAACACCACGTTGCCGATGATGATCCGCTCGTTCGGCTTGAGTTCGACTTTCAGAGCCATGCTGTCCCTCCTGGACCCTTGATCGGGCCGCCCCGGCGGCGGCCCCCGCGTCGTCTGTCGATCAGCCGAACAGGCGCAGGACGCCCTGGTCGGCCTGGTTGGAGAGCGAGAGCGCCGTCTGCGACAGCTGCTGGCGCGTCTGCAGCGCCAGCAGGTTGGCGGCCTCAGCGTTCTGGTCGGCGTTGACCAGATAGTCCGCGCCGGTCTGCAGCGTGGTCATCATGTTGCGGGTGAATTCCTGCCGGGTCTGGGCGACCGCCAGGTTGGAGCCGAGGTTGGACGCGGTGGAGCGCAGCGAGGCCAGCGCCGTCGTCAGCGCGTCCGAGGCGGTCGTCAGGTCCACGTCGTTCTGGATGTTGAAGGTCGTGGCGGTCGTCGTCGTGCCGGCCTGCAGGATGCCCAGATTGGCCGCCGTCATGGTCGTGCCCTGGACGTCGAGCTTGTTCTGGTTCGTTCCCGTCTTCTCGTTGAAGATGATCGAGAGCTTGTCGCCGTCGAGCAGGTTGGTGCCGTTGTAGCCGGCGTCCTTGGCGAGCTGGTCGATCTGGGTGCGCAGGTCGTTGAACTGCTGGATCAGGTTGGCGCGCACCGCCGAGGTGCCGCCCGAGGAGGCGACGCCGGTGGTGGCGTCGGCCGCCAGGAAGCCCAGCGCCACGTTGGCGCCGCCGGCCTGCGCGGCCGTGAGGGCGGCCGCGTTGCTGGCGCCCTGGCCGACGCCGATCTGCAGCGTGTTGGAGCCGGAGCCGGTGATGACCAGCTTGCCGTTGTCGTCGACGCTGGCGCTGGCGATGCCGGATTTGTTGATCTCGGCGACGAGGTCGCGCACCGTCGAGGTGGTGCTGTTCAGCGCGTAGGACGTGTAGGTCGTCGTGCCCGAGGTCAGCGTCAGCGCCACCGACGCGCCCGTGCCGATGCCGACCGCGCCGGCCGAACTGGAGGTCGCGGCCGCGGCCGCGGCGCCGCCCAGCACCTTGTTGAGCGTCACGTCCTTGAGGCTCGATCCCGTCGCGGTGACTTCGCCGGCGGTCGCCAGCGCGGTTCCCGACTTGGTCGGCCGGTTCGCCAGCGCGTCGGCCTGGGCCTGCTTGATGGTGGACTGGGCCGTCTGGATCAGCTTGGTGATCGAGTCGATGCCCTTGGAGGCCGCCTGGATGGTCTGCACCGAGTTCGACATGCCGTCGAGCAGGCCGGAGAGCTGGGTCGCCCGGTCGTTCAGGCCGAGATTGGTGAAGTAGTTGACCGCGTTGTCGACGGCCGAGTTCACCTTCTTGCCCGTCGCCAGCCTTTGCTGGACCACGGTGGATTGGGCCGCCACGTCTTGCAGCGCCAGAAGGTTGTTGCGAACTCCCTGAGACAGGACGGTATTGGCCATGGGCGTCGATCCGTTTCATTCTGACGGAGCGGGTGGTTGTGGCCCGCCGATCGACGCAATCATTGGTTGTTAACCCTAACCAAAGGTTAACCGGTGCGGAAAAAACGCAACCGAGAAGCGTAATTCCTTCAGGACATTCCCTTGACGCGCAAAGGCGGGGGAGGGCCCCCGCCTTCTGGTTGGCGCCGGCGCGGCTTGCGCCGGTCAGAACAGGCGCAGGATGCCCTGCTCGGCCTGGTTCGACATCGACATCGCGGTCTGCGCCAGCTGCTGGCGCGTCTGCAGCGCCAGGAGGTTGGCGGCCTCCTCGTTCTGGTCGGCGTTCACCAGGTTGTCGGCGCCTGACTTCAGGGTGCTGATCAGGTCCTTGGTGAATTCCTGCCGGGTCTGCACCACGGTGAGGCTGGAGCCGAGATTCGACGACAGCGAGCGCAGCGAGGTCAGGGCGTTGGTGAGCGAGTCGGCGGCGTTGGACAGCTCCGTGTCGTCCTGGAAGTTGGTCGAGCCGGCCGTCGTGCTGTTGACGGCCGCCTGGATGCCGAGATTCGCGGCCGAGATCGTCTGGCCCTGCACGTCGAGCTTGTTCTGGTTGGAGCCGGTCTTCTCGTTGAAGACGACCGTCATCTTGTTGCCCTGCAGAAGATTGGTGCCGTTGAAGCCGGCGTCCTTCGCCAGCTGGTCGATCTGCGTGCGCAGGTCGTTGAACTGCGACACGAGGTTGGAGCGCACCGACGAGTTGCCGCCGGAGGCGGAGACGCCGGTGGTGTAGTCCGTCGCGGCCAGGCCGATGAGGGTGTTCTGGCCGCCCGCGATGGCGTCGGTGTTGGCGGCCGCCCCGGTGGCGCCGGCGCCGAGGCCGATCTTCAGCGTGTTGGTGCTGAGGCCGTCCACCTTCAGCTTGCCGTTGTCGTCCACATAGGCGCTGGCCACGCCCGACTTGTTGATCTCGGCGACGAGGTCGCGGACGGTCGAGGTGGCCGTCAGCGCGGTCGAGGTGTAGGTCGTGTTGCCCGACACGATGCTGAGCTGGAAGCTCACGCTCGCCGCCGCGACGCCCAGGTTACCGGCGTAGGTGGCGGTCGCCGTGTTGGCGGTCGCACCGTTGCCGTCGCCCAGCGCCTTGCCGAGCGCCACGTCCTTCAGGCTGGTGCCCGTCAGCGCGGTTTCGGCGGCGGTCGCCAGGGCCGTGCCCGTCACCGTGGGACGATTGGTGGTGGCGTCGGACTGGGCCTGCTTCACGGTCGACTGGGCCTGCTGGACCAGCTTCATGATGCCGTCGATGCCCTTGGAGGCCGCCTGGATGGTCTGCACCGAGTTCGACATGGTGTCGAGCAGGCCGGACATCTGGCCGGCGCGGGCGTTGAGGCTCGCGGAGTTGAAGTAGTTGACGGCGTTGTCGACCGCGGAATTGACCCGGCGGCCCGTCGAGAGGCGCTTCTGCGCCATGTCGGATTCCAGGCTCGTGGCCTGAAGCACGGACACGGCCGAGCGCATGGTGGAGGAGATTGCAACCATGGGAGTCACCTTTCTGGTTCGAACCGGCGTTCTGCCGACCCGGTTGTTTCGCCGGGCAGTGACACGGTATGGCTGTATTTATGAAGCGCTGCTTAAATGCTTGATTAAAATCATTTCTGAAACAACGATCGGTGGCGTCATTCGCCCTTATGGTCAACGAACGCTTAAAGCCGCTCACGCGTCGCGTGAACGGCCTGGCGTCGCGCCGGAGGCGGTTGCGGCGGCGCTCGAGCGGCTTTGCGCAGAGCACGAAAAAGGCGGGGCTTTTGGCCCCGCCTGACGTCTTCGAGAAGATCCGTTCTGGATCAGAACAGGCGCAGGATGCCCTGGTCCGCCTGGTTGGAGAGCGACAGCGAGGTCTGCGAGAGCTGCTGGCGCGTCTGTAACGCGAGGAGGGTGGCGGCTTCCTGGTTCTGGTCGGCGTTGACGAGGTTGTCGGCGCCGGTGCTGAGCGTGTCGATCATGGACTTGGTGAAGTCCTGACGGGCCTGCACGACGGCGAGGTTAGAGCCGAATCCCGACGCAATCGACTTCAGCGAGGACAGGGCGTTGGTCAGCGCCTGCCCGGCGTTGGCGAGTTCCGAGTCGTCCTGGAAGTTGACCTTGCCGGCGCCCGACGAGGTCGCGGCGGTGCCGATGCCGAGATTGGCGGCGGTGACCGTCTGCCCCTGGATGTCGAGCTTGTTCTGGCTGGTGCCGGTCTTCTCGTTGAAGACGACGGACATCTTGTTGCCGTCGAGTAGGTTCGTGCCGTTATAGCCCGCGTCCTTGGCCATCTGGTCGATCTGCTTCGACAGATCGTTGAACTGCTGGACGAGGTTGGCGCGAACCGACGAGGAGCCGCCCGCGGAGGCGATGCCGGCGCCCGACGAGGCCTGGGCGGCTGTAAGGCCGAACAGGGTGTTCTGGCCGCCGGACGCCGCGTCGGTGTCTGCATCGGCGGCGGCGGTTGCGCCAGTGCCGGCGCCGATGCCGACATAGAGGGTGCTGGACCCAGTGCCCGTGACGTTCAGCTTGCCGGAATCGTCCACCGACGCGGTGGCGACGCCCGAGCTGTTGATCGCGTTCACGACGTCGCGCACCGTGGCGGTGGCGTCGAGCTGGGTGCTGAAGGTGGTGGAGCCGGCCTTGACCGAGATGGACAGCTTGGTCGTGGCGGTGGCAACGCCGAGATTGCCGGCCGAGCTGGCCGTGGCGGCGTTGTCGGCGCCCGAAGCGTTGTTGTCGACGACAACCTTGTTTAGAGCGATGTCCTTGAGGCTCTTGCCGGTGGCAGTGACCTCGCCGGCCGTCGCCAGGGCGGTGCCGGTCGCGGTCGGCCGGTTGGCCACCGCGTCGGCCTGGGCCTGCTTGATGGTCGACTGCGCCGACTGGACCAGCTTGGTGATCCCGTCGATGCCCTTGGAGGCGGCGTTGATGGTCTGCACCGCGTTGGACATGCCGTCCAGCAGGCCCGAGAGCTGGCTGGAGCGGTCGTTCAGGCCGGCGGCGGTGAAGAAGTTGACGGCGTTGTCGACCGCCGAGTTGACCCGCTTGCCCGTGGCCAGGTGCTGCTGGGCGACCTGGGACTGGGACTGCACGGACTGCAGGGAGGCGAGGGCGTTGCGAACGCCGGTCGAGATGGCTACGGCCATGATGTGTCACCTTTCTGGTCAGAACCGGCGTTCTGCCGGGCCGCGATACTCGCGACAGGGGACAACCTAGGCGTGTAGTTCTGAAGGAGTACTTACTCGTATTGGTTGTGTTTGCGGTTGTTCGGGGCGTGGAACGCGTTGCGGCGCCGCATCGGCCGGCACGGTGAATGAAAGGTGAAAGCGCAAGAAGCCGCCGGATCGTGGGCCCGGCGGCTTTGGGGAGGCGATCGGCGCGGCGGCCAGCGGGCGCTCAGGCGGCGGCCGGCGCGCCGCGCAGTCCGGCCGCGATGTTGCGGTTGATGTCGATCAGCGGCTGCACGCCCTCGGGCGTCGGCATCATGATGAGGTCCAGCGTCCGGTTGAACACGAAGATCGCGAGGCGCCCCATATTGGCCTTGAGGTCGCGCGGCAGCGGATTGTCCCCCTCGGTGGCGCCCGCCGCCAAGATGCTCCACAGCTTCCTGTTCTTGGCGAGGGCCTCGTCCAGCAGCTTGGGCTGGCTCTCCAGGGCGGCCACGGCCCGCTGCAGGTCGGCGGCGCATTCGATCAGGACGGCGGCCTCCAACTCCCGGCCGGAGAGGCCGGCCTTGCTCGCCTGGCCATAGGCGTTTGCGTGCTTGGCGTAGCTCATCGGCGTCGTTTTCTCCTTCTGGATCGGTTGGATCCTTCAGGATCCCATCGCGCATCAAAGCTGAACAGGGTTAATGAAGCGTCAACGCAAAGTATCGATGCCGCGTTCGCGGCGCCGCAAACGAAAACGGCAGGCCCGAGGCCTGCCGTTGTTCTTTGAAAGACAATGTCTGTTAGCGCAGAAGCTGGATGAGACCGGATTCGGTCTGCTTGGTCGACGCCATGTTGTTGGTCGCGAAGGCCTGGCGCGTCTGCATGGACGCGAGGTTCGCGGCTTCCGTCGTGGTGTCTGCCGAGAGCAGCAGGTCGGAGTTGCCGTTCATGGTCGCCATCAGCGTCTTGTTGAAATCGGACCGGTTGTTCAGCATCGAACTCTGGTTCGCGAGCGCCTTCTGCGAATATTGAACGATCGCGAGCGCGTTGGCGACGTTCGAAATCGCTGTGCTCAGGTTGCCGTCCTGGGAGAAATTGCCGGCTGCGCCAGTTCCGCCCGTATCGGACGCACTCAGTTTCAAGCTCGTCGGATCGAGGGTCTGGTTCAACTTGAGGGTCTGCGTTGTGGAGCCGTCGCCGTTCAACGCCACCGTGTTGCCGGCGAGGTTGTTCAGGAGATTGTTCTGGCCGGGCACGTAAGCGTCGGAAACCAGCGCCGCCAGCTGGTTGATCATGGCGACGTAGCCTTCGGCCACGGCTTTGCGAGTGTCGAGGCTGGCCTTGTTCGAGGTCGCGGCGGTGGGCGTGTAAGTGTTCGAGAAGCCCGACTGCACCGTCGTGGTGACGCCTTTGACGACGAATGACTCGGTTTGGATCGCCGTGCTCGACGGCGATCCGAAGATCGCAGCGAGATCGGCGTAAGCGTTTCCAGCCGCTGTGGACGCGGCCGCGGACGCTCCATTGCTCGTCTGCGCGATGGTGAGGGAGTCCGTGGGATTCTGGAGCGCGATCGAGATCTGACTCGTCGTGGAAGAGTAGGTCAGTTTCAACGTGGAGTCGCCGAACGCTTTCTGCAGCGCGCCCTGCAGGTCGAGGATCGTCTTGAACTCGTAAGGCTTGGCGGCCGTGCCATCTCCGGTCGTCGCGAGAGTGCCCGACACGGCTTTGAAATTCATCGTTTTGGCGGCGCCGACCAGGGGAGTCACCGTGAAGCTCAGTTTGTCCTGGTCCTGGAACATGGCGGCGTTCGCCAGGTCCGTCGCGGTGGTGCCGACTGCCACGAGCGAATCCGACGTCGCCGTATATTTGAGCCTGCTCGTTGCGACGGCCGCCGCGCCGACCGCGCCGGCCGGAACCGAAAGCGCGTCCTTCATGGCGGAGATCTGCGCGTTCATGTTCTTGATCATCGTGCTCATCGCGCCGTCCGCGACCTTCACGTTGCTCATGACCAGCGCGATGTTCTTGTTGACGTCGTCGATCTGGGACGATTTCGACTGGTAGTTCTGGGCCTTGAAGAAGGTCGCCGGGTCATCGAGCGCCGTGTTCACTTTGCGGCCCGTGTTGAGACGGGTCTGGGTCGCGGTGATGTCATCGTTCAGCGCAGTCACGGCGAGCATGCTTGCGCGCATCTGGCCCGAGATCGGGGTCGGCATCGGTGTACTCCTTGAACAAGTCCGGCGTCTTTGCGACGGTCGGTCGGAAACTTGCTAAGGATAATGCGCGAGTAACCTAAAAAAATGGGTAAACTCGTTAAAGTTGTCGAAATACACTCGGTACAATCCGGAGTTATTACTTTTCCCGCCGCCGGCCCCAACGCCAAAAAGGGCGGGATCGCTCCCGCCCTCCGGCCGTCATTCTGGTGAAGCGATCACCGCATCAGCTGCAGCAGGTTCTGCTCGGACTGCTTGGTGATGCTGAGCCCGTTCATGACGAAGCTCTGGCGGGTCTGCGCGGCGCCCACCTTCGCGGCTTCCTCGCTGATGTCGGCGGCGGTCAGGCTGTCCGCGCCGTCCTTCAGGGCGCTCAGCAGCGTCTTGTTGAAGTCCATGCGCGAGTTGATCACCGAGTTCTGGTAGCCGAGAGACAGGGCCGAGGTGTTCACCTTCGACAGCGCCGCGCTCATCAACGTGATGGCGTCGTCCAGCTCGGTGTTGCCGGCGGCCGTGTCCTGGAAGTTGTTGGTCGCGTCGGTGGAGACGCCCGTCGCGGCCGTGTAGTCGAAGCCCAGCGTCGTGGCGTCCACGGCGGCGCTCAACTTGACGTCCTGCGTGCTCGAGCCGTCGTCGTTCATCTTCAGCGTGAGCTTGTTGCCCTTCAGCAGGTTGCCCTGGCCGAGCACGTCGGCGTCGTTCACGTAGCCGTTGATCTGGCCCAGCATGGTGCGGAACGCATCCGCCACCGCCTTGCGCTCGTCATTGCTGCCAGTCTTGGCGTTCTGCATCGAGCTGAGCTGGGCGCTCATGATCTTCTTGATGTTGGTCAGGCCTTCCACGCCGGCCGCAATGGTCTTGAGCCCGAGGCTCATGGCGGAGTTGTTGACCTCGAGACTGGCGGCGCGGTCCGTCAGAGACTTCGCCTGGAAGTACACGGCGGCGTTGTCGGCCGCGGTGTTGATCTTCTTGCCGGTGGCGAGGCGGGTCTGCGAGACGCTCATGTCGTCGTTGATGCTCGTGAGGGCGACGAGCGAGGAGCGCATGCTGTCGGAAAGAGAGATAGCCATGACTGATGTTCCTTCTGGATGTCTTGCCAACCGTCCTGGTTGTTGACGCCAGTTGTGTCATGCCTCTTCGTAACAACGATCAAAGAAATACAGTTGACGTGTGTTACCGATAACGAAGTTACAATTGGATACTGCAACTTTGATTCAGAAACTATCAAGGTATATACTTACTTTATTGAGGCGTTCGATTCAGTACTGGGTAAGATTGACGACTCCTGAACGACAAAGGCCGCCGAAGCGGCGGCCTTTCGCGGAGCGGGCGGGGGAGAGCTGCTACGCCGTCATTCCGGTCGAAGGTTTGCCCTCGCCCGATTGCGCATTCGCCCGCACATAGGCGCGCAGCTTCAGGAGCGCCTCGTCGGGGATCTGCTCCACCGTCTCGCCCGACCGCGTGTCGACGGCCTTGTAGACGACCTGGCGGGTCTCGGGATCGAGCAGGAGGTTGCGCTTGATGGTCTCGCGCACCGCGACTTCGAGATCCTGGATGTTCTGCGAGCCGCGCGACAGGTCGACGCGCACCTGGGCGGCGTCGGGGGGCGCCGTCACGGCGGCGGCGGGCGGCAGGTCTGTGGCGACGGCGTCAGACGGCGGCAACGGCTCCGTGCGAACGGGCGTTCCGACGCTGGCGACCGGCCGGGGGGTGAGGCCGATATCCATGTCGAAATCCTCTCGACAAGCGCGACCCGATTCTGGGCGGCATAAGCGCGACCCTAGCGTGTAAAACTGAATCTTATGTAAGCAAAGATGGTAAAATACACGCGGGACGCGCGTAAATCGCTCGTCCGGACCGAAGAATCGCGAAGGTCAGAGCGAGCGCGACACCAGCAGCGGCGTCGCTGCGGGCCGCGCCGGCCGGTTGGCCGCGCCCGCCGCGCCGTAGGTGGTGAGCGTGCGCGGGGCCGCGACCTCCTGGGCGAGGCTGCGCACGATCGTCTCCGACACCGAGCGCGCGGTCGCGATCACCGCCATGTTGAGCTGCAGCGCGTCGGACAGGCTCGCCTGGGCGGCCTTGATCCGCGGCACCGCCGCCGGGGCCCAGCGGGCGAGCGCGACGGCGTTCTGGCGCAGGGCCTCCAGGGCGTGCACATAGTGCCTGGAGGCGTCCGTCTTGGCCTCTGTCAGGCTGGCGGCCTCGCGCAGGCGGGAGGCCTTCAGCAGGCCGGTCTCCTCGCCGATGACGCGCTGAAGCGACGCCATGACGTCGATCAGGCCGGCGGCGAAGCGGTCGGCCTCGGCGGCGGACGCGATGTTGGGGACGCGAGCGCGATCAGGCGCCATGGCCGGAGCCTCCCAGGGTCGGGGCGGACGGGAGCGGCTGCGGCTGCGCCAGCGACCGCGCGGCGGCGAGGCCGGCGGAGGCGCCGCCGCGGCGGCCCTCCTGCATCTTCAGGAGCTCGCGATAGATGCTGTCGGACACGCCGACTCCACCGGACTTGGCGACCGTCTTGGCGTATTCCTGCGTGAGCATGCCGCGATAGATGTCGGCGCCCGCGCCCGAGGCGCCGAGCGGGCCTTCGCCCTGCAGGCCCGCGAACATCTGGCTGAAGCTGTTCTCCAGGAACATGGTCTCAAAGTCCTGCGCGGTCTTCTGCAGCTTCGGGTCCCGCTCGGAGGAGAGGATCTTGCCCGACGCCAGGGCGTGCGCGCCCGCGCCGGCGGCCGGAAGAACGAAGGACGACGACGCCATCACATCACCTCGATGTCGGCCTGGAGCGCGCCGGCGGCCTTGATGGCCTGCAGGATCGCGATGAGGTCGCGCGGCCCGATGCCGAGCGCGTTCAGCCCGTCGACGAGCTCGCGCAGGGTCACGCCCTCCTTGACCAGCGCCAGCTTGTTGCCCTCGCCGGTGTTCACCGTCACGCCCGTGCGGGGGACCACCACGGTCTGGCCGCTGCTGAGCGGGGCCGGCTGGCTCACCACCGGCTGCTCGGTGATGGTCACCGTGAGGTTGCCCTGCGCCACCGCGACGGTGGACACGCGCACGTCCTTGCCCATCACGATGATGCCGGAGCGCTCGTCGATGACGACCTTGGCGCCCTGGTCCGGGTCGACGCGCAGCTGCTCGATCTCGGTGAGCAGCTGCACCATGTTGCCGCGGAAGTTCGGCGGGATCTGGATCGCCACCGTGGAGGGGTCGGTGGGCTCGGCGGCGTCGGCGCCCATGAAGTCGTTGATGGCGGCGGCCATGCGGCGCGCGGTGGTGAAATCCGGGTTGCGCAGCGCCAGGCGCAGCGTCTTTTGCGCCCGCAGCGCATATTCGATCTCGCGCTCGATCAGCGCGCCGCCGGCGATGCGCCCCACCGTCGGTACGCCGCGCGTCACCTTGGCGGCGTCGCCCTCGGCCGAGAAGCCGGAGATCGCCACCGAGCCCTGCGCCACCGCATAGACCTCGCCGTCGGCGCCCAGCAGCGGGGTCGCCATGAGGGTTCCGCCCTGCAGGCTCTTGGCGTCGCCCAGCGACGAGACCGTGATGTCGATGCGGGTGCCCTGGGCGCTGAAGGGCGGCAGGTTCGCGGTCACGATCACGGCCGCCATGTTGGCGGTCCGCATGTTCGCGCCCTTGATGTTCACGCCGAGCCGCTCCAGCATCGCGGTGCCGGACTGCTTGGTGAAGGGCGAGTTGTTGAGGGTGTCGCCCGTGCCGTTCAGCCCCACCACGATGCCGTAGCCGACGAGCTGGTTCTGCCGCACGCCCTCGATGGAGGCGATGTCCTTGATGCGCGACGACGCGGCCTGGGCCGGCGCGGAGGCGCAAAGGGGCGCAGCGAGGGCGGCGGCGAGGCAGGCGAAGCGGGCGAGGGTGCGGATCATGGGGGCCACGTGTTCGAGACCCTGACGGGGTTGCGAGACCCGTGCCACCGCCTCCTGGGGCCAAGTTCGTTGAAAATGCTGGCGATCGCCGTAACCCAGCCTCAGCCAGGCCGGGCGGTCGCGGAGGAATCGGCGCCCCTGGGCGGCAGCTTTTGCCCTGCCTTTAACGCGGCCTTAACCATGGCGGCCAAAGGGTGGCGTCAAGGAGACCGCCCGCATGCGCATCGATGGCAAGCCGCCGATCGGAACGCCCGCCGCGACCCTCGGCAGGAGGGGCGGCGGGGCCGCTTTCGCGTTGGACGGCGGAGCGCCCGCCGCGCGCCCGGCCCAGGGCGCCGCGCCGGCGGCGTCGCTCGGCGGCATCGAGGCGCTGCTCGTGTTGCAGTCGGACGGCGACCCGCTGGTCCGCAAGCGCAAGGTCGCCAAGCGCGGCCGCGACCTCCTGGCCTCGCTCGACCGGCTCAAGGCCGGCCTGCTGGCGGGCCGGATCGGGACGTCCGACCTCGTCGGGCTCAAGCAGCAGCTGGCCGAGCGCCGCGACGGCACCGACGACCCCGGCCTTGACGACGTGCTCGCCCAGATCGAGCTGCGCGCCGAAGTGGAGCTCGCCAAGCTCGCCCGCGCCGGCGGCCCGCGCAACGCCTCTTGACAGATCCAGAAAATATTCCTATGTTGGTGACGCTCTGGTCCACGGAGGGGCGTCTGCAGGCGTGAGGACGTGGACCAGGGGCGGCGGCCGCCGAAGGCCGGGCTCACCACCCGGTTCGAGGCGGCGGACGGAAGACAAGGTCCGACCAGCGAAGCGCGAAGGGGCTGAAAGCGCCCCGGGATCTTCCTTTCATCCTCCAACGCTGCGCGCGGAGCGGCGGGGCCTGGCGGCCTCCCGGCTTCACTTTCTCTACCCCACTCGCCCTGGGGCCCCCAGCGACGCCGCTCCGCGCCGCCCTCCGACACTCCGGGCCGAAAGGCCGCGGAGCTGAACGCGCTTCCTTCTCCCCGGCACGGGGAGAAGGTGGCCGAGCGCAGCGAGGTCGGATGAGGGGATAGGCGCCGCCCCTCACCCCAGCCCTCTCCCCGTTCCGGGGCGAGGGGGCCGGCTGCGGCCTTCCACCGCCATCCCGGCCCCGCACCCCGTCATATCCGGCGCCGGTCGAGCGTTGCGGCGATGATGCGGGGCGCGGCCGAATGCGGCGCGGGGCTCGCCTTGTTGCGCGTCAAGGTTGACGCAGGCCGCCGTTTCGGCCCATCTGCGCCCGGCCCGCCGGGAGCGGTCGGGGCGGCGTCAAGGGCCGGCGCCATGATGAGCGCGGGCGTGGACCAGGCATGCTGTTCAACTCCTTCGTCTTTCTTCTCGGGTTCCTGCCGCTGGCGCTGGCGGTCCATGCGGCCGCGGCCCGCTACGCGCCGCAGGCGCGCCTGCCGGCGCTGCTGGCGCTGTCGGTGGTGTTCTACGGCTACTGGGACTGGCGCTTCATCCCGCTGCTCGTCCTCTCGGTCCTGATCAACTGGCTGGTCGCCCAGGTCTTCGTGCGCAAGCGGGAGGCCGGAGCCGGGAACGAGAATGCGCTGATCGTCCTGGCGATTGCGCTGAACCTCGCCGTGCTCGGCGTGTTCAAATACGCCGGCTTCTTCGCCTCCCTGGCCAACCTGGCGCCGGGGGTGGCGATCCCAAAGCTCGAGATCGCCCTGCCGCTCGGCATCAGCTTCTTCAGCTTCCACCACATCATGTATCTGGTGGACCTGCGGGCCGGGCGGGCACCGCGCTTCGACCTGGTCCGCTACGGGCTCTACATCGCCTTCTTCCCGCAGGTGCTCGCCGGGCCGCTGGTCCGGTGGAGCGAGGTCATGCACCAGTTCGACCTCAAGCCCTATTCGCCGGGCTGGGAGGAGCGGGTGGCGCGCGGCCTCGCCATCCTGATCCTGGGCCTCGCCAAGAAGACGCTGATCGGCGACCCGCTGGCGGCCTACGCCGAGCCCGTGTTCAAGGCGGCCGCCTCGGGCGACCTGGTCACCATGAAGGACGCCTGGCAGGGCGTGCTGGCCTTCACATTCCAGATCTATTTCGACTTCTCGGGCTACACCGACATGGCCCTGGGCCTGGCGCTGATGTTCGGCGTGCAGCTGCCCCAGAACTTCGAGACGCCGTACCGGGCGACCTCGCTGCAGGACTTCTGGCGGCGCTGGCACATGACGCTGTCGCGCTTCCTGCGCGACTACCTCTATATTCCGCTGGGCGGCAACCGCCATGGCCTGGGTCGGCAGATGCTGGCCCTGGTGGCCACCATGGGGCTGGGCGGCCTGTGGCACGGCGCGGGCTTCACCTTCGTGGCCTGGGGCCTGGCGCATGGCCTTGGGCTGGCGGCGGGCCTGCTCTGGCGGCGCACCGGGATCAGGATGCCGGCGGCTGCGGGCTGGGCGCTCACCTTCCTGTTCGTCATGATGACCTGGGTGCTGTTTCGGGCCGAGACGTTCGGGGCGGCGCAGCGGATCTATGCGGCGATGTTCGGCTTCGCGCCGAGCGGCAGCGGGTTCAAATGGCGGGCCCTGGCGGCGGCGGCGGCGTTCTCGATGCTGGGCCCGACGGCCTGGATGCTGAGCCAGCGCATGAAGCCGCGGCCCTGGGTGGCGGTCGCGCTGGCGCTGCTGTTCATCGTCGTGCTGCTGAAGATCGGCGACGACGCCAATTACGACTTCATCTACTTCCAGTTCTAACGCCGCGGCGAATCGCGGCCGGCCTCCCGGCCCGCTACCCGCGTCCCGGCCGCCGCTACTCCGGCGTGTGGACGGCGGCGAACGCGCCGGGCGTCTTCACAGGGCCGCGAGGCGCCTTGTCCTTGGTCAAAACGCCGGGAATGGAGGCTTTACGTAACGATTTCGCACCATTCTTCACGATTGCCCGCCGGTTGCGGCGAAGATATATAGGCGGCGCACCCGCGGGGGAGGCCGCGACGAAAGTCGGCAGGCTGCGGAAGCTGAAAGGGTACGATGGCTACCACGACTCTGGAGGCCGCTTATCGGCCGACCGATGACGAACCCTTCATGAACGACCGGCAGAAGGAGTATTTCCGCCGCAAGCTGACCGCCTGGAAGGACGAGATTCTGCGCGAGAGCCGGGAGACCCTGGCGGCCCTGCAGAACGAGAGCGAAAACCACCCCGATCTGGCCGACCGGGCGTCGTCGGAGACCGACCGCGCGATCGAGCTGCGCGCCCGCGACCGGCAGCGCAAGCTGATCGCCAAGATCGACGCCGCCATGGCGCGGATCGACGACGGCACCTACGGATATTGCGAGGAGACCGGCGAGCCGATCTCCCTGAAGCGGCTCGAGGCGCGGCCCATCGCGACGCTCTCGATCGAGGCGCAGGAGCGCCACGAGCGCAACGAGCGGGTCTATCGGGACGATTGAGCCTCCTTGGCGTAGGGGCTGGGACTGCGGCGGCGCTCCGGACCATCCGGAGCGCCGCTCGCCGTTCAGCGCCCCGGGAGTGGGGGCGCCGAGGGCCGCCGGCGTGACTTGGGGAGCGTGCCGGCGTCCCGGGAAGAGGGGTCAGAACGGCAGGACGATGTCCATCATCTGCTGGCCGTAGCGCGGCTGCTGGACGTCGGTGATCTGGCCGCGGCCGCCATAGGCGATGCGGGCCTGCGCGATCTTGGCGGAATCGATGGTGTTGTCGCTGTCGATGTCCTCGGGCCTGATGACGCCGCCGACGATCAGCTCGCGGATCTCGAAATTGACGCGGATCTCCTGCTTGCCCTCGATCACCAGGTTGCCGTTCGGCAGCAGCTGGGTGACGACGGCCGCGACGCTGGTGATCAGCTCCTCCGACCGGCGCACCGATCCGGCGCCGGCGCTGGACGACGAGGAGTTCGCGTCCAGTAGCGAGCCGGGGTCCGTCTTGTCGTTGAGCACTTTCCCGACCTCGTTCTCGAAGCCGAAGATGTTGGTCAGGCCGAGCTTGTCGCCGGCCGCGCGGGACCGCTTCGTGGCGTTGTCGATGTTCGCCTTGTCGGTGACCTTCACCTTCACGGTCACGAGGTCGCCGATGTTGCGGGCGCGCTGGTCCTTGAAGAAGCCTCTCGCGCCCTGGCGCCAGAGCGAATTGGGAGCGTAGGCGACGGGTTCGGGCTGCGGCATCGGCATCTGCACGGGCTTGTAGCCGGCTTGGGCGGTCGGATCCTCGATCGCCGACAAGGCGGGGGCCTTGCCGATGCTCGACATGCGGTCCAGCGAGCCGCAGGCGGTGAGCCCCCCGGCGAGCAGGGTGGCGGCGAGAAGCCGGGCGGAGACGCGACGCGGTGCGGACATGACGGAGACGCCGTTCATTCGAGGAGAGGCGGGGGGCGGCGGGGCGCGACGCGGGCTCATCGCACCACCTGCGCGGCGCCGTTTTCGGCCAGGCGGCCCGGAACGGCCATGATGACCTTGACTACGCCTGGAGAGATCGCCGTGGCCGAGAGGGTGCGCTTCGACTGCGGGTTCATGACCAGCACGGTGTCGCCGACGCCGCCGGCCTCCAGCGCCTTGCCGCGCATGGCCAGCGCGATGCCGGGGGATTCGTAGAGCACCGTCACGGTGGCGTTCTTCTCGACGATCTCCTGCTTGACCACGTCGGTCTCGCGCACCGCCGAGCCCGCCTGCATGGCGTTGCGGGCGATGCGGCCGACCAGCATGGAGGGATCGACGAAGCCGGCGGTCGGGTAGTCGGCGCGCGGACGGCGCTCGACCGCCACGTCGGCGGCGGTGACGCTGTCGCCGCGCTGCACGGTCTTCTGCAGCACCGGCACGGAGACCATGTCGACGGTCTGGCCCAGCACGCGAAGCGGCTTCAGGGTCAGGGACGAGCTGCCGGCGACGGTGAGGACCGCCTCGACGCGGCGGCTGCGCGGGTCGTAGACGAGCTCGGAAACCTTCAGCGGGCCCAGCGCGTCCGGCTCCAGGTGGACCGCCTGCTCGCCGGCCTCCAGGGCGAGGGCGACGTCGGGACGGTCGAGGCCGTAGCGGTCGGTGAGCGCCTGGCTGACCACGGCCTCGATCTCGGCCTTCGAGGCCCGGCGCGAGGCGCGGCTGACGACGATCTGCGACACGGTCCCGGGGTCGACCGAGAGGCCGGCGCTGCGCGCGGCCTCGATCACCCGGATGGCCTGGATGGTGCCGGCCTTGCCAAGCGCGGGGGCGCGGAACACCGGGGAGTCGGCCGCGGCGCCGGCCTGCTCGACGAGGTCGCCGAGGGTGACCACGTCGCGCATGACCACGACGTCGCGGCGCAGCGCGGGCTTCGGGCTCGCCTCGGCGCCGGCCGGAACGGCCGCCTCCAGGGTGGCGAGGAGGGCGAGCCCGGCGAGGCCGGCGGCGCGCATCAGGGTGACGATCGCCATGGCTCAGCCCCTGAACATCTGGGTGGTGGACTGCAGCATCTGGTCCGTCGCGGTGATCACCTTGGAGTTCATCTCGTAGGCGCGCTGCGCCGCGATGAGCGAGGAGATCTCCGTGACGGCGTTGACGTTGGCTTCCTCCAGGTAGTTCTGCTGGAGGTTGCCGAAGCCCTCGCTGGCCGGGTTGCCGGTGACGGCCTGGCCGGACGCGGCGGTCTCGACGAAGAGGTTGTCGCCCAGCGATTCCAGGCCCGCCTTGTTGACGAAGCGGGCGAGCTGCAGCTGGCCGAGCAGGGAGGGCGCGGACGCGCCGGGCAGCGTCGCCTGCACCCGGCCGTCGGCGCTGATGGTGATCGCGGTCGCGTTCGCCGGCACGGTGATCTGCGGCGCCAGCGGGTAGCCGTCATGGGTGACGAGCTGGCCGGTGGAATCGCGCTCCAGCGAGCCGTCGCGGGTGTAGGCCGTGCGGCCGTCCGGCATCGTGACCTGGAAGAAGCCCTCGCCCCGGATGGCGACGTCGTTCTCGTTCTCGGTCGTGGTCAGCGTGCCCTGGCCAATGACGCGGGCCGTCGACACGGTCTTGACGCCCGAGCCGATCTGCACGCCGGACGGGACCTGCGTGTTCTGGTCGGAGGTGGCCGAGCCGGCGCGGCGCAGATTCTCGTAGAGCAGGTCCTGGAACTGGATCCGCTGGCGCTTGAAGCCGGTGGTGCGAAGGTTGGCGATGTTGTTGGAGATGACCTGGACGTTCATCTCCTGGGCGGCCATGCCGGTCGCGGCGGTGTAGAGGGCGCGCATCAGTCAGGCTCCTCAGGAGGGAATGGAGGCGAGTTTCTCGATGGCGGAGCGGCGCAGGTCGTCATTGCGCTGGAGCATCGCCGACACGGTCGCGTAGGAGCGGTTGACCTCGATGAGGCGGCTCATCTCCAGCACCGGCTTGACGTTGGAGCGCTCCAGGGCGCCGGCCTCGACCCGCGTCTCCTTGGGGGCGGGGCGCAGCGGGGCGTCGCTGGCGTAGAGGTTCGCGCCCTCGTTGCGCAGCGCCTTCGGGTCGCCGGGCGAGACGAGCTTCAGCTTGCCCTTGGCGCCGTCCTCGGTGGAGATCGTGCCGTCCGGCCCGATGGCGATGAACTTCTCGGTCCCGGAGAACGTCACCGGGCCGCCGTCGCCCACGACCGGGAAGCCGTCGCTGGTGACCAGCACGCCCCGGGCGTTGATTTGCAGGGCGCCGTTGCGGGTGTA
Organism: Alsobacter sp. SYSU BS001988; assembly: GCF_054796215.1. Taxonomy (NCBI): domain Bacteria; kingdom Pseudomonadati; phylum Pseudomonadota; class Alphaproteobacteria; order Hyphomicrobiales; family Alsobacteraceae; genus Alsobacter; species Alsobacter sp. SYSU BS001988. The sequence continues at coordinate 39,392 of NZ_JBTAMK010000002.1, read as the reverse complement.
GCGCTCGCCCTTGGGGGTCGAGACCGTGAACAGGGCGTCGCCGTTGATGGCCACGTCCAGCGGGTTGCCGGTGCGCTCGATGGCGCCGCCGGACATGTCCAGCACGGTGTTCTTGTCCTGCACATAGGACATGGGCTTGTCGGGACGCGGGAAGGCGTCGCCGCTGGCCTTCGGCATGAGGTACTCCTCGAACCGAAGCGAGCGGGACTTGAAGCCCGTCGTGCCGATATTCGCCACGTTGTTGGCGATGACGTCCAGCTCACGCGACAGCGCGACCTGGCGCGACAAGCCGATGAGAAGCGCGTTCTCCACCGGATGATCTCCCGCTGGCGGCAGGCCTGGCCCGCCGCTGCCTCGTTCCCGCGGCCGCCGCGACGCTCCCCAGCGACGACGGCCACGCCCTTCCATCCGCAACGGGCGTGCCACTCGCGGCCGGTGATCGAATGCTCAATCCGTTCAACGGGTTGAGTCGGGGCGCGGAGGGAGCGGGGCGCGGGCCGAAAACGCCGCCGAGTCGTTTCGTCCCGGCAAAAGCTGCCGGGCGCCCGCCGCATTTAAGCCTTCATTAACTCTGCGGGGCGATGGTCTGTTAACGAGTTTGCGGGTTCGACCGCCAGAGAGCATCGAGATGGCCAAGAAGCCGAAGAAAGGCGCCGCGGACGCGACGGCGGAGGCTTCCCCTCCGGCCGAAGCGGGCGAGGCCGCGCCCGCCGGCGGCAAGAAGAAGCTCATCATCATCGTGGCGGCGGCCGTGCTGCTCCTGGGCGGGGGCGGCGGCGGAGGCTATTGGTGGTTCGCCAAGAAGAAGCAGGCCGAAGCCGCGGCGCAGGCCGGCGGCGGGGACGGCCACGGCGCGCCGGCGCAGGCCGCCAAGAAGACCGCCTTCATCGACATGAAGGAGATGCTGATCAATCTGGGCGGCCAGAACACCCAGCAGACCGGCGAGCGTCCGCGCTTCCTGAAGATGAAGATCGCCCTGGAGGTCTCCGACCCCAAGATCGTCACCGAGGTGCAGCCCCTGCTGCCGCGCATCGAGGACACGTTCCAGGTCTATACGCGCGAGCTTCGCCCCAGCGACCTGGAAGGCTCGGCCGGGGTCTACCGCCTCAAGGAGGAGCTCCTGCGGCGCATCAACGTCGCGATCTATCCTTCCAAGGTCGAGGCGGTCCTGTTCAAAGAAATCCTCATCCAGTGAGCCGGCGCGCCCATGGCTGACGACAATCTGATGAACGGGGGCGACGCGGACGCGATCGCGGCCGAATGGACCGCCATGATCGAGGCGGCCGCCACCGCCAACGTCCCCGACACCGGCGTCGACCGGCTCCTCAACCAGGACGAGATCGACAACCTCCTCGGCTTCACCAACGAGGCGGAGACCGCCGGCGCGCGCTCGGGCATCCGGGCCATCGTCGATTCGGCGATGGTCTCCTACGAGCGTCTGCCGATGCTCGAGATCGTCTTCGACCGGCTGGTCCGGCTGCTGACGACGAGCTTGCGCAACTTCTTCTCCGACAATGTCGAGGTGTCCCTGTCGGACATCACCTCGGTGCGCTTCGGCGACTACATCAATTCGATCCCGCTGCCCACGATCCTGGCCGTGTTCAAGGCCGAGGAGTGGGACAATTTCGGCCTGATCACGGTCGATTCGACGCTGGCCTACTCGGTCATCGACGTGCTGCTCGGCGGCCGGCGCGCCACCACGACGGCGCGGCTCGACGGCCGGCCCTATTCGACCATCGAGACCAGCCTGGTCCGGCGCATGCTGGACATCGTGCTGAGCGACACCGAGCACGCCTTCCGGCCCCTGTCGCCGGTGCATTTCAACGTCGACCGCATCGAGACCAACCCGCGCTTCGCCTCCATCTCGCGCCCGGCCAACGCGGCCATCCTGATCGAGCTGCGGATCGACATGGAAGGCCGCGGCGGCGCGGTCGAGATCCTGCTGCCCTACGCCACCATCGAGCCCATCCGCGAGCTCCTGCTGCAGAGCTTCATGGGCGAGAAGTTCGGGCGCGATCCGATCTGGGAGGACCACCTCGCGACCGAGATCTGGCAGGCCAAGAGCGACATCGACGCGATCCTGTACGAGACCCAGCTGCCGCTGCGGCGGATGATGGAGCTGAAGGTCGGAGACACGCTGATGTTCGACCTCGGCCCCGACGCGCCGGTTCGGCTGAAATGCGGCGACGTGTTCATCACGGAAGGCCGGATGGGCCGGGTCGGCGAAAAGATCGCCATCCGGGTGCTGCGACAGCTCAAGAAGTCGAAGACGACCTTCGCCGCCTATGAGGCGAGCGCCGCCGCACCGAAGGACAAATGATGATCGGCCTCCTCATCGAGCTCCTGGTGTGCGTGCTGCTGGCGACCACGATCGGCTACTGCATCGTGCTGGACCGGAGGCTGCGCCGCCTCAAGGCGGACGAAGCCACCATGCGCCGCACCATCATCGACCTGATGACGGCGACCGAGAACGCCGACCGGGCCGTGGCGGGGCTGCGCGCCGTGGTCGAGGATTGCGACAAGACGATCGGGGCGCAGCTACGGGTCGCCGAGCAGCACTCCGCCGAGCTCGCCGGGCGCATCCAGTCCGGCGACGACGTGATCTCGCGCATCTCCCGCATCGTCGAGACCGCGCGCGGCGGGCTCGACCCGGCCGGCCCCGTGGCCGCGCCCCTGACCGCGCCCTCCGTCGCTCCGCCGCCGCCGGCCGCCGGCCCGCGCGAGGCGCCCGAGATCCCGGCGAACGGCGCGAACCCGCGGCTCGCCGCGACGCTGGCCGCCGCCGAGGCGTTCGCCCAGCGCGCCCACCGGCGCGTCAACGGCCAGGCCGCCTGATGCGCAACCCGAACCGCTTCGTGAGGGGATCGTCTCCGCCCGGCGCGCCCAAGCGGTCCTGGGGACTGCGGCTCTTCCCGGCGGTGGCTTGCGCGGCGGGAGCCCTGCTGGTGCTCAAGAGCATCGACGTGATGCAGAATCCGGGCAGCCGCTCGACCCTCGCCGAAATGGCGGAGAGGCGCGCGGCGTCGAAGTTCGACCCGGAGACCACGGGCTCGACCGCTCCCGCCAAGAAGAAGGAAGAGAAGGCGGACGCCAAGGCGGATCCCAAGATCGATCCGTCCACGGCCCCCGGCGCCAAGGCGGTGCCGCTCGAAGGGCAGTCGCCGCTCTCGGCCGCCGAGAAGTCGCTGCTCCAGCGGCTCGGCGACCGGCGCGAGCAGCTCGACGACCGCCAGCGCGAGCTGGACACCCGCGAGCAGCTGCTGAAGGCCGCCGACAAGAAGCTCGAGGCCAAGATCAACGAGCTGAAGAGCCTGGAGCATCGGCCGGCCGGACAGCCGGACGCCGGGTCCGGCGCGGCTCCCGCCGGCGCTCTGGCCGCCGGGGCACCCGGCCCCGCCGAGCAGGGCGGCCTCAAGAACATCGTCACCATGTATGAGGCGATGAAGCCCAAGGACGCCGCCAAGGTGTTCGACAGGCTGGACCTGAAGGTGCTGGTGCCGGTCGTCAACGCCATGAACCCGCGCAAGATGTCGGAGGTGCTGGCCGCCATGTCGCCCGAGGCGGCCGAGCGGCTCACCGTGGAGCTCGCCAAGCCGAGCCTGAGATTCGGGCCGCCCCAGGCCGGCCTTCGCGAGGCGCTTCCGGCCGGCGAGCTGCAGGCGATCGAGCCGCGCAAGCCCTGATCCGGGCCGGCAAAGGCCCCGGCGCGCCCCAAGGCCGCCCTCGGTAAGGCCCCGTTCACCCTTTCTCCTTAGGGTCCGATAACCGTGCCCAACCTCGGGCGGCGGTCGCGGCGATACGGGACAGGATGGTTTTGCGTCGGTTCAGCGTGCTCGCATCGGCCGCGCGGCGATCCGCCAGCGCGAAGGACCGGTCGCGCCTGCTGGCCACATGCGCGCTCGGCGCGATCCTGCTCCTGCCGATCCCCGCCATGGCGGCCAAATCGACGCTGCACGGCTCCGAGATGAACGGCTATGGCCGGGCCGTGTTCAATTTCGAGGAGCTGCCCAAGGCCACCGTCCGGGTGGGCGTCGGCATCCTGCTCGTCAGCTTCGACCGCCCGGTCGACTTCTCCGTCGACAAGCTCGCGCTGGAGCTGCCGAGCTACATCTCGACCGTGCGGCTGGACCCGGACGGGCGGACGCTGCGCATGGCGCTGCAGAAGCCGGTGCGGCCCAACATGATGGAGGCGGGCGACAAGCTCTTCATCGATCTGCTGCCCGAGACCTGGCGGGGCCAGCCGCCGAGCCTGCCGCAGGACGTCATCGAGGACCTGTCGCGCCGCGCCAGGGACGCCGAGGAGACGGCCCGGCGGCTCATCCGCAAGAAGGCGAGCGAAGAGGTCCGCGACGTGGCCTTCAGGGTGGGCACCACGCCGACCTTCTCGCGCCTGTTCTTCGAGGTGCCGGTCTTCGCGCCGATCGACATGACGAAGCAGGACAACCGCATCGAGCTGACCTTCCAGGCGGCGCTGCGGATCGACGCCAACCGGCTGCGCACCGCGCTGCCGGCGCTGATCAGCGCCGTGGAGACCGAGGCCGGTCCCGGCCTCCTGCGCCTCGCCCTCACGGTCCAGCCGGGGGTCGACGTGCGCGGCTTCCGCGAGGACGACAACTACGTCCTCGACCTCGCCCCGCCCAAGGGCGGCAAGGGCGGCAAGGAGCCGGGCGTGGCGCGGGACGGCGGCAAGGACGCGCCGAAAGCCGCCGGCGCCAGCCCCGAGCTGAGCCCCAGCCCGGATCCGGCCGGCGCGCCCCGCAGCGCCGCGAAGCCGGCGCCGCCGGCGCCGACCCCCGGGACCCCGGTCGCCGTCCCGACGCCCGGCTACAGGTCGCCGACGCCGGAGCCGAACGCCGGCGCGCAGATCGAGCCCGCGGAGATCAAGGTCGGCGTCGCGGCCGAGAGGGGCTCGGTCAGGCTGACCATCCCGCTGTCGGCCGCGACGCCCATGGCGGTGTTCGAGCGGGCTGGCTCGGTCTGGATCGCGGCCGAGACGACGGCGCCGTTCGAGCCCTCGCAGGTCGGCATGGTGGCGCCCGGGCTGGTGTCGGCCGTCGACGTCAGGCGCGTCGGGCGGCTCTCGATCCTGCGCCTGGCGCTGACCCGGGCCGCGCTGGTCCGCGCGGCGGCGTCCGACGGGCGCTGGGTCGTGACGCTCGGCGACGAGGTCGTCGCCCAGAGCGGCATCGTGGCCTTCGCGCGCGGGTCGGACCGCGACGGACGCAGCATCGTGCGGGCGCCCTTCCCGGACGTGGGCGGCGTGCACTGGGTGGACGACCCGGACGCCGGCGATCGCCTCGCCATCGTGACCGGCCGCAAGTCGGTCCGCGGCGTCGTGAAGGGCCAGTCCTTCGTCGATTTCCGCGCGCTTCCCACCGCCATGGGCGTGGTGATCGCGCCGCTGTCGGACGATCTCGCCGTCAAGGCGGGCGTCGACGACGTCACGGTCGCCCGCGACGGCGGGCTGTCGATCTCCGCCCTGCCGGAGATGACGCTCGCCGCCAGGGCGGGCGGCGAAGGTCCGCAGCTGGTGATCGACAAGGACGTCTGGACCCGCAACCTGTCGGGAGCGGTCCGCGAGCAGCGCCGCGCGCTGGAGCGCGCCGCCGCCGAGGCGCCGCGCAACGCGCGCCCCGAAGCCCGCATGGCGCTGGCCAAGCTGGAGCTGGCGGCTGGCCTCGGCCAGGAGGCGCTGGGCACCATCGCGGTGACGATGGCCGACAATCCCGACGTCGCCAACGACCGCGGGCTGCTGATCCTCAACGGGATCGCCAACATCGTCGCCAACCGGATCCCGGACGCCGCCAAGACGCTCGGCGCCGAGGCGCTCTCCTCGGAGCCGGAGGCGCTGCTGTGGAAGGCCTACGCCGACGCGAAGCTGCGGCGCTGGCCGCAGGCTCTGGCCGGCTACCGCCGCGCCGCCCAGGCTCTGGCCTCCTATCCGGACGACCTTCAGGCGAGGCTCGCGCCCGCCTTCGCGGAAGCGGCCGTCGAGGCCCGGGATTTCGGCCTGGCGCAGCGCCTCCTCGACATGGTCGACGGGCGCAGCGCCGCGCAGCCCGACAAGGACTACGCCGCCCTGGTGGCCGGCCGCACCGCGGAAGGCGTCGGCCGCGTGGAGGAGGCGCTGCGGATCTACGACAAGCTGTCGAAGGAGGCGGTCCGGCCGATCGAGGCCGCGGCGCGCTACTACGCCATCGCGCTCTCCCTGAAGGACCGCAGCATCGAGCGCGGGGCCGCCATCGCGGCGCTGGAGGTGCTGGCGATGGCCTGGCGCGGCGACGACGTCGAGACCCGCACGCTCGGCCTGCTGGGGCGCCTCTACGCCGAGGACGAGCGCTGGCGCGAGGCTTTCACGGTGGCCCGCCAGGCCAGCGCGCTCTATCCGGAGGCCGAGGTGACGCGCAGCCTCTATGACGAGGCCGCGAGCCGGTTCGAGTCGCTGTTCCTGGACGGCAAGGCCGAGACCATCCCGCGGCTGGACGCCCTGGCGCTCTATTTCGACTTCCGGGAGTTCACGCCTCCCGGGCGCCGCGGCGACGAGATCATCCGGCGTCTGGCCGAGCGCCTCGTCGCGCTGGACCTCCTCAACGAGGCGACCGACCTGTTGCAATACCAGGTCGACAGCCGCCTGAACGGCGCCGCGAAGGCCAGCGTCTCGGCCAGGCTTGCGGTGCTCTATCTGATGAACCGGCAGCCCGCCAAGGCCGTCAAGGCGCTCAGCGAGAGCCGCCTGGCGGAGCTGCCGCAGGATCTCAAGCGGAGCCGCATGCTGCTGGAGGCGCGCGCGCTCTCCGACCTGTCGCGCACGGACCTGGCCATGGAGATGCTGGAGTCGGAGGCCGGGCCGGACGTCAACCGCCTGCGCGCCGACATCCTCTGGCAGGGCCGCCGCTGGCGCGAGGCGGGGGAGATCTTCGAGCGGATCGTGGGCGACGCCTGGCAGGAGCCGGGGCCGCTGGACGACCGTGGCCGCGCCGACGTGATGCGGGCCGCGATCGCGTATGGGCTTGGGGACGAGAACCTCTCGCTCGAAAGGCTGAGGGCCAAATACTCCACCAAGATGGCCGACAGCGTCGACGCCAAGGCCTTCATGGTGGTGACCTCGCCGCAGACGGCGCGGCCGGCCGAATATCGCGACCTCGCCCGCAGCATCGCCACGGCCGACACCCTCGGCGAGTTCCTGACCGAGTACCGCAAGCGCTACCCGGACACTCCGGCCCTGCCGCCGCGCGCCAAGCGCAAGCCGGAGCCGGCGCCCGGCGGCCCGGCGGCGGGCGCGCCGCCGCAGGCCGAAAACGCCGCGCCCAATACGGCCGAACCCAAGAAGGCCGACGCCGATCCCAAGAAGGACGACGCCGCGAACGCCGGCGGCAAGGCCTGACTGGCCGCCCGCGCCCTAGCCGCCGTAGCTTTGCACCAGGCTGCCGGCGACCAGGCTCCAGCCGTCCACCAGCACGAAAAAGATCAGCTTGAAGGGCAGCGCCACCGTCACGGGAGGCAGCATCATCATGCCCATCGACATCAGGATGGAGGCGACCACGAGGTCGATGATCAGGAAGGGGATGTAGAGCAGGAACCCGATCTCGAAGGCGCGGCGGAGCTCGGAGATCATGAAGGCGGGGATGAGGGTGGTCAGCGGCGTGGCTTCGGGCGTCGCCGGGCGGGGTTCGCGCGACATGTTCATGAACAGCTCGAGGTCCTTGTCCCGGACATGCTGCAGCATGAAGGTGCGGATCGGCTGGGAGCCGCGCTCGAAGGCCTGCTGGGCCTGGATCTGGTTGGCCAGAAGCGGCGTGACCGCGGTGTCGTAGACGGTGCGCAGCGTCGGGGCCATGACGAAGGCGGTCAGGAACAGCGCCAGGCTGACGATCACCGCATTGGGCGGGGCCGTGGGCGCGCCGATGGCCGAGCGCAGCAGCGACAGCACCACCACGATGCGGGTGAAGGACGTCACCATCACGATCGCGGCCGGCGCCAGCGACAGCATGGTGACGAGGAAGACCAGCTGCAGCGCGCGCTCGTTGACGCTCTGGCCGCCGCCCAGGTCGAGCGACAAGGTCTGGCCGCTCGCCGCCCCGGATGCGAGGAGGCCGGCCGCAAGCGCGCCGAAGCCCACGCACGCCGCGGCGAGCGAGACGCGCAGCGCCCGTGAGCGAATCCCTCGATCCATCCGCCAACCCTAGGAGAGTCGGACGGCCGCGGTCACCTGCGCGGGGCGGCGACGCTGTGGAGAACCGGCGCGACGCCGCGCCGGACGGGACGCCGCCTCAGGTCTTGGTGCTGACGTCGCGGCCGAGGAGCCGGGACATCTCCGCCTCGAGCGAATCGAAATCGACGAGGTCGGTCGGCCTCGCCGGCCGGGCCGGGGGCGCGGGCGGTTCGGGAGACGCGGGCGGCGGCTCGGCCGCCTTCGGGGGAGCCGGCGGCGCGGGCTGCTGCGCCGGAGCGTCGGGTTCCCGGCCCTGCGGCTCGGGCGGGCGAGGCGGTTCCGGCCCGCGCTGCGGCTCGGGCTGGCGCGGCGGCTCGGGCGGACGCGGCGGCGGCGGCGGCGGCGCGGCCACGGACGGCCCGGACGCGACGGGCGCGGGCCTGGCCGGCGAGGGGCCGTCGGGCGGCGGCGCGGCCGCGAAGGGGCGCTTCAGCGCCGCCTCCAGCTTCTTGGCCATGTCGGACAGCTCCGCCTGGGCGGCGGCGGCGGAGGAGGCGTTGCTCTCCGGGCGCGGTTCGGGCCGCACGGGCGCGGCCGGGGCCGGGCCGGCCGCGGGACGCTGCGGTTCGGGCCTGCCCTCCGGGGCGGGACGCGCGTCGGCCGCAGGGCGAAGCTCGGGTACGGGGCGGCCCTCCGGGAAGGGGCGGCCCTCCGGCAGCGGCCTGCCGTCCTGGACAGGCCGGCCTTCGGGGAAGGGCCTGCCCTCGGGCGCCGGCGTCGGCTCGGGCGCGCGCTGGGGCTCGGGGTTCCGCGGCGGAGGAGGGGGCGGCGGCGGCGGCTCGGCGCGGACCTGCTGCGGCGGCGGCGCGGGGCGATGCGGGGGCGGGGGCGGCTGGAAGCGCGACGGATCGGGACGCGACTCGGCGCGCAGCATGGGAGACGCGGGCTCGGGCCGGTGAACCGGCTCGGGCCGGGCCGCGGCGTCGGGCCGGGGCGCCGGCTCCAGACGCAGCTCGGGCTCCGGACGGATCACCTCCGGGCGCCGCGTCGGCGGCGGGGGCGGGGCGTTGCGGCCCGGGTCGGCGCGGCCCAGGTCGGCGCGGCCCAGGTCGGCGCCTTGGCGCTGCGGCAGCACGGCCACGGGCGGGACCGGCGCGGCCGACGCCGCGGTCGGCTGGCGCATCGGCGGGGCCGGAGGCTCGTAGCGGGTCGGCTCCGGGCGGTTCGGCTCGGGCCGGCCCATGGGAGGGTCCTGGCGCACGGGATCGGGGCGCCCCGGCTCCTGGCGCGGCGCCTCCGGCCGGGGAAGGTCCGGCCTGGGGAGGTCCTGCCTCGGGCCGTCCGGGCGGGGGGCCTCCTGCCGGGGCGGTTCGGCGCGCTGCGGCTCGGGCCGCTGCAGCTCGGGCCGCGGCGCGTCGGTCCTCGCCTGGTCATAGGGGTGCTCGCGCTGGACCGCCGGGCCGGCGCGCACGATGGTGTGCTCGACGACGAGATCGTTGGGGCCGCCGATCATCAGCAGGTGCTCGACATTGTCGCGCCTGACGATCACCAGCTGACGCTGCCGGTCGAGGTCATAAGCGTCGACGACGCCCAGCCGGGGCTGGCGGTTGCGATTGGCCGCCCCCGGCATGTTCAGCCTCGCGCCCGCAATGCGGCGCAGCAGCAGCGCGAACAGCGCGAGCAGGATGAAAATGACGACGAACGCCACGGCCCAGACGGCCGGCGTCGGCAAGGTCATTCCGAATATCGATTGCAACGCTCACACACTCCCAAGAGGGCCCGCAGGGACACCGTCCACGGGCTCTTCATAGCACGCCGTCCTTCGGATGGTTGCGTCAAGTCCCCCAACCGCCGCCCCCACGCAAGTTCGTTTACTCGACATTAACCATGCGGGCGGCATTTTTTGCCCACCGCCCGCGGAGGCCGCCATGAGCGGAATGGGACTGCCCCTCGTCGACCAGCTCAAGACCCGCATGCAGTGGCTGCAGACGCGCCAGAAGCTGCTCGCGGAAAACGTCGCCAATGCGGACACGCCCGGATTTCGTCCCAAGGACCTCCAGGCGATGCCGACGCCCGGCGTCCCCGGCGGGGTGCGGATCGAGGCGACGGCGCCCGGCCACATCACGGCGTCGGGCGGCCCCGGCTCGCCCGGCCAGCGCGGCGGCGTGAAGTTCGAGACCCGTCCGTCGGGCAACTCGGTCACCCTGGAGGACGAGATGACCAAGCTGGCCGACACCCAGATGGACTACCAGACCGTCGCGAGCCTCTATTCCAAGAGCCTCTCGCTCCTGAAGATCGCCATCGGCAAGCGGGGCTGACGCATCATGGACTTCCTGCGCTCCCTGGCGATCGCGGCGTCGGGCCTCAAGGCCCAGGCCGGCCGCATCCGGGTCATCTCCGAGAACATCGCCAACGCCGATTCGACCGCCCTGAAGCCCGGCGGCGACCCCTACCGGCGCAAGGTGCCGACCTTCGACCACAAGTTCGAGCGCGAACTGGAGGCCCAGACGGTGTCTCTCGGCCGCGTCAACCGCGACAGGAAGGCCTTCGAGGTCCGCCACGAACCCGGCCATCCGGCGGCGGACGGCAATGGCGACGTGAAATATCCCAACGTCAATCCGCTCGTGGAGCAGATGGACATGCGCGAGGCCCAGCGCAGCTACGAGGCCAACCTCAACGTCATCAGCAGCACGCGCCGCATGCTGGCGAAGACCCTCGACATCCTGCGCGCCTGATTCCGGAGAGCCCTGATGGCCAGTCCCACGCTCGCAGCCGGCGCCTATGCGGCGACCCAGCGCCTCGCCGCCCCGACGGCCGGCAAGGCCGTCGCCGGGGCCGGCGCGCCCAATTTCGCCGAGGCGCTCGGCAACGTGCTCCAGTCGGTGGCCGAGACCGGCCAGCGGGCCGACCAGCAGGCCGGCAGGGCCGCCGCCGGCAAGGCCGACATGGTGGACGTGGTCACCGCGGTCGCCGAGTCCGAGACGGCGCTGGAGACGCTGGTGGCGGTGCGCGACAAGGTCATCGCCGCCTATGAGGAAATCATGCGGATGCCGATCTGATGCGCCCGGCCCCCCACCGACCGCGCCGGGAGCGCTCGCCGCGATGACGGGTCCGGAAGTCCTCGACGTCGCCCGCGACGGCATCTTCACCTTCCTCAAGGTGGCGAGCCCGCTGATGCTGGTGGCGCTCGTCATCGGCGTCGTCATCTCGCTGTTCCAGGCGCTCACCCAGATCCAGGAACAGACCCTGGTGGCGGTGCCCAAGATCATCCTGGTCGGGCTCGCCATGCTGCTGCTGCTGCCCTTCATGGGCGACGCGATGGCGGGCTACATGACGAGAGTCGCCGCGCGAATCGCCTCGGGCGGGTAGGATGCGGGCGCAGGCGGGATTCGCCGTCGCGCCGGGAGCTTCAGCCGGCGTTCGGGGCAGGGCAGGGATGTCGTTCACCTTCGGGCCAGCGGTCGCGGCGCTCTTCATGGTCGTGTTCGCGCGCGTCGGCACGCTGGTCATGCTCCTGCCGGCGCTGGGCGAGCGCTTCGTGCCGGCCAGGGTCCGGCTGGCGCTGGCCATCTTCCTCACGCTGGGCATGATGCCGCTGGTGCAGCCGCTGCTGCCGGCCGGCGCGACGACCGGGACGGCGGTGTTCACCACCCTGTTCCTGGAGATCGCGATCGGCCTGATGATCGGCCTCACCGGCCGGCTCGTCGTGGCCAGCCTGCAGACGGCGGGCAACTTCGTCTCGCAGGCGCTGGGCCTGTCCTTCGCCGAGACGGTCGACCCCACCCAGGGCGGCCAGTCCGCCGCCATCGGCAACCTCCTGACCATGCTGGGCGTGACGCTGCTCTTCGCCACCGACGGCCACCATCTGGTGATCGGCGCGATCGGCGGAAGCTATGTGGCGCTGCCGCCGGCCGGCGCGCCGCCCGCGGGCGACGCCGCCATGCTGGCGCTCTCCACCATGGGCAAGGGGTTCGGCGTCGCGGTGCAGATCGCCGCGCCCTTCATCGTCTTCGGCGTGATCATCAATCTGGGCCTGGGCGTGCTGTCGCGCCTGATGCCGGCGCTGCAGGTGTTCTTCCTCGGCATGCCGGCCACCATCATGATCGGCTTCGTCATCCTGGCCGCCGTGATCGGCATGATGATGGGCCAGTTCCTGAAGGAGGTCTCCGACTTCCTCGTCCCCCTGGCGTCGCGGTAGGGCCCGATGGCGGACACGGACGACCAGGAAGACCGCACAGAAGACCCTTCCCTACGACGCCTCGAACAGGCGATCGAGCGCGGCGACCTGGCCAAGAGCCAGGAGATCAACACCTGGTTCGTGCTCGCCGGCGGCACGCTGGCGCTGGCCGCCGTGGCCGACGGCGCCGCCGGAACGCTGAAGACCATGCTGCAGGGCCTTCTCGCCCATGCGGGCAAGGTCCCGGCCGATCCCGGCTCGCTGCGCCTCTATGGCGAGCACGGGCTGAAGGCGGGCCTCATGGCCCTCGCCCTGCCGCTCGGCGTCGTCATGCTGTGCGGGCTGGCCGGCGCGCTGATCCAGCATCGGCCGATGATCACCACCCAGCCGCTGGCGCCCCAGTTCTCGCGCATCTCGCCGATGGCCGGCTTCAAGCGCGTCTTCGGCAAGGAGGCGCTGGCCCAGTTCATCAAGGGCCTGCTGAAGCTCGGCGTCGTCGGCGCGGCGATCTTCATGGCGGTGTGGCCGGAGATGGCCAGGCTGGAGAGCTTCGCCACGCTCGACCCCGCCTTGCTGCTTCCCGTCACCAAGGCGGAAGCCCTCAAGCTGATGACCGCGGTGCTGATCATCTATGCGGTCATTGCGGCGGGCGACTATGTCTATCAGCGCTTCTCCTGGTACTCGCGCCAGAAGATGACCAAGCAGGAGCTCAAGGAAGAGTTCAAGGAGCAGGAGGGCAATCCGGAGGTGAAGGCCAAGCTGCGCCAGCTGCGCGCCAAGGCCGCCCGCAACCGGATGATGTCCAAGGTGCCGAGCGCCACGGTGGTGGTGATGAACCCGACCCACTTCGCGGTCGCGCTCCAATACGAGCCCGGCATGCCGGCCCCGCTCTGCGTCGCCAAGGGCCTCGACGCCGTCGCGCTGCGCATCCGCGCGCTGGCCGAGGAGAACGGCGTTCTGGTGGTGGAGAATCCGCCGCTCGCCCGCGCGCTTTACAAGGCGGTTGAACTCGATCAGGACATTCCGGTCGAACACTACAAGGCCGTCGCCGAGGTCATCGGCTACGTGATGCGGTTGCGCCGGAGGCCGTCATGACGGCGACGGATGGATGGAACATGGCCAAGGCCGACAGGTCAGGACAGGACGCGATGACCACGAACGCGCCCGGCGCCGCCCTCGACCGGACGCAGCGCTCCGGCAGCGCCGTTCTGCTCCTCGCTTTGGCGGGCGTCCTGGTGGGCGCCGCGATCGCGCTGTCGCTGCTGGCCAGCGAGAAGGCCCAGCCGCTCATCATGGGGCTCCTCGCCCTCCTGGCCGTGATCGGCGTGTTCGCGCTCTTCGCCGGCGCGGTCGGGATCATCGAGTTCGCCGGCAAGGCCAGCCGCAACGACCTCACCAAGGCGGTGGTCGACACCGGCGCGGACGGCATGCTGGTGGTGGACGCGGACGGGCGCATCGCCTACGCCAACGACGCCTATCTGCGCTTCGCCGGGGCGCGGACGCTCGACGGGGCCCAGACCGCGGAGCGGCTCTTCACGGGCTCCTCCGACGTGTCGGAAGCCATCTACCGGCTGGCCCAGGCGGCGCGCGACGGCAAGATCGCCTCCGAGGAGATCCGCCTCTCCCCGCCGCTCGGCGCGCTCGAGGGCGTGGCCTGGTACCGGGTGCGGGTGCGCCCGGTGGAGCGCTCGACCGGGCGGCGCGCGACGCTGTGGACCATCGCCGACGTCACCCGCGAGCGGGAGCGGCAGGAGAACGTCTTCCAGGAGCTCCAGCACGCCATCGACTATCTCGACCACGCTCCCGCGGGGTTCCTCTCCGTCGACGCGGCCGGGGACGTCATCTACATGAACGCCACCCTGGCCGGCTGGCTCGACTATGATCTGGCGCAGTTCGGCTCCGGCGGGCTGAAGCTCGTCGACCTGGTGCCGGGCGACGGCGCGGCGCTGCTGTCGGGCGTCATCGGCGGCGCCGGCGAGGTCAGGACGGAGATCCACGACCTCGACCTGCGCCGGCGCGGCGGCCAGTCGCTGCCGGTGCGGCTCTTCCACCGCGTCGCCTTCGCGTATGACGGCGCGCCGGGGCCCTCGCGCACGCTCGTGCTCAACCGCTCGGCGGGCGAGGACGTGGCCGAGGGCCAGCGCGCCGCCGAGGTGCGCTTCGCGCGCTTCTTCAACAACACGCCGCTGGCCATCGCCACCATCGACCGGCATGGCCGGATCGCCCGCACCAACGGCCCCTTCGCGCGGCTGTTCGGCTCCGCCTTCAAGGGCCACGACGCCTCCGAGGCCCGCTCCATCCTGGCCGTGGTGGCCGAGCGCGACCGCGAGCAGCTCACCGGCGTCATCAACTCCGCCGCGGCCGGGCGCGGCGACATCGCCCCCATCGACCTGTCGCTGACCGGGGAGGGCGCCCGCTCGGCCCGCTTCTTCGTCACCACGGTGGAGAACGAGGCCGAGGACGGCGAGGCCGCCATCGTGTACGCGCTCGACACCACCGAGCAGCGGGCCCTGGAGGCGCAGTTCGCCCAGGCGCAGAAGATGCAGGCGGTGGGCGAGCTCGCCGGAGGCGTCGCGCACGACTTCAACAACGTGCTGCAGGGCATCATGGGCTACGCCGACCTGCTGCTCGTCAACCACCGGCCGACCGACCCGTCCTTCCAGGACATCATGCAGATCAAGCAGAACGCCAACCGGGCGGCCGGCCTCGTGCGCCAGCTGCTGGCGTTCTCGCGCCGGCAGACGCTGCGCCCGCAGGTGATGCATTTCGGCGACGTGCTGTCGGACCTGGGCATGCTGCTGAAGCGCCTGCTGGGCGAGCGGGTGGAGCTCGACGTGCGCCACGGCCGCGACCTGTGGCCGGTGCGCGCCGACCTGACGCAGTTCGAGCAGGTGGTCGTCAACCTCGCCGTCAACGCCCGCGACGCCATGCCGGAGGGCGGGCGGCTCTCCATCCGCACCAGCAACGTACACGCCACCGAGCCGGTCGCGGCCGGCGAGCAGGTGATGCCGGCCGCCGACTACGTGCTGATCGAGATCCAGGATTCGGGCACCGGCATTCCGCAGGAGATCATCGACAAGATCTTCCAGCCCTTCTTCACCACCAAGGAGGTGGGCAAGGGCACGGGCCTCGGCCTCTCCATGGTGTATGGCTTCGTCAAGCAGTCGGGCGGGTTCATCTTCTGCGACAGCGTGGTCGACCGCGGCACCACCTTCCGCATCTATCTGCCGCGCCACAGCGGCGAGGAGAACGCCGACGACCTGCCGCCCGCCAAGGCGGAGGCCGCCAAGGCCGAAGCCGCGCGCGCGGCCGGCGGCAAGCCCAAGCCCAGCGCGGACCTCACCGGCCACGGCGTGGTGCTGCTGGTGGAGGACGAGGAGGCCGTGCGCGCCTTCGGGGCGCGGGCCCTGGCCCAGCGCGGCTACACGGTGCTGGAGGCGTCCTCGGGCGTCGAGGCGCTGGAGGTGTTCGACGAGCAGCAGGGCAAGATCGACCTCGTCGTCTCCGACGTCGTGATGCCGGAGATGGACGGCCCCTCGCTGCTGCGCGAACTGCGCAAGCGCGACACCAAGGCCAAGGTGATCTTCGTCTCCGGCTACGCCGAGGAGGCCTTCAGCAAGAACCTGCCGGACGGCGAGGAATTCTCCTTCCTGCCCAAGCCCTTCACGCTGAAGCAGCTGATCGAGGCGGTGAAGACCGCGCTGGGGTGAGGGCGGCGGCGAACCTTCTCCCCGGAACGGGAGAAGGCGGCGCGCTGCGCCGGATGAGGGGGCGGCGGGAGTCGGCCGCTATGCGGGGCCCTTGAGACACCCCCTCACCCCAGCCCTCTCCCCGTCCCGGGGAGAGGGGGTCTGCCGCGGCCCAGGCCTCATGATGCGGCCCATTCGCAGCGCAACCGCCGCCCCCGGCGTTCTCCGACCCGCGTCGCTGCGCGGTTGCAATGGGTGGAACAAAAAAAGAACTTGCGGGTGAGAACAGAACGTGATCATGTTTGTCTCAGACGCAAGTTGAGACTCGTTTCGCGCTCGTGCCATAAGGATCCCCAGCAATGTCGCAACCCTCGCTCCGGCTCGTTGAAGGGCAATCCATGGACAAGGCCAAGGCGCTGGACGCCGCGCTCTCCCAGATCGAACGGTCCTTCGGCAAGGGCTCGATCATGCGGCTCGGCAAGAACGAGAAGGCGGTCGAGATCGAGACCGTGTCGACCGGCTCGATCGGCCTCGACATCGCGCTCGGCGTCGGCGGCCTGCCGCGCGGGCGCGTGGTGGAGATCTACGGCCCGGAATCCTCCGGCAAGACCACGCTCGCGCTGCACACCGTCGCGGAAGCGCAGAAGAAGGGCGGCGTTTGCGGCTTCATCGACGCCGAGCACGCGCTCGACCCGGTCTACGCCCGCAAGCTCGGCGTGAACCTGGAGGACCTGCTGATCTCGCAGCCCGACACGGGCGAGCAGGCGCTGGAGATCACCGACACGCTGGTGCGCTCGGGCGCGATCGACGTGCTGGTCATCGATTCGGTCGCCGCGCTGGTGCCGCGGGCCGAGATCGAGGGCGAGATGGGCGACGTGCAGCCGGGGCTCCAGGCCAGGCTGATGAGCCAGGCGCTGCGCAAGCTGACGGCGTCGATCTCGCGCTCCAATTGCATGGTCATCTTCATCAACCAGATCCGCATGAAGATCGGCGTGATGTACGGCTCGCCGGAGACCACCACGGGCGGCAACGCGCTGAAGTTCTACGCCTCGGTGCGGCTCGACATCCGCCGCATCGGCTCGATCAAGGACCGCGAGGAGGTCACCGGCAACACGACCCGCGTGAAGGTGGTGAAGAACAAGGTCGCGCCGCCCTTCAAGCAGGTCGAGTTCGACATCATGTATGGCGAGGGCGTGTCCAAGATGGGCGAGCTCGTCGATCTCGGCGTCAAGGCCGGCATCGTGGAGAAGTCCGGCGCCTGGTTCTCCTATGACAGCCAGCGCCTCGGCCAGGGACGCGAGAACGCCAAGACGTTCCTGCGCCAGCATCCGGACATCGCGGCCAAGATCGAGGGCCAGATCCGCCAGAACGCCGGCCTGCTGGCCGACCGCATCCTCGACAACATCGAGCCGACGGCGGAGGACCTGGACGAAGGCGAAGGCTGACGGCCCGGGAGCCCGACCGGTTTCGATCCAGAGCGGCGGCGCCCACCAGCGCCGCCGTTTCTACGTTCCGCGTCGGCGCGCCCCTTCTCCGGGGGGAGAAGGTGGCTGCGGAGCAGCCGGATGAGGGCCTAAGGCTCTCCGTCCTGGCGGCTGCGCCGCGCCCGACGCCCGGCCGCCCGTCCCTCATCCGGCCCTGGCGGGCCGCCTTCTCCCGGGGGGAGGAGGACGCGCCAGGCCTGGCGTGAGCCCCGTCGTGGGGCCGCCTGCGAAACCGGTTTCCAATGTGCGGGCGCATGCTCTACAAACGCGGCGAGATCAGCTTCAGCGGCCGCGCGCGGCCGCGCACATCGAGCGACATATGAGCGGCGTCAACGAGATTCGGTCCACCTTCCTGGATTACTTCGCCAAGAACGGCCACGAGGTCGTTCCCTCCAGCCCGCTCGTGCCGCGCAACGACCCGACGCTGATGTTCACCAACGCCGGGATGGTGCAGTTCAAGAACGTCTTCACCGGGGTGGAGAAGCGGCCCTATTCGCGCGCCGTCACGTCGCAGAAATGCGTCCGCGCCGGCGGCAAGCACAACGATCTCGACAATGTCGGCTATACGGCGCGGCACCACACCTTCTTCGAGATGCTGGGCAACTTCTCCTTCGGGGACTACTTCAAGGACCGGGCGATCGAGCTCGCCTGGAACCTGATCACCAAGGAGTACGGCCTGCCGGTCGAGAAGCTGCTGGTCACCGTCTATCACGAGGACGACGAGGCGCACGCGCTGTGGAAGCGCATCGCCGGCCTGCCGGACTCCAAGATCATCCGCATCCCGACCTCGGACAATTTCTGGGCGATGGGCGACACCGGCCCCTGCGGCCCGTGCTCGGAGATCTTCTACGACCACGGCGACCACATCCCGGGCGGCCCGCCCGGCTCGCCTGACGAGGACGGCGACCGCTTCATCGAGATCTGGAACCTCGTCTTCATGCAGTACGAGCAGGTCGCCCCCGGCGAGCGCCTGCTGCTGCCCAAGCCCTCGATCGACACCGGCATGGGCCTGGAGCGCATCTCGGCGGTGCTGCAGGGCACGCACGACAATTACGAGACCGACCTGATGCGCGCGCTGATCCGCGCGGTGGCCGAGGCCACCGGCGTGGAGCCGGGCCGGGCCAGCCACAAGGTCATCGCCGACCATCTGCGCGCCTCGTCCTTCCTGGTGGCGGACGGCGTGCTGCCTTCCAACGAAGGCCGCGGCTACGTGCTGCGCCGGATCATGCGCCGCGCCATGCGTCACGCGGAGCTTCTGGGCGCGCGCGAGCCGCTGATGTGGCGCCTCGTCCCGGCGCTGGTGCGCGAGATGGGCCACGCCTATCCGGAGCTGGCGCGGGCCGAGCCGCTGATCACCGAGACGCTGCGGCTGGAGGAGACGCGCTTCCGCAAGACGCTGGAGCGCGGCCTCGCCATCCTGGACGAGGAGACCCGCACGCTGGGGGCCGGCCAGAGCCTCAAGGGCGACGTCGCCTTCACGCTCTACGACACCTACGGGTTCCCGCTCGACCTGACGCAGGACGCGCTGCGCTCGCGCGACATCGGCGTCGATCTCGAGGGCTTCAACGCCGCCATGCAGCGCCAGCGCGAGATGGCGCGCGCCGCCTGGGCGGGCTCGGGCGAGGCCGCCACCGAGACGGTCTGGTACGGCGTCAAGGAGAAGGTCGGAGCGACCGAGTTCCTGGGCTACGACACCGAGCGCGCCGAGGGCGTCGTCACGGCGCTGCTGCGCGACGGCCAGCCGGTGGACCGGCTGGACGCCGGCCAGGACGGCGTCGTGCTGTTGAACCAGACGCCGTTCTACGCCGAGAGCGGCGGCCAGGTGGGCGACACCGGCCGCATGCAGGGCGCGGACGCGTCCGTGACCGTGCGGGACACGCAAAAGAAGCTCGGCGACGTGTTCGCCCATGTGGTCACGGTGGCGAGCGGGGCGCTGCGCGTCGGCGACGCGCTGGAGCTCGAGGTCGACCACGATCGCCGCGGCGCGATCCGGGCGAACCACTCGGCCACCCACCTCTTGCACGAGGCGCTGCGGCAGGTGCTGGGCGACCACGTGGCCCAGAAGGGATCGCTGGTGACGCCGGACCGGCTGCGCTTCGACTTCTCGCATCCCAAGCCGATCAGCGAGGAGGAGCTCGACCGGGTCGAGGCCATCGTGAACGGCGTGGTGCGCGAGAACGAGCCCGTCGTGACCCGCCTGATGGGCGTCGACGAGGCGATCGAGACCGGCGCGCGGGCGCTGTTCGGCGAGAAATACGGCGACGAGGTCCGGGTGGTGTCAATGGGCCCGCCGCGCACGCCCGGCCACAACGGCCCGGCCTTCTCGGTGGAGCTGTGCGGCGGCACGCATGTGCGGCGCACCGGCGACATCGGGCTGGTCAGCATCGTGGGCGAGGGCGCGGTGGCGGCGGGCGTGCGGCGCCTGGAGGCCATGTCGGCGGAGGGCGCGCGGCGCCATCTCGTCGAAGACAGCAAGCGCCTGAAGGGCCTGACCGGCTTGCTGAAGGCGCCGGCCGCCGAGGCGGGCGACCGCCTGGCGGCGCTGATGGACGAGCGGCGCAAGCTGGAGCGCGAACTGGCCGAGGCCCGCAAGGCGATCGCGATGGGCGGCGGCTCGGCTCAGGGCGGCGACGCCGGCGTGCGCGAGGTCGGCGGGGTCAAGCTCCTGGCGCGCGCCGTGACGGGCGTCGAAATGCGCGACCTCAAGGGCCTGGCGGACGAGGGCAAGAAGCAGGTCGGCTCGGGCGTCGTGGCGCTGATCGCGGTCGGGGAGGACGGCAAGGCCGGCATCGTCGTCGGCGTCACGCCGGACCTCACGGGCCGCTTCAACGCTGTCGATCTGGTGAAGCTCGGATCCGAGCGCCTCGGCGGCAAGGGCGGCGGCGGCAGGCCGGACATGGCCCAGGCCGGCGGCCCGGACGGCGCCAAGGCCAGCGAGGCCCTCGCCGCCATCGAGGCGGCGATCGGCGGGGCGTGACGGCCCGGGGGAATTCCCCCGCGGCGCGCCAGGCTCACCGCCTGGCGGGGGCGCGGCGGCGCGCCTACGAGCTCTTCGAGCAGGCGGTCCCGGGAGACCGGCTCGCCCATCTGGTGCACGGCTTCCTGATCGTCTGGGTGGTGGCCAGCGTCTCCGCCGTCGTGCTGGAGTCCGTGCCGGCGCTGCGGGCGGCCTATGATCCCGCCTTCCAGGCGGTGGAGACGCTCTCGATGGCGATCTTCACCCTGGAATATGTGCTGCGCTCCTGGGCCTGCGTGGAGTATCCCACGCTTCGCTCCCTGCCCCGGTGGCGCGCCCGCCTGAAGCACGCGCTGTCGCCGGCCTCGCTCATCGACCTCTGCACGGTGCTGCCCTTCTACCTGGCCTTCGTGGTCGCGGCGGACCTGCGCGTCTTCATCGTGTTCCGGCTCCTGCGCTTCATGAAGCTGGCGCGCTACTCGCCCGGCATGCGTTCGCTCTACGAGGCGATCCACGCCGAGCGGCGGGCGCTGGTCGCCTGCCTGGTCATCATCGCGTCGCTGGTGATCGCGATGGCGGGCGTCATGCACGTCCTGGAGGCGGACGCGCAGCCGGACAAGTTCGGCACCATCCCGGATGCGATGTGGTGGGCGGTGATCACGCTGGCGACGGTGGGCTATGGCGACGTCGTGCCGGTCACCCCCATGGGCAAGGTGGTCGCCGGCGCGACCGCCCTGATGGGCCTGGCCATGATCGCGCTGCCGGTCGGCATCATCGCGACGGCCTTCGCGGAGGTCATCCATCGCCGCGACTTCGTGGTCACCTGGGGAATGATCGCCCGGGTGCCGCTGTTCTCGGACCTCTCGGCGGAGGAGGTCGCGGCCATCATGCGGCTGTTGCGCTCCAAAGGGGCGCAGGCGGGCGAGGTCATCGTCCGGCGCGGCGAGGTCGGCCACAGCATGTATTTCATCGCCTCGGGCCAGGTGGAGATCGAGACCCAGCACGGCAAGCGGCACCAATTGGGCGAAGGCCAGTTCTTCGGCGAGATCGCGGTCCTGAAGAACGCCCGCCGCACGGCCACCATCCGGGCCCTGGTGCGCACGCAATTGCTGGTTCTGGACGCGGCGGACCTGCGCGCCCTGGCGGAGAGGCGGCCGGACATCGGGGCGCGCATCCGAAAGGTCGCGCAGACCCGGTCCAGCCACGCCGCCCGGACCGTGAGCTCCGACATCTCGGACGACCTGCCGTTCTCGGACATCGATCCGGGCCCCCCATGAAAAAACCCGGCCGCGAGGGCCGGGTTTTTCGGGAGCGTCCCGCCGGGACGGTCAGGCGGCCATCGCCTTCTTCAGGTTCTCGTCGATCTTGTCGAGGAAGCCCGTGGTGGAGAGCCACTTCTGGTCGGCGCCGACGAGCAGGGCCAGGTCCTTCGTCATGAAGCCCGACTCCACCGTGTCGACGCACACCTTCTCGAGCGTGTCGGAGAACCTGGCGAGCTCGGCGTTGCCGTCCAGCTTGGCGCGGTGCGCGAGGCCGCGGGTCCAGGCGAAGATGGACGCGATCGAGTTGGTCGAGGTCTCCTTGCCCTTCTGGTGCTCGCGATAGTGGCGCGTCACCGTCCCGTGGGCGGCCTCGGCCTCCACGGTCTGGCCGTCCGGGGTCATCAGCACGGAGGTCATGAGGCCGAGCGAACCGAAGCCCTGCGCCACGATGTCGGACTGCACGTCGCCGTCATAGTTCTTGCAGGCCCAGACATAGCCGCCGGACCACTTCAGCGCCGAGGCGACCATGTCGTCGATCAGGCGGTGCTCATAGGTGATGCCGAGCGCGTCGAAGCGGGCCTTGAACTCGCTCTGGTAGATCTCCTCGAAGATGTCCTTGAAGCGGCCGTCATAGACCTTGAGGATCGTGTTCTTGGTGGAGAGGTAGACCGGGTATTTGCGGATCAGGCCGTAGTTCAGCGAGGCCCGGGCGAAATCGCGGATCGATTCGTCGAGGTTGTACATCGCCATCGCGACGCCGGCGTCCGGGAACTTGAACACCTCCTTCTCGATGACCGTGCCGTCGTCGCCCTCGAACTTGATGGTCAGGCGGCCCTTGCCGGGCACCTTGAAGTCGGTCGCGCGGTACTGGTCGCCGAAGGCGTGGCGGCCGACGACGATCGGCTGAGTCCAGCCCGGCACGAGGCGGGGCACGTTCTTGCAGATGATCGGCTCGCGGAAGATGACGCCGCCCAGGATGTTGCGGATCGTGCCGTTGGGCGACTTCCACATCTCCTTGAGGCCGAACTCCTTCACGCGGGCCTCGTCCGGCGTGATGGTGGCGCATTTCACGCCGACGCCGGCCTTCTTGATGGCGTAGGCGGCGTCGATGGTCACCTGGTCGTTGGTGGCGTCGCGGTTCTCGACCGAGAGGTCGAAATATTGCAGGTCGATGTCGAGATAGGGGTGGATCAGCTTGTCCTTGATGGACTGCCAGATGATCCGGGTCATCTCGTCGCCGTCGAGCTCGACGACCGGGTTCGCCACCTTGATCTTCGCCATCTTGGAAAGCCTCTCGCGCATGAGGTCTGCTGTCGTGGTCCGTCCATGCGCCCCAGCGACTGGAGCCGGACCGGACCGGTCGGCGCACCTCATAGCACCCGTCGCGAGGGCGGCAAAGCGCGCCTTTCGGAGGCGCCGGCGGCGAAACGGGGCCTATTCGGCCCCGGATGCGAGGCGCTCGACGCCGGCCCGATCGATCAGGGCCGCGGCGGCGCCTATGCGCTGGCCGCCGACGACGAGGTCCGGCGCGATCTCCGCCAGCGGGACGAGCACGAAGGCGCGCTCCAGCAGGCGGGGATGCGGCAGCGTCAGGTCCGGCGCCTCCTGCGCCACGCCCTCATAGGCCAGGATGTCGATGTCGATCAGCCGGGGGCCCCAGCGCTCCGCCCGGATCCGACCCATGTCGCGCTCCACCGAGAGGCAGAGCCGCAGCAGCTCGCGCGGCGGCAGGGCGGTGCGCACGGCCGCGCAGGCGTTGACGAACCAGTCCTGCGCGATCGGCCCCCAGGGCGGCGTGCGATAGTCGCCGGAGCGGGCGACCACCGCCACGCCGGCGCGCTCGAGGGCCGCGAGGGCGGCGGCCAGATTGGCCCGCTTGTCGCCCATGTTGCTGCCGAGGCTGAGCCAGGCGTCAGGCATTCCGGCGGCGCTCGATCTCGACCGAGACGGTGTCGAGGATATGCTCCACGGGCGCCTCGGGCTTCTCCACCTTGACGACGACGGCGGCCACGCGAGGCTGCGCGGCGAGGATCTCGGCCGCAATGGCCTCCGCCAGGCCCTCGATGATGCGGAAGCGCCGCTTGGTCGCGATGGCGACGACGAGGTCGGCCACCGCGCCGTAGCACACCGCCTGGCTGTAGTCGTCGCCGCGCCCGGCGGCGGCCAGATCAGCCTCGCAGGTGACCGTGATGAAGAAGCGCTGGCCGAGCCGCTCCTCCTCGGGCAGCACGCCATGCCTCGCATAGACGGCGATCCGGGACAGGGTGATGCGGTCGGTCATGGGCGGTTCTCTCCTGGGGCCCCGGCGCGCCGGATCGCGTCCATCACGCGCGCTAAGTCGACATGCGGCTTCACGTCGTGGACGCGGATGATGTCGGCGCCGCCCGCGACGGCGGCCGCATGGGCGCCCAGCGTGCCGAAGAGCCGGTCCTTGGGGGCGACGTCCTCGCCCAGGATGCGGCGCATGAACGACTTGCGCGAGGCGCCCACCAGCACCCGGAATCCGAGCGCCTTCAGCTCCGGCACCCGCCGCAGCGCGTCGAGGTTCTGCTCGTAGGTCTTGCCGAAGCCGATGCCGGGATCGAGCACGATGCGGCCGTCGGAGACGCCGGCGGCGCGCGCCAGCGCCAGCGTGCGCTCGAAGAAGCGCTTCATGTCGTCCAGGATGTCGAGCGAGGCGTCGATGGTCTCGCGGTTGTGCATGACGACGACGTCGCAGGCGTGCTCCGCCGCCACGGCCGCCATGGCGGGGTCGCGCTGCAGGCCCCAGACGTCGTTGAGGATGCGGGCCCCGAGCGCCAGCGCCTTTCGGGCGGTGTCGGCCCGGAAGGTGTCGATCGAGACCGGGATCGCGAGCGCCGGCGCCAGCGCGGCGACCACGGGCAGCACCCGCCGCTGCTCCTCCTCGGCGCCGATCGGCTGGTGTCCGGGGCGGGTGGACTCGCCGCCGACATCGACGATGTCGGCGCCCTCGGCCGCGAGGGCGAGGCCGTGGCGCAGCGCCACGGCGGGGTCGAGGAAGTCGCCGCCGTCGGAGAAGGAATCGGGGGTGACGTTCACCACGCCCATGATCAGGGTCCGGGCGGCCGGCCGTGCGCCGGGATGCGGGGAGGGGACGGGGGACGGGTCGCTCATCGGGGCAGCCTGGGGCGGATGCGCGCTTATCGGCCGATTGGGCGGCGATGTCGAGGCGTGCGATCCGGCGGCCGCGCGCAGGTTCTTAGGGCTCCCCCTCGGGGCCGGGTTTCTGTATGGCTGCGCGCCAGAGCCCGCCAGCACCATCCCGCGAGACCCCGCATGCCCGGAGCCGGAACCGACCATACGCGCCCCACCCTGGAGGGCGGCCCCGTCGTGGTGCTCGTCGAGCCGCAGCTCGGCGAGAACATCGGCATGGCGGCGCGGGCGATGGCCAATTTCGGCCTCGCCGAGATGCGCCTGGTGCGGCCGCGCGACCGCTGGCTGAACCAGAAGACGCGGGCCGCGGCGGCGGGAGCGGAGTTCATCCTCGACGGCGCCCGGCTCTACGGCTCGCTGCGCGAGGCGATCGCGGACCTCCAGTTCACCTATGCGACCACGGCGCGGGAGCGCGGCCAGGGCAAGGACGTGGTCGGCCCCGCCGAGGCGGGCGCGGCCATGCGGGCCCGCGCCGCCGAGGGCCAGCGCATCGGCGTGATCTTCGGGCGCGAGCGGACGGGGCTGGAGAACGACGACATCTCGCTGGCCGACGCGATCCTCACCTACCCGGTGAACCCGGCCTACGCCTCGCTGAATCTGTCGCAGGCGGTGCTGCTGGCCGGCTACGCCTGGATGGCGGCCCTGGAGGCTCCTCTGCCCTTCGAGCGCAAGCAGAAATGGGGGCCGGCGACGCGCGAGATGGTGCTGTCCTTCTTCGACTACCTGGAGGACCAGCTGGAGGCACGCGGCTTCTTCCGCCCGCCGCACAAGCGCCCGGTGATGAGCCGCAACCTGCGCAACATCTTCCACCGGGTGGGCCTGTCCGAACAGGACGTCCGCACCCTGCGGGGCATGGTGGTGCGGCTGGTCGAAGGCCCCCGCGAGCCCCAGACCAAGAAGCGCCGCGGCCCCAAGCAGACCCCCAAGGGCTTCAAGCCGCCGGACCAGTGAACCGCCGCGGCATCCCCCTCTCCCCGGCACGGGGAGAGGGCTGGGGTGAGGGGATCTTCTGAGCGTCGCAGCGGCGGGGACGTCCCCTCATCCGACCTCGCTGCGCCCGGCTGCGTTCTACCCGTGCCGGAAAAAGGGAAGGCGCGTGCTCCCCCTCACCCCGACCCTCTCCCCAGGACGGGGAGAGGGCTGGGGTGAGGGGATCTTCGGAGCGTCGCAGCGGCGGGGGCGTCCCCTCATCCGACCTCGCTTCGCTCGGCCACCTTCTCCCCGTTCCGGGGAGAAGGGCGCGCTCCCCCTCTCCCCGGCACGGGGAGAGGGCTGGGGTGAGGGGATCTTCGGAGCGTCGCAGCGGCGGGGACGTCCCCTCATCCGACCTCGCTGCGCCCGGCTGCGTTCTCCCCGTGCCGGGAAAAGGGAAGGGGTCGTTACTGCGCGTTAACTTGGGCGGGTTGTACTGGATGAACGGATGAGGCGCGGGCGCGATGCGGGTCGATCTTTGGGCCGGGATTCAGTATCAGGGCGCGGCCATGACCCTGCCGCGCGCTCCTGTCATCCTCGTGTTCGACTCCGGCCTGGGCGGGCTGACGGTGTTCCGCGAGGTCGTGAAGGCCAGGCCGGACGCGCGCTTCGTCTATGCGGCGGACGACGCCGCCTTCCCGTATGGCGGGCTGGACGAGGGCGCCCTGGTGGCGCGCGTCACGGCCGTGATGGACCGCCTCGTCGCGCTGCATGCGCCGGACCTTGTGGTGGTGGCGTGCAACACGGCCTCCACGCTGGTGCTGCCGGCGCTGCGGGCGCGCTTCGCCATCCCGTTCGTCGGGACGGTCCCGGCCATCAAGCCGGCGGTCGAGCGGTCGCTGACGCGGCGGGTCGCGGTGCTGGCGACGCCCGGCACCGTGAAGCGGGACTACACGCAGGCGCTGATCGACGAGTTCGCCGGGGACTGCAAGGTGACGCTGGTGGGCTCGACCGCGCTCGCCGCGCTGGCCGAGGCGCATCTGCGGGGCGAGGCCGTGGAGGACGCCGCCATCGCGGCCGAGATCGCGCCATGCTTCCCGGACGAAGGCCCGCCCACCGACGTGGTGGTGCTGGGCTGCACCCATTACCCGCTGCTGCGGACGCGGATGGAGCGGCTCGCGCCCTGGCCGGTGGCGTGGATCGATCCCGCCCCCGCCATCGCCCGGCGGGTGACGCAGCTCCTCGGCGCGCCGCTGGCGGCGCATGACGGCGAGGAGGAGGAGGCCGCGGCAGTGTTCACCTCCGGCCGGGCGATGACGCCGGAGCTGCGGCGCGCCCTCGGGGCGTTCGGGCTGGCGCGCCTGCAGATCGAGGCCATGCCGCTGGGCGCCTGACCGCGCTGCGGCCGCGCCGCCTCCGGTTTGACAGGACGACCCCGCTTCTGTATCAGCATCCCCGTAGCGCGGGCCGGATTTCGGCCCGCGATGCTTTTGACGCACCCGTGGTCCCGCGCGAACGCTCGCAACGGACCTGTCGGCCCCGCCGCAGGGCGGAGCAGAGGAGGGCGCGTTCCTCGATAACCCTTAACACCAAGAGGAACCGCGATGACGAAGCGCGTTCAGGCCAAATACAAGATCGACCGCCGCCTCGGCCAGAACATCTGGGGCCGCCCGAAGAGCCCCGTGAACCGCCGCGAATACGGCCCCGGCCAGCACGGCCAGCGCCGCAAGGGCAAGCTCTCGGACTTCGGCACGCAGCTGCGCGCCAAGCAGAAGCTGAAGGGCTATTACGGCAACATCTCCGAGAAGCAGTTCCGCAAGTACTACGAGGAGGCGCTCCGCCTGAAGGGCGACTCGGGCGAGAACCTGATCGGCCTGCTCGAGCGCCGCCTCGACGCCGTCGTGTACCGCTGCAAGTTCGTCGCGACCCCGTTCGCGGCCCGGCAGTTCGTGAACCACGGCCACATCCGCATCAATGGCCGCCGCGTGAACATCGCCAGCTACCAGGTCAAGGTCGGCGACGTGATCGAGGTGAAGGAATCCTCCAAGCAGCTCGCCGTCGTGCTCGAGGCCTCCCAGCTCGCCGAGCGTGACGTGCCGGACTACATCGAGGTCGACCACTCCAAGATGACCGCCAAGATGTCGCGCATCCCCGGCCTGTCCGAGGTGCCCTACGCGGTCCAGATGGAGCCGAACCTGGTCATCGAGTTCTACTCGCGCTGATCCGCGGCCTCGGCCGTCTTCGTTTCGGGGTCGCCGGGCAACCGGCGGCCCTTTCTTCTTGGCCGGTCGCGACGCATTTGAATGGTTCCGGCGAGGGCGCCTTCAGATCCGTGAGCTACACACGGGGTGGTTGCAATCGGAACAGCTCGATGCCCTCTCGTCTCCCCCGAATCTACGCTCTGACCACTCTTGCGGCCCTGGTCTGCTTCGCGCCCGGCGCGCGCGCCGGGGATGATTGCGGCGACATCACCGCCGACCTTCGCGGCCTGACCTTGAAGTACCAGCGCATCATGGCCGAGATCGGCGACGCGCGGCGCCAGCTCGCCTATCTGCCCAAGGGCCAGGAGGCGGTGCTGCGGGCCGTCGGGCGCTTCGCCAGCCTGAGCTCGTCGGCCCGCGGCGAGCGCGAGCGGATCCTGCAGCTCTACCGGGACGCAGTGGCGCAGGAGTGCTGGCAGTTCGAGCAGAGCAACCTGGACCACACCTCCGACGTCTTCGCCCGCGCCACGGCCGGGGAGGAGGAGACGCTGGCCGGGACGCGCCGGGTGATCTCCGGGCTGGCCGCCGTGGTGAAGTAAGCAACGCACGTCATACGTGTAAAACTGAGATCGCGCAGGCTTCGCGATCATCAAATCTGAAACGAGCGGGAGACGGATCTTCAAGCCGTCGCCTGTAGAGTGGGATCGTTCATCCTGGAACGGCCCATGACGCGCCTTGCCTTGTCCCTCCTGATCTTCGTCGCCCTGAGCGGCGCGGCCCGCGCGTGCGGGCCCGAGCGCGCGCGGATCTATGGGATGACGCTGCGCTATCAGGCCGCTTTGGCGCAGCTGACCCAGCGCAGGCTGGACATGGGCCACGGCGTCGCGCCCGACGTCGAGGAGGCCGGGATGGAGGCGGCGCGCTATCGCGCCCTCCACCACGACGTCCAGCGCAGGCGCGCCGCCATCCTCCAGCTCTACGTCGCCATGGTGGAGATGGAGTGCGAGCATTTCGACGCCACCAGCCTGGCGCAGACCCAGGACCGCTTCCGGGCCCTGGCCGCGGAGGAGCGCGCCTATCTGGACTTCCGGATGGGCCGCAACACCGCGCGACTCTATCTCGGCGGCTAGACCGTGCTGAGTTTTGTTGGAGACACAGCATGGTCCAGGTTTTTTGGTTCACGCATGCTTCGTGCGAAAAGCCGGATTCCACCTTTTCGCAGCATGCTCTCGCTCAGAACCGCTGGATGTCGGGCGGGGCGCCGGCGGTCTCGAACTGCAGGCTGTAGCGCGCGCCCGATCCGTCCTTGGCTTCGCAGCTGAGGCTCGCCACGGCCTTGCCGTCCGGCGCGCGGGAGAGGCTGCAGGCCCCGTCGACGTCGATATGCGGCGCGTTGGGGCTGCTGCCCACATAGACGCGCGAGAGCCTCAGATCCGGCAGGTCGGCCGCGGACGTCTTCGGGCCTTCGCCCACGAAGGTGAGGGCCGACTTGCCGTCCGCCATGCCGATCATCACCAGCGTGCGGTTGTTCTTCAGCCTGGTGACCAGCACGCCGGCCTTGGGCGAGCAGGCGGCCTCCTTCCCGGCAACCACGATCGCGGTGCAGCGGCCGCGCAGCGAGGCCATGAGGTCGAGCTTGATGTCGTCCGAGCCCTGGGCGGGCTGCCAGGCGGCCAGTCCGGCCGATCCCATCGCCAGGATCGCCGCAGTGGAGAGGAGGGTCCGCATCATCGTCTGTCCTTCCCGCGCCATTCGCGCTCGCCCGCCGCCCATGTCCCATTCCTGGCGTCGCGCCCCGACCGCCCCACCGCGGCATCGAAAGCACGGCCGCCACGCCGCCTCCGTGCGGCGGCGCACAGGCCCGTTCGACGCTTCCGCCCTCCCGAGCGCGCCCGCGGCCCCTGACGCCTTGCGCTTCACCTTGGCGGAAACCAATGTGGCCAACGCCAGTGAATGTTTTACACAACGTCCGAGCCCGTTCTGGAGTGGCAAGCCGTGAAACTGCTCGTGATCGAAGATGATGTGGAGATGGCGGAAGACGTCGCATCCCGCCTGAGGGAGCTAGGCCATCAGGTGGAGGTGGTCGGCGACGGTCGCGAGGGCCTCGCCGCGGCCTTCGCCGACGCCTATGACGTGCTGATCGTCGACCGCATGCTGCCGGAGCTCGACGGCCTCTCGCTGGTGAGCCGCCTGCGCAAGGACGACGTCAGCACGCCCGTGCTGTTCCTCACCACGCTGTCGGGCATCGACGACCGGGTCGAGGGCCTGGAGGCGGGCGGAGACGACTACCTGGTCAAGCCCTTCGCGCCGGCCGAACTGATCGCCCGCGTCAACGCGCTCGGCCGGCGGGCCAAGCTCGGCGCGGCGGAGACGGTGCTCCGGGTGGCCGACCTGGAGATCGACCTGGTCAAGCGCACGGTGGTGCGCGGCGGCCAGAAGATCGACCTGCAGCCCCGCGAGTTCCAGCTCCTGGAGTTCCTGATGCGGCACGCCGGCGAGGTGGTCACCCGCACGATGCTGCTGGAGAATGTCTGGGACTTTCATTTCGACCCCCAGACCAACATCGTCGAAACGCATATCAGCCGCCTTCGCAGCAAGGTCGACCGGGATTTCCCGGGCATGCTGATCCAGACCGTGCGTGGGGCGGGGTACCTCATGCGCGAGCCGTAGCGCCGTCATGCTGAGCCGGACGAAAGCTGGCCTGAAGCCCGCCGCGACGTCGTCGAAATTCACGCACACGGCCGCCTTCCGGCTGGCGCTGCTCTACGCC
Organism: Alsobacter sp. SYSU BS001988; assembly: GCF_054796215.1. Lineage (NCBI taxonomy): Bacteria > Pseudomonadati > Pseudomonadota > Alphaproteobacteria > Hyphomicrobiales > Alsobacteraceae > Alsobacter > Alsobacter sp. SYSU BS001988. Next base: position 8,615 of record NZ_JBTAMK010000002.1, on the reverse strand, counting down.
GCGATCTTCGGGCTCTCCACCTTCGTCCTGTTCGCATTCACCTATTTCAGGGTGCAGGCCTATGGGCTGGACCAGATGCGGGCCTCCATCGGGACGGAGCTGAGCGCGCTCCTGGAGGAGGAGCGCAGGGCCGGCGAGGCGCGGCTGCGCGAGGAGGTCGCCGCGCGCGGCAGTTCGGCCGAGTCCCGCTCCAGCTTCTACCTGCTGCAGGACGCGCGGGGAGTGCGGCTCGCCGGCAACATCCCGCCGGTGCCGCCGGTCGAGGGTCTTTTCGAGATGCGGGTCGCGCCCACCCACATGGGAGCGGACGCAAAGCAGGACACGAGCCTGGCCATGTTTCGCGGGGCGGTGCTGCCGTCGGGCGGCTATCTGGCGCTCGGCCGCAATCTCGGCGACCTCGACGACCTGAACACGCTCGTGCTGCGGGCCTTCCTGGGCTCGCTGGCGGTGACGGCGATCCTGGCCCTGGCGGGAGGCCTGCTGCTGGGCGCCGGCTTCGTGCGCCGGCTGGAGGCCATCAACCGCACGGCGCGCACGATCGTGAGCGGCCGCCTGTCGGAGCGCATCCCGCTGCAGGGCTCGGGGGACGAGCTCGACCAGCTCTCCGACAACCTGAACACGATGCTGGATCGCATCCAGACGCTGATGGAGAGCATGCGGCAGGTCTCCAGCGACGTGGCGCACGACCTGCGGACGCCCCTGGCGCGGCTGCGCCAGCGACTGGAGCGCATGCGCCAGAAGGCCAAGGAGCCGGCGCAGCAGGACGACATGGAGGCCGCGCTCGGCGAGATCGACAACATCCTGGGCACCTTCTCGGCGCTGCTGCGCATCGCCCAGATCGAGACCGGCTCACGCCGCGCCGGCTTCCGGTCCTACGATCTCTCGGACGTGTTCGAGACGGTCTGCGACGCCTATGGGGCGGTGGCGGAGGACCACGCCCAGCGTTTCGAGAGCCGGATCGAGCCCGGCGTCATGCATGTGGGCGATCGCGAGCTGATGACGCAGATGCTGGCCAACCTGGTCGAGAACGCGCTGCGGCATTCGCCGCCGGGCGCGGCCGTGCGGGTGGAGCTCGCCCGGAGCGAGGCGGGCCGTCCGGTCGGGATGGTCAGCGACAACGGTCCCGGCATTCCGCCCGACGAGCGGGACAAGGTGTTCCGGCGCTTCTACCGGCTGGAGCGCAACCGCACGACCGCCGGCAACGGGCTCGGCCTGAGCCTGGTGGCCGCGGTCGCCGAGCTGCACGGGCTGGCCGTCAAGCTGGAGGACAACGCACCGGGCCTGCGGGTGCGGATCCGGTTCTGACCCGCGCTCAGGCCGAAGCGGGTTCGAACAGCTGGGCCACGATCTTCTCCAGAGCCTCCGCGATCGACTTGGCGGTGACGTTCTTGCCCTCGTCCGGGCCGGCGCGGACCACCGACGACATGGCTTCGCCATGCCGGTGCAGCACGACGGGAGGAAGGGAGTGAAGGGCGGGGTGGTCGAGGAGCCGGCACAGATTCTGGGCGATCCTGCCCGCGATGGGAAATCCGAACTGGACGGCGTTGGCGCTGTATTCCAGCGCCTGGGCCCGCAGGACCTCGCGGGAGTTTTCGAAATGGCGCGCGTCGAGGAACTCCCTCACGTCCGCCTGAAGGTTTTCGGTCTCCGCCAGGATCCAGGCGTGGTAACTGGATTCCAGGTTCCTCAGGCGAGCCTCGGCGCGCTCGACGGCGTCGTCGACCCCCTTGCCGAGCGCCCGAAGGCGAACGGCCTGGTAGGTGACGTGGTCCCGGGTCCTTCTGGTCACGACTTGCTCGCTCAAGTGTAAAATTGAATTTTAGCAAGCAATCGTTGCGTCGACCTTAAGCGGGCCTGCCTGGTCAGAGCCGGTTCTGCTGGGGCTGGGCCTGCCGCTCCTCTTTGGCGCGCTTCTCCTTCTTGGCCTTGCTGTGGCCGATGGCGCAGCCCGCGACCGCGCCGACCTTGCCGTGGCCAGCCATATGGCCCGCGATGCCGCCCACGATGGCGCCGGAGACGCACCCGGCCGCCTGGGCGGATCCGGCCGTCGCAAGGGCGAGCGGGGCGGCGACGAGGGCGGCGATGGCGAGGGGGACGAGGCGCATGGGGATCTCCTGCAAAGAGGTTGCGGGAGAACGCGGGCGGAGGCGGAGAGTTGCCAAGCGTCGAGGCCGGGCGCGGGCCTTCACTCGCCCGCCTGCATGGACAGCTCGTTCTCCTCGCCGCGCGGGCGGTCGACCGCGAGGCTTTCGCCGGTGACGAGGTAATAGACGGTCTCGGCGATGTTGGTGGCGTGGTCGCCGATGCGCTCCACGTTCTTCGCGCCGAACAGGAGATGCGTGCAGAACCCGATATTGCGCGGATCTTCCATCATGTAGGTGAGCAACTCGCGAAAGAGCGAGTTGTAGAGGTTGTCGATCTCGCCGTCGCGCTGCCACACCGCCAGGGCCGCCTGGGCGTCGCGCTGCGTGTAGGCGTCGATCACGCTCTTGAACTGGTTCAGGGCCATCAGGCTCATATTGCCGATGCCGGCGAGCAGCTTCTGCGGCGGGAACTGGCCCTCCATCGCGAGGATGCGCTTGGCGATGTTCTTCACGAGGTCGCCGACGCGCTCGAGGTCGTTGGCGATGCGGATCGTGGCGATGACGTCGCGCAGGTCCACCGCCATGGGCTGCCGGCGCGCGATGGTGAGGATGGCTTTCTCCTCGACCTCGCGCTGGAGCCGGTCCAGCGTGGGGTCGGCCGCGATGATCGTCTGGGCCAGCCGGATGTCCTGCTTGGCCAGCGCGTCGATGGCGTCGGACTGCATCTTCTCGGCGATGCCGCCCATCTCGGCGATGGTGCGTTGCAGCTCCTTCAGTTCCTGGTCGAAGGCCGCGACGGTGTGATTGGCCATGGTGATGTCCTCGTCTGCGCGCTCAGCCGAACCGGCCGGTGATGTAGTCCTGCGTGGCCTTCCGCCTTGGGGCGGTGAAGATCCGGTCCGTCTCGTCGAACTCGATCAGCTCGCCCAGATACATGAAGGCCGTGAAGTCGGACACCCGCGCCGCCTGCTGCATGTTGTGCGTCACGATCGCGATGGTGTAGTGCGCCTTCAGCTCGTCGATCAACTCCTCCACCTTGGCGGTGGAGATCGGGTCGAGCGCCGAGCAGGGCTCGTCCAACAGGATCACGTCCGGCTTCACGGCGACCGAACGGGCGATGCAGAGGCGCTGCTGCTGGCCGCCCGAGAGGCTGAGGCCCGAGGCGCCGAGCTTGTCCTTGACCTCGTCCCACAGGGCCGCGCCGCGCAGCGCCTGCTCGACACGCCCGTCCATCTCGCTCTTCGAGAGGGTCTCGTAGAGGCGGATGCCGAAGGCGATGTTCTCGTAGATGGTCATCGGGAAGGGCGTCGGCTTCTGGAACACCATGCCGATGCGGGCGCGCAGGAGGTTGAGGTCCTGCCTGGGGTCGAGGATGTTCTCGCCGTCCAGCAGCACCTCGCCCTCGGCCCGCTGCTTGGGGTAGAGGTCGTACATGCGGTTCAGCACGCGCAGCAGCGTGGACTTGCCGCAACCGGACGGACCGATGAAGGCCGTGACCTTGCGGTCGTAGAGGGGCAGGTTGATGCCCTTGAGGGCGAGGTTCGCGCCGTAGAAGAACTTCAGGTCCTTGACGCTGATCTTCTCGGGAAGTCGGGTTTGCGCGTTCATTCTCGGGTCCTCAGGTCTTCTTCGCCGAAAGGGCGCGGGCCACGATGCTGAGCAGCAGCACCGCCAGCGTGACGAGCAGGGCGCCAGCCCAGGCGAGATCCTGCCATTCCTTGTAGGGGCTCAACGCGAACTGGAAGATGACGGCCGGAAGGCTCGCCATGGGCTGGTTCAGGTTGGTGGAAAAGAACTGGTTGTTCAGCGCCGTGAAGAGCAGCGGCGCGGTCTCGCCGCTGATGCGGGCGACCGCCAGCAGGATGCCGGTGATCATGCCGGTCTTCGCCGCCTGGTAGACCACGCGGCGGATCACGAGCGAGCGCGGCATTCCGAGCGCGAAGGCGGCCTCGCGCAGCGCCGTGGGCACGAGGCGCAGCATGTCCTCGGTGGTGCGCAGAACGACCGGGATCACGATCACCGATAGGGCGACCGCGCCGGCGATGCCGGAAAAGTGCCCCATCGGCGCGACCACGACTTCGTAGATGAACAAGCCGATCACGATGGACGGCGCGCTCAGCAGGATGTCGTTGATGAAACGCACCAGCGTGGCGAGGCGCGACGCGCTGCCGTACTCCGCCAGATAGGTGCCCGCCATCACGCCGAGCGGGGCGCCGATGAAGACGCCGATGACGGTCATGATCAGGCTGCCGACGATCGGGTTCAGCAGGCCGCCGGCCGCGCCGGGAGGCGGCGTCATCTCGGTGAAGACCGCGAGGCCAAGGCTGGAGAAGCCCTTCCAGAAGAGCGCGCCGAGGATCAGCGCCAGCGCGCCGAGGCCGATCGTGGTCGCGACGGCGCTGAGCGCCATCCAGATCCGGTTGGATCGCGCGCGGGCGCCGTAGCGGGCCTTGGCGGCGGCTTGCGAGATGCGGGAGGTTTCGGGGATGGCGGACATGTCAGATCCCCGCCTTGGTTTCGAGGCGCATCAGCATCAGGCGCGCGATCGACAGCACCACGAAGGTGATGAGGAACAGGATGAGGCCGAGCGCAATCAGCGACGACGTGTAGAGGTCGCCCACCGCCTCGGTGAATTCATTGGCGATGGTGGCCGAGATGGTGGTGCCCGGCGCCATCAGCGAGGCCGAAATCTTGTGGGCGTTGCCGATCACGAAGGTGACCGCCATCGTTTCGCCGAGCGCCCGGCCGAGACCCAGCATCACGCCGCCGATGACGCCCACGCGGGTGAACGGGATGACGACGTTCTTCACCACCTCCCAGGTCGTGCAGCCCAGCCCATAGGCCGATTCCTTGAGCATGGGCGGCACCGTGTCGAACACGTCGCGCGAGATCGACGTGATGAAGGGGAGCACCATGACGGCCAGCACGAGGCCGGCCGTGAAGACGCCGATGCCGTAGGGCGGGCCGGCGAAGAGCGACGACAGGCCGGGGATGGGGCTGAAGAACGCGATGATGGCGGGCTGGACGTGCTGCTGGAGGAAAGGCGCCAGGAAGAACAGCCCGCAAATGCCGTAGATGATCGACGGGATGCCGGCCAGGAGCTCGATCGCAATGCCGATCGGCCGGCGCAGCGGAATGGGGCAGATCTCGGTCAGGAACACCGCGATGCCCAGGCCGAGCGGGACGGCGATCACCATGGCGATGATGGACGTCACGATCGTGCCGTAGATCGGCGCGAGCGCCCCGTATTTCTCGGTGACCGGGTTCCAGGATTGCGAGGTGAAGAACCCGAAGCCGAACTCCCGGAACACCGGCAGGGAGCCGTGGACCAGGGAGGCGATCACCCCGCCCAGAAGCGCCAGAACGAGGAGCGCGGCGATCATCGTCAGCCGCTCGAAGATGAGGTCCGGAATGCGGAAACGGCCGAGAGCCTTCTCCCGCTCCGACCTCGGCTGGGTCGCCGTCCCGATCTCACGCATCGTCACATCCACCACTGGAGCCGCTCCCGCTCATCGGGCCGCCTTCTGGCGACCGGGACGAAGAAGGGGTTGGCGAGACCTTGCGCCCCGCCAACCCTGAACCGTCAGGCGACGCAACGCGCCCTTACTTCTTGGGCGTGAAGACCGGCTTGCCGCTGCCGTCCTGCACTTCGGTCCAGGTCTTCTCGACCATGGTGACGACATTGGCGGGCATCGGGATGTAGTCGAGGTCCTCGGCCATCTTGTCGCCCTTCGTGTAGGCCCAGTCGAAGAACTTCAGGGCCTCGCCGGCGGAGGCGGCGTCCTGCGGCTTCTTGTGGATGAGAATGAAGGTCGCGGAGGTGATCGGCCAGGCGGCGGCGTCGGCCTGGTTGTTCAGGTTCACGCCGAAGCCCGGGGCGCTGGACCAGTCCGCCTTGGCGGCGGCCGCCTGGAAGGCGCTCATCTGCGGCTGCACGGTCTTGCCGGCGGCGTTGATGAGCTTGGCGTAGGTCATCTTGTTCTGCTTGGCGTAGGCGTATTCGACATAGCCGATCGAGCCCTTGGACTGCAGGACGTTGTTGGCGACGCCCTCGTTGCCCTTTGCGCCGATGCCGACGGGCCACTCCACCGCGGTGGCGGAGCCGACCTTCGACTTCCAGTCCGGGCTGACCTTGGCGAGATAATCGGTGAACACGAAGGTCGTGCCCGAGCCGTCCGAGCGGCGCACCGGCAGGATGGCCTGGCTGGGGAGCTTGAGGCCCGGATTGAGCGCCTTCAGGGCCGGGTCGTCCCAGGTCTTGATCTCGCCGAGATAGATCTTGGCCAGCGAAGCGCCGTCGAGCACCATCTCGTTGGGCGCGACGCCTTCAAGGTTCACGACCGCGACCAGCGCGCCCATCACCATCGGGAACTGGATCAGGCCGTGCTTCTCGAGGTCCTCGCCCTTGAGCGGCGCGTCGGACGCGCCGAAGGTGACGGTCTTCGCCTGGATCTGCTTGATGCCGCCGCCGGAGCCGATCGACTGGTAGTTGAGACCGATATTGGTCTCCTTTTTGTAGGCGTCGGCCCACTTCGCATAGATCGGGTACGGGAAGGTCGCGCCGGCGCCGGAGATGTCGGCCGCGAGAGCGGGGGCGGAGGCCGCCGCCAGGGCGAGGCCGGCGGCGGCGAAAAGGGTCTTCGTCTTGGTCGCGAGGGTCATGACGACTCTCCATGTCGGACGTGGGGAGGGGCCGCGCGTCCTGCGCCGCCGCGCCTCCATCGCGGGCCCCGGGGGCCTGCGACGCCCCTTCGCTATGACATGGACATGACGGGTGGATGACAGCGGGGGCTCAATCCTCTCCCTCTCCCCGGGATGGGGAGAGGGCCGGGGTGAGGGTGGTCCCGCCGCTCCCCTCATCCGGCGCTTCGCGCCACCTTCTCCCCGTGCCGGGGAGAAGGGCCTTACGCCTCGCCGAAGACGCGGCGGAAGATCGTGTCGACGTGCTTCAGGTGGTAGCCGAGGTCGAACTTTTCCTCGAGCTCCTGGGCGGTGAGGGCCTTCGAGACGTCCGGGTCGGCCTTCAGCAGCGTGAGGAAGTCGCCCTCGCCGCGCCAGACCGGCATGGCGTTGCGCTGCACGAGGCGGTAGGCGTCCTCGCGCGACACGCCCTTCTGGGTGAGCGCCAGCAGGACGCGCTGGGAGTGGACCAGGCCGCCGAGGCGGTCGAGGTTCTTCTGCATGTTCGCGGGATAGACCAGCAGCTTGTCGACGACGCCGGTGAGGCGGGCCAGCGCGAAGTCGAGCGTCACGGTGGCGTCCGGGCCGATCATGCGCTCGACCGAGGAGTGCGAGATGTCGCGCTCGTGCCAGAGCGCCACGTTCTCCATGGCGGGCAGCGCATAGGCGCGCACCATGCGGGCGAGGCCGGTGAGGTTTTCGGTGAGCACCGGGTTGCGCTTGTGCGGCATGGCCGAGGAGCCCTTCTGGCCCTCGGAGAAATATTCCTCGGCTTCCAGCACCTCGGAGCGCTGCAGGTGGCGCACCTCGATGGCCAGGCGCTCGATGGAGGACGCCACCACGCCCAGCGTGGCGAAGAACATGGCGTGCCGGTCGCGCGGGATGACCTGGGTGGAGACGGGCTCCACCGCGAGGCCCATGGCCTTGGCGACGTGCTCCTCCACGCGCGGATCGATGTTCGCGAAGGTGCCGACCGCGCCCGAGATCGCGCAGGTGGCGATCTCCTTGCGGGCGAAGACGAGGCGCTCGCGGGCGCGGCTGAACTCGGCGTAGGCCTCGGCCAGCTTGAGGCCGAAGGTCACCGGCTCGGCGTGGATGCCGTGCGAGCGGCCGATGGTCGGCGTCATCTTGTGCTCGAAGGCGCGGCGCTTGAGAGCCGCCAGCAGCGCGTCGATGTCGGCGATCAGCAGGTCCGCGGCGCGGGCCATCTGCACGGCCAGGCAGGTGTCGAGCACGTCGGAGGACGTCATGCCCTGGTGGATGAATCGCGCGTCCGGGCCGACGAACTCGGCCAGATGCGTCAGGAACGCGATGACGTCGTGCTTCACCTCGCGCTCGATGGCGTCGATCTTCTCGACGTCGAACTTCGCCGCGCCGCCCTTCTCCCAGATGGTCTTCGCGGCCTCCTTCGGGATCACGCCCAGCTCCGCCAGCGCGTCGCAGGCATGCGCCTCGATTTCGAACCAGATGCGGAAACGGGTCTCGGGCGACCAGATGGCCACCATCTCGGGGCGGCTATAGCGCGGGATCAAAAAAATACTCCGTCAGCGCGAGAGGCCAAGACGTTCTCAGACCGTTGAGAACGTTGCGGATTATGCCAGTCTTGGAGCGTCAGGCCAACGTCGGCGAAACGGCCCGGAAAGCGTGTCTCGTGATGGCTATTTGATGGCTGAGCCCAATGCAAGCGGTGTGCATCCTCGACTCGGTAACGCCCTATCCTCGATAGGCACCCCAAGTGTCTGGAATCGTTGGGGCGACGATGCGGAACTCTGGAGAACACCCCTCTGGCGGCTTGATGGTTGTCGAACAGGGCTCGAATGAGGGATCGCGACGCTATGGCCCCGCCCGTTT
>NZ_JBTAMK010000029.1:0-22456 GCF_054796215.1 Alsobacter sp. SYSU BS001988 | reverse complement strand
GCGGACGAGATGATCGGCCGGAACATGACGCTCCAGGCTGAACTCGTAGAACAGTGCTTCTTGAGCCACCGTCCGTTCGCCCATCATCGCGTCGCCCCCATCCAGGACGACTGAATCAGGACTTCACCCCCGCAGCAACGCCAACTTTTTCAACGGCATCGGCCCGAAGCAGGCGTTTGTCCTGTCTGCGAAACGATCATCCTTGTCCGGGCACAGGCCGCTGCAACCATTCCAGACGGAGCGCTGCCGCACGGCGATGCCCCTCAAGGCCTTCGCTGGCGCTTTGGCGCACGGCCGGGGGAGCGACAGCGCCGACGCCGCGCTCGTCCAGCCATTGGTGCGTGCAAATCTTGACGTAAGACCCTACCCAGAGCCCTCCGGTATAGCGGCCTGCTCCTCCGGTCGGCAGCGTGTGATTAGTGCCGCAGCATTTGTCAGAATAAACGACGCTGGCAAACTTGCCGATGAATAGCGAGCCGTAGTTGCGCAGCTTGGCGGCGATGACGTGAGGATCGGCGGTGTGCACCTGAAGATGCTCCGCTGCGACATGATCGGAATAGGCGACCATCGCCGCCTCATCCTCGCAGACAACGATTTCGCCGGCGTCGCGCCAGGAAACGCCCGCCACCCCGGCGGTTGACAGATCGGAAAGCTGGCGCTCGACTTCGGCGAGCGTCGCCTGCGCCAGCGAAAGATCAGTCGTGATCAGGCCGACCCGGGTGTGGACATCATGCTCAGCCTGGGCGAGCAGGTCTGTCGCAAGAGTGGCGGCGTCTCCGGTCTCGTCCGCGACCACGAAGATTTCGCTCGGGCCGGCCAGTTGGTCTATGCCAACCGGTCCAAAAACCTGGCGCTTGGCTTCGTTCACGTAGGCGTTGCCCGGCCCAAAAATCTTGTCCACCCTGGGCACCGACTGCGTGCCATAGGCCATCGCGGCGATCGCCTGTGCGCCGCCGATGCGGAAGATGCGGTCCGCGCCCGACAAGTGGCAACCCGCGATCATCGCGGGATGCGCCGTTGGCGGGAGGCACGCGATCACCTCGTCGCAGCCCGCGACCTTGGCGGGCACGATCGTCATCACCGGCGCCGAGAGCAGCGGGTAACGCCCGCCGGGAACATAGCATCCAACGCGCTGGATCGGGATGACCCGATGACCGAGATGCAGGCCAGGGAGCGGCTCGACCTCTAGCGGGAGAATGGTCGCCAATTGGGCTTCGGCGAAATCCCGGACCCGGGCGATCGCAAATTCGGTGTCGGCGCGGGTCTGCGGATCCAGCGAGGCGAGAGCCGCCTCGCGTTCCGCCAGCGTGATCTCCAGCGCTCCCACTTCGGCTCGGTCGAATTTCAAGGAATATCTCCTGACCGCGTCGTCACCGCCCGCGCGAACTTCGCGCAGAATGTCCGCCACGACCTGCCCGATCGACGCAGCGCCCGCGGCCACACTGGCTTGGGGAGCCTTAACGTAGCGGACGCCAGACACGGGCGGGAGAAGCTGGGACGTCATGGAAGGATTCCTTTGCACAGGGAGGCAGGTCCGCCTCAGCTCATATTTGTCAGGCAACCTGCTTTATCGTAAAGCAGTGCGCGGATGTCCAGAGGCTCTCGAATGCTGCAGGTCAAAGGGACGACTCGGCTCTTCGCAATCGTCGCGGACCCGGTCGCTCATGTGAAAACACCCGAGATCATCAATGCCCGGTTCGACGAAAAGGGCTTGGACGGAATCCTGGTGCCGCTGCATGTCCGGACCGCGGATCTCGGGACCTTTTTCTCGGCCATGCGTCGTCTTCGTAACCTCGAAGGGTGGATCGTTACGGTTCCGCACAAGACGTCCGCGCTGGCGCTCTGCGATGAGGTCAGCCCCCAGGCTGAGCGGATCGGAGCGGTCAACTGCATTCGCCGAGAGCCGGACGGGCGGCTCTACGGCGCGATGCTCGACGGGATTGGGTTCGTCGACGGCCTCCGCGGGCAGGGCATCGAACCGGCCGACAAGGCCGTGCATCTTGTTGGGGCGGGCGGGGCGGCGGCGGCCATTGCTTTCGCGTTGGCAGAGAGCGGCGTGTCTCGGCTGGTGATCGCGAACAGAAGCGCCGCCAGGCGCGATGAGTTGCTGGCCCGGCTGGCTCGGCATCATCCCGAATGCCGCCCTACCTCCGACGGGCGTGCGGCCGAGGCCGACATCGTCGTCAACGCCACGTCGGTCGGACTGCGGCCGGGGGATGGATCTCCGGTCCCCGAAGACGAACTGCGGCCTGAGCAGATCGTCGCCGAGGTAATTATGGAGCCGGAGATCACACCGTTGCTGCGCGCCGCACAGGCCAAAGGCAGCCGCATCCACCTTGGGCGCCATATGCTCGACGCGCAAGCTGTGGCGATGATCGCCCACATGACGGGTGAGTGGGCGCGATGAACGATGAATTCGACTTCATCATCGTGGGCGGCGGAACGGCCGGATGCGTGCTTGCGAACCGGCTGTCGGCCAGCGGGCGCCACACGGTGCTCCTCCTCGAAGCCGGCGGAGAGCCGCGCAGCGTCTGGATTTCGGTTCCGGCCGGCTTCAGCAAGATGCTGGTTGATGAGAACTACAACTGGCGGTTCTCGACCGAGCCCGAAGCGGCCACGAACAACCGAGTCATCGCAATACCGCGGGGACGCGGGCTGGGCGGCTCGACGCTCATCAACGGGATGATCTATGTCCGCGGCCAACCGGGCGATTTCGACGGCTGGGCCCAGCAGGGCTGTCGTGGCTGGAGCTTCGAAGACGTGCTGCCGTATTTCCGCAAGGTCGAGGCGTTCTCCGGGCAGGCCAGTGACTTGCGCGGCGATAGTGGCCCGGTGCCGGTGACAGAGGTCGCCGAGCACCCCGCGATAGCGGACGCGTTCATCGCGGCGGCGGGGCAACTCGGCTACGAGCGCAACGCCGATTACAACGGCTCCCGTCAGGACGGTTTCGGCTATTATCAGGTTAACCAGCGCGGGGGACGCCGCGTCTCGGCCGAGATGGCGTATCTGCGACCGGCACGCCGACGGCCCAATCTCGAGGTCCGCACGGGGGCATCCGTGACACAGCTCATGATCGAGCAGGAGCGCGTGGCCGGCGTGCGCTATCTCGCCGGCGGCAAGGCGCAGACCGCCACGGCGCGCCGCGAGGTCGTCCTATGCGCAGGGGCGATCCAATCGCCGCAGTTGCTGGAATGCTCGGGCATCGGCGACCCCGCCGTGCTCGCGGCGGTCGGCATCGTCCCGCGCGTTGCGCTGCCCGGGGTCGGCAAGAACTACGCGGACCATTTCTGCACACGGATGAACTGGCGGGTGCGCCTGCCCGTCACGCTCAACGAGTTGACCAGAGGGCCGCGCCTGGGCCTCGCCGTGGCGCAGTACCTGCTGACCCGCAAGGGCATCCTGACCCTCGGCACCGGGCTGGCCTACGGCTTCGTGCAAACGCGACCGGAGCTCAGCGGGCCGGACGTGCAATACTTTTTCATGCACGCGAGCTACGCGAACGCGGCCGAGCGCAAGCTGGATCGCCAGCCCGGCATGACGATCGGCGTGACCCAGTTGAGGCCGGAGTCGCGGGGGACGATCCATGTCCGTTCGCCGGATCCTCGCGTGCCGCCCTCGATCCGGCCGAACTTCCTGGCCACCCAGGTCGACCGGGAGTGCATGGTTGCGGGAATGCGGCTCGCCCGCGACATCGTCGGGCAACCCGCCCTCGCGGATTATCGCGGACGGGAGATGAACCCGGGTCCCGAGTGCCAGAGCGACGCGGACTGGCTCGAATTCGCACGCTCGAACGGGCAGACGATCTATCACGCGGCGGGCACTTGCCGGATGGGGACCGACGACGACGCTGTCGTGGACCCGGCGCTCAGGCTGCGCAAGCTCGGCGGGCTGCGGGTGGTGGACGCTTCCGTGATGCCGACGATCATCTCCGGCAATACGCAGGCCGCCGTGCTGATGATCGCCGAGAAAGCCGCGGACCTGATCCTGCAGGATGCGCAGCAGGGCGCAAGCGCGCGGGCCGGACTTGCCAGCGCAACGCCGCCTCGGTAACTTGTCAGGCAACCTGATAACCGCACCTATCGGCCCGGTCCGTGCATCGTGGCCGGGGCGGGAGGTCGGCGCCATGGTGGCGAAGGCACGCAATTACCGCTCTCGAGCCGGGGGGAACCGTTGAGCCGATGACAAACGGAGACGAGCAAGCGCCAGGACGCCTCGGCGTCGAGGTTCGGATCGACCGGGTCAGCCGCAGCTACGGCAGCGTCCAGGCCGTGGCCGACGTTTCGCTGACGGTCGGGGCCGGCGAGTTCGTGTCGTTGCTCGGTCCGTCTGGCTCGGGGAAAACCACGCTGCTGATGATGCTGGCCGGCTTCGAGGAGCCGGACGCGGGCACGATCGCGGTCGCCGGGCGCGACGTGACCCATGTGGCGCCGAACAAGCGCGCCATCGCGATGGTGTTCCAGCGTTACGCCCTGTTCCCGCACATGACGGTCGCCGAAAACATCGCTTTCCCGTTGCGAATGCGCCAGATTGGCAAGGGCGAGCAACAGCGCCTGGTCTCACGCGCGCTGGATATGGTTCAGCTCGCCGGCTACGGCGACCGCCGTCCGGCCGCCCTGTCCGGAGGACAGCAGCAGCGTGTCGCGCTGGCGCGCGCGATCGTCTTCGATCCCCCGGTGATCCTGATGGATGAGCCGCTGGGAGCGCTCGACAAGAAGCTGCGGCAGCACATGCAGATCGAGTTGAAGCAGCTGCAGCGTCGGCTCGGGGCCACGTTCATCTACGTCACGCATGACCAGGAAGAAGCGCTGACCATGTCGGATCGCGTCGCCGTGATGAGCCAGGGGCGGCTGAGCCAGCTCGGGGCTCCTCGCGACCTCTACGACGATCCGGCCAATCCGTTTGTCGCCGATTTTCTCGGCGAAATGAACTTCATCGACGCCACCGTCGAGGGCGTGGAGCAAGGCGTCTGCCGTGCGTCTGCCCCGTCCGGAACCGCGATGGCCCGCCTGCCGGGCGGACAAGCGGCGCCCCGCGTGGGAGAGCCGGTGCGTGTCGCGGTACGGCCGGAGGCTCTGCGCCTGCAGATGGCGACCGCGTCCGCGCCGGAAGCGGGACTGTCGCATGTGCAGGCAACGGTTCTGCACAGCGTTTTCAACGGCGCGACGTTGCACTACCACCTGGCCCTCGAGGGAGGCGGCGCGCTGGTCGCCGCCCTGAACCCCGCGCTGGCGCCTGACCTCGCGCCCGGCCAGCTCGTCACAGCGACGTGGCGCAACGAAGCCGCCATCGCGTTCCCGGCCGCGTCATGAGTGCGGCCGACACCGCGCATTATGGCGCGGCGCCCCCCTCCGGGGGCTCGCAGCGCAAGCGCGGCGAGCTCTCGACGGGCGCTTCCCTGCTTCTGCTGACGCCATTGATCGTGCTGCTCGGCTGGGCGTTCTTCCTGCCTATCGGGCGGCTGATCCTCACGAGCTTCACGGAGCCCACGTTCGGGGTTGCGCGGTACTGGCGCATTTTCAACGACCCGCTCTACGTGCAGGTGTTCATCCGGACGATTTGGATCGCGGCGTCCTGCACGGTCCTGGCGCTTGTTCTCGGATACCCGGTTGCCCTTCTGATGGCGCGGCGGGGTGGCTGGTTCGCCCGGCTGGCGACCGTGTGCGTCCTGGTTCCGCTCTGGACCTCCGTCCTGATCCGCTCCTACGCGTGGATCATCCTGCTGGAGCGCAATGGCCTCATCAACGGCTCGTTGATCTCGGTGGGGATCGTCGATGCGCCGCTGCGCATGCTCTACACCAACGGCGCCGTGCTGCTCGCGATGACGCACGTGCTCCTGCCTTTCATGGTGCTCCCGGTTGCGACTGCGCTGAAGAGCATTCCGGACGATCTCCCCCGCGCCGCTCTCAACCTGGGGGCCAGCCAGTGGCGCGTGTTCTGGAGCGTGACCCTGCCGCTCAGCCTGCCCGGCGTATTCGCCGGCTGCCTGATCGTCTTCGTGATGGCGCTGGGCTTCTACGTCACACCCGCGCTCCTCGGCGGGCCGCGGACGCTGATGATCGCGACCCTGATTGGTCAGCAGGCTCTGGAGTTGCTCGACTGGCCGTTCGCCGGCGCGTTGTCGTTCGTGCTCCTCGTGTTGTCGCTGGGGATCACGATCGCGTTCCGGCGCTTGCTCAAGCTCGACCGGGTGATCGCTCATGACTAGCCGCCACGGCCCATCTTGGCCGCTCCTGCTTGTGGGCTGCCTCGTCCTGGTGTTCCTGATCCTGCCGACGCTGCTGATCGTCCCGATGTCGTTCAGCCCGACGAACTTCCTTCGGTTTCCACCGGCGGGGTTCTCGACGCGCTGGTATCAAGCCTATTTCGGCAATTCCGGCTGGATCGACGCCACGCTGTTCTCGCTTCAGATCGCCGCCATGACGACGGTCGCGAGCGCGGTGATCGGGGCCATGGCGGCGATGGCGCTGGTGCGCGGACGCGTTCCCGGCCAGGACGTGCTGACGGCGCTGATGCTGGCTCCGCTGATCGTGCCTCACGTGGTGGTGGCGATCGCCGTCTACTTCCAGCTCGCACCGCTGGGGCTGATCGGAACGCGCCTCGCCTTCGTGCTGGTCCACACGGCGCTGGCGGTGCCCTACGTGCTTCTGGTAGTCACCGCGGCCCTACAGCGCGTGCCGTCGTCCTACGAAATGGCGGCCCTCAATCTCGGGGCGTCCCGGCTCGCGTGCTTCCGGCTCATCACCTTGCCGCTGATCACGCCCGCACTGGCGGCCGGATCGA
This sequence comes from Alsobacter sp. SYSU BS001988, assembly GCF_054796215.1. Lineage (NCBI taxonomy): Bacteria > Pseudomonadati > Pseudomonadota > Alphaproteobacteria > Hyphomicrobiales > Alsobacteraceae > Alsobacter > Alsobacter sp. SYSU BS001988. The sequence goes on along the minus strand of NZ_JBTAMK010000029.1, from coordinate 15,676 downwards.
TCTTCGCCTTCCTGGCGTCGTTCGACGAGACCGTGGTGTCGTTCTTCATCTCGGGCGTGCAGCACAAGACCATCACCCGCAAGATGATGGAAGACATCGAGTTCAACCTGTCGCCCGTGATCGCCGCAGCGTCGACGCTCTTCGTGTTCGCCACCATCCTGCTGATGTGGGGCGGCACGCTGGTCAGGCGCGGCGAGGCGACGCCGTCCCGCTAGGGTGCTGGCTCACGAGCACTTCACGCCGCCCGATACCGGTCCAGCGCATCGCGAGCCTTGTAGTAGGCGCCGACCCCGGGCAGGAACCAGGGATGGCCTGTGTAGGTCGGCCTGGTCGGAAAGGGGATACCATCGTGACCGCATTGGCGGGCGCTGCCGCTCAGGATCTTCTGGGCGGCCTGGTACCCGAGATACGACATGATGGCCACGCCATTGCCCTGGCAGCCCGCGACGTACAGAACATCGTCGTGCTCGCCCAGATGCGGAACGGCGTCGAACGTGAAGGCCACCAGCCCCTTCCAGCAATGGGTGACCTGATAGCCGGCCAGTTCGGGCCAGACGTTGCACATGAACCGGTGCAGGATCGGGGTTGCTTCCGCCTCGCTGATGTCGCGGAACTTGGCCCGCCCGGCGAAGATTATCCGGCGGCCATCGGGCGAGAGCCGAAACGCATAGAGCGAGCGCTTCGTGTCGCCGGACATGCGGTTGGTGGGCAGCAAGGAGCGGGCGAGGTCCGGCGGAAGCTCCTCGGTCGCCGCCATGTAGGCCGTCACCGGCACGAGGCGACGGCGGACATAGGGGAAAACCGCGCCGTTGAATGCGCTCGTGTAAGCGTTCGTGGCGAGCAGGACCCGATCCGCCTCCACGTCGCCGTGCTTGGTCTTGACGGTAAACCGCCCGGCCCGCCCGTCGATCGAGAGCACCTCGGCTTTTCCGTGCAGCGTCGCGCCCGCGGCTTCGGCCAGACCGCGTACCGCGCGATGCAGCTTCGCCGGCTGCATGCCGCTGACCTGCTCGATCACGTAGCCGCCGTAGTAGAAGTCGCTGCCGATCTCGGTGCGTTGCTGGTCGCGCGGCACCATGTGCACATCGTACCCATAGGCGTCGCGCAGATACTCGGCCCGGGTCTCCAGCGCCCGGTAGGCTTTCGGCGCGTGCGCCCCGATGAAGCGCCCGGTCGGCTGGTAGTCGACGTCCAGCGCCCGGTCGATGATGAGGCGCTTCATGTATTCGAAGGACTCGAACGCCGTGGCCCTCACCGCGTCGGCCCACTCCTTGCCCAGGCGAGCGTCGAGATCGGCGGGCACTTTCAGCCCGCCGCTCAACATGCCGTGGTTGCGCGTGCTGGCGCCCCAGCCGGGATCCCCGGCCTCGAGCACCGCCACGCTCAGCCCCGCTTCGGCCAGCACCCGGGCGGCATGGAGACCGCAGTAGCCGCTCCCGACGATTGCGACGTCAACCTTCGCGGGAAGGTCCGCCGGCGCAGGTTCGAGGGGCGCGTCCTCCCACCAGAAGGGAAGGTTCTTCCAGTCAGGATGCTGGCTCTGGATCATCGGTACAGCTCGCAGGTGCGACAGGCAGGCCTCACTGGAGCTCGTCAGGCCGAGATCCAGCGGTTCCAGCGCTCGAGCGCCATGGACCGGTTCTTCTCAAGCCAATCCGCGTCCGGAATGATGATCTGCTCGAGAATCTCGGGCTTGGCGCCCAGCTCCGCCTTTTCGGCGTCGGAGAGCAGAGCCTGCCCGTTCTTGTTGGGGGTGGAATAGCCCATCGCGCGCGAGAAGGCCGCGTGGTTGTCTGGGTTACCCATGTAGAAGTCGATGAAGGCCCTGGCCGCGTTGGGATGCGGCGCGCCTTTCAGAATGACCCAGGCGCCGAAGTCCGCCACGGCGTTGGCCCAGGTCCATTCGAGCGGCACGCCGTCCTTTTTGGTGGCGTAGGCCGTTCCGCTCCACATGAGGCTCATGACGGCGTCGCCCTGGCGCATCACCTGCTGGCTCTGAGCCCCGGTTTTCCACCAGACCGCGACGTTGGGCTTGATCTTGTCGAGCTTGGCGAAGGCCCGGTCGAGATCGAGCGGGAAAAGCTTGTCGGCGGGCACGCCGTCGGCGATCAACGCCGCGATCAGGGTGGCCCATGGGCTGCCCGTGTTGGGCAGCGCGCGCGGACCCGGGAACGTCTTGACGTCCCAGAAGTCGGCCCAGTCTTTGGGCTTTCGATCCTTAAACGTCTGCGGATCAAAGGCGAGCACCTGTCCGCCCGTTAGATAGAGCACGCCGTAGCGCCCGCAGGTCTTCGCGATCCCCTGGGAGGCGACGTTTGGCATGGCGCTGCAGTCGCCAAGGTCGGCCGCCAGATTGGTTAGCTTTCCGAGCTCGTAATACTGCGGAGAGATGATGTCCCATTCCACCCGGCCCGCCGCTTCCATGGCGGTGGCCTTGGCCATCATGTCGCCGTAGGAGGCCGCGACCGGAACGACCTTGACGCCCGTCGCCTTGGTGAAGGGATCGAAGAAGTTTTTCCGCAAAGACTCTTCAAAGACCCCGCCCGTCGTCCTGATGACGAGGGTGTCCTCCAGCTTTCCGGCGGTTTGCGCTGCGGACGGCTTTGCGCCAAGCGCGCCTGCCGCAATGGTCCCCATCCCTGCCAACATGATTTGGCGACGGTCGATCCTCATGGCTCACCTCTCCGTTGAGGCGCTCCAGCCAGAGCGCCCGATTGAAGTTAGCAGGTTGCCAGACAAGTATCGCACCCTTATCATGAGCGCAACCCGGCAGCTTGACTTGAAACCGTGCAACCGGGAGGTGTGCGGCCCCGGTTGTCGGGCGTGGCCAGCGTTGCGTGTGCTCCTGGCCTCGCGATCGCGAAGACGCTGGACGGTTGACGCTCGGCAAGCCTACATCAAGGGCAAGGTGCGTTGGTGAGCGTAGGCCCGGCGCGTCGATGGGCGCTCTCGATTTCAGACTGGAAGAACCCATTTTATGAGTGAAACCTTGGTCCGATCGCCGTCGCTGGCCGACACCGTCGCCAACAGACTTCGGCGCGAGATTGGCGAGGACAAGTTCAAGGCAGGCCAGAAGCTTCCGACCGAGCGCGAGTTGTCCGAGACCTACGGGGTCAGCCGCGCGATCATTCGCGAAGCGCTGGGGCGCCTCAAGCAGGATGGACTGGTTCGCTCCCGCCAGGGGTCGGGCGCCTTCGTGGCCGAAGGCAGCATCCCGGTGTTCAGGCTGCCGAGCGTCGACCTGCGGGATGCCAGCGAGATCCAGAATGTGGTCGAACTGCTCGTTGCCTTCGAATCCGCGGCTTCAGCGCTTGCGGCGACCCGACGGACGCGGGCGCAACTTGCGGCCATCACGGTCCAGTTCGACGCCATGGAACGGGCCATCACGGAGGATCGCTCGGGCGTCGACGAGGATATTGCGTTTCATCGGGCTATCGTGGAGGCGACGGCCAATCCCGTTTTCCGGGACATGTTCGATTTCCTCGACACCCGGGTGCGTGGATTCATCGGGGTCGCGCGATCGAATTCGGCGCGCAGGAGCCTGACCCGCCTGGTTCAGGATGAGCACAGGGCGATCCTCAATGCCATCAAGCAGAAGGATGCGGACGCCGCCCGCACCGCCGCCGCGACGCATCTTCAGAACGCCATCAAGCGGCTGAGCCAGGCTCGCATCGGCCCTGAGGGCTAACGCCGTCGGGTCAGGCTGATCCTGCGGCGCGCAGGTCCCGGCAGGCCGCCTCGACCATGGCGGCCGCTTCGCCGATATGGCTCTGCTCGACGATCAGCGGCGGGAGAAGCCGGATGACGTTGTGCCCCGCAGGAGCCGTGAGCAGCCCCCTGTCGCGCAGCGCCGTCATCACACGGCGGTTCTCCATCCGGCAGCCGAGCCCCACAAGGAGCCCCTGGCCGCGCACGTCGAGAAGAACGTCGTCGAATTCCGCGACGAGCTTGCCGAGCTCGGCTCGCAGCATCTGCCCCATGCGGGTGACGTGACCGGGCGCGCCTTCACGGTCCAGCAAGTCGCCCTCGAGCAGCAGGTCCATCACGGCGTTGCCGACGGCGCTGGCCAGAGGCGCCCCGCCCAGCGTCGAACCGTGGCTGCCGGGGGTGACGAGATCGGCCACCGCCGTGGTGGCGAGCACCGCCCCGATCGGATAGCCGGCGCCGATCCCCTTCGCGGCCGCCAGGATGTCTGGCGTGACGCCCGAGTGCTCGTGCGAGAACAGCCTGCCGGTGCGCCCAAAGCCGGTCTGGACCTCGTCTAGGACCAGCAAGAGGCCATGGCGGTCACAAAGTGCGCGGATGTCCAGCAGTATCTCGGCTGAGAAGGGGCGAATGCCGCCTTCGCCCTGGACCGGCTCGAGAAGGATCGCGGCCGTCTCCGGCCCGATCGCGGCCGACAAGGCGGCCATGTCGCCAAATGGAACGAGATCAAAGCCGCCCACCACGGGCTCGAAGCCCTGGGTAAGCTTGGGCTGGCCTCCGGCTGCTATCGCCGCCATCGAGCGGCCATGGAACGCGTCGGCGAAGGAGATCACGCGCCAGCGCGGCGAGCCTTGCTGATGGCGGAAATAGCGGCGGACCAGCTTGAGCGCAAAGTCGATCGCCTCGCTTCCCGAATTGGTGAAGAAGGCCGCATCCGCGAAGCTCGCCTCGCACAGCCGGTCGGCGAGACGCTCCTGCTCGGGGACACGAAGCAAGTTGGAGGCATGCCAGAGCTTGCCGGCCTGCTCCCGGAGAGCTTCGACCAGGACCGGATGGCAGTGGCCAAAGGCGTTGACCGCGACGCCGCTCAGGAAATCCAGATAGCGCCGCCCCTGTCTATCGAAGAGGTAGCAGCCTTCTCCACGCTCGACCTCCAAATCGGCGCGCGTGAAAGCCTTCATCAGATGCGGTGTCATGCTGGCCACACAGTTATCAGGTTGCCTGACAATTATAGGCGGACGGCGGCCGGCGCAAACTGTTTCCTCACAGGGCGGCTACAACGCGCTCCAAGAGCATCCGAGGTGACCACAACCGCTTGCACCCGTGGCGGAACTGTCATAATTTGTCTAGCAACCTGAGAACTTTTTTAGGGTGCAAACCCGCCGGGGCTGCACGTTGCCGTTTGCCCGCCGCGGCTCCCACCATCATGGTGGCGGGACATTCTGGGCTTTGGGGAAGGAATTGCGCCGGCATGGCGAACGTATCGCTCGTGAAGGTCACGAAAGCCTGGGGTTCGTTTGTTGGCGTGAACGAGATCAGTCTCGACATCGCCGACCGTGAGCTCGTGGTCTTCCTCGGCCCGTCCGGCTGCGGCAAGACCACCACGATGCGGATGATCGCAGGTCTCGAGGATCCCACCAGCGGCACGATCACGATCGGCGACAGGGTCGTGAACGACCTGGAGCCCAAGGAGAGGGACGTCGCCATGGTGTTCCAGAACTATGGCCTCTACCCAAACCTCTCCGTGTACGAGAATATCCGGTTTCCTCTAAAAGTCCGGAAAGCGCCGCCCAACACGCATGACGAGCGGGTGCGACGGGCGGCCGCAATGGTGGAGCTCGGCGACCTCCTTCAGCGGCGTCCCCGCGAATTGTCCGGCGGCCAGCGGCAGCGCGTCGCACTGGCCCGGGCGATCGTGCGGCAGCCCGCCATCTTCCTGATGGACGAACCGCTGTCGAACCTCGACGCCAAGCTGCGCGTATCCACCCGGGCGCAGATCAAGCATCTCCATCACGAGATCGGGGTCACGACGGTTTACGTCACACATGACCAGATCGAGGCCATGACGCTCGCCGATCGCGTCGTGGTGATGAACAAGGGGTCTATCCAGCAGCTCGGGACGCCCACGGAGATCTACGACTACCCGGCGAACACCTTTGTGGCGGGTTTCATCGGGTCGCCGGCCATGAACCTGATCGGCGGCGAGATCGCGGGCGGGACGTTCAACGGCGTCAACACGCGCATTGCGGGCTTCGAGGGCGTATCGGGGCCCGTGACCCTCGGGTTCCGCGCCGAGGACGCCAACATCGCGCCGGCCGCGGGCGGAGAAATCCGGGCGCCCATCTACAGCATCGAACTTCTCGGGGACGCCACGCTTGTGACGGTGCGGGCGGGCGAAAGCTTCCTGGCCGTGAAGGCGAACAAGGGGTTCCGGGCGCAAATCGGCCAACCGATCGGATTTTCCCTGTCGCCCGCCCAGTGCCACCTGTTTCGCCCGGACAACGGCGAGCGCGTCGTCGTGGCTGGCGGAGGCGCGCAGCGACGCGGCGCGGCCGGAGCGCCCTCCCGGTGAAAAAGCGCACCTTCCTGGCCTTCGCGGCCCCCTCGATGCTGATGATGGTCATCTTCATCGCGCTGCCGCTCGTCAGCGTGTTCTGGCAGAGCTTCCACAACACCCAGCGCGTGTTCCGCGAGGTTACGGTGGAGACCTGCACGCCCGGCTTCACGCGCCAGATCTGCAAGCAGGAAACGCGCTCCGAGGCGGTTCTGGATGAGACCGGGAAGCCGCTGACACAGACCAGCTTCGTCGGGCTGGAAAGCTACAGGCTCGTTCTCCAGCCTGAGGTCGTCCGGGAGTCCCTTGGGCGCGGGTGGGCCGGCATCTCCCACATTCTCGACCTGGACTTCTACAAGGCGCTGCGCTTCACGCTGACCTTCACCATCGTGACTTTGCCGTTCGTGATCGGCTTTGGCCTGCTGATCGCCCTGATGGTCAACACCACTGTCCGGTCGCTGCGCGGACCAATCATTTTCGTGTCGCTGCTGCCCTACATCATCACGCCCGTGATCGGGGCCCTCTCGATCCGCTGGCTGTTCACCGGCGACGGCATCCTGACGGCCGCGCTCTCGTATCTGGCCGGCCATCAGATCTCGATGTTTGCGCATGGCTGGACGATCGAGCTGCTGATGTTGTTCTACCGGGTCTGGCACGTCGTGCCCTTCGCCTTCGTGGTGTTCTACGCAGGGCTGCAGAGCGTCGACCAGGACACCATGGACTCAGCCGTCGTGGATGGCGCCTCCCGGCTGGAACGCCTGCGCTACGTCGTGATCCCGCACCTCGCGCCGCTAATCATCTTCGTGTCCCTCATCCACCTGATGGACGCTTATCGGGTGTTCGAAGAGGTCATCGGCTTCTCCAGCCAGGCGCACCGCATCTCGCTCCAATGGCTCACTTTCAATTATCTGAGCCCTGACCAGGCGGGGAACCGCTCGATTTCGAGGGCGTCGGCCTCCGCGATGCTGACCATCATCGGCGTCGCGTTCATCCTCGCCCCGCTGTTGATGCGCACCTGGCGCGACCACCGGAGGGCCGCCTGATGACGACCACCGCCCGCGTGATGCAGCAGCCTCTCGGCCTCAAGATCGTGTCCGGCTTTGGACTCGCTCTATGGCTCGTGATCGCCGCGTTTCCGCTGTTCTGGACAGCCGCGATGTCGTTCAAGGAGCCGCTGGACGCTTTTTCATCGAATCCCTGGCACGTCATTCTGGGAGAGAGCACGCGCCTCAACGAAGGAGGTCTCTCCATCCTCGGCGGCGCGCTGCTCGCCGCCTTGGCAGCCGTCATGGTCCTGGCGTTCCGCGCGATCAAGAGCTGGGCGCTGCGGCCGGAGACCAGCCGGCTCGCCGCCTGGCTCATCGCCGCCGTGGGGGTGGTGCTGGCCCTGCTGCTGTTGTGGTGGTTTCCGCTCGCGCTGCGCGCTGTCGACGGCCTGGTGACGGCGGTTCCCGGCCTAGGCGTCCTGGGACGGCCCTTGATCGGCTTCACGGCCGAAAGCTATCGCGCCGTCTGGGTCGACCACGCTTTCTATCGTCAGTTCATCAACTCGATGATCGTCACGGGCGGCGTCGTCACCGTGTCGCTGACGGTCGGAACGCTGGCCGGCTATGCGCTGGCCAGAACCAAGACCAACTACGCGTTCTGGCTGCTGCTGGTCGCTCTCGTGTTCCGCGCCATGCCCCATTCGGTCCTGGTCGCCGGGTACCTGCCGGCTTTCATCAACTCGCGCGACATCCTTGCGCCGCTTTGGGCCAACGATTTCACCGGCCCCGTGATGCGGCTGTTCTCGGATCAGGCGCCCACGCTTTACGGCAAGCCCTGGGCGGTGATCGCCGCGCTGGTGGCGATCAACCAGCCTTTCACAATCTGGATGCTGCGCTCGTTCTTTGCCAACATTCCGGCCGAGCTGGACGAGGCGGCCCGCGTGGACGGATGCTCGCACTTCGAGGCGTTCTGGCGCGTGATCATCCCGGTGATGTGGCCGGGGGTGATCACCACCGGGCTGTTCTCGTTTCTGCTGGCCTACAACGATTACCTGGTCACCGGCCTGCTGCTGGACGCGCAGTCCCTCACCATGGTGCCGATGATCAGCCAGTTCCTGGCGAGCGACAACACCGCCGCCGATCAGTTGCAGGCGATTGCGGCGGCGGTGTCGATCACCGCGCCGCTGTTCGTGCTTGTTCTGGTCTTCCAGCGCCACCTCGTGGGCGGCCTCACGCAAGGCGCCGTGAAGGGATGATCCGGCGTAGCGTCAGGCCGGCTTGCCGCCGGCCGGCGCCCAGGCGACCACGATCATCTCGACCTTGAGCGCCGCGTTGGCGAGCGCGACCTGGCCGCAGGCGCGCACGGGCGGGTGGTTGGGATCCACCCACTCGTTCCAGACCGCCGTGACCTCGTCGAAGTAGGCGAGGTCGGCGAGCCAGATCGTTATGTGGGCAATCTTGGTTTTGTCGGACCCGATGCGGGCGAGCCGCTCCTCCATGGACGCAAAGATCTGCCGCGCCTGATCGGCCGCCGACGCTGCGGGGTCGATCGGCAGAGGCGGTATCACGGTCATGTACGCGGTCTCGCCGATCACGGCGGCGGTGGCCGAGCGGACACGGGACTTCGACTGGGCGTCGCCCGACTTCAGATGGTGCGTGATCACGGTCGTTTCCTTCACGTGCTAGTCGGGCGTCGCTTCAGGGCTGCACCGGAAAATCGTAAAGCGCGGCAGGATTGTCGACGAGAATGCGGTGAAGCAGGGCCTCGTCGCGCGTGTAGTCGAGCAGAAGATCCAGCAAAAGCGCGTGGTCCGGGATCGGCTGCTTGAAGACCGGCAGCATGGACTGAGGCCATTCGCTGCCCCACACCACCCGGTCGGGTGCGGTGTCCAGGAAGGCTTTCGCCAGTGGAACGAGTTCGGGCCAGGGCTCCGGGCGACGATGCCGGCCGGCATAGGGCGCGGTGAGCTTGACCCAGCCCGAGCCGCTCGCCAACAGCCGCAGCGCAGCCTGCACGGCGGGATGCTCGACCGGCAGCGCGTCGATGAACTTGCCGTAGTGGTCGAGCACCACCGGGCAGGGCAGATCCAGCAGGCGATCCACGAGCGTGGGAAGGTCGCGGCCGTCGGTCTGCAGGTCGATGTGCCAGCCGAAGGGCGCAATGGCCTCCGCGACGGTCTCGAGGGCTTCCCACGGCAATACCCCGTTCGCCATCTCGAACCGGATCCCGCGTACGCCATGCGACGAGAGACGGCGAAGCTCATCGGCCGGCGTGTCGACGTCGATCACCGCAACGCCGCGCGCAGAGCCCGCAAAGGCTTCAAGCGCGGTGACCAGGTTGGTGTTGTCCGTGCCGTGCGTGATCGACTGGATCACGACCGCGCGGGACAGCCCGAGCCGCTCGCGGATGGCGGTCATGTAATCTGGCACGGTCGCGACCGGGGGCTCGTAGGGGGTGCCTGCCCGCGGAGGAAAGCGGGGATCGAAGATGTGCATGTGGCAGTCGCAGGCGCCCGGGGGAGCTTTCAGCTTCGGGGCGGGGAGAGCGGATTGGCTTGCGTTCATGAACGATGGTTCCTGCGGTCGATCGCCGGTTCAGCGGAGTGAGCAGGCGGTGGTTTTTCGGGCGGGATCGGCCAGCGGCGGCAGCGGCTCAGCCGCCCAGCCTGACAGGCGTTCCAGAGTCCGGGCCGCCCGCAAGATCGTCGCCTCGTCCAGACGGCGGCCAACGATCTGGACCGCCAGCGGGAAGCGGGTCGCGTCGAGCCCAATTGGTACGCTGATGGCGGGATGCCCCGAAACATTGAAGGTGCTCGCCTGCAGCGGCCAGACGACGGGAGTCGTCGCGGTGGAAAGCAGGGGGGCCGGCGCCAGCGATATGGCGGTGAGCAGCACGTCAACACGCTGCAGTGCCTGGTCCACGGCGCGGGACAGGGCCTTCTGGAGATCCAGGGCGGCGATGTAGTCGGCCGCCCCGATCGCGGCGCCCACGGCGAAGCGCCGTGCGGTGATCGAGCCGTAGTCGGCCAGCCGTTCCCGTAAGTCGGTGCGATGAATGGCGAAGGCTTCGGCGGTCATCAACACGCGTCCGCACGCGACGAACAGGCCGTAGTCGGGGAGGTCGACGGTCTCGATCACGGCTCCCCCCTGGTGCAGCCAGGCGATCGCCTGTTCGATCCCGCTTCGAGCGGCGTCGGTCAGCAGGGGCGACGTGGCGAAAAAAGCTTCGGGGACGCCGACCCGCCGACCAGCGACACCGTCCTCTAGGCCGACCATGTAGTCAGGGACGGGCTCTTCCAGGCTGGCCGGATCTTCCGGATCATGGCCCGCCATGGCGGAGAGCATCGCGGCGCAGTCGTGGACCGTTCGCGTGATGGGGCCGCAATGGTCCAGGCTGGGCGCCAGAGGAAAGATTCCGCGGCGGGAGACGCGCCCGAAGGTCGGCTTCAGCCCGACCGCGCCGCACCATGCGGCGGGACCGCGGATCGAGCCCGTCGTGCATGTCCCAACCGTGAGGGCCACGAAACCGGCCGCAACCGCAGCGCCGGATCCCGACGACGAGCCCCCTGCCGTGCGGGAGAGGTCCCACGGATTGCGCGTCGGAGGGAACGGCAGGTCGAAGCTCGGTCCCCCGAGCGCGAACTCGAAGGTGGAGAGCTTCCCGACCAGAACAGCGCCGGCGTCCCGCAACCGGGACACGACGGCCGAGTCGCGCTCCGCGACATGGTCCAGGCGCAGCCGGGATTGGCATGTGGTCGGCAGCCCGGCGGCGTCGCAGATGTCCTTCAGCGCATAAGGGACGCCTTGCAGCGGGCCACGGTCGATCCCGCGGCGAAACAGGTCATCCGCGGCTTCGGCCTGCAGGAGCGCGCCCTCGCGGTCGACTTGCACGAACGCATGCACCTGGTCGTCAAACGCGGCGATGCGGGCGAGCGTCGCGTGAGTCAGGTCCACCGACGTAACCTCGCCGGAGCGGAGCGCCCGCGCGGCGTCGGCGACGGAGGGCGCAGGGGAGGCGCGCATCGGATCGGTCATCGCGAGGTGTCGGCCTGCGGTTCGGGTGGGACGCCCGCCGTCGCCACCACGGCCAACAGACGCTTCAGCTGCAGGTACTCGGCCACTGCTTCCTCCAACCGGTCCGGCGGATAGGCGATCCCCTCCCGCGCAAAAGCGGCCAAAAGCTCCGCGCGCAGGAGAGCGTCGTCGTCCTGCGTGGGGGATGTGCCGGTCGTCTTCATGATCGCATCCGCCGAGGTCCTGAAACGTGGCGAGCGGAGCCGGCCGGCGTCAGCGGCCAGCTCCCGCCAACTCAACGCTTGAGGAGGCCCGCCTCCTTGGCCGCAACCAGGTAGTCCGCCTCCATCTTGGCGAGCGTCTGCTCGGCCGTGCGCTTTCCGAGCAGGTAGTCAGCGACGTTGCTGGAGATCGCGGTGTCGATCAGCCCGCGCCACACCGTGGAGGGAGCGGGTTGCGCCCCGTTCTCCAACGTTTCGACCGCGCCCTTGGCGGAGGGACCGGGCTTGTAGCCGTCGACCAGCCAGACAGCCGCGTCGTTGTTCTTCGCCACCGTCTCGGCGTCCGCTCCTTCGAGCGCCACTCTGAAGGCCGCCTCGGCTTCGGCGTCGGTCGCGTTCTTGGCGATCGCGATCGCATCCCACGAATACGTCACCGCCGGGATGCCGCCCTTCACGGCGCGCGGGGCGGCGGCGGTCGCCATCTTGCCGGCGACCCGGCTTTCCTTGGGGTTCTCCAGAGCGGCCGCGCGCGTCGCCCAGAAAACGGCCATCGCGATCTTTTCCTGCTGGAACTGCTGCTGGACGAAGGTGGCGTCGGCCGTGAGGTATTCGGGGCTCATATATTCGCTGAGCTTCTTCAGCATCTCGAGCGTCTTGACGCCGGCTTCGGAATTCAGCGCCGGCGAATTATCCGCGTTCACGAGTTTGCCGCCGTAGCCGGCATAGATGTTGTTGAATTCGATCCCGATGTTCCAGTCGGCCTTCATGGTCCCGCCAAGCGGGTATTGGACCAGCCCCGACTCCTTGATCGTCTTCGCAGCCGCCAAGACATCGTCGTACGTGTCCGGAACCGTGATGTTCAGCTTGTCGAAAATGTCCTTCCGGTACTGCAGGTACTGCGTGTTAACCATCAGGGCGATGGCCATGACCTTGCCGTCGATCTGGATGATCTGGTTTGGGCGAAGGTGCTGGCCATACTTCGCAACGAGGCTGTCCAGCGGCCGGATCGTGCCTTGCGTGAGGAGCGGCACGATGGTGCCGTTGTGCACGTAACCGACATGGTACAGGGCGGGGTTTGCGGCGAAGGCGGCCGGTCCCTTGGTGCGAATTTCCTGATCGAGCTCCGCCGAGACGTTGCCGCATTCCTTCATGGCCTCGGCGATGATCTTCCAGGCCGGGAATGCCGCGAAATAGGCTTTGACCGGCACTTCGTTCTTGAATGCGCAGGACGCAAAGGCCGATGAGCCCGACATCATCAGGGCGATCAGCGCGGCGGAAAGCGGTTTGGACATGCTCGTTCTCCTCTGGGGACCGTTGCGTCGATCAGGCGGTGCTTAACGGGTTGGCGTGTTGCTCTCGTAGACGTCCAAAGTCGCCGGGGACGAGGCCGGGCGCCCGCCGCCGCGCGGCAGAAAGCGGCGGATCGAAAAGGTCTCGGGATCGATCGATGGCGTCGCGCCCTGGACCAGGTCCGCAACGGCCTTGCCGGCGGCGGAACCGTTGATCATTCCGGAGGACGAGAAGCCAAAGGAGTAGAAGAGGCCGTTCAAAACGCTTGACTGGCTGATGATCGGCAGCCCGTCAGGCAGGTAGGAGCGGAACCCGCGCCACACGGTCATTGGCTCGACGCGGATGCCCGGCAGAACGGCGCCGATATGCGCCAGCATGCCGTCGATGCGGCTGTGGTCGAAGGGCAGACCCTCGCCGCCGAACTCGTAGGTGCCCGCCACCCTGATGCTGTCTCCCATGGGGGTGATGGCGACGCGGAAATCCAGCGGCAGCAGGGGCGTTTCCAACGCGACGCCCGGATTGCGCAGCATGGCGTGATATCCGCCCACGGCCTGATGCGGCACAGGCTCTCCCGCCGCGCGGGCGAAGCTCGCCGAATGGGAGCCTGCCGCAATCACCACCACGTCGCCCTCGATTGGGCCTCTTGGCGTACTGACGCCGGCGACGCGACCATTTGTGGCGGTCACCGCGCCCGCCTTCGCCTCGATCGCGGTTCCGCCCCTGGCCAGAAACAGATCGAACAGGCTCTGCACGAACAGTTGGGGATCGAGCGTGTGGCGGTAAGCCGGCGAGAACACGCCGTGCGTGTAGGCGGGGTTTACGGACGGGGCGAGATCGGCGATGCGGTGCCGATCCACCTTCTCCATCGGCACATTCAGCTGTCGGAGAAACGCCAGCCCCTTGTCCCAATGAGCGTCCATCGCGGCTTCGGCGCGCACCAGCGCAAGGGAGCCGCGCGCCTGGACGAGCGCCTTGGCCCCGGCTTCCTCGACGATGGGATCATAGAGCTCCGCGCCGGGATGGCAGAGGCTCGCCAAGGCGCGGGTGATGCGCTCGACCTCGGCAGGCCCAGCGTGCCGCAGCATGCGCAAGAACCAGGGCGTCAGGCCCAGGATGCGGGACCAGCGAACGTTCAGCGGCGAAGTCGGGCTGCGCAGCATTTGCAGCAGCGTCACGGGCGTGAGACCGGCGAACACCGGCCGCAGGTTGGTGTTGGCGATAATTCCGGCGTTGCCGGACGACGCTCCGGAGCCCGGCCGCTCTGCGTCGACGATCGCCACCTTGGCGCCCTGGCGCTGCAGGTTCAGCGCCGCACAGACGCCGGCTATCCCGGCGCCGATTACGACGCAGTCAAATCCCCGCCGTTCGGTCATGCCGGCCACCAGGACAGCCGCGGAGGCAAAGGCACGATCTTGGTCGGGTTGATGTGCGCGTGGGAGACAAAGTAGTGGGTCATCGTTTCACCGAGATCGAACGTCTCGCTCACGCCCGGGATCGAGAGGACGCGCCGGATGTAGCGCGTGAGCGCGGGGTGATCCTCGATGCGCTCGGCCGTGCAGCGGAACAGCGGGACATAGATGGCGTCATACCGGACCAGGCAGACAAACAGCGCGATGTCGGGCTCGGTGAGCGTGTCGCCGAGCAGAAAGGTCTTGTCCTCGAGCCGCCCAGCCAGGGCCCGGATGGTCGCGCCCAGAAGCGTGGCATGCCGCTCGTAGTCGGACTGATCGCGCGAGAAGCCCGTGCGGTAGACCACGCCCAGAATGCCGGAGCCAAGACGGGACAGCTCCGCGTCAATCTCCCCGCGCAGGTGAGGAGGCTGGATATCGATCCGCGATGGCGTGAAGCCGTCGAACTCGCGGTTCAGCATCGTGAGGATGTCACGATAGGTGTTTGAGACGATTCTGCGCGTCTTCCTGTCCCAGAGAACAGGGGTGGAGTCCCGTCCCGAATGGTCCGGGTCCGTCTCGCGATACAGCTCGTGCAGGAACGACGCGCCGGTGACCTCGTCGGGCGCGGCGTCCCGGGCTGTGCCGAACTCGCGACCGTTCGGGCCCATCACGGGGCGCACGCATGACAGCGACACCACGTCGGCCAATTGCTTGAGGCTATGGACGATGCGGATGCGGTGGGACAGTGGACAACCGGGGCAGACGATTAGGTGGTATCGGTCGGCTTCGGCCGGAAGATCGCCACGGACGTTGTCGGGGTGCGCGCGCACGTAGCCGTCGAACTGCTCCCGGCGCGGTTCCCAACCTTGCGCACCGATCTGATCGTGATCACCCCCGTGCCAAACGCCTCGCCGCAGGAAACCCATACTCGGGATACCTCGTCTTTCCCTCGCCACAGCGGAACGAACAATTGTAAAAAAGTTGTCAGGCAACATGGCAGCTCTTGCACGCGTGTCAATACAGAGTGTGCAACCATTGTTCGACGCGAGCGCGCGGGAATCGCGGGTCCGACCAGCCGTCGCGGCGCTGGCGAGATTGGGACCAATCCGGTGTTCCAGTGATAGGGTCGTCCCATCCGGTTGTTGTGTCCGGCGCAGTCAAACGCAGTAGCGCCAACCGGCTCAGATGATCTCCGGGCTAGGCTGCCGGCCTGGGACTGAGCGACTTGTCGAGCCATTGATCAAAGTGAACGGATACTCGTGCAGTGGCCCTCGCCGGCGGAGGAAGAGCGTCGCCGGAGGCTCGGACAGACGCCGTGTACGAGGGAGTTGGCCCGAGCTCGGCGAACCGCTGAACGTCGGCCTTCTTACGAGAAGCTGAGCTTGGGTTCCTAGACAGCGCAGACAAGGCTCAACTTTCGGTGGTTGCGCGTCCCCGCAACCAACCCTCCCAAAACTCCCCGACGCCCCCCAGCGCCGGGGAGTTTTTGCGTTCCGGGACAGGGCCAACGCGATA
>NZ_JBTAMK010000028.1:0-26353 GCF_054796215.1 Alsobacter sp. SYSU BS001988 | reverse complement strand
CGCCGCCGTCAGCGACGTCTTGCCGTGGTCGACGTGACCAATCGTGCCGATGTTGCAGTGCGGCTTAGTCCGCGCGAATTTTTCCTTGGCCATGGCCGTACTCCGTGGATCCGAAGAATGAATGGGGTCGAGCGATCAGGCGTATGCGGTTAGGCGTACTTGGCCTGGACCTCGGCGGCGATCGCCGACGGGACCTGCTCGTAGTGATCGAACTGCATGGTGAACGTCGCGCGGCCCTGGGACATCGAGCGCAGGTTGTTCACGTAGCCGAACATGTTGGCCAGCGGCACCATGGCGTTGATGACGATGGCGTTGCCGCGCATGTCCTGCCCCTGCACCTGGCCGCGACGGCCGGTCAGATCGCCGATGACGGACCCGGTGTAGTCTTCCGGGGTCACGACCTCGACCTTCATGATCGGCTCGAGCAGGACCGCGCCGCCCTTCTGCAGGGCCTCGCGGAACGCCGCCCGGGACGCGATTTCGAAGGCGAGCGCCGACGAGTCGACGTCGTGATAGGCGCCGTCGACGAGCTCGACCTTGACGTCCACGACCGGGAAGCCGGCGAGCGGCCCCGAATTCATGACGCTGTTCAGGCCCTTTTCGACGCCGGGGATGTACTCCTTCGGCACCGCGCCGCCGACGATCTTGGACTCGAACTCATAGCCCTTGCCGACTTCGTTCGGCTGCACGACGAACTTGACGCGCGCGAACTGGCCGGTGCCGCCGGTCTGCTTCTTGTGGGTGTAGTCGACCTCGGTCTTGCGTGTCAGCGTCTCGCGATACGCCACCTGCGGAGCGCCGATATTCGCGTCGACCTTGTAGGTGCGGCGCAGGATGTCGACCTTGATGTCGAGATGGAGCTCGCCCATGCCCTTCAGGATGGTCTGGCCGGACTCGATGTCCGTCGAGACGCGGAAGGACGGGTCCTCGGCGGCCAGCTTGGACAGCGCGACGCCGAGCTTCTCCTGGTCGGCCTTCGACTTCGGCTCGATCGCGATCTCGATGACCGGCTCGGGGAACTCCATGCGCTCCAGGATCACGGGCTTCTGCATGTCGCAGAGCGTGTCGCCGGTGCGGGTGTCCTTGAGGCCGGCCAGCGCCACGATGTCGCCCGCGAAGGCTTCCTTGATGTCCTCGCGGTTGTTCGCATGCATCAAGAGCATGCGCCCGACGCGCTCCTTCTTGTCCTTGGTCGAGTTCATGACCGTGGTGCCGGACTCCACCTTGCCGGAATAGACGCGGCAGAAGGTGATGGTGCCGACGAAGGGGTCGTCCATGATCTTGAAGGCGAGCATCGAGAAGGGCTCGTCGTCCTCGGGGAGGCGAACGACCTCTTCCTCGGTCTTGTAGTCGATGCCCTTGATGGCCTCGCGGTCGAGCGGGGACGGCAGGTAGTCGACCACCGCGTCGAGCAGGGGCTGGACGCCCTTGTTCTTGAAGGCCGAGCCGCAGAGCACGGGGTTGAACACGCGGCCGATCACGGCCTTGCGGATCAGGCCCTTGAGCGTCTCCTCGGAGGGCTCCTGGCCGTCCAGATAGGCGGCCATGGCGTCGTCGTCGAGCTCGACGGCGGCCTCGACGAGCTTGAACCGGTACTCCTTGGCCTTGTCGGCGAGGTCTTCCGGGATCTCTTCGTCGTGATACTTGGCGCCCAGGCCCTCGTCTTCCCAAACGACCGCCTTCATGCGGACGAGGTCGATGATGCCCTTGAAGTTGGACTCCGAACCGATCGGGAGCTGGATGCACACCGGCTTGCCGGCGACGCGATCGATGATCTCCTGGACGCAGTTGTAGAAGTCGGCGCCCGTCTTATCCATCTTGTTGACGAACACGACGCGCGGCACGTTGTACTTGTCGGCCTGGCGCCAGACCGTCTCGGTCTGCGGCTCCACGCCCTGGTTGCCGTCGAGCACGCAGACCGCGCCGTCGAGCACGCGGAGCGAGCGCTCCACCTCGATGGTGAAGTCCACGTGGCCGGGGGTGTCGATGATGTTCAGGCGCTTGCCGTTCCAGAACGTCGTCGTGGCCGCAGACGTGATGGTGATGCCGCGTTCCTGCTCCTGCTCCATCCAGTCCATCGTCGCGGCGCCTTCATGCACCTCGCCGATCTTATGCGACTTGCCGGAGTAGTAGAGGATCCGCTCGGTGGTCGTCGTCTTCCCGGCATCGATGTGGGCCATGATGCCGAAATTACGATAATCCACGATGGCGTGACTGCGGGGCATGGAAGCGATCCTGAATTCAGCCGAAGGGGGCGCCGATTACCAGCGGTAGTGCGAGAACGCGCGGTTGGCTTCCGCCATCCGGTGCGTGTCTTCGCGCTTCTTGACGGCGTTTCCACGGTTGTTGGAGGCGTCGATCAGCTCGGAGGAGAGACGATCGACCATCGTCTTGTCGTTGCGGGCCCGGGCGGCCTGGATGAGCCAGCGGATGGCGAGAGCCTGACGGCGCTCCATCCGGACTTCGACCGGAACCTGGTAGGTAGCGCCGCCGACGCGGCGGGACCGGACCTCGATCGCCGGAGCGACGTTCTCGAGGGCGGTCTTGAAGATCGGCAGCGGATCGGCCTTCAGCTTGGTCTCGACGATCTCGAGAGCGCCATAGACGATCTGCTCGGCGACGGATTTCTTGCCGTCGTACATGATGGAATTCATGAACTTGGTGACGACGAGATCGCCGAACTTGGGGTCCGGGATGATCTCACGCTTTTCGGCGCGGTGACGACGCGACATGTCCGGGTCTCCGTCGGATTACTTCGGCCGCTTCGCGCCGTACTTCGAACGGCGCTGCTTGCGGTTCTTGACGCCCTGGGTGTCCAGCACGCCGCGGATGATGTGGTAGCGCACGCCCGGAAGGTCCTTCACGCGGCCGCCGCGGATCGCGACCACCGAATGTTCCTGCAGGTTGTGCCCCTCGCCGGGGATGTAGCCGATGACTTCGAAGCCATTCGTCAGACGGACCTTCGCGACCTTGCGGAGCGCGGAGTTCGGCTTCTTCGGCGTCGTCGTGTAGACGCGCGTGCACACGCCGCGCTTCTGCGGGCTCGCCTCGAGGGCCGGAACCGTGTTCCGGGCCTTCACGGGGCTCCGCGGCTTGCGGATGAGCTGGCTAATGGTCGGCATCGTTTGCTCGTTCCAGTCCAGGCTAGGCCTTGAGCTTTCGCTCGGTTAAAATCTGTCGTTCGGCGCTGAATCGCACGCAAAACGAATCCGCGCCTTCGGTGATCACCGCTGGCGCGTGCTTATCAGAGGACCACGGCTCTCGCCGCGGTCATGACCCGATCGTGCGACTTCTCAGTCGTTGATGGCCCCGCAAGGTATCGACTGCGTGGGTTCCGCGCTTGGCGCACAGGAACAATGCGATCGACCGTCTGCCGGAAAGTTCGCGGGTTGTACCGTCGGAGTCGCAGGCCGTCAACCCTCATCTGGCCTCGGCGCGAGGATCAGGTTCGGCTTAACCGAATTTTCTTCCCCGTCGTGCAACCTCTACGTGCAAAAGGCCCGGCGGAGGCGTCGGGTCAAGGGGAGACGCATGTCCGACGCCTCGACACGTCCGGTCCCGACGGCGTCTGGCGCGTGGACGCCGGGGCGAATCTCCTGGGTCTGGCGCATCAGCGTGCTCGCGCTGTTGTTCGCCGGGGCGCACGTCGAGGTCGGATCGTTTCAGCTCTCCTCCTACTACCTGGCCCAGCAGGACCGCTGGACGATCCTCCTCGCCGTCGTCCTCATGATGGGGGTTGGGGCGCTCGCGCAGCGCGGATTCGGCGCGGGACTGCTGGACCGCCTCGCCGCGAGCCGGCGACTCCCCCTGCTGCTGCTGGCGCTGGCCGTGCTGGCGGCGTTCGCCGGCGCGCACCTCGTCTTCGACTCGACGCCCGTCTCCTATGACGAAGTGCAGGCGGATTTCGACGGCCGGGTCTTCGCCGCCGGCAAGCTCGCCTATCCGGTTGCGGAAGCCTGGCGGCCGTTCGTCGCGGCGCTGGGCCCGCATTTCTTTCTGCGGATCCCGGAAGGGGCGGCCTGGATCTCGGCCTACTGGCCGGGCAACGCGGCGCTGCGCGCCTTCTTCGATTCAACCATCGGGATGGCCTGGTGCGGCCCGGCGCTGCTGGGCGTGGCGCTGGCCTCCACCTATGGCGTCGCGAGGAGGCTCTGGCCCGACAGGCGCGACGCCGCTTTCGTCGCCGTGCTGCTGCTGGGGACCTCGTCGCAGACGCTGATCACCGCGATGACCCCCTATGCGATGACGGCCCACCTCGCCGTGAACATGCTCTGGCTGCGCCTGTTCCTGCAGGACAGGCCGCTCGCCCATGCGGGGGCCATGGCGGTCGGCGTCCTCGGCGTCGGCCTCCACCAGGTGGTGTTCCACCCGCTCTTCGTGGCCCCGTTCATCCTCATGCTGCTGTGCCAGAAGCGCGTCCGCATCGCGGCCTTCTACATGGCCGGCTATGGCGTCGCCCTCGCCGCATGGAGCCTCTACCCGGTCTGGCTCGCCTGGCTCCAGACGCCCGGAGCCGAGCTTGGCGACCCCGTCCGCGCCTTGCTGGTGGACCGCTGGACGGATGGAGCGGGCAAGGGTCGATACGGCCATGGCGTGGCCTTCGGGCTGACGGTTCTGAACCTGGCGCGCCTGGCGGCGTGGCTCAATCCCGCGCTCGTCCTGCTCTTCGCCCTGGGCGCGCCCTTCGCCCTGGCGAAAGGCGCCCTCCCCCGGGCCATCCTGGCGAGCGTGCTGCTGACGGCGGCCGCGACGACGCTCCTCCTGCCCTACCAGGGTCATGGCTGGGGCTGGCGCTACGGCCACGGCGTGCTCGGATCGATGGCGCTGGTGGCGGCCATGGCGTGGCTGAGCCTGACCGAGCGGCCCGACCGCGGCGAGTGGACCTCCATCATGGCGGCGGCCAGCCTGGGCAGCCTCCTGGTTCTCTTCCCGCTCAACGCCCTGCATGCGGCGCGGTTCGCGGCCCCGATCAGGGACGCGATGGCGCTGATCCAGGGCGCCGGGACGGACCTGGTCATCGTCGACGGGGACTCGGTCAGCTTCGGCGACGATCTCGTCCGCAACCAGCCGGACCTGCGCAACGCGCCGAAGATCCTCAGCCTCGGCAAGATCCCGCCGGCCGCGCTGCCCGAACTCTGCAGCCGCGGATCCATCGCCGTCTTCGACGCCGAGGCCGCGACGCGGCTGGGCTTCATCGGCGCCAGGGGTCCGGAGCCGCGGTCGCCGATGCGCCAGGCTTTCGACGCGCAGTGCAGGGCCCGGATCCTATGAGCCGCCCCGTCACGCGCGCTGCGCAACTCGGCCCTGGGCCGGACCACCAAGGAGGACGGCGATGACGCCGCTATCTCAATCCGTCGGACAAGCTTTCGGCGACGGCTTCGCGCCCGGGGATCAAGCCAGTCGGAGAACGGCCGTGGAGCAGGATGCCGAGATTGGAGCGCCGGGCGCCCCCGCCGCGGGCCTGAAGCCCATCGACGTGCTCCGGCGCCTGATGCGGACCTCCCCCTTTCAGCCGGCCACCAATTTCTGGCGGGTGATCGAGCTGGACATGGTCCGGCGTCACGGCCTGCCCCGGGGCGTCGGTCTCGACCTGGGATGCGGCGACGGCAAGCTCACCGCCATCCTCGACGAGTTGTGCGGCGACGCCGCCGACCGGACCTGGGTGGGGGTGGACATCGACCCGGACGAGACCGCCTTGGCCAGGTCCATGGGTCTCTACGCGCGGGTCCACACCGGTTCCGCCGACCGGATCGACGAGCCGGACGAGAGTTTCGACTTCGCCTTCTCGAATTCGGTTCTGGAGCATGTCGAGCCGATCCAGGCCGTGCTTCGCGAAGCCTCGCGCGTGTTGAAGCGCGGGGGCCGCTTCATCGCGACCGTGCCGGGACCGGGGTTCCACGAATGCCTCGCCGGAGGCGGCGCCAGCCCCGCCGGCCGCTCCGCCTATCTGCGCGAGACGGACGCGCGCTGCGCCCATCTGCGCTACTGGTCGCAGGCCGAATGGCGGGCCGAGTTGGCGGCTGCGGGGCTCGAACTGGCGACCGCGCGGCCGTATCTCACGGAGCGGCAGGTGCGGCGCTGGGAGACCCTGGCGGCCTGGACCGGCGGGCTCGCCTATCGGGTGTTCGGCAAGACCCGGCGGCCGATCGAGGTGCAGCGCCTGTTCAGGATGCGGCGGGAGGAGCCAGGCTTGGCCGGCGCTCTGGGCGACCGGCTGGCGCCCCTTTTGGGCCTCGGCTGCTCGATCGCCGGGGACGACGCCCCCGGCAAGGCGGGGTGCCTGCTGGTCGAGGCGGTCAAGCCGTGATCTCGCGAGCGGCGCGGCTGATCCTGAGCGAGCGGTTCCTGCGTTTCGCCGGCGTGGGGGCGGCGATGGCCGGCCTGAACGCGGCGGTCCTGTTCGCGCTCGTGTCGGTCGCGCAGCTGCATTACCTGACGGCGTGCGCGATCGCCTTCGTCGCTCTCACGGCCCTGTCCGCGGTCCTGAACAAGCGCCTCGCCTTCCTGCTGGAGGAGCGCATCCGCTGGTCGGAACTCGCCCGTTTCTTCGCCGTCTCGGGCGCCAGCCTCGCCTTCAATCTCGTGTGCATGAGCGCGCTCGTCGGCGTGTTCGGGCTTCATCCGCTGCTCGCCAGCCTGGCGATCGCGCTGCCCTTCGGCGTCTTCAACTATCTGGGTCACGCGGTGTTCACCTTCGGCGCCCCTGACCGGCCAAGCTGCGCATGGGACGGCGGCCGCATCGGAGAGCCCCGATGAAGATGTCGATCGTCCATGACTGGTTTTTCGAGATCGCCGGATCCGAGAAGGTGGTCAAGCAGATGCTCGAGATCTGGCCGCAGGCGAGGCTCCATGCCCAGTTCTGCAAGCTCGACGCGGCCCAGATCGCGCAACTCGGCCTTCCGCCCGTCGAGACCACCTGGCTCCAGCATGCGCCAGGCATCGCGCGCTTCCCGTCGCTCTACGTGCCATTCATGCCTCTCTCGATCGAGACGCTGGACGTGTCGTCGGCCGACGTGGTCATCAGTTCGCACCACACCGCCGCCAAGGGCGTCCTGACCTCGCCGGAGCAGCTGCACCTCTGCTACTGCTATTCGCCCCTGCGGGCCGCCTGGGACCTCAGGGAAGACTATCTGTCCAGGTTGCCGGCCCCTCTCCGTCCCTTCGGGCGCTACGCCCTGCACCGGCTGCGCCGGTCGGAAGTCCAGGCGTCCTTCGGCGTGGACCATTTCATCGCCATCTCCCGCTTCGTCGCGCAGCGGATCAGCAAATATTACCGGCGCGAGGCGACGGTCGTTCATCCGCCCGTCGAATTGGACGCCTATTCGGTCAGCTCCGAGAAGGACGACTTCTTTCTCTGCCTCGGCAGGCTCGTGCGCTACAAGCAGGCCGGCATGATCGTGGAGGCGTTCCGCCGCATGCCGAACCGCCGGCTCGTGGTCATCGGCGAGGGCGAGGACGCCGGCCTGCTCACGCGCTTAGCCCAAGGCAGCCCGAACATCCGGCTGATGGGTCGCCAGCCGGACGACGTGGTCAAGGACCACCTGCGGCGCGCCAGGGCCCTGGTGCTGGCCAGCATCGAAGACTTCGGCCTGACCACCGTGGAGGCCCAGGCCTGCGGGACGCCTGTCATCGGCTACGACCGCGGCGGCATCCGCGACATCATCGCGGATCCCGCGCACGGGCTCCTCTATGCGCAGCGCGGACCCGCCGAAATCCAGCACGCCGTGGAGCGCTTCGTCGACATCGAGAGTAGGTTCAGCGCCCAGGCCTGCGCCGAGAACGCGCAGCGCTTCAGCAAGGACCGCTTCGCCGAGCGCCTTCGCGGCGTTCTGGACCAGCAGCTCGAGCTCGCCAAGGAACGGCTGAACTGACGGGAAAGCGCCTCAGGCGCTGCGCCGGGCGGCCGGAGCCGACGGCGCGGCGGCCGGAGCGGGCGCCGGCTCCGCGGAGGGTTGCGGCTGGACCTGCGGCCGGCCGTCGACCATGCTCCACACGAAGAATCCGCACATCATCGTCTGGAACCCGACCGCCAGCAGCGTCGTCCCCAGGACCGCCGGCAGGACATGGGGCAGCGGCCGGTAGTCGTGCGCGCTCCAGAACGCCGTGACGGAAGCCAGCTCCAGCAGCCCGGCGCCGCTGATCAGCGCGCCTCCGACGAGCAGCCTTTCGAGCGTGAACGCCTCGCTCCAGCGCCGGTACTTCGCCGAGGCGGGCCTGACGCCTGCCTGGATGCTGGCGTGCTGCGCCGCCAGGCTGAACAGGAAGGTCTGGTGCGCGAGCGTGACCAACGCGCCGCCCAGGATCGTCCAGGCCGCGCCGAAGAACGCGGCGGGCAGGCCGACCACGGGCGCGACCAGCGACCCCATCATCAGGAAGGCGCCGATAGCCCCAAGCACCGCCGCGGGGGCCGCGAACAGCCATGCGGGGCTCATCAGCAACAGGAAGCGCAGGTGCCGCCAGCCGTCCCGCCAGGGGCGCAGATGCGGCGGCCGGTTCCGCAGGTCGGGCGAGAGCGTCGCGGGCGCCTCGGCGATCTTCAGGCCCAGGAGCGAGGCCTTCACCACCATCTCGCTGGCGAACTCCATGCCGTCGCCGCTGAGCTGGAGGCGCACGAAGCTGCGCCGGGTCAGCGCCCGCAAGCCGCAATGGGCGTCCGAGACCGAAGCGCGGAAGAAGAGGTTCAGCACGCCGGTGAGGATCGGGTTGCCGATATAGCGGTTCTTCCAAGGCATGGCGCCGGGGGCGATGCCGCCCTTGAAGCGCGAGCCCATGCAGATGTCGGCGCCGCCCGCGAGGGCCGCCACCATCGCGACCGCGTCGCGGAAGTCATAGGATCCGTCCGCGTCGCCCATCACGAGATAGCGCCCGCGCGCGGCCTCGAAGCCGCCCCGCAGCGCCGCGCCGTAGCCCCGCCGGCTGACCGGCGCCACCCGGGCGCCGAGCTCGGCGGCGATCTCTTGGCTTCCGTCCGTGCTGCCGTTGTCGGCGATGACGATCTCGCCCGCGAGGCCGTACAGGGCCGCCAACTGGTCGAGAGCCTCGCGCGCATTGGCGATGCAGTGGCCCAGGGACTCCCGCTCATTCAGGCAGGGCATCACGATGGAGATGTCGACCATGGCCACGGGGGCTCGCAGGTTGGATGTCCCACGATGCGCCATGCTCGCTTAACGTTTAGTTCAACCCAAACACCACCAGAACGAGAAATCCTGGCCGATTCGGAAAAGGCTTGCCTTCGACACATATGAAAAAGGCCGCCCGGAGGCGGCCTTTCTCGGTCGTTCGTCAAGCGAAACCGGTCACTCGGCCGCCTGGGGTCCTTCGATCGCCGGCTGGTTGGCGGGCGTCGGGGTCTGGGACTCCGTCGCCTGCTGCGCCAGGATCATCTCGTCGCGACGGGTCGCCACCTCGCGCAGGCGGCTCATCATCGCGCCGGTGCCCGCCGGGATGAGGCGGCCGACGATGACATTCTCCTTCAGGCCGCCGAGATCGTCGGTCTTGCCGTTGACCGCCGCCTCGGTGAGGACGCGGGTGGTCTCCTGGAACGAGGCCGCCGAGATGAAGGACCGGGTCTGCAGGCTGGCCTTGGTGATGCCGAGGAGCACGGGATGGCCGGTGGCCGGGCGCTTGCCCTCCGCCACGAGCTTCACGTTCACCTCGTCCATCTCGACCTTGTCGACCTGCTCGTTGGCCAGGTACTCCGACTCGCCCGGATCGTCGATCTCGACCTTCTGCAGCATCTGGCGGACGATCACCTCGATGTGCTTGTCGTTAATGTTCACGCCCTGCAGCCGGTAGACCTCCTGGATCTCGTTGACCAGGTAGGCGGCGAGTTCCTCGACGCCCTTGATCGCCAGGATGTCGTGCGGCGCCGGGTTGCCGTCGACGATGTAGTCGCCCTTTTCGACGACGTCCCCGTCCTGCAGGTAGATGTGCTTGCCCTTCGGGACGAGATACTCGACCGTGTCGGAGCCATCCGCCGGCGTGAGCGTGATGCGGCGCTTGTTCTTGTAGTCGCGGCCGAACTGGATCGTGCCGGACTTCTCGGCGATGATCGCGGCTTCCTTCGGCCGACGCGCCTCGAACAGCTCCGCCACGCGCGGCAGACCGCCCGTGATGTCGCGGGTCTTGGCGCTCTCCATCGAGATACGCGCGACGATGTCGCCCGCCTTGATCTGCTGGCCCGGGTCGGCCGCGATGATCGCGTCGACCGGGAGCAGATAGCGCGCCTCGCCGCCGCGCGGCAGCTTCAGCACCTTGCCCTTGCCGTCCTGCAGGGTGATCGCCGGACGCAGGTCCGCCGAGCGGGTGTTGGTCCGCCAGTCGGTGACGACGCGCTTGGTGATGCCCGTCGACTCGTCCGCCGTCTCCACCACCGAGGCGCCCTCGACGAGGTCCTCGTAGGCGACGAAGCCGTCCACCTCGGTCACGATCGGCCGGGTGTAGGGATCCCACTCGGCGATGCGCTGGCCGCGCTTGATGGTGTCGCCCTCGTCGACCTTGAGGCGCGCGCCGTACTGGATGCGGTGCACGGCCCGCTCCGAGCCGTCCGGCCCGACGATCACGACCGCGATGTTGCGGGCGATCGCGATGAGCTCGCCTTCCGAATTGCGCGCCACGTTGCGGTTGCGCATCCGCACCGTGCCCTCGAAGTTGGACTCGATGAAGGACTGGTCGGCGATCTGCGCCGCGCCGCCGATGTGGAAGGTGCGCATCGTGAGCTGGGTGCCCGGCTCGCCGATCGACTGCGCCGCGATGACGCCGACGGCCTCGCCCATGTTGACGGGCGTGCCGCGGGCCAGATCGCGCCCGTAGCAGGTGCCGCACACGCCGTCGGCCGTCTCGCAGGTGAGGACCGAGCGGATCTTCACCTCCTGGATGCCGGCCGCGTTGATGCGGTCGATGTGCCACTCTTCGATCATCGTGCCCTTCGGGACGATGATCTCGCCCGCCTGGTCGATGAGGTCCTCGGCCGCGGTGCGGCCCAGGATGCGGGTCGCCAGCGACGCGACCACCTGGCCGGCGTCGATGATGGCGCGCATGCGGATGCCGTTGTCGGAGCCGCAATCCCGCTCGTTGATGATCGAGTCCTGGGCCACGTCGACGAGTCGGCGGGTCAGGTAGCCCGAGTTCGCGGTCTTCAGGGCGGTGTCGGCGAGGCCCTTGCGGGCGCCGTGCGTCGAGTTGAAGTACTCGAGCACGTCCAGGCCTTCCTTGAAGTTCGAGATGATCGGGGTCTCGATGATCTCGCCCGACGGCTTGGCCATGAGGCCGCGCATCGCCGCAAGCTGCTTCATCTGCGCGGGCGAACCGCGGGCGCCGGAGTGCGACATCATGTAGATGGAGTTGATCGGCCGGGTGCGGCCGTTCTCGTCCTTCTGCACGGCCGAGATGCGGCCCATCATCTCCTGCGCCAGGCGATCCGAGCACTTGGCCCAGGCGTCGACGACCTTGTTGTACTTCTCGCCCTGGGTGATCAGGCCGTCGTTGAACTGCTGCTCGTAATCCTTGGCGAGCGCGCGGGTCTCGTCGACGATCTCCCACTTGTTCTCCGGCACCACCATGTCGTCCTTGCCGAACGAGATGCCGGCCTTGAACGCGTTGGTGAAGCCGAGCTGCATGGTGCGATCGCAGAAGATGACCGTCTCCTTCTGACCGCAGTTGCGGTAGACGGTGTCGATCATGTTCGAGATCTCCTTCTTCGTCATGAGCTTGTTCACGACGTCGAAGGTCACCTTGCCGTGCTTGGGCAGCAGCTGCCCCAGCATCGCGCGGCCCGGAGTGGTGTCGTAGATCTTCGTGTAGGGCTTGCCGTCATTGTCGACGGAGCTGTAGCGGTACTTGATCTTGCTGTGCACCGTGACGGCCTTGGCCGCGATGGCGTGCTCGATCTCGCCCATCTCGGCGAACATCATGCCCTCGCCCGGCTCTCCGTCGGAGACCAGCGAGAGATAGTAGAGCCCGAGCACGATGTCCTGCGACGGCACGATGATCGGCTGGCCGTTCGCCGGGTGCAGGATATTGTTCGTCGACATCATCAGCACGCGCGCTTCCAGCTGCGCTTCGAGCGACAGCGGGACGTGCACGGCCATCTGGTCGCCGTCGAAGTCGGCGTTGAAGGCCGCGCAGACGAGTGGATGAAGCTGGATCGCCTTGCCCTCGATGAGGATTGGCTCGAACGCCTGGATGCCCAGGCGATGCAGCGTCGGCGCGCGGTTCAGCATCACGGGATGCTCGCGGATGACCTCGTCCAGGATGTCCCAGACTTCCGGCTTCTCCTTCTCGACGAGCTTCTTGGCCTGCTTGACGGTGGCCGAGAGGCCCTTGGCGTCGAGCCGCGAATAGATGAACGGCTTGAACAGTTCGAGCGCCATCTTCTTCGGCAGGCCGCACTGGTGCAGCTTCAGCTCCGGGCCGACCACGATGACCGAGCGGCCGGAATAGTCGACGCGCTTGCCGAGCAGGTTCTGGCGGAAGCGGCCCTGCTTGCCCTTCAGCATGTCGGCGAGCGACTTCAGCGGACGCTTGTTGGCGCCCGTGATGACGCGGCCGCGGCGGCCGTTGTCGAACAGCGCGTCGACGGCCTCCTGCAGCATGCGCTTCTCGTTGCGGATGATGATGTCCGGCGCGCGCAGCTCGATCAGCCGCTTGAGGCGGTTGTTGCGGTTGATGACGCGGCGGTAGAGGTCGTTCAGG
Source organism: Alsobacter sp. SYSU BS001988 (assembly GCF_054796215.1). NCBI lineage: Bacteria > Pseudomonadati > Pseudomonadota > Alphaproteobacteria > Hyphomicrobiales > Alsobacteraceae > Alsobacter > Alsobacter sp. SYSU BS001988. The sequence continues at coordinate 13,660 of NZ_JBTAMK010000028.1, read as the reverse complement.
TCGGAGGTCGCGAAGCGGCCGCCATCCAAGGGGACCAGCGGGCGCAGGTCCGGCGGGATCACCGGGACGACCGTCAGGATCATCCACTCGGGCTTGTTGCCCGACTGGATGAAGGCCTCGATGATCTTCAGGCGCTTGGCCAGCTTCTTGGGCTTCAGCTCGGTCTTGGAGGCCGCGATCTCGACGCGCAGGTCGGCGGCGGTCTTCTCCAGGTCGAGCGCGCGCAGGATCTCGCGGATCGCCTCCGCGCCGATGAGCGCGGTGAAGGAGTCCTCGCCATACTCGTCCTGGGCCCGCAGATACTCTTCCTCATTGAGGAGCTGGTGCTCCTTCAGCGGGGTGAGGCCGGGCTCGATGACGACGTAGTTCTCGAAATACAGGATGCGCTCGAGGTCCTTGAGCGGCATGTCGAGCAGCAGGCCGATGCGCGACGGCAGCGACTTCAGGAACCAGATATGCGCGACCGGGGCGGCGAGCTCGATATGGCCCATGCGCTCGCGGCGCACGCGCGACAGCGTCACCTCGACGCCGCACTTCTCGCAGATGACGCCCTTGTACTTCATGCGCTTGTACTTGCCGCACAGGCACTCGTAGTCCTTGATCGGACCGAAGATACGCGCGCAGAACAAGCCGTCACGCTCGGGCTTGAACGTCCGGTAGTTGATGGTTTCGGGCTTCTTGATCTCGCCGAAGGACCACGACAGGATCTTCTCGGGGCTCGAGATGGAGATCTTGATCTGATCGAAGGTCTGAGGCTGAGCCACGGGGTTGAAGAGATTCATGACCTCTTGATTCATCGCCGTCTCCTGGCTCTGCGGAGATCCGCCGCCGCCGCGGTGGGGATCTGCCGGAACAATTCTTCAGTGGCGCCGGGCGGCCGTCCGCCCGGCGGTGTCGGGGCGCGCGCGGGGATCGCGCGGCGCCCTGTCTTCGTCGCTTATTCGGCCGCCTCGGAAGGCGGCAGGTCGTTCGCCGCCTTCTTGGAGTTGGTGAGCTCCACGTTGAGGCCCAGCGAGCGCATTTCCTTGACGAGCACGTTGAAGCTCTCCGGGATGCCCGCCTCGAAGGTGTCGTCGCCGCGCACGATCGCCTCGTAGACCTTGGTGCGGCCCGCGACGTCGTCCGACTTGACGGTCAGCATCTCCTGCAGCGTGTACGCCGCGCCGTAGGCCTCGAGCGCCCACACCTCCATCTCGCCGAAGCGCTGGCCGCCGAACTGCGCCTTTCCGCCCAGCGGCTGCTGGGTGACGAGCGAGTACGGGCCGATCGACCGGGCGTGGATCTTGTCGTCCACCAGGTGATGCAGCTTCAGCATGTAGATGTAGCCGACCGTGACCTTGCGGTCGAAGGTCTCGCCGGAGCGGCCGTCATAGAGGGTGACCTGGCCGGACTGGTTGAGGCCAGCCTTCTCCAGCATCTCCTCGATGTCCTTCTCCTTGGCGCCGTCGAACACCGGCGTGGCGATCGGAACGCCGCGCCGCAGGTTCTCGCCCAGCGTCACGAGCCCATCGTCGTCCAGGGACCGAATGGTCTCGTGGTCGCCATAGACGTCGTTCAGCGTGTCCTTCAGCTGGCCGATGCCGGCCGCGCGCCGATAGGCGTCGACCGCGTCGCCGATCTTCTTGCCGAGGCCCGCGCAGGCCCAGCCCATATGGGTCTCGAGGATCTGCCCGACATTCATGCGCGACGGCACGCCCAGCGGGTTGAGCACGATGTCCACATGGGTGCCGTCCTCCAGGAACGGCATGTCCTCGATCGGAACGATGCGCGAGACGACGCCCTTGTTGCCGTGCCGGCCGGCCATCTTGTCGCCCGGCTGGATTTTGCGCTTCACGGCGACGAAGACCTTGACCATCTTCATCACGCCGGGGGGAAGCTCGTCGCCGCGCTGCAGCTTCTCGACCTTGTCGAGGAACCGCTGCTCGAGACCCTTCTTCGCCTCGTCGTACTGCTTGCGCATGGCCTCCAGGTCGGACATCACGCTGTCGTCCGACACCGCATAGGTCCACCACTGCGAACGCGGCGACTGGTCCAGCGCCTCGCGGGTGATCTCGGACTCCTTCTTGAAGCCCTTGGGACCCGCGATGCCGAACTGGCCGAGCAGCGTCTCGCCGAGGCGCGCATAGACGTTGCGGTCGAGGATCGCGAGCTCGTCGTCGCGGTCCTTCGCAAGACGCTCGATCTCCTCGCGCTCGATCGCCTGGGCGCGCTCGTCCTTGTCGACGCCGTGGCGGTTGAAGACGCGCACTTCCACGATGGTGCCCTGCACGCCGGGCGGAACCCGGAGCGAGGTGTCGCGGACGTCGGACGCCTTCTCGCCGAAGATGGCGCGCAGCAGCTTCTCTTCCGGCGTCATCGGGCTTTCGCCCTTCGGGGTGATCTTGCCGACGAGGATGTCGCCCGCATTCACCTCGGCGCCGATATAGACGATGCCGGCTTCGTCGAGGTTCTTCAGCGCCTCTTCCGACACGTTCGGAATGTCGCGCGTGATCTCCTCGGGCCCGAGCTTGGTGTCGCGGGCCATCACCTCGAACTCTTCGATGTGGATCGAGGTGAACACGTCCTCCTTGGCGATCCGCTCGGAGAGCAGGATCGAGTCCTCGAAGTTGTAGCCGTTCCACGGCATGAACGCGACGAGCACGTTGCGCCCGAGCGCCAGCTCGCCCAGCTCCGTCGAGGGGCCGTCGGCGATGATGTCGCCCTTGCGGACCACGTCGCCCACCGACACCAGCGGCTTCTGGTTGATGCAGGTGTTCTGGTTGGAACGCTGGAACTTCATCAGCCGGTAGATGTCCACGCCCGACTTCGACGGATCGAGGTCGTCCGTGGCGCGGATGACGATGCGGGTGGCGTCCACCTGGTCGATGACGCCGGCCCGGCGGGCCGCGATGGCCGCGCCGGAGTCGCGCGCCACGATGGCTTCCATGCCGGTGCCCACGAAGGGAGCGTCGGCGCGGACCAGCGGCACGGCCTGGCGCTGCATGTTGGAGCCCATGAGGGCGCGGTTCGCGTCGTCGTTCTCCAGGAACGGGATGAGCGCGGCCGCGACCGAGACGAGCTGCTTGGGCGACACGTCCATGTAGTCCACGCGGTCGACCGGCACGACGATGACGTCGCCGGCGTGACGCACGACCACGAGATCCTCGGTCAGCTTGCCGGAGGCGTCCACCGACACGTTCGCCTGGGCGACGTAGTGCTTCCCCTCCTCCATGGCGGACATGTAGACCACCTCGGAGGTGAGCTCCCCGTCCTTCACCTTGCGGTAGGGGCTCTCGATGAAGCCGTATTTGTTGACGCGCGCGAAGGTCGCCAGCGAGTTGATCAGGCCGATGTTCGGGCCTTCCGGCGTCTCGATCGGGCAGATGCGGCCGTAATGCGTCGGATGCACGTCGCGCACCTCGAAGCCGGCGCGCTCGCGCGTCAGGCCGCCCGGTCCAAGGGCCGACAGACGGCGCTTGTGGGTGATCTCCGACAGCGGGTTCGTCTGGTCCATGAACTGCGACAGCTGCGAGGAGCCGAAGAACTCGCGCACGGCCGCGGCGGCCGGCTTCGCGTTGATCAGGTCCTGCGGCATCACGGTGTCGATGTCGACGGACGACATGCGCTCCTTGATGGCGCGCTCCATGCGCAGCAGGCCGACGCGGTACTGGTTCTCCATGAGCTCGCCGACCGAGCGCACGCGGCGGTTGCCGAGATGGTCGATGTCGTCGATCTCGCCCTTGCCGTCGCGCAGGTCGACGAGGCCGCGGACCACCGCGACGATGTCGGCCTTGCGCAGGATGCGGACCGTGTCCTCGGCGTCGAGGTCCAGGCGCATGTTCATCTTCACGCGGCCCACGGCCGAGAGGTCGTAGCGCTCCGCGTCGAAGAACAGCGAGTGGAACATGGCTTCGGCGGTGTCGACCGTCGGCGGCTCGCCGGGACGCATCACGCGGTAGATGTCGAACAGCGCCTCTTCACGCGAGGAGTTCTTGTCCACCGCCAGCGTGTTGCGGATATAGGGGCCGATATTGACGTGGTCGATGTCGAGCACCGGGATCTCGTCGAAGCCGGCGTCGATCAGCGCCTTCAGCGACTTCTCCGTGATCTCCTCGCCGGCCTCGGCGAAGATCTCGCCGGTGGACGGATTGACCAGGTCCTCGGCGATGTACTGGCCGTAGAGGTCCTCGTCGGTCGCCCGCAGGGCCTTGACGCCCTTCTCGGCGATGAGGCGGGCCGAACGCACGGTCAGCTTCTTGCCGGCCTCGAGCACCAGCTCGCCGCTGTCGGCGTCGATCAGGTCGTTGACGACCTTCATGCCCTTCATCCGCTCGGCGTCGAACGGCACGCGCCAGCCGGACTTCTCGCGGGTGTAGGGCACGTGCTTGTAGAACGTGCTCAGGATCTCCTCGCCGTCCATGCCGAGCGCATAGAGCAGCGACGTCGCCGGGATCTTCCGGCGCCGGTCGATGCGGGCGTAGACGATGTCCTTGGCGTCGAACTCGATGTCGAGCCAGGAGCCGCGATACGGGATGATGCGCGCGGCGAACAGGAGCTTGCCCGACGAATGGGTCTTGCCCTTGTCATGGTCGAAGAACACGCCCGGCGAACGGTGCATCTGCGAGACGATGACGCGCTCGGTGCCGTTGACGATGAAGGTGCCGTTCGACGTCATGAGCGGCATGTCGCCCATGTAGACGTCCTGCTCCTTGATGTCCTTGACGGACTTGGCGCCGGTGTCGGGATCGACGTCGAACACGATGAGGCGCAGCGTCACCTTGAGGGGAGCCGCGAAGGTCATGCCGCGCTGGCGGCACTCGTCGACGTCGTATTTCGGCTGCTCGAACGTGAACTTGACGAATTCCAGCAAGGACGCGCCCGAAAAATCGGAGATCGGGAACACGGACTTGAAGACGGACTGCAAGCCTTCGTCCGGACGTCCGCCCGCAGGTTCCTCGACCTGGAGGAACTGGTCGTAGGACGCCTTCTGAACCTCGATGAGGTTCGGCATCTCCGCGACCTCGCGGATATGTCCGAAGAACTTGCGCACACGCTTCCGGCCGGTGAACGTCTGAGCCATCTCGTTCCTCACTCCTTCGGATCGACCGCCCCGTCATCCCCCGCATGGCGCCGCAGCCCATGCCGGTCGGTGTCGGCGTCCGTGATATCGGCCTTCCGGCCCTGCCTGGTCCGCCCGGCGCCGCAGCGGCCAACGGTTGACGGAACCGCTGGTCGTGGTCGCCTCGACGGCAAGAAGGTCCCGGGGCGACGGGCCCCGGGACCGCGACGCAGCCGCTAGGCTGCGCGTTCGACGACGCGCCGCATGCGCGGCGCGCGGATTACTTGAGCTCGACCTTGGCGCCGGCCTTCTCGAGCTGCTCCTTGAGCTTGTTGGCCTCTTCCTTCGAGACCGACTCCTTCACGGGCTTCGGAGCGCCTTCGACCAGGTCCTTGGCCTCCTTGAGGCCGAGGCCGGTGATCGCGCGGACCTCCTTGATGACCTCGATCTTCTTCTCGCCGGCGGCGGCGAGGACGACCGTGAACTCGGTCTGCTCCTCGGCGGCCGGGGCCGCGGCGCCGGCGGCCGGAGCGGCGACCGCCACGGCGGCAGCGGCGGAGACGCCCCACTTCTCTTCGAGGAGCTTCGCGAGCTCGGCGGCCTCGAGAACGGTCAGGGACGAGAGCTCGTCAACGAGCTTGGACAGATCAGCCATAGTTGTACTTCCTTGGAGTTGGTGTTCGAACCAGCTTCTGGTGCGAGATGGGACGGAACGGCCTTACGCCGCGTCTCTCTTGGCATAGGCTCCGAACACGCGGGCGAGCTTGGCCGCCGGCGCGGTGGAGAGCTGAGCGATCTTCGTCGCCGGGGCCTGGATGAGGCCGACGAGCTTGGCGCGCAGTTCGTCCAGGGAGGGCATCGTGGCCAGAGCCTTGACGCCATCCGTGTTCAGAGCGGTCTTACCCATCGCTCCGCCAAGAATCACGAGCTTGTCGTTGGTCTTGGAGAAGTCGACGGCGACCTTGGCAGCCGCAACGGGGTCGCTGCTGTAAGCCAGCAGCGTGGGGCCCTTCAGGAGGGCTCCGATCGAAGCGACGTCCGTGCCTTCGAGAGCGATCTTGGCGAGGCGGTTTTTCGCCACCTTCACGGACGCGCCGGCCTGCTTCATCTGCGCGCGCAGCTTCTGCATGTCGGCGACCGTGAGGCCGGCGTAGTGGGCGACGACGACGACGCTGGTCTCGTTGAAGACCGTATTGAGCGTGCCGACGAGCTCACGCTTAGCCGCTTTTTCCACGGGGCTCTCTCCGGTTGGCGGGGACAGATGTCCCGCCGGTTGCTGAATGCCGCCTTCCGGGCGAGCCCGGCCGACGACGCTTCCGACGTGCCTGTCCCCGGATCTGGACCGCCTCGCGGCGACCCCTACCCGGTCTGAAGGTTCGAACCAACTCAGGACCTCGCGGTCCCCAAAACTGGTCTTCCCCGTCTGTGCAGGCCCGCACGGCCGAAGCCGCTTGAATTATGCTCATCCGAAGATGAGACGCCTGCAGTCTCGGACAGGACATGGCCGGCCAAGACCAAAGGGTTTCCCCTTGGGCCTGCCGGCCGTCCCGGCCAGTTACCTGACCGGAAACTTGGACGTGCAAAACGGGCCAAAAGGCATGATCTGCACGCGATGTCTGGAACTCATCGAGTGTCCATAGACGCTTTGGACACGAATGCCAAGCGCAAAAGGCGAAACAATGAACGTGTTCCACAGGGCGGCGGCGGCGCAACGCCGCAGGCCCAGGAGCGAAACGGTCGCCCTTCGGCGCCGGACAGCCGATATGGACCCTCGGCTTTGCCGAATCAAGGCCCCGGGGGTCTGATGGGCGCGGGAGAACGGCATGAGACGCGCGACGGGCCTGCTCCTGATCGTGACTTCGACGCTGGCGACGCTGGGCATGGCGGCGTGGGGCGCCCTGGCGCTCTGGTTCCAGGCCCCGTTCGGCGAGGCGGTCCGGGCCGCGCCGCCGGCGATCTGGACGATCGCCGTCCTGGCCCTGCTCGTCATGGCGCTTCGAGGCCGCGCCCGGTTCGCCTGGCCGGCGCTGGCCGGCCTCGCCGTGGCGATTCTCGCCTGGTGGTCGACGATCCTGCCCTCCAACGGCCGCGACTGGGCGCCCGACGTCGCCCGGACCGCCACGGCCCGCGTCGAGGGCGCCGCGCTGGTGGTCGAGAACGTGCGCGATTTCGTCTGGCGCAGCGACGACGATTTCGACGAGCGCTGGGAGACCCGCCGCTACGACCTCGACCGCATCGCCGGCGCGGACCTCTTCCTGTCCTACTGGGCCGGCGAGGCCATCGCCCACGCCATCGTGAGCTTCACCTTCGACGGATCGCCTCCCCTGGCCTTCTCGATCGAGATCCGGCGCCGGCGCGGCGAACAGTTCTCGTCCGTGGCGGGCTTCTTCCGGAGCTACGAGCTCGCCTTCATCGCGGCCGACGAACGCGACGTCGTCAAGGTGCGGTCCACGGTGCGCCACGAGGACGTGCGGCTCTACAGGATCGACATCCGGCCCCAGACCGCCCGCCGGCTGCTGATGTCCTATGTGGCGATGGCCAACGAGGCGGCGTCGAGCCCGCGATGGTACAACTCGCTCACGACCAACTGCACGACCGTGATCTTCGGCATGGCCAGGGTGCTGGACCCCGGCGTCCCGCGCGACTGGCGCGTGCTCTTCTCGGGCTATCTGCCCGGCTACCTGTACGACGCCGGCTTCCTGCGCCGGGACGCGCCGCTGAAAAGCCTCGTCGCCCAATCCCACATCGCCGCGAAGGCGCCGGGGCCGGCCGACGATCCGGACTTCTCCCGCCGCATCCGCGAAGGCGTTCCGCAGCCGTGACCGCGTTCAGCTCGGGACGCGGGCGACCTTCTTGACCGGCCCGCGCGAGCGGCCCGACTTCTCGGCGATCTCGCGATCTTGCGCCTCGATGATGGCGCGGATCTCCTTGTCGGCGTCGAGGCTGCTGACGGCCTCCCGCGGCACCTTGCGGTTCGAGCTCAGGGTCCCGTCCTCATAGGTGACGTTGTAGAGCACGAACTCCGAATCGTTTTGCTTCTTGCTCTTCTTGGCCATGGCGCTGCTCTTGGGTTCGAGGGGACGAGACCCGGCCGCCGAAGCCGGAGGCCGGAACGCATGGGAGGATCCGCGGCCAGAACCGCCCGGCCGACCGGGCGGTTCCGCAACCTGCGGCGTGCGCCTGCGAGCCCGGGTCCGTGCAAGCGCCAGAAACGAGAAGGGCCCCACCGAAGCGAGGCCCTTCCCCAATCGAAAGCTGCAAGGCGATCAGGCGTTGGCCTGGGTCGCTCCGCCGATGACGCTGGACGGGTCGATCTTGACGCCCGGGCCCATCGTCGAGGAGATCGCGATGCGCTGCACATAGGTGCCCTTGGCGCCCGCCGGCTTGGCGCGCGACACGGCGTCGGCGAACGCCTTGATGTTCTCGACGAGCTTGTCGGCGTCGAACGAGGCCTTGCCGACGCCGGCGTGCACGATGCCCGCCTTCTCGACGCGGAACTCGACGGCGCCGCCCTTGGCGGCCTTCACCGCGCCGGCGACGTCGGGGGTCACGGTGCCGACCTTCGGGTTCGGCATCAGGCCGCGCGGCCCGAGCACCTTACCCAGGCGGCCGACGAGCGGCATCATGTCCGGGGTCGCGATGCAGCGGTCGAAGTCGATCTTGCCCGAGTTGATGATCTCGACGAGATCCTCGGCGCCGACGATGTCGGCCCCGGCGGCCTTCGCCTCGTCGGCCTTGGCTCCGCGCGCGAACACGGCGACGCGGACGTCGCGGCCCGAGCCGTTCGGCAGGTTGCAGACGCCGCGGACCATCTGGTCGGCGTGACGCGGATCGACGCCGAGATTCATGGCGACTTCGATCGTCTCGTCGAACTTGGCCGTGGCGCGCTCCTTGACGAGGCTCACGGCGTCGGAGATCGGGTACAGCTTGACCCGGTCGATGCCCTCACGGGTGGAGCGGACGCGCTTTGCAATCTTCGCCATGATCAACCCACCACCTCGAGGCCCATGGAACGGGCGGAGCCTTCGATCATCTGCGCGGCCGACTCGATGGTCGAGCAGTTGAGGTCAGGCATCTTCTTTTCGGCGATCTCGCGGATCTGCTCGCGCGTCACCTTGCCGATGAAGCCGCGGCCCGGGGTCTTGTGGCCGGAGGCGGGCTTCTTGCCGAGCTTGAGATTGGCCGCCCGCTTCAGGAAGTAGGTGACCGGAGGCTGCTTCATCTCGAAGGTGAAGGAGCGGTCCTGATACGCGGTGATGACCACCGGGATCGGGGTGCCCTTCTCCATCTGCGCCGTGCGCGCATTGAAGGCCTTGCAGAATTCCATGATGTTCAGGCCGCGCTGACCCAGCGCAGGGCCGATCGGGGGCGACGGGTTCGCCGCGCCGGCCGGCACCTGAAGCTTCACGTAGCCCGTGATCTTCTTCGCCATGATGGCTGCTCCTCGGAAGACCGGCGGCCCTCTCGGGAACGCCGGCTGGCGCGGTCGGGCGATGGGCCCTCCGCGCCGGGTTTGCAGTTCGCGGTGCGGCATGGTCTCCCGGCTGGCGACCGGGCATGCCTCCCGCAGTGGAACGCCCCGGCGGACCGGGGCGTGGATCGCCCCGGCGAACCGGGGCGCGTCTCCCTAGCCGAGACGGCCGGGAAATTCAAGCAAGGGGTCAGGATCGTGCGACGGCGATCTCGCGAGCTGGGGCGAATCCCTCGATCCCGCGACGGAGACTCAGACCTTCTCCACCTGGGCGTATTCGAGCTCCACGGGGGTGGCGCGCCCGAAGATCGAGACCGCGACCTTGAGGCGGGCGCGGCTCTCGTCGACCTCCTCGACCACGCCGTTGAACGACGCGAAGGGACCGTCGGACACGCGCACCTGCTCGCCGATCTCGAAGGCGATGGAGGGCTTCGGACGCTCGACGCCGTCGGCCACCTGCCCCTTGATGCGCTCGGCCTCGCGGTCGGGGATCGGCATCGGCTTCTTGTCGGTGCCGAGGAAGCCCGTCACCTTCGGGGTGTTCTTGATGAGATGGTAGACGTCGTCCGTCATGTCGCACTTCACCAGCACGTAGCCGGGGAAGAACTTGCGCTCGGTGTCGATCTTGCGACCGCGGCGCACCTCGACGACCTTCTCGGTCGGCACCATCACCTCCTCGAACTTCTCATCGAGATGGCGCTGCGCGGCCTGATCCCGGATCGACTGCGCGACCTTGTTCTCGAAGTTCGAATAGGCGTGGACGATGTACCAGCGCATGGCCATGACGCGCGTTTCTCCTTACCGCCCCACGCCGAGCACGAGCGCGACGATCCAGCGGATGATCATATCGGAAAACAGGAAGAACACGCTCGCCAGGACGACCATGAGGAACACCATGCCGGTGGTCACCAAGGTCTCCTTGCGGGTCGGCCAAGTGACTTTCTCGGCCTCGGAGCGGACCTGCTGGATGAATTCGAACGGACTGGTCTTGGCCATGCACACCACCGGAAGCGTGAGGCGGCCAGACCGCCCCGTCCTCTCGACCAAGCGCTCGGGGGCCGGGTGGCCGCGAGAACACGAAACGTCTTGGGAAGAGCCGACCGATTAGGGCAAACCGGAGCCCCGGTCAAGCGATCGCGCGCGCGCCCTTCACCATTGCGCAAGGATGTCGGCGGGTCCGGGGCTGAAGGCGGCTTTCGTTTTGTCGATCGTTAAGCGGTGCGGCCCCATGCTGCCCGCATGGCGAAAAGCATTGCAGCAGCCGCGGCGGCGCGGCTCCCGAACGCAATCCCGGCCGGAACTTCCGCGCCGCTGCGGACCTTGCCGCCGATTTTGACCGTTGTGGTCCCGACCTACAACGAGCGCCAGAACCTCCGCGAACTCGTCAGCCGGCTCGACGCCGCGCTGGACGGGATCAATTGGGAGATGGTGTTCGTCGACGACGACAGCCCGGACGGGACGTCCGCGCTGGCCAAGAGCCTGTCGCGTCGCGACAGCCGGATACGATGCCTGCGGCGGGTCGGCCGTCGCGGCCTGTCCGGGGCCTGCATCGAGGGCGTGCTCTCCTCGGCGGCGCCCTATGTCGCCGTGATCGACGGCGATCTGCAGCATGACGAGACGCTCCTGCCGAAGATGCTGGCGGAGTTGCGCGAGGACCGCTGCGACATCGTGGTGGGCAGCCGCTTCGTCGAAGGCGGGGCGGCTGACGCGGGCTTCAGCGCGACGCGCCAGGCCATCAGCAAGCTGGGCCGGCGCTTCGCCCAGGCGGTGCTGCGGACCACGGTCAAGGACACGATGAGCGGCTTCTTCATGCTCCGGCGCGAAGTCGTCGAGGACGCCGCGCCCCAGCTTTGCCCGGAAGGATTCAAGATCTTGGCTGACATCCTGGCCTCGAGCCCCGAGTCGGCGCGCGTCAAGGAGCTCGGATACGAGTTCCGCCAGCGTCATGCCGGGGAGTCCAAGTTCGACGCCAAAGTGGCGCTCGATTTCCTGGGCCTCATCGTCAGCAAGCTGACCCGCGGGGTCGTGCCGGTCAGCTTCGTCAGCTTCCTGCTGGTCGGCGGCGTCGGCGTCGTGCTCCATCTGGCCGCCCTGAAGCTGGCGCTTCTGACGGGCCTGACGTTCTTCGCCGCCCAGACGCTGGCGACCCTCGTCGCCATGGCGTGCAACTTCGTGGTCAACAACCTGACCACCTACCGCAACGCCCGCCTGCGCGGCTGGGCCTGGCTGCGCGGGCTGGCGATGTTCTGCGGCATCTGCTCGCTGAGCGCGCTCGCCAATATCGGCGTGGCGACCTGGCTGTTCGAGCACGACCAGACCTGGTGGGCGGCGGGCCTCGCCGGCATCGTCATGGGCGCGACCTGGAACTACGCCGTCAGCGCGCGCCTCGTCTGGCGCAAGTGAAGACGCCCCGCGCCCGCTGGCGGACCGACCGCCCGACCGCACAATGCGAATCCAGCGAGGCCCCGTCATGGGCATGACCGCATCCCGCCAATCGTTCTGGGCCGACCTTCGGGACGCCCTGCGGACGGAACATCCCTTCGACGAACGCATGGCGCTGAGAACGTGCCTGTTCGTCGGCGCGATGTACTATTTTGGGGCCTTCGTGCTCCCCGCGATCCAGTGGGAGCAGACCCTTGAAACCGGCTGGCATCGCTTTCTGGGTTCGGACTTCCTCAGCTTCTATTCCGCCTCGGACCTGGCCCTGGCGGGCCGGCCGACGGACGTCTACGACATGGATCTGCACAGCGCGGCGCAGCTGGCGATCTTTCCCAAGAACGACGGGTATTTCGCCTTCTTCTACCCGCCGCTCTTCCTGCTGCTCTGCTATCCGCTTGCCGCGCTGTCCTATTTCGCCGCGCTCGCGGCCTGGCTTGCGCCCGCCATGGCCGCGTGCTTTGCGGTCCTGCGCCGCTGGGCCCCGCCCAAGCTCGGCTACCTGCACCTGATGTGCTTCCCGGCCGCGCCGATGACGATCGCCCATGGACAGAACGCCTTCATCACCACGGCGCTCCTGGGGGGAGCGTTCCTGCTGCTCGACCGCAGGCCCGTCCTGGCCGGGGTGCTGTTCGGCGCCCTGGCGTTCAAGCCGCATTTCGGACTTCTGATCCCGCTCGTCCTGTTGGCGTCCGGCCGTTGGCGCACGGCTCTGGCGGCCGGCGGAACCGTCGCGGCGTTCGCGCTGGCGTCGGTGGCCGTGTTCGGCGTGGACATCTGGCGCGCCTATGCGGCCATCGCGCCGGAGGCCGCGCGCGCCCTGGAGGAGAACGGCATCGGCGACCATAAGATGCAGAGCATCTTCGCGATGATGCGGCTTTTCGGGAGCTCCGTTTCGCTCGCCTACGCAGCCCAGGCGGCCGTGGGGCTGGCGGCCGCCGCCGCTGTCGTCTGGGTCGCCTGGAAGGTCCGCTCGCCGCGCGCGGTCGGCGCCGTGATGGTCGCCGGCGCGCTGCTGACGACGCCCTTCATGCTGCGCTACGACCTCATGCTGCTCGCGATCCCGCTGGCCTGGCTCTACGCCGAGGCGACGCGCACGGGCTTTCGCCCGGGCGAGGTCAAGATCGGGGTCGCGGCCTTCATGCTGCCCTGGATGCCGACCGAGGTGGCCCAATACGGGCACCTCCTCGTCGCCCCTCTCGTCATCATGGCGCTCTTCTTCGTCGTCGCGCGCCGGGCGCTCAGCCCGGCCGAGGCCGACGCATCCGCCATGCCGGAGCCTCGGACGACGGCGGCCCCGCCCGCATCCGCCTGAACGTGAAAAGCCCCCGGACGCAGGTCCGAGGGCTTTTCGAATTGGCAGGGGCTGAGGGACTCGAACTCTCGACCTGCGGTTTTGGAGACCGCCGCTCTAACCAGCTGAGCTAAGCCCCTATGCGGCCGCCGCAGGCGGCCACGGCGCGTAGATGCCGCATCTTCGCGCCCGATGCAAGAGGGACCGCGTGTCCGGAAGCGTTTTTCGACGCGCGCCTCGCGCGCCGACCGGACCCTTGTCCCGATGCGAAAAGGGGACGCCGAGGCGTCCCCTTCCGACAAGCCTGACGGCGACGGGCCGGTTACGCGATGATGCTCGCCACCACGCCGGCGCCGACGGTGCGGCCGCCTTCACGGATGGCGAAGCGCAGCTTCTCCTCCATGGCGATGGGCGCGATCAG
>NZ_JBTAMK010000027.1:0-26622 GCF_054796215.1 Alsobacter sp. SYSU BS001988 | reverse complement strand
GCCCACGCCCCTGCCCTGCGGCCGCGCCTCGCCGTGGAAGCGGACCCTGGCCGGCGAGCTGACCCGGCGCTACGCGCCGCCCCCCGCCCCAGAGGAGGATCGCCATGACGCGAACGTCGACGCTGCAGATCCGGACGCCGCGCCGGCCCCGGACGCCGCCCCGCCGCCCTCCCCTCGACGCCCTGATGGCGGCGGATGACGCGGTAGCCCGCGCCGTCGCGTCGGCGTCGACCGATTGCGGCCCGGCTCCGCCGCCGGCCCTGACGCCCGCCGACCTCGGCGGCGCCCGCAGCGGCCCGGTCCCTCTCCCGCATCGGCGGCGCGCCTGGCCGGCGGTCCTGGCGCTGGCGGCGCTGGGCGCTGGGGCTCTGGTCTGGTCGGGGTCAGACCGCGCCGCCGCGCCCAACGCCGACGATCCGGCCGAGCCGGGCGACGCGGCCCGCGCCGGCGCGGCTGCCCGGCGCAGCTTCGACCTGGTCACGGCCTTGGTCGATCCGGCCGCGGCGTCGGCCGAGGAGCGGCGCAGCCTTGACGAGGCGTTCCGGATCGGCGACGGCGTCCTGACCCTCACGGGCCGCTGCGGCGAGACCACGGCCATGCCGCTGGCGGCGGCGGCGCAAAGCTGGCGGATCAGCTGCGGCCGGCGCGGCGTCTCCGTCGAGTTCGGCGGCTCGGAGGATGCGGCCGCCTTGCGGCTGGCGTCGGCGGCGCAGTCGCCTGAGGCGTGCCGCGCCCTGACCCCGCGGGTCACGGCCGCGCTGGGACGCGCGCTGGACAGTCCCACGTCGGCGGAGCCAGCGTCCTCCGCCCGCCGCATCAGGCCGGCCGCTTCAGAGCCTCCCGACTGAACGCGTCGGCGTCGGCGGCCGGTCCGGCGGCATCGGCGGTCGGCCCGCCGGGATCGCCGCGGGTTGGCTCGGGCGAGGCGCCGGCGGCGGCGGCCTTGGCTTTCTTGGCGCTGAGCGCGGCGAGCCTGTCCCACGCGTCCATGAACTCGGCGATCAAGGCCTGGCGCTCCTCCTCGGTCAGGGCCGATGGCTTGTCGTCGTCGACGCTCCCGGTCTGGGCCCAGGCGCGGATCTCGCCGTCCTGGGCGATGCGCAGCGTCTCGATCGCGACCTCGACCAGCTTGGCCGCTGCGTCGTCGCCCCAGACGTCGGCGCGCCGGCGCAGCGTCTCGATCTCGTCCCAGTCGCGCCGCTGTTGCGCCTGCAGCGCCGCCCAGTCGTCGAACTGCGCCGGCGTCCATCCGGCCGTCGGCGGCGGACGCGGCTGCTTGACGCGGCCGGGCCAGGGGGTCGCCGCCACGGAGGCCTGGCGCGACCGAGGGGACAGGCTGGCGCTCCATTCGGCGTCGGACAGCGGGCGCTCGGCGCGCTGCGGCAGCTCAACTCCGGGCGGGGCCCCGACGCCCCAGGCGCGGCGTTCGCCGGCCTGCAGGCGGGCCAGCCTCTTGGCCGCCGCCAGGGCCTGCCGGGCCGCGTCCAGGTCGCTGGTCTGCAAGGCCTGGCGCCGCTTGGCGCGCAGCGTGCGCCAGGCTGCCTGATGCTGGTCGCGCTTTGCCTTCCAGGCGGCCCGCTCGTCGGCCGTCCATTCCTTGCGGTGGTCGGACGGCTGCGGCGGGCGTCCTAGCGGCGGCGTTTGGTTGGCCATGAGCGGGCTCCCTTGGGGCGGGGACGGAGGGATGGCGTGGGCGGCGCGGGGCGGCCGGCGGCCTCGGGGGCGGTGGCGGCTGCGAGCAGGCGGCGGATGAGGGCGGCGCGGCGCCGGCTCAGCGCCGTGACATAGCGCTGCAGCCGCATGGCTTGCAGCGCCGCGGCCAGCCAGGCGCGGGCGGCGGTCGGGTCTTCGCCCGGGTCGGCCGAAGGCGCGGGCGGCGGGGGCGGCCAGCGCGCCTGCCGCGCGACGCTCTCCAGCACGCTCAGACGGGCCAACTCGGCGGCATCCGCGGCCGCGATCCCGGGCCATTCGCGCCGCAGCTCAGCTTCCAGCGCCGCCGCCTCCTCGCCCGCGTCGGAGGTAAGATGCGCCCCGGTCAGGCCATGGCGGCGAGCGTTGAAGCGGCTGCGCTGTTTGCCGGCCTCGGTGCGCGGGCCGGTGCTGCACTGGGCGTTGCGGCGGTTGGCGGCGATGCGCCTGTCGGAGGCGGTCATGGCGGCCCTCAGTCGAAGGTGGGCCGGCGGCGCGGGCTCCAGCGCGCAGGGCGGGCCGGCTGCGACAGCCTTTGGACCCACGGAGCGGGCCCGGGCTGGCGCGGCCCGCCCTCCGCCGCCGGCGCAGCGGCCAGGCGCCGCGGCAGCGTCGCGGCCGGGGCGCGCGCGGCGGCTTCGGGGGCTTCGGCCGGCCCAGGCGTGGTTTCGGGCGACGGCGGGGCGCCGTCGGCGCCGCCCGATGACGGGTTCTTGGCCTTGGTCGAGCGCGGCGCGGGCCCGGGCCGCCGGCCCGGCCCTGCGGGGTGGTTGGGCTGATCAGGCTCGTCGAACCGCCCCGGCGCCGCGAGCCCGGGATGCGATGGGGACTGGGCCGGCGCGCCGTCGCGCGCGGCCAAGGCGGCGTCGTGAGCCGGCGCCGACGACCGGGACAGGCCGGCGCAAGAGGCCTCAGCCGCCGCGTTGCCCATCGGGTCGCCGCCCTTGGGCGCCCCCATGCGGAGCGGGGGCTGCGGCGCATGGCCCGGCTTCGGAGCGCGACCCCGCGGTCGCCCCGGCTGCGGCGGATGCGGCCGCTTCGTGCGGCGCAGGCTCCGGCCGGGGGGCGGCGAGGGCGCGATCGGCGCCGTCACATCCCGACCCTGCGCCGGCGCATCGGGCGACGGCTCGCCGGGCGCGGTCCGCGCCTTGGCGGCTTCGCTCGCGCTCTTGACCAGGCTCACCCCCTCGACGGCACAGCGCTGCGAAGCGCCGATCACGGATTGAACTTTGAGGTGGCGATCGAGATAGGAGACGACGCTGCGCGCCAGCACCCGATCAAAGTCCGCCTCGGGGCCGAGCGCGTCCCGGACGGCCGCGACCGCCTCGAACTCGTGGTCGGCCCAGCGGGTGGCGAGATCGCGGACGATCGCCTCGCGCCGCGGCTCCTCGTCCGGTTGCAAATGCAGCGCGTTCATGAGCCGCCAGGCGATGTGGTCGATCGCCGCGAGGCGGGTGGCCTCGTCGCGCACGCCGCGCATCATGGCGGCGTAGTCCAGGTCGTCGGCCGCCCCAGCGGCGGCGCGCCGGCCGATGACGCCGGCCTGCGGATACAGGCTGGAGATTGCGGCGGCCAGCGCTGCGCGCTTCCGCGCACAGACGCCGGGCAACAGCGCCGGCCGGCGCGGCGCGGCTGCGCGCGCCTGGCGGCGGGCGCGCATGCCGGAACGAGAGGGACGGTTCGGATCGGAGTCGCGGCTGTCGCGCGTCATGGCTGAGCTCCCAGAAAAGCAGGTGGAGTTCAGCCGGCGCAAATCATCCGGCTCGCTGGATCAGATTGTCCGGAAAGCCGGAGCTGGGCAAGGCCTGCCGCGGCCCCATCGGCCCTCCGGCGCGCTCGCCCAGGCTGTTTTCCACAGCGCACGCGAGGCGCTCGGACATTTCCGGTCGACTTTGCTCGGCCCCGCGCGGCGTCGGCCCACCGTCGTCGCGGCGGCAACCGTGCGTGGCGCCGCCAGGCGCACCTTCGGAACCTCGTCTACACCGCGGCGCGCGTGCCGATCACGGTCAGCTCGGGCAAGAACAACGACGCCGGCGTGGTCCGCGTGGGCGTAAATTACAAGTTTTGATCGATCACGTCCTGCCACCAGGCAGGAGGTTGGGGCGGGGCCGCTGGGCCCCGCCTTTGTTTCGCCCGGGCATCTTGACCGCTCACCCGGAAGCGGCGATGGACAGCATCGCGCGGCTGCTCGACGGCCGGCCGACCCGGATAACCTTCTCTGTTGTGTCCTTGAAGCTCTCGCTGGGCTGATCACCCAACGAGAGCTTCTTTCGTTGGGCCATGCACGGCGGCGCGGACGAAACGAGCGACTCGCTGGGGCGGACAGCCACTCCGGCAGGGCAGTGCGTGCACCGGATCCGCCGCTGCGGTCGCCATGCCTTGGTCATCCCACGATCTGAGCCGCCCGGATGTCGCATGCGCCGAACAGCGGCCGGGCGGACGCCCACGCCTGGCTTACAGCCCTTGCATCTGGGACATAACGCTTCCCTGGGCGACCGTCCTTGGCTGGCATGCGAGCTTTCGTCACCGACAATTAGCCCGCCGGATGTCAAGCTCAGCCTCATGAGGCTGACAGCGCGGCGAGCACGCGCGTCTTCAGCTCTCCGGTCGTGAATGGTTTGCGCAACCAATTGCTTTCCTGGCGAAGGCGGCTCGCCGCCTGGGTCGGCTCGCCCGTCATATATATCACCCGAATGGTTTGGCGATGCGCGGCCACCGCTTGCAGAAGAAGGTCGCCGGTTTGTCGCCCAACAAAGAGTCGAGCGGAACAAGGTCATAGCGGCGCGCGTGGATGCGGGTGAGCGCGCTAGCCACATTCGCGGCGCCATCGAAGTCGACAACGCC
This sequence comes from Alsobacter sp. SYSU BS001988, assembly GCF_054796215.1. Taxonomy (NCBI): domain Bacteria; kingdom Pseudomonadati; phylum Pseudomonadota; class Alphaproteobacteria; order Hyphomicrobiales; family Alsobacteraceae; genus Alsobacter; species Alsobacter sp. SYSU BS001988. The sequence continues at coordinate 22,089 of NZ_JBTAMK010000027.1, read as the reverse complement.
TATCTCGACCAACATGCTCTCCAGAATCGTTCGCATGGGCGCAAAGTCATCGACGATCAATACAGATAAGGTGGGATTTATGATGGCCCCAGGCCGATCAAGCCACCGCATCACATGCTTCCGCATCGGTGACCCCGTGCCGCGACTCACAAAGCCAGTTTGGCGCAACAGCGTTGGCGGCGCGAGATCGGATCCTGCTGATGATACCGCGTGTGACTAGTTTTGGGGCATCGGTGGCGCGCTTCGCACCGCAGCGCCGGCCCGCCGGTTGCGCCAGCCACAGCCAGCACAGCCAGCATCATTCGGGCGGGCCGTTGGCCCATGTCGCTGCCCCGTCCGGGGGCAGCCTCGGCCCGGCATAAGGCGCCGCGGGTCACGTTTCAAAGGTCGGCGTCGCGCTCAGCCTGGAGGCGTTCGCGCAATCGGATGAGTTCGACCCGCAGCCATTGCTCGCGGCGGGCCAGGTCCATCTCCTCCCATTTTCGACGGGGCAAATATAGAGATCCGGCGTTTTCGAGCTCAGATTTCAGAACGTCGTAAACTTGACGTTCGCAACCCGGCTTCGTGGTCAGCCCTTTGCTCTTCAAGGCGATCCCCGGCGATTCGATCTGAACGTCGCTGCGCCGAAAGGAAAGTGAAAGCAGGCTTGATGTCAACGCGTTAACGCTGGATCCTCTCGCGTCAATGGCTCAAGCTCGGGCGTCGTCGGCCAAGTTAAGCGATAAAAGCCACCGCTCGCGTTTCGAGATGATCCAACTGATCCCGGAGCCAGTCAGAGCGGTCAAAGTGGTTCATGGCTGTCCAGCGATCATCGGCGATGGTGGCGCCGAACCGCTGCGGTGCGCACGAGCCCAGTCAAAGGATGGCTCACAATTCAAGGCGATTGATTTGTTCTGCTCGTTCGCTCTCGCCTCCCCCCGCGTCCCTTCGAGAAGTGTAATGCGAGAGGGACTCAGTCAGTCCAGCACGATGAACATCGTTTTCCTCGACCGTCCTTCCGACCATTAACCTTTATTTGCTAAAAACAGCCTGTGCTGGCTTGCGCTACTCAGACAGCCCCAGGAGTCCGTCTATCCGGCCTTCGTTGAAGCTGGCGCCAAGGTCGCCGACTGGTCTGTCAGCGCGCGGGCCTGCGCGATGCAAGCGGCGCAGGACTTGCGGAAATCCGCGGCGGACCAATCGGCTTTGGAGGCCGTTTGCAACGCCGCCGCAATATGAGGATCCTCGCTGAGGACAGCGATCAGAAACGCCAAACGGTGTTGCTTGCGGCGAAGCCGCTTAACGAGATTGCGCAAGTGCGCCTCATGACGCGCGCCGACGCTAACCAAACAGATCATGGCCGTCTGGCTCAGATCCAAGTTGACGAGGTTGGAGGTGGTGAGCATATCCACGCCCGTGGCTCGGGCGCCAAGACCGTGCTTGGTCAAAAGATCGGCCATCACGATCGCTGCCGCTTCATCCACCGCCGTCTTCGCCGCGACGCATAAAACAGGGCAGGTCGTGGTCCAAGGTCCGGGCAAATCGCTGGGCGACAAGACCGGCATGTCGTCGCTCCGGTGTCCGACCGCGGCCTCGCCCTCCAGCGCCGCAACGCTCGCCGCCGACGGCTCATGGGGCAGGATCGGCGGCTCGCCATTCTGTTGCAGGTCGCTGACGAGTTCACTCACCGCGTCGCGCACCCTCTCGGCCCGCTGCGGGGTGAGCGAGCCTAGCGAAAGGTCCGCTTGCGCCAGGCCCAGGGCGTTTAGCACGATGCCGTCGTAGTAATCCGCATAGCTGCGGTCTTTCAGAAATTCTTCCGCTTGCTCCACCGCCTCCGACGTATCGCCGGCCAGTAACCGCTGATATAGCAGCTCCCACGGCTCCAGAGCCGGACGGTCGCCGAGGAGGACGTCGATCAACGCGAGCCTTTCGATGTGTCGTCCCAATACGACGAAGCAGACCGTGAGAGGCGTGGCCAGCACCAGCCCAATGGGTCCCCAGAGCAATGTCCAAAAGGCGGCCGCGAGCACCACCGCCACCGGGGACAGGCCGGTGCTCTGCCCCAATAGAACGGGCTCCACTCCATGACCCACGACCGGCTCCACGATCAAGAACAGGAGCCCCGTCATGATCAGCATGCTCCATCCGGGGTCGACGGCAGCCGCCAGGGTCAGGGGAAAGGCGGCCGAGATGACGGCCCCGATATAGGGCACAAAGCGCAAAATCGCCGCCAGGATGCCCCAGAGGGCGTAGCTTGGCACGCCTATGGCCCACAATCCTACGCCAATGATCACGCCGAAAGCGCTGTTGATCGCAAGCTGCGCCAGGAAAAGCCTGCTGAGCCGCAGAGCTGCGTCATTGAGGGCGGCAGTCGTTCGCTGGATGTCGTGAGTTCCGCCGAGCTTGATCAGCTTGTTTCTCAGATCCTCGCGTTGCACCAAGATGAAAATCACAAAGACCACGATCAAGCCGGTCGTGGCTAACGGATGCAGCAGAGGCGAGATCAGGCTGGAGAGGCTCTCCAAAGGGCCAGGCGTTGGTGGGCTGACGACGACCTGGATCGACCTCGCCGCTCCATCGGCTGCTGCAGCCGTTGGAGCAGCCCCGGACGAGGGCCTTTCAAGCTCCTTGCCAAGGCTCTGCAACATGTCGGCGGCGCGCTCCAGAGTGCCGTCTCCGGCTGACGCGCCTCGCAGAGACTTCACTTTGGCTCTGATCGTTGATTCGTAGCGCGGCAGGTCGGCGGCCAGCTGCGTGAGTTGACGACCCATGAGGGTGGCGAGCGCAAAGAGCGCCGCAAATGCGACCGTCACCACGAGCATGACAGCCAGCCCGCGCGGCGAGCCGAACCGCTGCAGCAACAGAACCAGCGGCGCTAGGACAAAGCTCAAGAGCAGGGCGAGCGACAAAGGGACGAACAGGTCGCGACCCAGATAGAGGCTCGCGACAATGACCACCGCAATGAAGGTCGCCGAGGCCACCCCCACCAGCGATTGACCCTCGTCCTCGGGCATCACGGGCCTTGCGATGTTCGTCAACCTGCCACCCCCGCCGTAGCCACGCGTCATCAACCATCCCAACCACCGACCAAGGCCTGGCGTTCCGGGCCAGTCGATCACTCCTATAACTGACGGTGGAGCGGACCTGCCCCGGATCGAAGCGCGGGGCGGCTCGGCGGGCCTGGCCCTGGCGCCACCCCTTAGACCTCAGCCGCGGCGATCCCCGGTTGGCTCGAGGAGGCCGCCACGTCGGAGTCGCCGCAAAGACAACCGCCGGCCGCTGGGGCGCGCTTTGAGCGCGCCGGCGTCGTTGAGTCGTCGGTCGCGTCGCCGGCGCGCGCGGCGGTTGCGTAAGCTTATCGGCCATGCAGGTAGCGGATACTCGATCCCGGGGACGCGGGTTACCCGGAAATCAACTCCAACCTCATACGGGCGACGAATAAAGCCGCGCCCGTGGCGTCCCTCACCCGAGCCTCAAGGGTAGCCTCACCGTCCGCGATGAGATTGTTGGACCGAACCAGCTCCGCCAGGGTGAGGAAAGCTTCCTTGCGCGCGCTTACGAGCCCGTCCAACTCATCCCCTTGTTCATCTCGCTTGTGGCCTCGTGAGCTTACGATGTCGAAGAAGTAGCGCATAGGGGGCTCCGTTGGTCAGGCCTCATCGGCGCCTGAAAATCGAAGCCGAGCGGAGAACGTTCCTTGACTTGCGTCGACGCCGCGGCACGCGCTTTCGGCTGCCGCTCGGCCCAGGCTGAGAACCAGCGCCTACATACAAAGGCTCAGGAAATTTGGGCCCATTGCAGGCGCCGGGCACGACGCAGCCGAGGATGGAGAAGGGCGCGCCTACGCTAGAGACCGTCCGGGGCGCGTCAGGCTTCTGAAGCAATCATGGCGGTTAGCGCGGCGCTTCTTTGTCTAACGCCGCCGTCACAGCCGGCCCTGGATGAGCACTCAATGATTGGGCGCTGACGAGGCGGCGCCAGCGACCTGCGCCCGGCGCAGAACGATGGCCCATAGCGTGACACCCTCGCGCATTAGAAAATCGGGCCTCGTAGGATCCAGAGACTGCAAAACTCGCTCTAGCATTATTGCCAGCCCTTGAAGAAGGACCGCATCGCAGGTCTCAAGCTCGTCGCCCTCGCCTGCAAGATGAGCTGTCGCTAGTTGCAGATCGGCGCGCAGCAGAATCCAGGACCGGTTTGAGAGGCGGACATAAGCGGAGCCTGCCCGCGCGGCGCAGTAGGCGTCGGCGAGCGAAAGCCAGCGCAGCGCCCTTCTCTGCAGCGTCAGCGGAGCCAAGTCTCCGGGGCGGCGTTTCAAACCTGACATGCTGTCGCGAGCCGGTTCGCAAAGGACGACATCGTCGGCGCGGTCGCCATCCGATCACGCCTGTTCGGGGTGAGACGGCTTGAATGAGGGAGCCGGTGCGATCAGCCACTGGGCTCCAAGCGGCGCAGGTCTGCCGTCGGGGACGCAGGCCGCCCGCGATCGCACGAGCGCATAGTCGGGACCACTGGTCGCGTCTTGACTGCGGGCGATGGGAAGATGGATCGGGGTCATGGCGGCACACTGGCGAGACGACAGACGACACGGTGCGCCCAAAGGATAAATCTGTTCATAGCGTTTTCGGTCGCATTTGAGCGACTAGCCCCGCGGACCTGGCGAAACCCATCCACGTCGAGCACTGCCGGCGAACGCCTGCGACGGCGCTCACGCGTCCGACGGAAGAACGCGCGAGTTTCGGCCCTCGCCCAATGCGAAAAGGTCGCCGGGCCTGCCCTGGAAGGCTTCGGCGTCCCCGACTTCATGCAGACCGACCCGGCAACGGACCTGGGCGACCACGGCTTTCATTCGGGCGCGCTGCCGTCCGTGGCGGGCCTCGGCGACAAAGGCTTTCGCGTCGGCAGCGCGCCCGCCCTGTCGGGGGTGTCGGACCTGCCCGGCTTCCGCTTCGTCCAACGGCATCCGGACCTCGCCGCCGCCAGGGCTCCGTTCCGTCTATCTGCGGCTACGCTGATACGCCGGTCGCGCAAGCCAGCGGCGCGGGGCGCGCGCGTCCACGGCCTCCGATCTGGCGGGCTCCGCCTCGTCCGCCGGCATCTCGAATGCCGATCTCGCGTCGGCGCTGGGTGCTGTTCCGGGGCTGACCGGCTTCTCCAACACACGCGGCTCGTCCGATCTCGCCGGCTTCGCCCATTCGGTCGGCATCAGTTCGTCGGATTTGGCGTCGGCGATGCGCGGCGTTCCGGCCATGAGCAACGATCCTGCGACCTACGCCGGGCCGATGCTTACGGCGGCTCCGGCGTCGGCTGGGGCGGGGGCGGCGACAGCGGCATGGAGGACAGCGGCGGTCACGCGGGCGGAGAGACGGCGGGTGGCGGCGGCATCCATGGCGGCGACGGCGACGGCGGCTCGCAGCAGTAGCGGCAGCGGTCGAAGTGCCACATGCCCTCAAGCGGGCCGTTGTGAACGTCCATCACGTCCAAGACCTCGGGCTTTGTCCAGTCCGTCTGCGCCATTACGGAGCGAGTCTGCGGGTCATCTAGACCGGCGCTCGTCTCCGACCCGCCCGTACGATGTGGGGCGATGGCGGGCTTGCCGCCGATGCGGCCGACAAGCACGGAGTTCTGCCGGGCCTGCCCCATGCGCTCCACCACGAACTCCCTCGTGGCGGCCTCCGACCGGTAGATGGGGCCGAATGGTCAGTTCTCCGCGCGAACGGGTAACGCATGGCAGACCGCGACGACAGCAACGCCGATAGCCAGCCTCGCCCTGATCAGACTCTCAACCAAACATCAAACAAAGAGCTCACCGGGAAGGTGGGCTCCCGAAGGGCTCGGGCTAGGCTGAGAGCTCCGGATTATCCTGCCGGCTTGCACCAAGACGGGCTCTCACCAGACGGACGTACCGCCGGTCTATCCCGGATCGCCTACGCGAAGGCGCTGGCTACGCCGAGCGCCGATGGGATCAGAGCCGGGCTCGTTTTTCAAGCCCATTGGTAGGCCGCAAAGGCGTCCTCGTGCGCAGCCGGAAACTTGTTCTCCGGCGCGTGACGATATTCGACGCTGGCCACGATCGCCCCGGTCTTATGGGCCATAGCCATGGCCGATCGGCTTCGTAATTTGCTCGGCTAGGTGCACTGAGACCCTCTCCAGGATTGAGGAGATCGAGCCAGCTTACTACTCCAGGGTGGCGTCAGCGACGACTGATGATGGACCGGTACGTGTTGCGGACCGCATACAAAAACCCCTGCGTCTACGACGCTCGCGGACAAAGGGGAACCTTAGGCGTTGAGACCGATAACCTGGCTGGGTGGCCCTTCCCCCCGGTCGGTAGGCGTTCGGTGGCCCATCACGCACCTCCGCTGTTCGTTGCCAGCGGGGTCAACGTTTAAGCCCTGCCGGAGGTCCATAAGTCGGTAGACCTACTCTCGGCGGCCGGATGCGCAGCGTGGCTATGGTCGGACGAGGAACGTACCCCTCGCAGACGGGCGTCCACATGGCGACGAGTGGTTGACGTACAGCCAGGCAAGCCGCCGCCTGCTTTCCCAGCGTCACGGACCAGCAATGGCGGGCGAGATCGCTGGCGCTCCAGCTCTAGGAGGCGCTCAGTCATCTTGGCCAGCTCGGCCATGGCCTGATCCGCCCGCGACCTTTCTTGCCGCAGATCGGCCCGATGCTCTGCTGCCAACGAGGTGCGCGACCTCGGCCTTCAGCGTCTGGGTTAGCCCGCCTTCCGATCGCGAAGATAGGCTTTCGCGAAGGCTCGAAGGCGCAGGATCACCGGATCAGGACTTTGGGACAAGGTGATCCCTGTCTCGGCATCAAGTGTGGACCGTACAATCGTGCCCGTCGGTTGATCCAAGGTGGTGCGTTCGACCTGAGGTCGCGGCTGATCCGGACTGGGAACGGCGTCGCCAGCGACACGGCTTAGCGGGGTCGATGCGGCCTTGAAGGCGAGGTTGGGGAGCGATCTGATTTCCATGAACCCTGTCCATAAAAAGCTATGACCGGTCTGGGTTAACGAAATCTGTCGGTGGCCGGCTTCGCCATCGCGCAACCGCCGCGAGCCCGTTTGATCCGCAAGCGACCGTGTAACCTTTCGGATCGTCTTGCGTCCTTCGTTGGCGATTTCTAAGGAGCTGGCCGCCACCACGGGAAGCCGGCACAGGCCCCGGACAATAGCCTCCAAGCGTCGAACAGGCCGGGAACCCAGCTTATCGCAACTGTACTAGTTCAGTGAACGCCGTAGGAACCGGCGTTGAACAGAACGACGACCTTGCAAAAATTTTTTAGTGGCGCTTGTCACGCTGCCTCCAAAACCTACCTTTTGAATGTGGCCAGCGATGGCCACAGCCCTCCTTGGGCGTTTCCTCCCTAGACTTGGGGCCGCTCTTCGGGGCGGCCCACTTTAGAGGCGCACAGACGAGGCGAAACGCGAGCTTCATCGGCCCGCGTCCTGGCAATCGGCTTCAACCGGCCTTTTCCCCGTCCGTGCACGTCGTCGTGATCGGGGGCCATCCCGCTAAGCTGGGAAGGGTTTAGCCTACGGGCGATTTTGCCGAGTTGCATCTGTGCTCGCGATGCGGCGCTCCGATCGCTTCATCAGCCCACCGAGGCCCAACAGCCCCACGAGGCCGACCCAGCCCCAGTTATGCCTATTGTCATCGTCGTGGCGAACAGGGGCTGCAGTGGCGGGGGGGTTGGTTCCTGGCGCGGTGGTCTGGGCTATTGGAGCGCTGATGCTCCCGAGGACAACCACAGAGGCCAATAGACCGGCGCGAAACACTGACATGTTGAAATCCTCTCAGGACCTTCCCCCGTCAACGTTAGGGCCACGCCGCCGTTCCTTGGATCGCTCATGGGTGTTCCGCGCGGCCCAGTCGTTCGGATCTTCTCCGCCGCGCCCTGACGGAGTGGTTGGCGCGCAGGGCACCTAGCCCGCCGATTGAAAACGCGGGTACAACGAATGGCCTTATTGCAGCCGTTCAACCAAATCGGGCAGTCGCGAAATACCGGCGGCGACGCGGCGAGCCTCGTCTCGTATGAGATCCCCTGCTTCAGGGTCGCCGAAATAGACCGCCGCGACGCGAATGCCGCTGGCGTCGGTCACAGAGAACCAGGTCCGCCGATCCTCGACCTCAAAGGGGCTGTGAAGGCCGGGCGGCAGCGCAGCCGATTCGACGCCGTGCATGAGGTTCGGCAGGCTGGCGATCAACTCGGCCATGGCCTTGGCTTGGTTGGGTGACATCATCACGCTGCCGGTGCTCCGGTAGCCGGTGCTGTCGCCGTAGCAGTAGGCCAATATGCAGCGGGTAGCGTCAGCGACGCGGAAGCCCGCGGGCATGGAGTGGACGGTCCAGGGCGGCGGAAAGCGGCGCGTCATCGTCCGGGATATAGACGAGCAGCGGCCTTCGGTCTCTAGGCGGGCGGAATGGCCAGTTCGATGACGAGCTGGAGGGCTTCGACCTGCTTGTTCGGCAAGTCACTCTCGCCAGAAGCTTCAGCCTCCGCCAACATCCCCAGGAGCCGCTCGAACTCGTCGGGAAGGTCCTCTTCGACGACGTCGTTGATCCTGTTCTGCAGCGCGAGACCAAGGGCAGGAAGCACAGTGGCGGGCATGGTCGATCCAGTCTCTTCGAAGCAGCGACACAGCTTGCCGTTATTTCACACGCTCCGCGAGGGGATGAAAGACACACCTGCTCGTGGATGTTCAGTCTGCCCGGCCGACTTGGCGGCCCACCGGAACTGTCGCGCCCGAGGCGCGCCTGAGGGCGCTGCGGACAGCATCGGGGAGATCGCGAAAGTTCGGCTTGTCGACCCAGGCGTCCCATTCGAACTGAACCGGACAGGCGTGTTCGGGATACCCCGAAAATACGACGATCGGGACGCCGCGCCGGGTCAGTTCGTTCGCCAACTCGGTGCAATAGCTCTGGCTTAGCCTTACGTCGAGGACAGAGCAATTGGGGGTGTTCGCGGCCAGCCACTCGAGAGCTTTTGAGCAGCTTGAAAATCTACCGGCGACATCGAATCAGCGTCGCACAGCTCCTGTTCGCAGGTGAAGGCGACGAGGCCGTCGTCCTCAGCCAGCAGGATAACCGGACGTTGCTCGAGGGACATTGCGCGCTCTGGGCGACGCCGGAAAAGAGATAGCGTCTAGTAAGCGAATGGATATGCCGAAATGGCGTTTAGGGGTTTCTACTAGGATTGGGACGGCTACCAGGGTGGCAGCGCGTAGGGTAACTTCGGCGCGCCCCGGGCAGTGACGCTAGCCAGGACGGTAAGAATTACATGAAGGACGACGCCACAATGTCATCGGCCAGAGCTCGGCGCGGCCGCCCTCCTGGGCGCGTCTTCGACGTGAAAACCTGGGTGTACCTCACGTCAGAACAGGCTGAGGCTTTGGACAGCGCTCGAGTTGGCGATCCCGCACGGCCCAATCGTTCGGATCTTCTTCGCCGCGTCCTGACGGAGTGGCTGGTTGCCCAGGGACACCTAACTGTCGATTGAAGTCGTCGCCTAGGATGCGCCTTCCCGTGCCTCTCGGCCGACCCGCTCTCGCTCCAGCTGTCGGAGCCGATGGCCACCCTCGGCCGTAAGATGAAAAACGAGATGCTGCCCGTCGTTAGACCAGTCGACGAAACCCTGCCGTTCGAGAGCTTCGGCGTAGACGAGGCTTGGCGCATCGCGGGTGGCATCATGCGCCTCTCTGCCCTCCCAGTGACGGTCTCCGGCATCTCCGGCGTTTATCGCTCGATGCTAGTCCAGGCGGGCTATGGCGGCGGCTCGAACGACGATAAGCTGAGGTGCTCGGTTCCCTCCGAGCGCACCCCAAAAGCACCTAAGCCCCGCCCCGCGACGGGGTTTATTTTTGCGCTACCTTGCCGTGCTCACGTGGATGCTCCGGCCCATCTAGCGGGCATCGAACGTTGTCTGTCGACCCGATCTTTCACACAGGCAACAAATTTGGACGGCCCGCATCGCAGGATTTTGACGCTCGCCGAGAAAGGACGCCTCCGCATTGACTCGCGGGTGAGGTCGCCGGCGGCAGGGGTGTCCCAGTAGACCCAGGCGACCTGCCGTCCTTCGCCAGACGTGATCACGAAGCCTTCTGGACCGTGGGCGCGCCGTGGACGTGAGGCCGGAATGCGCGGCCGCTACTGCTTGAGGTAACCGACGTAGTAGATGCCGATCACGTCACCGCGAGCGTCCTGCATGGACTCATAGGCGGTGAGGTACGGCTTGCCGAGGATATCGACCTCACCAGCGAACTTACCGCCCCTCCGAAGAGCCGCAATCGCCTTGCCCTTCGGGTCCAGGAGGGTTCCGACCGCGCGAGAGCCGTCGGGTTTCTTCACATTCGTCGCAATGCGGACGAAGTCTTCTCCCGTTTTCACAAACAGGGTAGCCGTGCCTCCCTTCTCCTTCTGGACTGCGTCGACCAGGGCGAAGTCGCCGTTCATCCTCGTCGTCCCGAAATACAGGATCGGCGTCTTGCGACCCTCGACCTCCTCCTCCCCTTTGAGGGTTGGGGTGCCGAGTTGCGCGGTCTTGGCCTTGAGGAGCTGCATCGCGGCCTGAACATCGGCGGCGGATTGGGCCTGCAGGTGCGTGGGGGCTCCGGCCAAAGCCCCGGCCAAGGCCAGCGCCCACACGAAGACGGCTTTGTCCATGGTAGCCTCCCCTGAGCCTCGCAGCGCGTGCTACGGCAGCATCGGGCTGGAGACCCGCACGGAAAATTCCAGATCCAATCTCCGTTTTTGTCAATCGACCCACACGGCCTCGCCCAGCCGGGGGAGTGATCGTCGTTCGACAGGTGGGGGCAGCTTGAACTGAGAAAGCCGCAACTTCGGTCCGGTTCGCCGGCGGGACTTCTGAAGGTCTCTGCGCAGCACGTGCCCGGGTGGTGCCAATAACACGTAGGTCTGGCGCCGCCGGTGCCCTTTCGGCTTCCTGATGGCTTTCGGCCGCGCCCGTCAGTGGGAGGCGGAGATGCGTATGTTCCGGCCGCGATACGCCGCGCTTTATCGCGTGTGAGTTCGCCGGCTTCGGGATCATCGTAATAGACGGCGGCAACCCGAATGCCGCTGGCGTCGGTGACGGAAAACCAGTTTTTCCGCTCCTCGACCGCGAACGGGCCGCGCAGCCCCGGTGGCAACTCGCTACGCCCTTCCGTGACCTTCTCGGGCAGGCGCGCGACCAACTCCGCCATAGCCTCTGCCTGTGCCGGCGACATCGTCACGCTGCCCGTGCTGCGGTCGCCGGCGGCGTCGCCGTAGATGTACCCGAGCCAACAGCCGTTCCCGTCGGACACGCGGAAGCCCGCCGGCATGGGGTGGACCGTCCAGGGCGGCGGAAATCATCTCGTCATCGACTGAATACATAGCGCGTCAGGCTGGCGGGGACGCCAAGTCCAGATCATCTGGTGCGCTTCGACCTGCTTGTTCGCCAGGCCATTTTCGCATGAAGCCTTCGCCTCGGCCATCATAGCCAGGAGCCGCTCGAACTCGTCGGGCAGGTCTTCCTCGACGACGTTGTTCAACCTGTTCTGGAGGGCGAGCCCCAGGGCGGGAAGCACAGTGCCGGACATAGTCGATCCACTCTCTTCAGAGCAGAGACACAGCTTGCCGTTATTTCACACTGTCCGCGAGTGGATGAAAGACACACCTGCTCGTAGAGGTTCAGCCTGCCCAGCCCACTTGGCCGCCCATTGGAACTGTCGGACCCGAGGCGCGGCTGATTGCGCCGCGGATAGCATTGGGGAGATCGCGAAGGTTCGGCTTCTCGACCCAGGCGTCCCATTCGAACTGAACCGGGCAGGCGTGTTCGGGATAGCCCGAAAACACGACGATCGGGACGCGGCGCCGGGTCAGTTCGTTCGCCAACTCGGTGCAATAGCTCTGGCTAAGCCTCACATCGAGGACAGCGCAATCTGGGGTGTTAGCGGCCAGCCACTCGAGTGCCTTAGAGCAGCTCGGAAATGCGCCAGCGACATCGAAATCAGCGTCGCACAGCTCATGTTCGCAGGTGAAGGCGACGAGGCTGTCGTCCTCAGCCAGTAGGACAATCGGACGTTGCTCTAGGGACATTAGAGGCGCTCTGGGCGACGCCGAAAACGAGTTAGCGTCCAAATCAGTAGCTTCGATATTTGAGAGAATTCATATATAAAAATGGCGTTATATGGGCTTCTACTTAGACGTGGCGGGCACCAAAGTGGCTGAGCATGGCGGGGAATTGCTATGGGGACAGCACGAGGTACCGCAGCACGGGCAGCGTTATGATGTCCCCTGACCAGGCCAAGGCCATGGCCAAGTTGATCGCCAGTTTGCCGGATCTGATGCACGAGGTCGGATCTGCTGCATTCCCACCGGGGACGCAGGAGGCCTCGTCCCGCTTTGGCGCGCCTACTGGCGTGATCGAACCCCGCCTGGTTGCTCTCAGAGCATCAGCCCGAGCGTCGCCTAACGCAAAACCTGCGCGAGGATGCGGCCGCGGCGGGGCCTTAGTTGGTGCAGGGTTTCTCGTCCAACCTTCCGTAGCTTTCGGCAGGGAAGTAAGAGCCTGCCCACAAAAGAAACCCCGCGTCTCTGCATCCGCGGGGCTTCTCTCGTTGCAACGCCATGCGAACAGCGTGTTGCCTGCGTTAACCCTTCGGATCTGCGTTTGTTCCACAACGACAGGCCGAACTGCACCCAGCGCCGCTTCGTGCAACTGCCAGATCAGGTCCAAGTTGATCTGGCTCACGGTTAAGGGCTGTCGGCTAGGCGCATCCTAAGCGCGACGACTTTAATCGGCAGTTAGGTGTCCCTGGGCAGTCAGCCACTCCGTCAGGACGCTGTCCAACTGGTTCGTTGAGGCGAGTCGGTGCTGGGACCTCGTAGCACGGCTAAATTCGTCGCGCTCGGCAAGCCTGGGTTCGCCGGAGGAGCACGATGAACCGTTGGTGAATAAGATCTTCCGCCCTCGTTCAGCGTTGTCACGGCATATATCGCACATCCTAAGCTGGGAGTTGACCAGATGAGCTCAACGACAATCCGCGCCTTGTGCGCAGTGGGCCTAACGCTTGCGACGGCTGCGGTGGCTACCTCAACCGAAGCCTCCGCCCGGAACGGGCGCAATGCCGCTCTCTTCGGCGGACTCGCTGCTGGGGCGATCGCAGGCGGCGTGATCGCGAACGGTAACAGAGCCTTTGCCGCCCCTGTCTATGGCGCTCCGGCCTATGGGTACTATGGCGCCCTGACCTACTACGCCGCCCCCGCCTATGTTCGCTCATGTTACCGCGAGCGCCAGCCGGTTTATGACGACTGGGGTGATTTGGCTGGATATCGCGTCGTGCGTGTCTGCGATTAGGGCATCCGTTTCAACGGGCGCCAAGCGCCAAGTGGCGGAGATCCCGCCGTCATACAGTCGACTCGCGCCGTCCGACGGTGATCCGCGTCGGTCGCGAAGCGGGCCGGCTAACTCCAAGCTGCCGCCCACGCGGCGCTCATTGAGCGGCGGAGGGCGAAAATCCCGGCCATCCCGGCTTTCGCGTCGCCGGCGCCGACGGAGCTTAGCTCGCCTATCGCTATGCCTACAGCACCGGGTAGCGCAGCACCGGCAGCGTGATGGTGTCGCCAGACCAGGCGAAGGCCATGGCGGAGCTGATCGCCTTCCAATATTCCGCGAGTGTTCAGAGTGACTTTGATCCGCGTTGCCCGCGTCCTGGCCTGGCTGCTCGCGCTCGCCATCGTTGTCGTGACTGTCTGCCCCATCGGCTTTCGACCCAGCACAGGGCTGCCTGCTGACCTGGAGCGCTTCGCGGCCTTTGGTCTGGTTGGATTGATGTTTGGACTCGCCTATCCGCGCCACAGGCTCGTCACTCTGGCGGCTTTTGTGGTCGGGGCTGCGGGGCTGGAAGTCGCTCAGAATTTCTCGGCCACCCGTCATGGGCGGATTGAGGACTTCGAGATCAAAGCCCTGGCCGGAGCGTTGGGCGCTCTTTCGTCAATGGCTCTCGGCACACAACGGAATTCGATCTGGTAGCCAGGCGCGCGTCGTGGCGCCACGGCGCGACGCGCACAGGCCCGTGCTCCAGCGTAGATGCATCTTCCTCGCGCCCTGCTGACCGCATGATGGTGTGCACGCTTCGGTCCGCCGTGAGGCCACACGGGCCAGGATACGCGCGTCAGGATTAATCTGCGGAGTTGGGTCGCGAGCTGGCGCAGGATCGCCACGTGGCTCTTTGCTCGACCGCAGCCAGGGCCGCCAGGAGCCAGTCCGCCTTCGCCTGGGTGATGCGCCCCAGCCGGACCCATTCCCCAAAGGTGAAGTCGCCGACAGCCTCCGTCAGCCAGGCGGTCCAGCTGCGATCAGCGCGCCCGGTCAGCTGGTCGGCCACGTTTACCCTGAAACCAACTCCAACCTCATACGAGCGACGAATAAGGCCGTGCCAGAGGCGTCCCTCACCCCAAGAGTAGCCTCACCGTCAGTAACAAGATTGTTATACCGCACCAGCTCCGCAAGGGTGAGGAATGCTTCCCTACGCGCGCTGACCAGCCCGTCCAACTCATCTTCCTCGTCATCCCGCTTGTGGCCTCGCGAGCTTACGATGTCGAAGAAGTAGCGCATGGGCAGCTCCGCTCGGTAAAGCCAAATTCGGCGCCTTGAAAACCTCAGTCGAGCGGAGAACGTTCCTTGACGTCGCTCCTCGAGGCTGAGCGAGTGCCAGACGCCCTGTGGAGTGACTGAGTGGCCGCCCTGGTCACCGGGAAACGACCGCGACAGCGCTAGCCGATGCCGCTTCGCCACAGGCGGGCCAGGGCGATCGCTCGGAAGGCTTTGTAGCGGAAGGGCTCTCGTGGCTAAGTTTGCATCAAGAATGCTGACCCAAGGCTCAGGGCAGTCTCTTGGCTGATTGCATGATTTTTGCTGACATCGGCCTATTCCGTAGGCCACCCAACTCGTGCCGGCTCCAGGCCGATATGCTGATTGTACCGAAGGGCGGCTTGGACATGCTGCGAGGGCCCGCGGGGCGAGAACGCTCTCGGGCACATTCCCCAGGAATGCCCCAATCGTTTCTCAGCGAGCCAGGCGTTGAACGCCCTCTCAAGCCTATCGACATTGTGAGCCGTCTCGAACGGGTCGGTATAGTAGACGCGTTTGCCTGGCGCGTCCTGAGCGAGGCAGTAGCGCCAGTCAGCGGAGCAGGGGGAGGCGCTCAGCAGCAGAATGGCGATCGAAAGCTTCCGCATTGCAGTGTTCCGTCTGTTGACGGCTCAGGGGTGCCCTTAATTTCGCTTCGATCAAATTGAAATCTGCAACACCCGCCGCACTGGCGGCCCATCGCCTCTACTCACTAAGAGATCCAAGTGCAGCTCCGTTCAGCGGCCCTCGTCATCAGCATTCTAATTGTCACGCTTCCGGCGCCAGCCATTGGATCCGAGATGCCTTTCCGCCCCGCGTCAGCAAGAGAGTCGAGCGCCCAAACAAAGGGGACGGCTACTAAGGCGCCAGGTACTGCTGGGAGGCCGTCCGTCGTTGGAGCCGACGACGACGACGATGACGATGCGGCTGTGACGCTGCCCCTTTCAAAAAACACCGACGCGAAGGTGAAGCTGAACAGCCGGGATCGCGATCCCTTCGGAAGTCCTCCAGCCGCGAAACGGAGTGCAACAGCTCCGCGCATCGGCCCCGTCGTGCCCGAACACACGCCTTCTCGCACCTTGATGGGTCGAGGTCCGGGGCGCGCCGTCGACAAGGATGTCAGGTTTGGCCTGTCCCTGGGCTTCCCAGGCCAATGAAACCCGAGGGCGCCGGCGGACCGCGGCCGTCCGAGGCGGCGGTCCCCGTTGAAGTCGCGCCGGTGCTGCTTCAGGCCAAGGCGGCGACGATCCGCTCGCGCAGGTCTTCGGCCGTGAAGGGCTTCCTGAGCCAGTCGCCATTGCGGCCGGTGAGTTGCATGGCCTTCTCGGGCTCTCCCGTAATGATGATGGCCGGGATGGTCTGCCCAGTAAGCTTCAGCATGTGGACCAGCTCGTCTTTCCTCAAAACTGATCTGCGTTAGTTTCCGAGTGAACGGCTTCATGAGCGAGCTAATCCTCAGGCGACGCAAGGTCGAGAATAAGCTCGATCTGCCGCCGCGCTTCTTTGATGATCTCTCGCGCCTCCTCCAGCGTCTGGGCCTGGTCGGCCCGGTCCAGCAGACCGAGGATTTCGTCGCCCAAGAACTGCATGCGCCCCTGTAGCGACTTCACGTCGTTAAACATCGCCCTTTCATCCTCCACCGAGCGCAAAGCCTCCGGCGTAGATTCAATGGCATCCCGCTGTGTGAGTTCCGGAACATACCAGCTGTATAGTGCCATGTGTTTCGGTCGCGGGGCTAACCGTGCCGCACGTAGTTCGGACACGTCGACTTGAGCCATGTCTGCGATCTTCCCGACCGGTAGGGGCTATCCCAGCGCTTTGAAATGATGCCTTCCAAGCCCATGGCGCAGGCGTGACGGAGCAGCGCCTCGCCGTCCGCGTCAGTCTCGTCGACATAGGCCACACCATCTACAGGCTCCGGCTCGATGAGCTGCCGAAGCACGGCGCGGCGCGCTGACAGAGGCCACGGGCGGAGATCTTGGCCATCTAGTTCCAAGATGGCGAAGGCCATTAGGATCGCATGGCGGGCGCCGGCGGCTGACCGGAGCGCATGAAAGTCGTCGCGACCGTCCGGGAGCTGAACCACCGCTTCTCCGTCGAGCACGCAAGAGTCACAGGGAAGGCTTAGGAGCCCCGTCGCGATCCTGGGGAGCCTCTGGGTCCAGTTGAGGGCGTTTCGGCTCCACAGGCGGCTCACTGTGTCAGCGCGGCGGCATATCATCCTAAAGCCATCGTGCTTGGGCTGGTGGATCCAGAGCGGCCCCTTCGGAACGCCATCGGCCGGGCAGGCTAGACACGGCGCAATGAAGCCTGGCGGCGTTCGGCGTTTGTGGGCGGGGACGGGCGGACGCACCTCCTACCCCGGCTCGTGGTGATCCTTCCCGAGTTCGTCCGCCACGGCCTTGGCTCTGTCGCCCACCTTCTTCACGGCGGCCTCGAGCTGCTCGTGGGTCACGCCCCACTTCTGGCTCCAGTAGTCGAGTTCATAACGCTGATGGACGTTAACGCGCTGCCGGTCCTGGCCGCCTCGCTTGGTCGGATCGTCTGCCATGGTCGGGTCTCCTTCCCACGGAAAACACGGACTCTTTCCAGGCAGTTCCAACAACGGACGCCCCACGGGCGAGCGGAACGAATCGCTGAGGCCAAGGTTGAGTCGGCCAGTTGCGGCGTTGCGTTTTAAGGAGGGCCAGAATGGCTCCTCGTGCGAACTGGAAGGGCTATCTCAAGCTCTCCCTGGTGTCCTGCGCCGTCGCCCTCTATCCCGCCTCCAGCTCGTCCTCGCGCGTGTCGTTCAACACCCTGAACCGGCAAACCGGGAACAAGGTGAAACGGATCTATGTCGATCCGGACACCGGCGAGGAGGTGCCCGGCGAGGACCAGGTGAAGGGCTACGCCGTCGCGAAGAACGCTTATGTGCTGGTCGAGGACGACGAGCTCGACGCGGTGAAGATCGAGAGCACCCACACGGTCGACATTGAGAAGTTCGTGCCGCGGTCCGAGATCGACCCCCGCTACATGGACGCGCCCTACTACATCGCGCCTGACGACCGGGTGGCGCAGGAGGCCTTTGCCGTTATCCGCGAAGCTATGCGCGACAGCGGCATGGTGGCGCTCGCCCGGGTGGTGATCGCCCGCCGCGAGCGGATCCTGATGATCGAGCCCTGGGACAAGGGGCTGCTCGGGACTGTGCTGCGCTACGGCTACGAGGTCCGCGACGCCGCGGCCTATTTCGAGGACATCCCCGACCTGACGATCCCAGCCGAGATGAAGGACCTCGCGCATGTGATCGTGGACCGCAAGGCCGGGCACTGGGTTCCTGCCGAGTTCGAGGACCGCTACGAAGCGGCCGTGGTCGAGATGCTGCGGTCCAAGCAGGCCGGCGCTCCTGTCGTGGAGGCCGCCGCGGCTCCTCGGCCGCAGAACGTGGTCAACCTCATGGATGCCTTGCGCAAGAGCCTGGAGACCGAGCGCGCCGCCGTCGCCGAAGCCAAGCCGAAGCCCATCGCGGCGTCGAAGGCCCGCAGCACGAAGGAGAAAGCGCCGGCGCCCGCCAAGGCCAAAGGCAGCGCACGGAAGCGGGGGTGAGACATGCCTCGCTTCCAGGTCAGCAAGCACGAGGCCGCCACCGCCCTCGCCCAAGCGGCGATCCATATCCGCGAGGCCGACAGGCTCCTCAATCGGTCGGCTAGGTGCCCTGAGGCGCTCCCCAGGATCGAAGCGATCGAGCCGACCTACTCGATCTCCCCACATCCGGCGGACGAGCTCGAGGCGCTGTCTGACGCGCTTGAGGAGGATGGCAAACGACCGCGATGACCCGCCGATTCAGGAGCCAATCACAGCGGCAACCGCCGCTCCGCATCTGGCGTGGGGTGATCGTGAAGAGCGAAGACGCACGGGAGCAGGCCGCCGCACAGATCTCGTGGACGTCACGGCTGAATGTGGCGTGCTGGTTCGCTGGGCGGTTCGAAGGGCATTGAGGCACCCCCTGCGTCCTTCGTCTGGATGTCGATGCATCGGAGGTGCTCGCGCGCTGCGACACCAGGGGGCTACGGCAAAGCTGAGATCATCGCCAAGATTGACGTCGAGAACGGCCGCATCCAAGGCGACGTTGCCTACGAGCGCTAGCGCCGTAGCGACCGTCCGCGCCGGTCCCACCACGGTCGCGCCCATCATGCTGAGCGCATCGGCGGCGGCGGCGGCGGGCCAATACTCATCATCAACCACGAGCACCCGCTTCTTCACCATATTCGACCCCATCATATTCTTTACGGTCGGCTCGGTCCTGACTGGCAACTCTCAATAAATGCCAGCCCGGCTGCTCCGTTCGCCATCGCTCAATGCCTATGACTTGAAATGCCCATGAAAAGCCCTGCGCCAGCGGGCAGGCCGACGCAGAGGAATTTGGCGTTAACGGAGGGACTAGCTGGGCGGCCCTTCCTCCCGGTCGGTAGGCGTTTTGTGGCCCATGTCCCACCTCCGCTGCTCGCTGCCTATCGGGACCAACGTGCTGGCCTCGCCAGAGGTCCGTAGTCTGGGAGGCTTAAGGCGTCTCCTTCGTCCCCCTTACCGCGCGTCCGGAGCAAGCACCACCTTGACCGACCGAATGTGCCGCGTATGGCGCGTCTGGGTATGATCGAACACCGTCAAAGCCCCGCAGCAGGGGGGCAGCAATGCCTGCGACCGGCCCAACCGAAACGGGCTGTCCCGGCGTGCTGGCTCTTAGGCCGTCGACCCCAGAGAGAACGGCCCGGCCCTGCTATGACCGGCACTCCGTCGTTTGTGCCATTCTCTGATCTGTGGTTCCGCAGAGGAGTTGGCCTATGACCCCCGAAGAGCAACTCACGCGTCTCGGTTTTGGCTTCGCAATATCGCAGTGCCTCAAGGTTGCCGCCGATCTCGACATCCCCGAAAAGCTAGTGGCGCGCCCGCGTTCCGCCGCCGATCTGGCGCACGAGTGCGGCGTGCATGCCGGAGCGCTCACCCGCGTGCTGAGGGCGCTGTGTGCCGAAGGGGTGTTCCGCGAGGGGCCCGTTGGCGTCTTCGGGCTAACCCCGGTGGGCGACGCCTTGCGCTCCGGCCGCGGGCCGCGCGAGTTCCTGCGCATGCTCAACGCGGAGCCTTACCGCGCCTTTGCCGAACTGGCTCACGCCGTTCAGACTGGTGAACCGACCTTCGAGCGGGTCTTCGGGCAACCGCGCTTCGCGTGGCTCGGCCAGAACCCCGAAGCGGCCGAGGTCTTCCAAGCGGCCATGGTGGCCTATGGACGCGGGTTGAACGAAGCTGTCGCCGCGGCCTACGACTTCTCGCCCTTCTCCGTCGTGGCGGACATCGGCGGCGGCCATGGCCGGCTCCTCTCGAATATTCTCGCCCGCAACCCCCACCTCGGCGGCATCCTGTTCGATCTCCCGAGCGGCGTCGCCGAGGCGCAGAAAGGGGTCGGTGGCCCGCTCCCGCGAACGTCATTCGTCACGGGGGATTTCTTCGAGAGCGTGCCGGAGGGAGCCGACGTCTATATCCTGAAAAAGGTCATTCACGATTGGAACGACGAGAGATCGGTCGCGATCCTCGAGGCGGTTCGGCGTGTGTTGCCGGCGCATGGGCGGCTTCTCGTCGCCGAAACCCTGGTGCCGCTCGGGGACGATTACGCCACGATCAAACTCATCGACCTCACGATGCTCACTGTCACGGGTGGCCTGGAGCGGAGCAAAGACGGGTATGCGGCGCTCTTCGAGAAGGCCGGCCTGTCGCTTTTGAGGATCATCCCTACGGGGGCGCCGATCCATATCCTCGAGGCGTCACACGCAGGTGATGCCGGACAGTGAGCAGAACGGGGTTGCAGTCGCAGGTCACGGGTGCGACCCCTTAAAGAGAAGCCCAGGCCAGCTAAACAGGGCGGAAGTAGTCTGGCAGGTGTGCCTTTCTTTCACTCGCGGACAGTGTGGGAGCAAGATCACCGCCTGGCGCTCCCCAAAACCCGGATGATCTCATTCGCTATACGTGCGGACTCCTGCTCGGCGGCCAGCATCGTTCCAGATCTCCGGGTGGAGCCGAAGTCTATTCCAGCGAACAGCAGACCCGGAATCGGCGAAACGCAATTGTCTTGCAGGGGCTGCCCGGAGCGGTCGAGGCAGCCATTCACCTTGATCCAGCCGTAGTCGCCGCGGAAACCCGTGCACCAAATCACGGCACTCACGTCGTGAGCCTGAAGTTCAAACGAAAGAATCGGCGGATCGTCGATTATCGGTTCGCAGTCCTCGGCCGTTTCGGGCTCCGCGGGAGGTGCGACCACGCCAGCTTGGGCGATGTAACGCTCGATCAATTCGATGAAGCCGCGAGAAGATTCATTGGCGAAGGCGATGTTGCTGACGAGGTCGTCAGCGATTGTGAGGACGCCTGGTCCCTCGGATCCGGTCACCCTTCCAAGCAGACGAACGCCTGCGTGGCTCAGTGATTGTAAGCTAATCGTGTGGCCTGCGCCGAGCAGAGGCCGGCCCGCCAGCCCGCGACCCAAAGGGTCGAGAAAGTCGCTCCTCGGGACGTCGAACAATCCGCAGCGAAGCAACCAGTAGACGATGTCGCGTCCGCGATAGCTGCGCCGCATGCGTCCGACCCGTCCTGTGGAGAGGTATGTCTCGCGACCAGCCCATGCGAGTTCCTCGGCAATCTGCCCGCCGGACTGGGCGGCACCGACAACAAGCACCGCCCCATGACGAAGTTGGTCGGGATTTCGGTATTCAGAGGCGTCCATCTGCAAGATGCGGGACGGAACGTCAGGCGAGAAGCTCGGCCGAACCGGCTTGTTCAGGCTACCTGTCGCCACCACGACGGCTTGGGCCTGTGTCTCGCCTTCGCTTGAGACGATGCGGAAGCCCCCTGGCCCGCCTAGAAGCTCGGTCACGTGAACTTTGGTCAGCAGCGGGAGTCGGTTGCGAGCGACATAGTGCTCGAGCTGGATGACGAACTCGTCGCGGTTCAGAAAGCCGTCAGGTTCATCACCTGTATAACGCTTCCCCGGCATGAGCGCGGCGAAGTTCGGCAGGTTCATAAGAAAGGAGTCCCACCGCTGTGTGCGCCAGGTCTCTCCGACTCGGCCTTTCTCCAGGATGACGTGGTCAACACCGGCCTGTCTGAGCCGCCAGCTTGCGGCCAAGCCGGCCCAACCAGCGCCGATCACCACGACATCACTTGAACTGGGGAGCGGCATTCGATCCTCCTCTAACGCCGATCACCAATCGTTACGCTCATGACCTCGCAAAAAACAGGCGCCGCGACAGCGCCCCGGCCTGGACGGCTTTCGATTTCAAACTTGTAACGCTGCCTCTCCTGGGCGGATTGGACGCGGGTGCCGTCAAGAGCACCGTCAACGAGCCGGCCAGCGTGAATGCGGGTCGTGTCCCCAGCGGTGGTGTAGCTGATCGGTGGTCACCGGCGATCTCCGGGTAGGGTCGGGTTGCGACACACGCACCTGACCAGAGGATCACCGAT
>NZ_JBTAMK010000026.1:0-27442 GCF_054796215.1 Alsobacter sp. SYSU BS001988 | reverse complement strand
TTCACTACTCTGCTGACGGGATCCTCTACGGCCGTCGTCAGCCCGGCCGTGTCAGGCCCGGCAATTGCTGCTTGATTGTCGCGGCCCCCTACAGGGGGACGTTGTCATGATTGACCTTGCAGCGATCGAAGAGGCGCGCCAACGCATTGCGCCTTTCATTCGAAAGACACCCACACTGCCCTTTACGCAGTTGAGCGCGGGTGATCGAAGGGATCTCGCGGTTACCCTGAAACTGGAGCTGTTGCAGGCGGCAGGGTCCTTCAAAGCGCGCGGCGCGATGAACCGCCTCCTGACGCTGAGCGACAGCGAGCTTTCTCGCGGGATCGTCACCGCGTCGGGCGGCAATCACGGGCTCGCCATCGCGCGCTCGGCCCACGTCCTTGGCGCAAAAGCGAAGATCTACCTGCCGTCCAACGTTGTGGCGGATAAGGTCGTCAAGCTGAAGCAATGGGGCGCCGAGGTCGAGATCGTAGGCGACGTCTGGGATGAGGCGAACGCGGCAGCGCTAGCCTATGCTGACGGGACCGGCGCAACCTATGCCCACCCGTTCAGCGACCCGGTCGTGGTGGCGGGGCAAGGCACGCTGGGCCTCGACATTCTCGATGACATGCCAGACCTCGACGTCGTCCTTGTCGCGATTGGCGGAGGCGGCCTCATCAGCGGCCTTTCCACAGCCGTCAAGGCCAAGCGGCCGGGAACGCGTATCGTCGGCATAGAGCCAGTCGGATCGCCTACCCTACATGCCTGTTTTGAGGCGGGCCAGTTGGTCGCTCTCGACCGACTGGACACGCGTGTGGCGACCATGTCCTGCCGAAAAACGGATCAGGCGATCTTCGATATCGCCCGACGTAACGTGGACGAAATCGTCCTTGTCAGCGATGAGGAGATGGAACGGGCGGCTCAGTCGCTGTGGTTCGAATTCGGCGTCGCCGCAGATCTCTCAGGGTCAGCGTCTATCGCAGTGCTCCAATCTGGGCGTCTTTCTTTTGAGCCGGGCGCACAAATCTGTGCGTTGGTGTGTGGCGCGGGCGCAGACGGCTTGGTTCACGAGGCGGTTCAGTGAACAGGGATGGCGAGAGACCGTACTGAAAAATAACTACGGAGCTTGCTGCTCGCGCTCACCCGCCCGCATCCAGCACGGTGAAGACTTTGGCCTTAGAACCCGCTGACTCGGGCCAGCTCTCGATTCGACGGTCAGTAATGGGGGGATTAGCGGATGGTTACTCGGCGAGCTTCCACCATTTGCGGCGAACCCGAGGCATCCCAGAGCCAATAAAACCAAGGCTTCGGCGCGTTCACCGCCACGACCGAGTGCTCGCCGTTTCGGGCGACTGCATGCAGCGTGATTCGGTCGATCAAGCCGCCCTTCAGCCTTGAAAGATCGCGCACGACCTCGTCCAAAGCCTCGCGGACGGCCATCCCCATTTTCATGTAGAGCACGGCGGAGCGGGCCGCGGATGTGCGGATCGCCATTTCGCCGGCGCCGGTGCACGCCGCCGCGCCGTACTCCGAATCGGCATACATGCCGGCCCCAATAATGGGGCTGTCGCCCAGCCGACCCGGATATTTGAACGCCCAACCGGCCGTGGACACGCCCCCGGCCAGCGATCCGCGCGCGTCCAGAGCGAGGAAGACAGTGGTGCCCATCGGCTTTTCGGGGTCGATCGCGGCCCGGCAGTGGTCGGCGAGCGAGATTGCCGGGAAGGCGGCTCGCTCGGCGGGGGACAACTGACTGGCGAACCATTTCTCCCAAGGCGCCATCGTGTCGGGGAGCAGGTTGTCGTCGCGCTCGGCCTCACTCTCCGCCGCGAAGCGGGCCGCGCCCTCTCCCACCAGCATCTCGTGAGGAAGCCGCTCCAGCACCGCGCGGGCGACGCTGATGGGGTGGGCGAATCCCTTGAGCGCGCCCACGGATCCGGTCCGCAGGGTGTCGCCATCCATGATCGCGGCGTCCAGTTCGATCTCTCCAATGAGGTTCGGCCACCCTCCTTTTCCGACGGTGCGCACATTCGGGTCGCTCTCGACCTCGCGAACCCCAGCTTCGATGGCCTCGAGCGCGGACGCGCGGACACAAAACGTATATTGGATCCAAATCGGCACGCCAATGAGCATCCATGGCCGGGTTCAAAAGCTGGAGCGCGAGCGAGGGTGATTTTCCCCTCGTGCAATGCTTCGAGGGCGCGCTGAAATTCCTGGAGCGAAACAAGCGCGACGACGATTGGATCCTTCATCTCGAATGCTTCGACCCGCATGAGCCGTTCTTCGCGGCCAACCGTTTCAGGCAGGGGTTGCCGACCGGCTATCAAGGTCCCGTGCTCGGTTGGCCGCCCTATGGCTGCATGGACCTGTCCGGCGCGGAAGGCGACGAGTTGCGCGCCAACTATCTGGCGCTGGTGAAGATGTGCGACGCGTACCTTGGCAGGCTCCTCGACTATTTCGACGAGAATGAACTCTGGTCCGACACCGCCCTCATCGTGTCGACCGACCACGGCCTGCTGCTGGGCGAGCATGAGTTCTGGGGCAATTAACAGGCCGCCCTTCTTCAACGAAGTGACGCATATTCCCCTGTTCATACATGACCCCCGCCAATCATCCGCGGATGGACAGCGGCGATCGGAGCTGACCCAGACCACCGACCTGATGCCGACGGTGCTCGACCTGTTCGGAGCGCCCATCCCGCCCGAAGTGCGTGGTCGCTCGCTGCTGCCAACACTCGGTGACGACAGGCCCGTCAGGCCGGCCTGCATCTACGGGCAGTTCGGTGGGGCCGTGAACGTCACGGACGGGCGCTATACTTACTTTCGCTACCCAGAAGGCGATGAACAACTCTACCATTACACGTTGATGCCGGTGCACATGCGCAGCTTCTTCGAGCCTATCGAGCTGGCACAGGCCACGCTGTTCGGCCCCTTCTATTTCACCAAGGGATGCCAGGTCCTGAAGTTGCCGGTGGTCGCGGACGTCAAGGCCAACATGGTCTCGCGTTATCCGCTCCTCGACGCCGAGACTGCCCTCTACGACCTGTCCAGCGATCCAGGCCAGACGGCACCCCGAAGCCTCGCCGACGTGGAAGCGCGGATGATCGACCTGCTCGTCGGCGAAATGCAAGCGCATGACGCCCCGGTCGAGGTTTATCGCCGGCTTGGTCTTCATGAGCCCAGCAGGGTCGAAACGCGCCTGAGTGAGCTCCGATAGGATTTGCACCTCGCCCTGCTGTATCAACGGCGTTCAATTTGCGAAATTTCGCGAGACCGGTTATGAGCCCGCCGATGGAAAAGCTCACCGAGACAGAGGTCGCTGACCTCAAGCGATTGCAACGCCACCTGCGTGAGAGGCAACGTGATTTGGTGCTGGCGTCTGCGACCGGCGGTGGAATTCCGCCGGACAGAATGATTCAAAAGATCGCGGAACTCGAAAACGCCATCGTCGCAGTCGACGCGATACTGCAAGAGGGACGGAGCTAGACCAAAGCCGAGCTTGGCTATCAAGGCTGCTGGGCCTGCCGGATACCCTTCATAGTTCTCGCGAGATCTCGTATGGCGGACAGGGCGCCTGACGATATCGCGTTCAGAGCGCCTGCACCAAAAACCACATAGGCAGGCATGAAGAAATGCGGCGCACTCTCGACGAGGTGCAGCACGCCTGAGGCAAGATGTGGCGCGACGATCCGAGCTGGGAAATATCCCGACCCACCGTGACCCAGAACATGCTGAAGGCCGAGCCAACCGATATTGGCACTGAGCATCGGCCCGCCATAATCAGGGAAGCTGGCGCTGTGTCGGGTGTAAAATTCCGGTCCCCAGTCGATATAGACGTAGCCGGACTGGGGTTCGGCCGCCGTTTGGTGGTTGGTCGAGACCATCACCAAGCGATCGTCGAACAGATGCTCGACTTTCAGACCGGGACGGCTTTGCGGGGTGTACATCACCCCGATATCAAGCCGACCTTCGATTAACCCACGCATCAATTCGGGCTCTAGTGAGCTATCGACTCTGATCGAGACATCGGGCCAGCTCCGCTGCATGACTGGCAGCCACCGAATTAAGAACTCCTCCCAAAGACCGATGCGCCCCCCGATTGTGAGCGACCCAGCTACGCCTATCGGCAGGCCGACATCGTGATGCGCTTGCGCCACCGTTTGAAGCAGGGTCGCAGCGTGCCGCTGAAAGCGCTGCCCGGCTGCCGTTAAGGTCGTTCCAGCTTTGTTGCGGATGAAGAGCCGACAGCGGAGTTGCTCCTCAAGGGTGCTTATTCGCGTACTGACCGTGGATTGGCTGACATGTAATCGCTCCGCCGCGCCACTGAAATTTCCCGCGGACACGACAGCCAGAAACGTTCTCGCAAACTCAGTATCCATTGCACCGGATCGTATCGGATTTTCCGATCAGGTAGCCCATATTTATTCGATTGTCAAAACCATGGGTCTGACCGAACCTGTCCTTTGTTCGCCAGGAAGCTTTGCATGTCGCGGAACAGTTCAACAAACGAGTATGCGAAGTCTATGCTCCCCTTTCTCGATCGGGAGCGGACCATCGCCAAGCCCGGGTACAGCCGTTGGTTGGTTCCACCAGCCGCGCTGTGCGTACATTTGTGTATCGGGCAGGCTTATGCGTTCAGCGTCTTCAACTTGCCGATGACGCGCCTTCTCGGCATCTCGCAATCGGCTCCCGAGGACTGGAAGCTGACCGAGCTCGGTTGGATCTTCTCCATCGCGATGGTCTTCCTGGGATTATCAGCGGCAATCTTCGGACGCTGGGTTGAAGAGGGCGGGCCGCGCAAGGCCATGTTCACCGCCGCCATCTGCTGGGCGAGTGGGTTCCTGATTTCGGCGTTGGGAGTGAGTCTTCATAATCTTTGGCTTATCTACCTCGGGTACGGTGTTATCGGCGGCTGCGCACTTGGGATCGGCTACATCTCTCCAGTCTCGACCCTGATGAAATGGTTTCCCGACCGCCCGGGCATGGCCACGGGGATGGCAATCATGGGGTTTGGCGGTGGCGCGCTGATCGCCTCGCCACTCTCCGTCTGGCTGATGAGCAAGTTCCAGACCGCAGCGGACGTCGGCGTGCTCTGGACATTTGTGACGCTAGGCTGCGTCTACTTTCTCTTTATGATGTTCGGGGCTCTGACAGTACGGGTTCCGGCGCCGGGCTGGAAGCCGCGAGGCTATGTCTCGCCGGCAACCGCAAGCAAGCTTATCACTAAGAACGACGTGTTCGTCTATCAGGCGATCAAGACCCCGCAATTTTGGCTGATCTGGGTCGTTCTTTTCGTCAACACTACTGCCGGTATCGGTGTGCTCGGTCAGGCCTCGGCCATGAGCCAGGAAATGTTCCCCGGCCAGATCACTGCGGTCGCGGCGGCCGGGCTAGTAGGCCTGATGAGCCTATTCAACATGGGCGGTCGCTTCAGCTGGGCGTCACTTTCAGACTATATCGGCCGAAAGAACACCTACTTCGTTTATATGACGCTCGGCTTCGTGCTGTACATCACTGTCCCCTACGCTGGGGGTAGTGGGAACGTTGTGCTGTTTGTCCTCTGCTTTTTAGTCATCGTCAGTATGTATGGCGGAGGCTTCTCTACCGTGCCAGCCTATTTGCGTGACATGTTCGGCACGCGCTATGTGGGGGCCATTCACGGTATTCTTTTGACTGCATGGTCGGCCGCTGGCATCGCCGGCCCTGTGCTGATCAACTACATCCGCGAATACAACCTCGCGCACGGCGTGCCCAAGGCGCAGGCCTACAACGTAACGATGTACATCATGGCCAGCCTCCTCGTGGTCGGCTTCATCGCAAACTTCTGCGTCAGAGCCGTCGACAAGCGCCACCACATGACAACGGACGCGGAACCTGAGTCAGGCGCCAGGGAAATGCCAGGCTCTGCTCAGGCGATCCCGGGGCAAGCCTGAAAGGATTGATAATGCACACCGCAAAGTCTTCGGATGCACCGCTACTGCCATTGCTGCGCGCCTGGGTCAAGTACACGCTCGCGCATTTCAAGGCGTCGCTGAAGCCACGACACGGAGCCGAGCAAATCGCAGCCCTGGTCGCCGCTGGCGGCGACCCAACCGGCGTATGAGGAGCCATCATGCAGCATGTCGATAGTTCAACAAGCGGCACCATGCGCCTCGTGATAGCTTGGAGCATCGCCGGCATACCCCTGTTGGTTGGGGTGGTTCAGACGATCGCAAATGCGATGAAACTGTTTCAGTGAAAGCGCTGCGATTTTCCGACCCTGCTGGAAAACGAGCATGCTCTGGAACAGCTAAGGCCAGCGAAACTCGTCTGGGTTGCAAGGGATGGCACCGAAATCGCTCTAGGGCTTAAGCGGCACCACGCAAGAAGAGCTTTCGGCGCTGTCATAGAGCGATTGCTTCGCCACCAGTCTGTGGCTCGCCAGGGCGGCTAAGGGGGCATCGCGCCAGGCAGGCCCGTCTACTCGGCCAGCCGAGTCGAATGGGGACGCCCAAGCCTCCACAACACGCTCGAGATTGGGCCTGTCCCAAACACCGGGCACCGCCGGGGTCGGCCGCTAAGCGGCGGTAGAAGGGGCCGTATCGGTCGAAACAGTCTGCCATACCGCCTGTGGCGTTCAAGTCGATCGTTTCGAATGGCCCCCTAAAGCTCCAGCGCAGGCGGAGCCCATGCGGACCGTGAGGTCGAGGTCTTGTGGACTGACGTCTTCCACAACTCGTAGAAGCTAGGACAGAAGCGCTCGCGCCACCTACCGCGACCGCTGTCATGTGCGCTCCCATTTCGTCGTACTGCGGATCCTGCGACGCCCAGCTAGGGCATAAGTTGGCCGCCATTCACCTCGAGGACCTGGCCGGTGACATAGCCGCTAAGTTCACCCGACGCCAAGAACAGGAACGCCCCGACGCAATCCTCAGAGGTTCCCAGGCGCCCCATGGGGACGGTCCGGCGCATGGCCTCGATCTGCTCGGCGCTCGAATAGCGCTCGTGGAAGGGCGTGTCGATAACGCCGGGCGCGACGGCGTTGACGCGGATCTTCGACGGTACAAGCTCGCGCGCCATCCCTTTGGTGAACGCGCTGACGAATCCCTTCGCGGCTCCGTACAGGATCGCGCCGCCGCCGCCGCCGTTTCGCGCCGCGATAGAGGTCACATTGATGATCGACGCGCTCCCGTCTGTCGGCATGAGCGGCGCGATCTCGCGCGTCATCGCGAACACGGACCAGCAGTTGAGGCGCATGACGTTTTCGTAGTGGGCGTCGTCCATCTCGGTCGTGACCACGCGGCCGAGCATCCCGCCGGCGTTGTTGACCAGGACGTCGATGCGGCCGAAATGCGCCATCGTACGGGAGGCGAGCGCCTTCACGTCCGCCTGGCTGGTTACGTCCCCCTGCAGGGTCAGCACATCCCCGCCGTCGCGCCTAATGGCTTCAGCCACGTCCATCGCGGCGTCGTGGCTCGCGTTGTAATGGACCACCACCTTGGCGCCGTTGCGGGCGAAGCCCTTGGCGACGGCCGCCCCGATGCCCGTGCTGGCCCCAGTGACGAGGACGACTTTATCGTGGAGGTCGGAGATCATGTTTCATCCCGGATGAGGAGCGTCGAGGGGGGAGGTTGGTCAAGACGTCAGGGCGCCCGCGGTCATACCCTGCACCATGAACTTCTGCAGGAAAACGAACGCGACCACGAGTGGCAGGCTCGCCAGCACAGAGAAGGCCATCATGGTGTTCCACTCGGTCACGAACTCGGCCATCAGGCTGTAGATGGCCATCGTGAGGACGCGGTTCTCCCACGATTCGATGAGCACCACCGCAAACAGGAACTCGTTCCAGGCGAGCAGGAAGGTGTAGAGCCCCGCTCCGATGAAGGCTGGATACGACATCGGGATCAGGGTCCGGAAAATGGCTCCGAGCCGCGTGCATCCGTCCACCATGGCGGCTTCCTCGATGTCGCGCGGGATATTGAGGAAATAACTGCGCAGCATGAGGATGCAGAACGGCAGCGTGAAGGTGAGATACACGATGACCAGCGACGTCCGCGAGTCGTAGAGGCCGAGGGTGATGAATGTCCGAAAATACGGGATGCAGAGCAATACGAGCGGAAACATCTGCGTCGTGATCAGGAACATCAAGACCGCGCGCTGGCCGATGAAATTGAACCGCGCCAAGGCGTAGGCGGCCATTGCGCCAAGCACGAGAGAAAGGCCGGTCACCAGGAGCGAGACCACCATGGTGTTGAGGAAGACGACAAGAAACTTCTTGTTCGTGAAAATCTTGACGTAACCCTCCATGGTGAAGACCTGCGGGATCCAGTCCGGCGGCATCTTCATCACCTCGATGTTCGGGCGCACCGACACAGTGGCCATCCAGGCCAGGGGGAAGAAGACGATCACGATAGCCAGAATCAGGAGCGCGTATGCGATGCCGTTCAGCAGCCGCCGACGGCTTCTTAGGCCCAGGTGATAGGCGGAAATCCTCGTGGGCAGCGTTGCTGTGCGCATATCAGTTCACATTGCTCATGGTTCGACGCACATAGATTGCGCTGACAATGAAAAGGACGACGAACATCACCACGGCCTCGGCCGACGCGTAGCCGAAACGCAGCTTCTGGAAACCGTCGAAATAGATGACGGTGGCCAGAACCTCCGACGAATGGGCGGGGCCGCCCCCGGTCATCACGAAGGCCGGGTCGAAGGCGCGAAATGTCCAAATCGAGTCGAGGAGCACGACGGTGGTGATCACGCCCCGAAGTTGAGGGAGGGTGATGTGCCAGAACTGCCGGAGCAGCGTCGCGCCGTCGATCTCGGCCGCCTCATAGAGCTGCCGCGGGACGGCCTGGAGTCCGGCCAACAGCATCACCATGAAAAACGGAAAAGCGCGCCAGACATTCATGGCCGTGACCGAGCCGAGGGCGGTTGAGGGATCGCCCAGCCAGGAGACCGATGCATTTGAATCGATCACCCCCGCGGACACGAGGAGCCCATTGAAGACGCCGAAGGGCGCCAGCATGAGAACCCAGATCATCCCGGCGACTGTCGGCGCGAGCAGCCAGGGCACGATGAGCAAGCCCCGCGCCGCCGACCGAAACGCGTCGTTGATCCGCATATTCAACAGCAGGGCCAGACCGAGCCCGATGACGAGATGGAGAACGACGCTGAAGGCGGTGAATGTCACTGTCTGCCCGAAAGCTCGCCAGAACAGCGGGTCTTGCAGCAGTTCCGCGTAGTTTCCGAATCCGACCCATGTCTCGCGCTGCAGGTTGCTGTTGTAGAAACTCAGCCGAACCACGTCGACGAGCGGATAGATCAGCAATGCGACCAAGATCAGCAGGGATGGCCACAGGAACGAGTAGGCGAGTATCTCGTCGCCATACCGTCTCTTGAGGCTGAGCATCGTCCGCCGTCCGATGCTCGACCCCGCAGGCCTGCCGGGCAGGCGGGCGGGTTTTCGAGCGATCAGGAAGGGCGCCGGCGGAGCGCCCTTCTGGGATGGGGTCATCGCGCGCCTACTTGGCCGAGGCGAGAATCTTGTTCCACTCGGCGGCGGCGTCGTCGAGTGCCTGCTTGGCGGTTTTCTTGCCTTGCACGGCGTTCTGCACCTCCGTTGTCATGATCTTATTCATCTGGACGGCATTGGGCATCACCAGATACGGCGACTCGGCGTTGGGACGCTCCATCTGGGTCACGAAGGCCTGGAACTCCTTTCGCTCCTTGAACCAGTCCTGGTTGGCGACGTCGGTCCTGGCCGGGAACGCGCCCGTTCCCTTGGACCACATCTCGATGCCCTTCGGACCGGACATCCAGCGGATGAAGGCCCAGGCAGCGTCCTTGTCCTGGGCCTGGCTGGACAGCGTGTTCAGCGAGCCGCGGACCATGGTGCCGGTCTGCTTGCCGACGGGCAGCGGCGCGATCTCATAGTTCAGCTTCGGATTGAGCTGTTTCTGGATCGCGATGCCCCATGGGCCTTCCAGCATCATGGCGACGTTGCCGGATGCAAAGTTGGCCCGCTTCTCCTTCTCGCCATTGCTGAGCACGCCGGGAACGGAAATTTTGTCTTTGTTGATGCGCTCGACGTACCAGTCGATCGCCGCGACGCCCTCCGGACTGTTGAAGACGGCTTTATTCGAGCTGGCGTCGATCAGCTTCGCGCCAGCCTGGAGCAGAAGCGGATAGATCTCGTAGGTCATGTTCGTGGGCGGCTCGCCTTGCAGCGTACCCGTGATGGCGAACTGTCGCTTGTCGGGATTCGTGAGCTTGCGCGACATCTCCGCGAACTCATCCCAGGTCTTGGGCGCCCCAGAAAGGCCGGCCGCCTTGAACAGGTCAGTGTTCCAGAACAGCGCGACTGCGCCGCTCTCGACCGGCAGGTAGAACTGCTTACCGCGCCAGGTTTGGTGGAAGGTCTTCGGGATGTTGTCCCAGAACTCCTTTGGCTCTTTGGCGATCCTATCGTCGATCGCGTCGATCATACCCAGGTCGGCGAACTCGGCGACCCAGTCCACCTGGACCATGAGGACGTCCGGCAGCTTCTTGGCCTGGTGCTGGACGATGGCGCGATCGTGGAAGCCCGTGAAAGGCCCGTCGACCGGCACGAGCTTGATGCCGGGATTGTCCTTTTCGAAGGCGGCCTTCAGCTCGGACATGAACTTTTCGCCGACTTCGGTGCCTTTCCACTGGCCCCAGCGGACCTCCTTGTCCTGCGCGGCGGCGAGCATGGGCAGCGTGAGCGCGGAAGCGAAAGTCATCGTGGCAATCGTCAAAGACCTGCGTGACAGGCGCATGGGCGTCCTCCTCGTCGTTGTTAGCGTTTCCTCAGAGTTCATATTGTGGCGGCCCTGTTTTTGACGGCCGCTCTTTATCTCGTGTCAACGCGGCGCTATTGGGCCGCAATCCGTGAAAGCGTGGCGGGCATCGGCGGCGCGACCTTCGTGAGCGTCGTGTGCTCCTGAACGAGCCTGGAGGTGCCGCCGACATTCATCCAGGTAAACATGTCGCGGAACATGGCCTGAAGAGAGGCCATGACCTCGGCCGCGACCGGCTCCGGCAAGGCCCAATAGCGCGCCTTCATGACCTTCCAGGCCTTTTTGCGCGTATTGTAGAGGAACTGCACGTCGTTCTCGCCCGGCTGGCGCTCGGCGGCGTGGTTCGCGAAGGTGTAATTCCGGATCTCCTCGGCGAATTCCTTGGGCAGGCTCGGGTGATCGAAGGTGAGGTTGGTGAAACCGAGCGCAAGGTGGATTTCCACTGCGCCGGTTCCGGGGAACTGGGCGAGCTGGCTGCCCGGCAGCGTCGAGGCGCCATGCTGCACCGCGCCGGCCATGCCGAACTCGCCGCGACAGATGTCCGAAATCGTCTTCAGCAACGCGAAGTCGACCGTGACGTCCGCAAGTTTCCCGTTCGGCTGCATCTTGCCGCCGTGATAGGTGCCTGAGTTGATGCTGATCTTGCTGACGGGGGTCAACGACGTCCCCCTTGCGGCCAGCTCCTCACGATAGACCGTCATGAACTCGCGCAGTTCTTCTGGCGTGGTGTTCTCGTGACCGACTTCGCCGATCTCCGCGCCGAGCGAGATGGTGATACCCTTGGGTTCGATGCCGCGCACGAACTCGGTAAAATGCGCGGTCAACTCGGCGTTGAGGCGTTGCTGCTCCTTGACCGTCGGCAGCGACAGATCGACGACCGTGGAAGCGTCGATATCCAGGCTATAGAAACCAGCGGCGACCTGCTCGCGCATGATCCCCTCCAGCTTTTGAATCTCGGCCGCGCCATCGCGCCGATAGGCGTCTGCGTTCACCTGGTCGTGGTCGGCTTGGAGGAAGACCGGGCCCTCATGGCCTTCCCGCAGCGCCGCCGCCAAAACTCCGGCCGTGAACTCGGCGGGCGGTTGGTCCGCGTAGATGCTTTCCCCAACCGCCTGTTCAAAAATGAAGAGTTTTGCGTCCAACTCCTTCGCGGCGCGGAAGACGGCTCGGCAGGTGTGATAGGTCCAGCCGCGCAGATTCATGGCCGGAACGGTCCTGCCCTCCCACTTGCCGGCCGCGCGCGCGAGGTAGAGCTCCTGGACGGAGGAAGGCGTGACGCCGGCCGCCAAAGCCGCCTGCCTAATCGCCCAGATCGCCAACGCCCGGGCCTCCGGCTCCGCCAGGGCGGCCGTCTCGGCCCAACGGTCGATCATCTCCGGGGTCGGCCGCCGGGCCCGCCCGAAATCCGGCGATGGCGCCGAGAGATCGACGTTCAACGATCTGAGATCTTGGGCGAGGTCAGCCAGCGTGGCGCAGCTCATAAGGGCACCTTATCGGTTCGAAAGCGAATGTTCGGATCGAAGAGACTTGGGGACGAGCGCTGTGCGCTAAGAGTTGGACCATCCAGTGCAATAAGCTCTGAATGTTGCGGTCCCCAGTCTGTCGAGGGGTGGCTCGATGATGCATGTTATTTTCGTTATCGCAATGCCTCTTTCGGAAATGATGATTCATCCCCCCCATGCGCGAGCATGGCTTCCACGGCGAGCCTGTCCGGCATGCCGTTCCAACCGCATGCCCGCACGCCTTTCAGAGCGGCGACCGCAGACGCGAAACGAGCCGCCTCCAGAGGCTTCATTCCCTCCGCCAGGCCGAGCGCGTAGCCGCCGTGGAAGACGTCGCCGCAGCCGGTCGTATCGGCAACGACGACCTTGAACGCCGGGACCGCGACGATGTCACCGTCCAGCAGCCATAGACTTCCCATGGCGCCGCGGGTGACCGCGAAGACTTTGCCCGGGGCCGCACAGCGCCTGAGCAGATCCTCGGCCGCCCCGTCGCCGGCGAAGTCGCGAAGGCCTTCGCTGGAGAACACGACATGGTCGGCCCTGGCGATCAGTCGCTGGTTATCGGCGAGGGCGCCGCCATCCGCGTCGAGCACGGTCGGAACAGCCGCTGCGCGGGCTCGGTCCAGCACGGCTTCGGCGCCCGCCGGCCATCGGCTATCGGCCAGAACGACGGCGACGTCGGCCAGCGGATCCGCCGGGAGCACGGCAGGGTCGATGGGAAGGCTGCGACGGTCGGAGACGATGCTGCGCTCGCCGCCAGCATCGACGAGCACGATCGCGCGGAGCGTCCGCCCCTCGCTGATCATCGCGACACCGGAACAATCGACGCCGTGCTCCGTCATGATCCGGACCGCAACCTGCCCTGTCGCATCGGCGCCGACCCTGCCCCAGTAGGCCGCCGTCCCGCCGAGATGGCTGATCGCGACGGCTGCCGTCGCGGCGGGGCCGCCAAACCGGGACTGGTAGTCCAGGACACCGGTTTTGATGCCGGACGAGGGCAGCGCCTCAACCTGGAACACCTCATCATGGACGAGGTTGCCGACGCATATGATCCTCCGCCTCATGGCGCGACCGACCGCAGAGGCCAGCGCAGGCGTTGCATCACGCGCGAACCGGCAGGCGGGAGGCCCGTCGGGGAGAGCCCGTCGTCAGGCATGTTCCGTCCCGTTTTTCTTGGGCCCGTTCTCGACCGGGCTCCATCTTCGCGCCGGCGATCGCCTTTGCGCTCACGATGATGCAGGACGCGTTCCAATCCGCAACAAGCGTTTTCGGAAACGCACATTGCAATAACTGCAGGGCTGACGGTATGTATGCCGCCACAATGGACCGGCTCACAAAGCGCCACGGCGAAATTCTAGATAACCTCGGCCGCCGTGGGTATCTCGCGATCGAGGAGATGGTCAGCCTGTTCAAGGTGACCCCGCAGACCCTCCGGCGCGATCTTCAGGACCTTTCGGAGCGGGGCCTCTTGCGCCGGCATCACGGCGGGGCCAGCGCCAATGTAAGCACTTCAAATGCTGATTACGGACTGCGGCACGTCGAAACCGCGGACGGAAAAGCCGCCATCGGTCGGGTCGCGGCCGAACTGGTGAAGCCTGGCAGTTCGCTCTTTTTAACGCCTGGCACCACAGTCGACGCGCTCGCCAAGGCGATCGTGGAGCGTAGCCCAACGGGACTGCGCATTGTCACGAACAGCATCGCGGCCGCGTCAATCCTAGAGCAGTGTCCGGGAGTCTCGATCCAGATCACCGGTGGAATCTGGATGCGGCATAACCGGGCCGTCGGCGGTTCGCCTGCAGTCGAGTTCGTTGAAAACTACCGCTGCGACCTCCACCTGACGAGCATCGGAGCCATCGATCCGGACGGGAACCTGCTTGAATACCGTGACGAGGAGGTCGTCGTCGCGCGAGCCATGTTCCGCAACGCCCGGCGGAAGATCCTTCTGGCGGACCACACCAAATTCGGGCGAGTGGCCATGTCGCGTCTCGCCCATCTCAGCGACGTCAGCACCCTCATCACCGACCGGCCGCCGAACGACGCTACGACGCAGATGATTCGGCGGTCCGGATGCGAACTCATAGTGGCCAGCTAATCCCTCGCACGAGCAATCGCGCTATGAGCGCCCTGGACCAATCTAGAGTGTTAACGGCCCGGGCGTTGCCGGTCAGCTGAGAACGATCCTGATCCCACCTTTGAATCGCTGTTCACTTCCGGCATTTTCCCTGTTCCTAACAAACACAATCGCAGCAGCTATCGTTTAGTTTGCTTCAAGTTTGCGGGTCACACTGAAGCCGTTTCGGCGGATTGCCCAGAGCGTCACCTGTAAAATCCCTGCTAACAGGGTATCGGAGCATGGTTCGCAGGTGACTCTTTGCACGGCCACGAAGTCTCGCGTTCTTTTTTTCTCCTGCTCGAGACTGCTCGGGACCCGCTTCAGCCGCTGAACCACCGAGGTCTGAGCGATGGCGGTTCTCTGAATTCGAGATGAGCGCCGTTCTTTCGCTGAGATGGCCAATGCCACTGTCGCAAATCTCTGCGACACAGCTGACCAATGCGGTTCTGGTTATTCACCGCAGACCTGAGCTTACTTCCAGCAAACTTTCGCACAGGGCACGCATTCACGTCGGCTATGCGACAGCAACTTGAGTGCGGATCCGTCTACTTCGCGACAAGAGCGGACGTAGGGCGGCTGCCTCGGAGCGGACATTCGTACTTCCTGCTCCCCTCGCTCATCCGCCAGCACGGGACCTGACGTCTTTCTCATACTTGATTGCTGCTCTTGAGCCCGAAGCTGGGCGTCAGAAGTCCGCAATTGTGATTTGGGAGAATGGTCGTATCCCCGCATAAGGGCGTCCAAGGCTGCGGCCACGAGGTCAGTCACCGCTTCGTCGCCGGCTCGTGCTCAACGACGAGGCCGGGCCGGCCCGCATGGAAACTGGCTTGGTCTCCCCTATGGAGCGTCTCAGGCTCGGCCGCGTTGTCAGCGCAGGTTGAACCCTGAGCGCCCGTGCTCTTTCGAGAGGTAGTCCCTGATGAACGTCTTGTCCAAGCTGAAGGTCGGCGCGCTCGCCATCTGCGCGCTCATTGGCCTTGTCTCAGAGGCCAATGCTGGCAGTGGCTCCGTTCGCCTCCGCATTTTTAAGGCCGGCTTCGTGCTAGGTGGATCGGCAGGAGAAGGGACTCTGACCTTTCAGGGCCGCAGGTATCCCTTGTCGGTTGGGGGGCTGAGTTATGGGTTCACGTTCGGGGCCTCGGAAACCCGCTTCCGCGGCACCGTCAGCAATATCCGACGCGCGTCGGACATTTCCGGTGTCTACGCGCAGGCGGGCGCCGGCGCTGCAGCGGTGAAGGGAGCGCAAGCCGTGGTTCTCACCAACCAGAATGGCGCGGTTCTGCAGCTTGCCGGGGAACAAACGGGCGTCATCGTCAGCTTGGACTTGAGCGGGCTGGCCTTGGGGCTGAAGTAGGGCCTGAGCGTAACGCCGTTGACGTATCGGAGATCGCGGTCAGCCAGGCCGGGCGCGCCGAGCGCGGACGGAGGGAGAGTCGGATTCGGCTCAGGAGTGCCGGTTGAGGTGCGTCTTCTCGGCGGACGCCGGCTCTGCCTGCTCCGTGCCAGTGCCTTTGTGCTGCCGGGCTTGCTGCGGGCTATTCTAGCCTGCGGCCCCCTGTTAGCGATGTCCCCCAGCACTGCACCCTGAAATCACGTTGCAGACCCTCATCGCGAAACCAGATTTTCTGCTTTGGCCCGTTCCCGTAACTCAGTTTTCAATACTTTTCCGTAGTTGTTTTTGGGAAGAGCATCCAAAAAGACGTATTTTTTCGGGCGCTTGAACCGGGCAATGTGCTCTAAGCAGAGGGCGTCAAGCGCCGCATCACTGACGCCAGATTCGGGTTCGGCGACAACGAATGCGACCACCTCCTCGCCCCATTCGGGATGTGGCCGACCCACGATGGAGGCCTCCAGCACGCCCGGGTGGCGCAGCAACACCTCTTCAATCTCGCGGGGGTAGATGTTGCTGCCTCCGCTGATGATCATGTCCTTGGACCGATCGCGCAGGGTCAGGAAGCCGCGCTCGTCCATGCTGCCGAGGTCGCCCGTGTGAAGCCAGCCGCCGCGCAGGGCCTCCGCGCTCGCAGCTGGGTTGTTCCAGTAGCCCTGCATCATGCAATCGCTTTGCGTCACCACCTCGCCAATCTCGCCCGCCGGCAGCTCCTTGTCGTTCTCGTCGACGATGCGCATAAGAACGCCGGTGCGGGCGGTCCCGCAGGTCCGCAGGTCGTCGGGCGCGTGAGCGGCGCTGTGCCAAGACTTTGACAGGCCCGCGATGGTCATGGGCGACTCGCCTTGGCCGTAAATCTGGTAGAGGCGAGGCCCGAAGATGGCGAGCGCACGTTCCAGGTCGGCCACATACATCGGGCCGCCGCCATAGTAGATCGTCTTGACGCTGTCGGTCTTGAGGGAAGCGGCGACGGGGCTGTGGACCAGCCTGGTCAACATGGTCGGCGCGGCCCACATGGTCACGCTTGAGTATTGCATCAGCGCGCCTGCGATGGCCTCCACGTCGAAGCCCGGCAGCACCACCTGATGGCTGCCCCTGAGCAGGTGCGGAATAGCGAAGAGTCCCGACGCGTGGGAGAGCGGCGCTGTGTGCAGCTTCACGTCGCTGGCGTCGACGGCGTCGATGTCCGCATAATAGGCGTAGCTCATGTTGAGCAGGTTGCGGTGACTCAGGATCGCGCCCTTCGGCCGTCCGGTGGTTCCGCTCGTGTAAAAGATCCAGGCCCGCTCCTCTGCGTCGCCGCCGTGGACCTTGAGCGGTTCGGCTTCAGAAAGCCTCCCATATTCCGGCGTGCCGACGCAGACCATGTCTTCGAGGGTGTTCACCCAGGCGGGAAGCGGGGCGAGGCTCTCGGCCAGTCCAGGACTCGTGAACGCGATCCGGGCGCCTGAATCGCGTGCGATATGCTCGACTTCACGGGGATGGAGCTTGGCGTTCACCGGAACCGCGCACAAGCCCGCCCACCAACACGCTACGAGCAGTTCGAGGAATTCGCCGCAGTTCTCCATGGCCAGCAGGGCGCGATCGCCAGGCGCCAAGCCGCGCGCCGTGAGCGCGCCCGCGATGCAGGACGCTCGCTTCATGAACGTCGCATAGCTGTGGGTCGTCTCGCCGTCCGTGACCGCCGGCGCCCCGGGCTGCCGGCGCGCGACGTCCATGATGAGTGCGGCAAGGTTCATCGCTCGGTCTCCCCTGAGGTCCCGCGGCCCACGCCGCAAGCTCGCCTCGATTGCTTTGCGCGGCTGATGAGGCCGGCGCGGCTGCTGCGGACAGAATGCTTGACGATCAACCAAACTTCCAGCACAGTTTGAATAATGAAATGGCGTTTCAATAAATGAAACAGTTCGGCGGGGAGATGGCCGAAGCACCGGACGGGCCGAAAGCGGGGTCGACGAGCACGCTGGATCTGGCGTTGCGGATCGTCGAGTACCTCGCCTATCAGAGCGGCCCCACGCCTCTCGCCGCGATTGCGACGGAATTCGGCGCATCCAAGGCCACGGTCTACCGTCACCTGCGCGGCCTCTGCAGCCGTGGCTTTGTCCGCCAGGATCCGGCCACGGGTCGCTACGACGTCGGGGTCAAGCTGATGGTTCTCGGCGAGGCTTGTCGCAGCCGTTTCGACATTGTCACGGCCGCCAGGCCTGAACTCATCCAGCTTCGTGACGCCACCGGGCAGGCGGTGACGATTTGCGAACTCATCGATGACGACGTCGTCGTGCTGGAACTCACTCAAGGCCGAACCGTCATCGAATTCGCCACCCGCCCCGGCACGAGGCTCGCCCTCCACGCCAGCGCGCATGGAAAGATCTGGCTGGCCTTCGGACCGGCGACGCTGCTGGAAGCGGTGCGCCGGGGCCCGCTCCCCGCCTGGACGCCCGAAACCATCACGGATCCGCAGACGCTGGAGCGTGATGTCGCGAAGGTGCGCGAGCGCGGCTGGTCGACCGCGCCGGACG
The DNA here is from genome assembly GCF_054796215.1 of Alsobacter sp. SYSU BS001988. NCBI lineage: Bacteria > Pseudomonadati > Pseudomonadota > Alphaproteobacteria > Hyphomicrobiales > Alsobacteraceae > Alsobacter > Alsobacter sp. SYSU BS001988. Next base: position 9,147 of record NZ_JBTAMK010000026.1, on the reverse strand, counting down.
AGGTGATCAGCGGCGTCAACACCATCGCGGCGCCGGTCTACGACCACCAGGGCCGCCTCGTCGCGTCCATCGCCATCGTGGGCGCCAAGCAATTCATTCCCGCCGATCCTGCCGATGCGCAGGTCGAGGCGGTCGTCGGGACCGCGAGACGCATCTCGCGGGCCTTGGGCTGGAGAGAGTGATCCCCATGACCTACTCGCTCGCTGTCGACATCGGCGGCACGTTCACCGACATCGTGCTGCGCCATGAGGGCGGCGCGCTGGCCGTCGACAAGACGCTCACGACGCACCACGACCTGCTCGAAGGCTTCTTCGGCGGCGTCCACGCGGTCTTGGCGAAGGCCGGCGTCAAGCCGTCCGACGTCGGCGGCGTGGTGGTGCACGCCACCACGGTGGTGACGAACGCCCTGATCGAGCGCAAGGGCCAGCCCACCGCGCTGGTGACCACCGAGGGCTTCCGCGACGTGCTCTTCATCCGCAACGAGCACCGCTACGAGATGTACGACCCGCAGATCGAGTTTCCGAAGCCGCTGGTCCCGGCCGAGCTCACCTTCGGGGTCGCCGAGCGCACGCTGGCGGACGGCCGCGTCACGCAGGAGCCGACGCAGGCCGCCATCGCCGCATTGGTCGAGCAGGTGGCCGCAAGCGGCGCCAAGGCGCTGGCCGTGTGTTTCCTCAACAGTTTCGCCAACGCCCAGAACGAACGGCTTGTGGTCGCCGGCCTGCGCGAGGCGATGCCGGACCTGTTCATCTGCTGCTCGTCGGACGTGGCGCCGCAGATCCGCGAATATCCCAGGGCGTCGACCACGACGGTGAACGCCTACGCGATGCCGATCTCCCAGCCCTATCTGCGCCGTCTCTCCGAGCGCCTGGGCCGCGAGGGCTTCGCCAATACGCCGCTCATCATGCTGAGCTCGGGGGGCGTCGTGGGCGCCGAGACGGCGGGCCGCAATCCTGTCCGCATGATCGAGAGCGGCCCGGCCGCCGGCGCGCTGGCGGCCTGCCATTACGCCGAGTTGCTGGGCGTGGACCGGCTGATGTCCTTCGACATGGGCGGCACGACCGCCAAGGCCTGCCTCATCGAGAACCGCCAGCCGCTCGTCACCGGCCTGTTCGAGGTCGACCGGCGCTACCGCTTCAAGGAAGGCAGCGGGCTTCCGGTGACGGTGCCGTCCATCGACATGATCGAGATCGGCGCCGGGGGCGGCTCCATCGCGCATGTGGATGCGCTGGGGCTCCTGAAGGTCGGACCGCACAGCGCGGGCTCCCAGCCCGGTCCCGCCTGCTACGGACGCGGCGGCCAGAACGTCACGGTCACAGACGCCGACCTGATGCTAGGGCTTATCGACGCCGACAATTTTCTCGGCGGCGACATGCGGCTCGACCTGCCGGCGACCGAGCGCGCCATGGCGGCCTTGGCCGACAAGCTGCACGTCACCCCGGTGGAGGCCGCGCGCGGCGTGTTCCGGGTCGTCACGGAGGCGATGGCCTCGGCCGCCCGCACTCACGCGACCGATCGCGGCGTCGATTATCGCGGACTGCCCCTGTTCGCCTTCGGCGGCGCGGGACCGCTCCACGCCTGCGAGGTGGCGAGCCTGCTGCAGAGCACGAGCGTGATCGTTCCGCCGCAATCGAGCGTGCTGTCGGCCTTCGGAACCCTCGTCACTCCGGTCCGGCTCGACCTCGTGCGCAGCGACCTCGGCAGGCTTGGCGAACTCGACTGGAGCCGCGTCGACGGCATTCTCAACGAGCTGACCGCGGAGGCGACCGCGGCGCTGGGCGAAGCCGGATGCGCGCCCCGCGACGTCACGTTCAGTTTCGGCGCGGACATGCGGTATGTCGGCCAGCAGCACGAGGTGGCGGTGACGTTCGCCGAGGACCCTCGCGCCGGCCGCGACCTCGCCGATGTCGAACATCGCTTCACGGAAGCCTACCGCACGCTCTATGGCATGAACCCCTCGCATGTGCCGGTCGAGATCGTCACCTGGCGGGTGACGGCGCGCGGACCGCTGGTTGGCGTCAAGGCCGTCCCGAAGGCGGGCTCGTCGCCGGGCGAGCCGCATCGGCACCGTCTGGTCCACGCTTGGGCAGACAGCCAGAACACGCCTGTCTACAGTCGCGCCGATCTCGCCGTGGGCCAGTCAATCACCGGCCCGGCGATCATCGAAGAGCGCGAGACCACCACCGCCCTGCCGCCCGGCTGGGTCGCCGTCATCGACAGCCTCGGCTGCATCGTCGCCACGAAGGGATAATCCGATGGACGGCGTCGAACTCGAAATCCTCTGGTCCAACCTCATCGGCATCGTGACGGAGCGCTCCAAGGCCCTCCAGCGCATCGCCTTCAGCCCAATCGTGCGCGAGGCGGGCGATCTCGCCTGCGCGCTGTTCGACCTGCGCGGCCGCATGGTGGCGCAGGCCAACACCGGCACGCCCGGCCACATCAACTCGCTGGCCTTCGCGGGCGCGCATCTGGTGCGGCTCTTCGAAGGCCAATGCGAGCCCGGCGACGTCCTGATCACCAACGATCCGTGGCTGTCGGCCGGCCACTTCTTCGACATCACCATCCTGACGCCGATCTATGACGGCGAGCGGCTTATCGCCCATATCGGCTCGACCATCCACCACACGGACATCAGCGGCTACGGCATCGGGGCCGGCGCCCGCGACGTCCACGAGGAGGGGCTCTGGATCCCGCCGCTGAAGCTGTATGAGCGCGGCGTGCCCAATCCGGTGCTGCACGCCATCATCGGCCGCAACGTCCGCACGCCGGACGCGGTGTTCGGCGACCTCGCCGCGCAGGTCTCCAGCGGGCATGCGGCCGCCGAGCACCTCATCGCGCTGTGCCGGCGCCACGGCATCGACGATATCGAGGCCCTGTCGGACGAGATCATCCAGCGCTCGGAATACGCCACGCGCGACGCCATCCGCAAGCTGAGGCCGGGCGTCTACCACGGCGAGAGCCAGTTCGACGTGCCGGGCGGCCAGGTCATCACCCTCAAAACGGCCGTGACCATCGACGCCGAGAAGGGCGGGATCACGGTCGACTTCGAGGGCTCCACCATGCAGATGCCGATGGGCATCAACGTGGTGCTGAACTACACGCACGCCTACTCGACCTTCGCGATCCGCAGCTGCCTCAACCCGGAGCTGCCCAACAACACCGGCAGTCTTGCGCCCATCGAGATCAAGGCGCCTCTCGGATCGATCGTGAACTGCAAGTACCCCGCGCCGGTGAACGCCCGGCATGTCGTCGGCATGTATGTGCCGATGCCGATCCTGAAAGCGCTGCATCAGGTGATGCCCGAGCGTGTGCTGGCCGAGGGCTCTGGCGCCGTGTGGACCATCCAGATCCAGGGCAAGAAGCCGGACGGCGAGCCCTTCACCTCCTCGATGTTCAACTACTCCGGTGGCATGGGCGCGCGCGCCACGAAGCCTGGGCCGAGCGCGACCTGCTACCCCACCGGCGTGGCGGCCGTGCCGATCGAAATCCTCGAAGCCGCCATGCCGATCGTGTTCGAGCGCAAGGAGCTTCGCCTGGGCTCAGGCGGCGCCGGCCGCTCGGCCGGCGGGGACGGGCAGATCATCCAGTTCAGGATGCTGACCGACCAGCCGTGGCTGCTGAACGCCGTGCCGAGCCGCCTCGACAGCGGTCCCGACGGGGTCGGCGGGGGCATGCCCGGCAAGGCGGGACGCTTCCAGATCAATGGTCGCGACGTCAGCGAGCCGCGCAAGCTCACCATGCAGGCCGACGATGTCGTGCTGCTGGAGACGCCAGGCGGCGGAGGATTCGGATCGCCCGACTAAGCGGACGTCCGTGAACAAAATTGGGAGGGAAACCATGACGAACGCAATGAGAATGGCTGCGCTCGGCCTCGCGCTCGGCGTCGCCGCCGCCGGGCCCGCGCTGGCCCAGGAACCGTACAAGATCGGCATCTCGGCCGGGCTCACCGGCTATGCGGCGACCGTCGACCGCGCCTGGCGCGACGGCGTGGAGCTCGCGGTCGCGGCCGTGAACGCCAAGGGCGGCGTCGCGGGCCGCAAGCTCGAAGTCGTGGTCGAGGACAACCGGTCCGAACCGCAGGAGGCCGTCACCGTCTATCGAAAGATGCTGACGTCCGACAAGGTCAACATCTTCATCAGCGGCTGCGTCTCCGCCGGAAACTTCGCGGCCGCCGGCCTTGTTGTCCGCGCCCAGGTGCCGATGGTCCTGTGCTCGATCCTGCCGCAGCAGCCCGACCAGGTGAAGTGGGCCTACACGACCCTGCCGCCCGCCGGCTTCGAGGTAACCAAGCGCCTCGAATACCTGAAAGAGAAGACCGACGTCCGCAAGATCGGCGTGCTGCACGACCCGACCCCCTACGCCAACCTGCAGAAGGCGGCGGCCGAGAAGTCGGCGGCCGACTACGGCATCGAGGTCGTCGGCGTCGAGCAGTACAAGCAGGACGACGCGGACCTGTCCGTCCAGATCGCCAAGATGAAGGCGGCCGGCGCCAAGGCGATCCTGAAGATCGGCCTCGGCGGCACGACCCTCACGGCGGCCAAGAACATCAAGCAGCTCGGCGGCGACCTCCTGATGCTCACCAGCCTGGAGGACATCGCGGTGTTCAAGCCCGTGGCCGAGGTGCTGGGCGACAAGTTCCTGTTTGTGGCGTCCCCCTCGCAGGTCTACGAGGGCCTGCCGGCCGGTCCGCTCAAGAGCGAGATCGGCAAGTTCCTCGAGCCGTGGAAGGCCAAGTTCCAGGACCGCGACCCGAACTGGGCCTCGCGCGGCTGGGATGGGGTGATGCTCACCGTGGCGGCGATCGAGAAGGCGAAGTCGGTCGAGGGGCCGGCGGTGCGCGACGCGCTGGAGACGCTGAGCGGCTTCCAGGGCACGACGGGCGTCTACGACATGAGCGCGACCGTCCACCAGGGGCTGACCAAGAACCCGTTCTTCATCGCCACGATCAGCGAGGGCAAGGTCAAGGTCGTTCAATGAACGAGCGGAGCGCGCCCGGCGCGACGATCCTCGAGACGCAGGCGCTCACGGCCCGGTACGGGCACGTGCGCGTCCTCGCCCCGACGGACATTCATGTCCGGACGGGTGAGCTTGTCGCGATCCTCGGCCCCAACGGGGCCGGAAAATCGACGCTGCTACGCGCCATCCTGGGGCTCACGGCGACCACAGGTCAGGTCATGTTTCAGGACAGGCCGCTGCCGCGGGGCGACGCCGTGGCGGTCAGCGCCCGCGGCGTTGTGCTGGTGCCGGAGGGGCGGGGCATCTTCGGCCCGATGACGGTCGAGGAAAACCTGCAGCTCGGCGCCTACCGGCTGGGCCGCGACAAGCCCGAGTTCGAGCGCCGGCTGGCGCGCGTGCTGGAGCTGTTCCCCCGCCTTGGCGAGCGCCGGGCGCAGCTCGCCGGCTCGATGTCGGGGGGCGAGCAGCAGATGCTCGCCATCGGGCGGGCCCTGATGGGCGACCCCAAGATCCTGCTCCTGGACGAGCCGTCCCTCGGACTGGCGCCCCGGGTGACCGCCGAGATCTTCGAGAAGCTCGCGATGCTGCGCGACGAGGGCTTGCCGATCCTGCTGGTCGAGCAGAAGGCCCCGGCGGCGCTGAAGATGGCCACGCGCGTGTATGTGCTTTCCCTTGGCCGCATCGCGGCCAGCCTCGATACCGATCAGATCACCACCCATGAAGATCTTGCGAAGTACTACTTCACCTGACCGGCGCAGCGCGCTTCGCCTGCTGCCCTGGGGCGTCTCGGCGCTCTTCGTGGGCTACGGCTTCGTGGCCGGAGGCTACCCGGCCACCGTGATCGGCTTCGCGCTCGTGTACGCGGTGTTTGTGACGGGGCTGAACCTGTTCATGGGCTACACGAACCAGGTCTCGTTCGGCCAGAACGCCTTCGCGGCGGTCGGCGGCTACATGTCGGCGGTACTGACCACGACGCACCAGTGGCCGGTCGTGCCAGCCATGGGCGCAGGGGTGGCTGCGGCGGTGTTGCTCGCGCTGGTCATCGGCTATCCGACACTGCGCCTCAAGGGCCACTACCTGGCCATGGGCACCTTGGCGATCGGCCTGATCACGTATGAGATCGCGGTCGAGTGGCAGTCGGTCACGCAGGGCTATCTCGGCATCTCGGGCGTTCCGCCGCTGGGCGTCGGTTCTTACGAGGTGACGTCCGATCGCGGCCAGCTGGCGCTGCTGGTCGCCATCGTTCTGGCGTCGACCTTCATCTCGGCGCGCATTCGCGACTCCCGGATGGGCCGAGCCTTCCTGGCGCTCGGCGCCAGCGAGAACGGCGCCCTCGCGCTCGGCGTCGACGTCGCCCGCACCAAGCTGCTCGCCTTCCTGGTTTCGGCCGCGTTTGCGGCGCTGGCCGGGTGCCTTTTCGTGCACGTGGTCGGCTATGTGAGCCCCGAGGTGTTCGGCCTGCACATGGTCATCCTCGGCTTCACGATGCTGTATGTGGGCGGCGTTGGCAGCGTCGCCGGACCCTTGGTCGGCGCGCTCATCGTCAGCCTGATGCCGGAGGTGTTCCGCGGCTTCAAGGACTACCAGGATCTCGCCTATGGGGCGGCCTTGATCGTCATCCTCATCTACGCGCCGCGCGGCCTCGCCTCGCTGTTCAACCGGGCGAAAGCCCGCAAGCGGAGCGCCGAAGCATGACCCGCCTCAGCGTCCAGGGCGTCACCAAGCGCTTCGGCGGCGTAACCGCCACGGGCGACGTCAGCTTCGACGTGCCGGCAAGGGGCGTCACCGCCGTCATCGGTCCCAACGGAGCCGGCAAGACGACGCTGTTCAGTCTCGTGTCCGGTTTCCTCAAGCCCGACCACGGCCGCATCCTGTTCGACGGCGAAGACATCGTCGGGATGCGACCGGACAGGCTGGCCGCCAAGGGACTCGTCCGGACGTTCCAGCTGGTGCAGCTGTTCCCGGACCTGACCGCGCTCGATAACGTCAAGGTCGGCCAGCACTTGCAGACGCGCAGCGGACTGCTGTCGGCGGTCTTTCGTCCGGGGGCGACCGTTCGGGAGGAGCGCGACGTCGCCGAGCGCGCCCGCGAACTGCTCGACCTTGTCGGACTGTCGGACATCGGCGACCAGCCCGCCAAGGTGCTCTCCTATGGCCAGCAGCGGCTCCTCGAAGTCGCGCGTGCGCTCGCCGCGCGGCCGAAGCTGGTGCTGCTCGACGAGCCGGCCGCCGGACTGGATGCGGCTGAATCGAAGCGCCTGGCGGCAGTCATCCGCACCATCGCCGACCAGGGCGTCACGGTGCTGCTGATCGAGCACGACATGTCGCTGGTGATGAATGTCGCCGACCGGGTGGTGGTGCTCGATTTCGGCCGCAAGATCGCGGAGGGCTCGCCGACCGAAGTGCGCGCCCACCCGGCGGTGATCGCCGCCTATCTGGGTGGAGTGGAGATCGCCGATGCCTGATCCGACCTACTTCGCGCAGGTGCTCGTCAGCGGCGTCGGGACCGGTTGCATCTACGGGCTGATCGGCATCGGTTTTTGCGTGATCTACAACGCCAGCGGCATCGTGAACTTCGCCCAGGGCGCCTTCGTGATGCTGGGCGGCATGCTGACGCAGCTGTTGCTCATGCGCTACGGCGTACCGCTCTTGCCCGCCGCCCTGGTCGCCATCGTGGTGGTCGCCGCCATGGGCATGGCGCTGGAGCGCCTCGTGGTTCGGCCCCTGTGGGACCGCAACGCCACCATGTTCGTCATGATCCTGGCCACGCTCGCGGCCCAGATTGTCGTGGAACGGGCGACCCTGCTGGCGGCGGGCGACCAGCCGCGGACCTTGCCGGTGTTCACCGACGTGCCGCCGCTGATGCTCGGAGGGGTGGCGATCAGCGTTCAGCTCCTCTGGATCCTGGGCGCCTCGGCGCTCGTCATCGCCGCCCTGACCGCCTTTTTCCGCTACACTCTGGCGGGCAAGGCCATGCGGGCCTGCTCGATCGACCGCGAGTCGGCCGCTCTTCAGGGCATTCCGGTCAAGCGCATGCTGGCGCTTTCCTTCGGGCTCAGCGCCGCTCTTGGGGCCACAGCCGGCATCCTGATCACCCCGACCCAGTATACCGCCTTCAATGTCGGCGTGCCCTTTGCGATCTCGGGCTTCATAGCAGCCATCGTGGGCGGGTTCGGCCGGCCGCTCGGCGCTTTTCTGGGCGGGCTGCTGCTCGGCCTGGTGCAGGCGGGCGCCATCGCGGCGCTTGGCTCCGGGCTCAAAAATGTAGCGGCGCTTTCGATGCTGCTAATTTTCCTGTTCTTGCGCCCTGGCGGAATCCTGGGCGCGGCCAAATGACAAGCGATGCGGAGGAGACAAAACGATGAGCATCCCGACCATTGATTGGAACCTTATTCCGTGGACGCCGGTCCGCCCCGGAGTGGAGCGGAAAGGCTTCACAGGGGAGGGCGCGACCGTGGCGCTGCACCGACTTCAGCCCGGCCATGAGCCCAAGCCCCATTCGCATCCCAACGAGCAGATCGCCTACATCCTGGCTGGCAGAATACGGTTCGTGGTCGGGGGCGAAGAGCACATCCTTGGACCCGGCCAGCTCCTGGTGGTGCCGCCTAACGTTGAGCACTGGGGCGAGGTCATCGGCGACGAAGCTGTCCTCAACCTGGACGTCTTTACACCGGCGCGACCCGAATACGCGTGAAGCAGGTGCGAGGCGGTAGCAAACAGCACAGATACATCGCTGCTTGTCGTCGCGTATGCCACGACGCACGACCACAACAACGCCCGTAGCTCACGTTCGGTTGGGTCCGTCCTGCGCCGATGCCGTTGAAAAAGTTGGCGTTGCTGCGGGGGTGAAGTCCTGATTCAGTCGTCCTGGATTGGGGGGCGACGCGATGATGGGCGAACGGACGGTGGCTCAAGAAGCACTGTTCTACGAGTTCAGCCTGGAGCGTCATGTTCCGGCCGATCATCTCGTCCGCGGGATCGACCGGTTTGTCGATCTCTCCGACATTCGCGCCCACCTGCGCCCGTTCTACAGCGAGATGGGCCGGCCCTCGGTCGATCCGGAACTCATGATCCGGATGCTGCTGGTGGGCTACTGCTTCGGCATTCGCTCCGAGCGCAGGCTGTGCGAGGAGGTTCACCTCAACCTGGCCTATCGCTGGTTCTGCCGCCTGGGCCTGGACGGCGCCGTGC
>NZ_JBTAMK010000025.1:0-30153 GCF_054796215.1 Alsobacter sp. SYSU BS001988 | reverse complement strand
GCGGCGCTGCGGACGGAGCGGGAGGCGCATCTGGCCGCCGGCGAGCCGGGGTAGGAGGCGCAGTTCGACATCCTGCTCCACCCTCGCCTGCCCGAGCTGGACCGGCGCAAGGTGGAGACGCTGGAGGCTCGCCGCCGTGCTGCATGGCGACCGGACCGCGACCCCGGCCGCCTGCGGCGAGGCCAAGGCCCAGAACGCAAAAACTCCCCGGCGCTGGGGGGCGTCGGGGAGTTTTGGGAGGGTTGGTTGCGGGGACAGGATACCAGCGTTGTTTGCAGTTGCGTACTCGACTACCTCGCCTGCACCCCCGGTCGACTCCCTTCCAGGGATGACGCCGAATTTGTGCCGGGTAGTTCACGATTCTGACGGGCGGCCTGGACGCGGCAGAGCATAAGCAGACCTCTTTACATGCTGCCCTTTATACGTCCGCTGTAAGCAGTCCAAGCGTGCGATTTCCGCCCTGGCGGAAAGTAGGCCCCCTCAACGTCCGCTTTCGATTGCAATAGACGCGGGGCCGCGAGTCAGTCATCCTAAGAATCGCGCAGGCCGAAACTCAGCCAATTCAGGACGCTTCGTCCCACTCACGATCTCGTCAGCCGCCATGGCGCCCAGAGCCGGCGAAAGCGTCGCGCCGCTATGGGTCACCATGACGTAGTAGTTTTGGAGCCCCGGGACCGGACCGATTGCGGAGAGCCCGTCCTTCGGGATGGGCCGCACCGTCACCCGCGCGGCTTCAGGCTTGACCGGCGCAATACCGGGCAGAATCCGGGTGAGCCGCTCCACGAGATCGATGGCCTGATCCATGCCGGGCTCGACTCCGAGCTCCGGTGTGACCGTGGCGTCAGCCGGACCCCAATGCAGCATCAGCCGACCGGCTCCGTCGGGGCGGAAATCGCAAATCGGCGACGCCACGACGCGCTGAATCGACGCCGGCACGGGCGGGGTGAAGACCAGGAAGCCAATCGTCGGAGCAAGCGGCACCACAGGGGCGTCGCCGCCGGAAGCCTCGTTCGACCAGCGTCCCGTGCAGTTCACCACCTGGTCGGCGTAGACGGTTTCGCCGCTCGCCGTCCGTACGCCTTTCACGGCCCCACCCTCGACGATCAGCCCGGCGACCCGCGTCTGGATGCGCAGGACCGCGCCACGTCGGCGCGCGGCGCTCATCATCGCGTGCGCGTAGACGACCGGATCGAGCCAGCCGTCCCTCGGGTACCAGGCGACCGGCGCGTCGCCGATCGCCTCCGGCGCGATGTCCGGCTCCAGCTCAAGCGCCTGCTTGCGATCGATCCATTCGACAGGGTAGTCCCAGTCCTGCAGGCGCGCGACCTTGGCCTTCTGCTCGGCCTGCTCGGCGGGAGCCTTCCACTCGATCCGCCCGCCGCCGTGCCACCATGGCGTCGAGCCGAACTCGTCCATGAGCGCCGCATGAGCTCGCATGCCCGCCACGTTCAGGTCGTGGTAGGCGCGCGGCGCCTTGTTGCACGAGTTGGTCCACGCGAAGCTGACCCCGGAGGTTCCTCCTCCGACGCGGGTGGCTTCGAGCACCGTGACTTTCACGCCCGCGCTGGCGAGGCGGTACGCGACCGAGGTTCCCAGAACCCCGGCTCCGATGACGATGATGTCCGGCATGGTCGTTTTCCATCTGGAAGGAGCGAAAGGGACGTCAGTGGCTCCGGGCGGACCAGCCGTCCCGCACCAGGGCCTTGAGGTCCGCCAAGGTCATCGCCTCGAGGCCGATCTCATCCAGCAAGTCGTTCTCGCCCGCGAAATCACGGCCGTAGAGCGCCGAGAAGATGTCGATGCCGGCTTGATGGAGAGTGGCCGGCCGACCGGTCAGCTTGCCCAGCAGCACGGTCGGGCGCAGCCCGAACGGCGCGTCCTCCAGCACGTAGCGCGTGTCGATGGTGGCCGGGCCGTTGCCGCCATTGCCGCGCGCCGCAAGCTCGCGCGCCATCTGGCCCACCGGGCCGGGCTCGACATGAAAGGACAGGTGGTAGTGCTCCCGGATGGTGCGAACCTGATAGCCGGCCGCCTCGGCGATCGCCAGGCGCTCCGCGTCGAGAGCCTCCAGCAGTCGGCCGACGGAGTCGGTGTTGTTCTCGTTCTGGCCCCAGGTCTCGCCGTGCTCCATGCGGGTGAAGTTGCACAGCGCGATGCCAAGGTGGTTCTGCGGGTTGAGGTTCGACAGCGAGATCGCGAGCGCGTCGGGCCTTTCCACGAAACGGTCGCCGAACAGCGCCTGGCAGGTCGCCAGGCCCCGCGCCGCGGCGGAGACCGGAACGGTGGCGATGTCCACCTTGGCCCGAACCGTCGCGACGTTGACGCTGGCGTCGCCGGTGCGGCGACCCGCCGTGATCGTAGTTCCCCAGACCACCACGGGAATGTCCAGCCCGCGTTCGGCGATCTTCTTGGCGAGGTAGAGACCGCTGAACGAGGTGTGGGAGCTGATCAGGGCCACCTGCCCGGCCTCGAGGTGCGGCGCCGCCGCATCCATGGCCGACCGGTGGCCGTTCGCCGGCAGGGCGAACAGCACGGCGTCGGCGCCGGCGATGGCCTCGCCGGCGCTGGACGCCATCCTGACCGGGAACGAGCCGGTCAGGGCGCCCGTCGCGGTGAGCGGCTCGCCGCGCGCGATGCTCCTCCCGCTCTGGCCCGAGGGGGACCAGAGCACCGGGTCATGTCCCAGCGACGCAAGCAACGCCGCGTTTCCATAAGCGATCGAGCCGGCGCCCAAGATGGCGACACGCATGTTTATCATCCTTTATTGAATTCGATTTCAGGCGGCTGATTTGGCTATGCATTCGTCAATACTTATAGCCAGCCTTCTCCATGTATTTCTTCGCCAGCTCGAAATCGTATGCGATCGGCTTCAGGAGATCGTGGTCGTAATCTTCGGAGGTGAAGGGTATCGGCACGGTGCCAGGCTTGCCGAAGCCAGACACGACATTCTTGATGATCTGCTCGCGCGGGATCATGTGGCTCATGGCCTTCCGGACGTAAGCCGCCGCTTCGGCCGCGCGGGTCGGGTCCTGCTTGCCGAGAGGCGTCTCGACCCCGGTGCCGAACACCGGGTGGTTCATGTTGAGGCAGGTTTGCATCCACTTGAACGAGTCGAAGCGGTTCACCGTGCCCCAGGACGGGTCGATGGTGTCGAGCAACCCGCCCACGTCATACATCGGGTCGTGCGCATCGATGTCGCCGGACTTGATGGCGCTGAGCACCGCGTCGGCGCCCTGGATGTTGACGACATAGAACGTCTTTACGTTGCCGGTCGTCTTCTTCCAGTAGTTCTCGTTCTTGACGTACCTGTACGCCTTCCGGGACGGGTCGAATCCTTGCGGGATCCATGGTCCGGTGCCGACGCCGCCCTTGGCCTCGAAGACCTTGCCGTCCGAGGTCTTCACCGGGAACGTGCCCACCCACGTGCTGATCACGTGGCCGCGCAACTCCTCGGGCTTGAGCCCCTGATAGGCATGCTTCGGCATGATGGCGATCACCGGCAGGACGAAGTCCTGGAACATGATGTTCGGCTCGGGCAGCTGCACGGTGATCTCGTGCGCGCCCGTGACCTTGTAGGCGTCCTTGCCGCCCATCACGGTCGCCAGCGGCGCCTGGAAAACGCTGCCATAGGCCTTGTCGATCACAGTGTCCCAGGTGAACTTGACGTCCTCGGCGGTGAATTCCTCGCCGCTGTGCCACTTCACGCCCTTGCGCAACGTAAATACCCAGGTCTTGCCATCGTCCGAGGTCTTCACCGACTCGGCCAGCGCCGGGACAAGCTTCTTGTTCGCCCAACTGTCGTATTCGAAAAGGGCGTTGTACACGGGGCCGAAGATGTTGGCCTCGTTGTAGCCGCTGCCATACATCGGGATGAGCTGGCTAGGCGGCTGCCAGGAGGCGAAGGTGGCGGTGACGTCGCCCGTCGCGCCCTCGATGGTCCAGTTCTCCGGGCGGGGAAAGAACACCGGGTTATAGGTGGTCGAATCCATGCCCTTCAGCTTCGGATTGGTGATGATCACCTCTTCCGGGTAGAAGACGATGTGCAGCGGCTCGATCTCATACCAGCGCTCGATGAAGGCATGGATGGCGGCTTTGCGCTCCTCGGGGCTGACGGCGCGCGAATATTTCTCGATGGATTCGTCGATCTTCTTGTCCGCGATCCGGTAGAAATTCTGCCCGTTCGGCGGAACGTTCTTGCTGTGGAACAGCGTCTCCGGCAGGGGCACGAGGCCGCTGTAGTAGATGCGCTCCGAGTACATGTCCCAGCCGCCGTCCACGTGCGTCTTGCCGGTGTCGTTGGCGCGGCGGGCGATCACGACCGACGGGGGCTGGTAGCTCGACACGACGTCGATGCCCAGGCGGACGAACTGCTTGCCGATCAGGTCCGTCCAGATCATGCGCGACTGGAGGTTGTTGAAGATCATCAGGTAGAGCTTGAAGAAGGGCGGCTTGGCGAGGGCCGCCTCCGGGATGCCGCCGGCCGCGAGCGCGGCGGCTCCGGCGCCGGTCCACTTGAGCAGGTCGCGTCGGGTCGTGTCCGTAGTCATGGCTTTCCCCTCTGGTTTTGCGTTCAGTTTGTCTGGGCGGATTCCGGGGCGCTCACGCCTGGAACCGAGACGGACGGAAGGACTCCAGCTCGGGCCGCTCGCGGCCCCGCAGGACCTCGTCGGCCACCAACTGGCCGAGCGCCGGCGACAGCGTCACCCCGCTGTGCGTGACGGCGACGTAGTAGCCGTCGACGCCGCGGGTGGGCCCCACGGTCGTGAGCCCGTCGGCCGGAATGGGACGCACCGTGGTCCGCACGGCTTCGACCTCCGCGCCGGCAAGGCTGGGCAGCAGCTCCGTGGCGCTTGCGAGCGCGAGCCGCGCTTCCTCGCAGTCGGGCGTGCGGCTCTGCAGGGCGGCGAAGCGATCGTCGAGCGAGTCCTTGCGGATCATCAGCCGCCCCGCGCCATCGGGGCGGACATCGAGATCGGGCGCATGGAACGGCCGCCTGAGGTCGATCCCGACCGGCGGAGTGAACACCAGGAAGCCGATCGTGGGCGCGAGCGGCACGTTTGGCGCAGTGTCGCGCACCGTCTCATTGGACCAACGCCCGGTGCAGTTGATCACGAGGTCGGCGTGGTGCACCTCGCCGGCGGCGTCGCGCGCGCCCACCACGCGGCCCCCGCGGGTCTCGAGGCCGGTCACCCGCACGCCGCTCTTCACGACCGCGCCATAGCGTTGCCGCGCCGCCCGCAACATGGCGCCGGCGTAGAGCACAGGGTCGACCCACCCCTCCTCCGGGCAGAACACGATCTGGGCGCCGTCGGCCACGGCGTCGACCGCGATCTCAGGCTCCAGCTCTTGCAGTCGCCGTTTGTCGATGAACTCGGCGGCGTAGCCCCAGTCCCGCAGGCGGGCGACTTTCTCGGACTGCGCGGCGACCTCCGCCGGGCTCACGCGCCACTCCAGGCTGCCGCTCTGGTGGAACCAGGGCGTCGCGCCGAATTCGTCCTTGAGGGCGGCGTGCGCGCGCATGCCAGCGACATTGAGGTCATGGTAGGCGCGCGGCGGCTTGTTGTTGGCGTTGGTCCAGGCGAAGCTCACGCCGGAGGTCCCTCCCCCCACCCGCGTCGCCTCGAGCACGGTGACCTGGGCGCCCCCCTGCGCGACGCGGTAGGCGATGGAGCTGCCGAGGACGCCGGCTCCGATGACAATGACGTTCATCCTGGTGGATCCTGTTGAGTTGCCCGGGCTAGCGGGGGTTGTGACAGGCGAAGGCGTGTCCGCTCTCCGATCCGACGAGGGGCGGACTGTGGTTCGAACAGATGGGCAGCGCGGCGGGGCAACGCGTGTGGAACACGCAGCCCGAGGGGCGCCGGATGGCGCTGGGGATCTCGCCCTGGATGGCCTGGCGCGGGGGCTGCCGCGACGGATCAGGGACCGGAATGGCGGCAATCAGGGCCGCCGTGTAGTGATGGCGGGGCTGGTCGAAGATCGCGTCCGCCTCGCCGATCTCGACGACATCGCCGAGATACATCACGGCGATGCGGTTGCTGAGAAACCGGACCGAACTCAGGTCGTGCGAAATGTACAGGTAGGCGAGGCCGAGATCCTCCTGCAGGTCCGCGAGCAGGTTGAGGATCTGGGCGCGCACCGAGACGTCCAGAGACGAGACGGGCTCGTCACAGATGAGCAGGTCCGGCTGCACCGCCAGGGCGCGCGCGATGCCGATGCGCTGGCGCTGACCGCCCGAGAACTCGTGCGGGTAGCGGTCGGCATGCTCCGGCGCAAGGCCCACCCGCTCCAGCAGCCGCTCGACGGCGTCGCCCCATTCCCCCCGCGGCACGTGGCCGTGCACGCGCAGGGGCTCGGCCAGGATCTGACGCACACTCCAGCGGGGGTTCAGCGAGAGGTAGGGATCCTGGAAGACGTACTGCATGCGCCGGCGCAGGGCGAGCACCTCGCTGCGGCGGTTTCGCGCGAAGATGTCCCGGATGTCGACGCCATCGAGCCGAATGTCCCCTGCCGTGGGCTCCACAAGATTCAAGATGGAGCGGGCCGCCGTCGTCTTGCCGCAACCGCTTTCGCCGACGATGCTCAGGGTCTCGCCCTTGGCGACGCTGAAGCTGATGCCGTTGACGGCGCGAAGCTCAGCAGCAACCGTCCGCCGGAACACGCCCCGTCGGTGGAGCGGATAGCTTTTTACCAGTCCTTCGACCGCGAGAACCGGCGTGTTGATTGGGGCGCCCGCCTCGTTCGTGACCCTAGACATGGTCGGGCGCTCCCAAGCTTCCGCGCTTCAGGCAGCGCACCACCCGCCCCGCTTCGACGGCGACGGGCTGAGGCGTAAGCCGGGCGCACTCCGGCTCGGCCTCGGGACAGCGCCCGGCGAAACGGCAGCCAGTCCCGAGGGCGTGCCCCGGGATCGCGGCGCGCCCCACCGTAGGCAGGCGCTCGCGACGACCCGAGGCGTCCACCGCGTAGCGGCGGTCGATGCGCGGCGTGCTGGACAGCAGCGCCTGCGTGTAGGGATGGGAGGGCCGCGCGAAGATGGCGTGCTTGTCGCCGGTCTCGCAGACCTGGCCGGCGTACATCACCGTGATGCGGTCGGCGATCCGCGCGATCACGCCCATGTCGTGTGTCACGAAGACCATCGACATGCCGAGCCGCGCCTTGAGGGCCTCGAAGAGCTCCAGGATCTGGGCCTGGATGGTGACGTCGAGGGCCGTCGTAGGCTCGTCCGCGAGGACGAGCGCCGGATTGCACAGCAGGGCCCGTGCGATGCAGACGCGCTGCTTCATGCCGCCGCTCATCTCGTGCGGATACTGCGACAGCCTGCGGGCCGGATCGGTGATCCCCACCAGCTGAAACAGCTCCTCGACCCGTTGCATGGCGGCCGCCCTGGGGAGCTTCTCGTGCGCCTTCAGAATTTCCGCCAGCTGGGCGCCCACGGTCATAAGCGGGTTGAGGGAGTAGCCGGGGTTCTGGAACACCATGGCGAGCCGACGGCCGCGCAGGCGCTGCATCTCGCGCTGCGACTTCGCAACCAGGTTCTCGCCCTCGAACAGGATGCGACCGCCCGTGATCCGCGCGGGTGGCGGCAGTAGGTTCAGGATGGCCAGGCTGGACAGCGTCTTGCCGCTGCCCGACTCCCCGACGATGCCCATGGTTTCGCCGGCGCGAACCTCATAGCTCACGTCCTCGACGATCCGCACGGGCCTGTCCCAGGGCGGAAAGGCGATGCGCAGGTTCTCCACGGAAACGAGCACGCGCGCGGGCTGCGGCGTCTCCGTCGTGGCGGCCGGCGTTGGGGCCGCCTGGGCGAGGCCGGGACTCGCCATCAGCTTTTCGCCCGCGGGTTGAAGGCGTCCGTCAGGCCGTCCGCCAGGAGGTTGAAGCCGAGCACGGTCACGAAGATCGCTCCGCCGGGGCTGAGTGAAGCCCACGGGGCGACTTTGAGGGCCTCGTAGTTGAAGTAGAGAAGCTGCCCCCAGCTGATCGCCGCCGGATCGCCGAACCCGAGGAAGCCGATCATCGCTTCGGCCAGGACGGCTCCGCCGATGCCGAGGGCGATGATGACCACCAGAGACGGCAGGGCGTTCGGAAGGATGTGGCGGAAGAGGATGTCGGCCGAGGTGGCGCCGATGCAGCGCGCCGCCTCCACGAATTCCTGGTGCTTCAGCCGCAGGAATTCGGCCCTGGTCATGCGCGCGATGGGCGCCCAGGAGAACATCCCGATGAGCAGGATGATCACGCCCAGGTTGAGATAGGGAACGCTTTCGAAGGGCGTGTTGACGATCGCCACCCCCAGAAGCCGGACGACGGCGAGGATGACCACGAACATCGGGATGACCAGGAAGAAGTCGGTGAAGCGCATGAGCACTTCATCTGCAAGGCCGCCCCGATAACCTGCGACGCCGCCGATCAGGACGCCGATGAGAGATGCGATCGACATCGCCCCGAGCCCGACGGCCAGCGCCGTCGGCGCGCCGTAGATCACCCTGCTGGCGACGTCATAACCCATCCGGTCTGTGCCCAGCGGGTGCGTCCAGCTCGGCGGCGCTTTGGCGCCCGGATCGATCATGGCCGACTGGTCCTGCGGATCGAAGGGGGCGACGAACGGACCGACCACGGCGGTGGCCACCACCAAGAGCACGAGAATCAACCCCAACATGCCCGTCCGGCTGCGGGCGAAGCGGCGCCAGCCTTGGCGCCAGACGCCGTTTGCAGGACGGCGGACAGGCGTGCTGGACGGCGTCTGAACGGCGGCGAAAATCTGCTCGCTCACGGCGTCACTCCAGGCTGATGCGGGGATCGATGAGGACGTAGATCACGTCCGTGATCAGGCTCGTCGCGATCAGCATGAAGGCGATCACGGTGCTGGCGCCCATGATGACCGGGTAGTCGAGCTGATGGATGGAGGAGACGTAGAGGTAGCCGAGCCCGGGCCACGTGAAGACGGACTCGGTCACCGGCGCGGTTCCCAGCATCAGGCCGATCAGCAGGCCCAGATAAGTCAGCATCGGGATGAAGGCGGCGCGCAGGGCGTGCACATAGATGACCCGCCGTTCCGGGATGCCGCTCGCCCGCATGGCGGCGATGAAGTCGCTCTTCAGCACGTCCACCATGTTGGAGCGCATCAACAGGGTGAGCGTGGCCGTGTTGAAGAAGGTCAGCATCGTCACGGGCAAGATCTGGTGCCAGATGGCGTCCAACAGCGGGCTGCCCCACAGCGGATTGCGCGTGGAATAGGCGCCGTAGCTCGGCAGCCAGTCGAGCGTGTAGGAGAAGACGAGGATCAGCAGGACGCCGAGGAAGAAGGCCGGCAGCGACTGCCCGAGAAGCGCCACGCCCATCACGGTGAAATCGGAGCGCGAATGCTGGCGGCGCGCTGCGGTGATCCCGAAGACGATGGAAAGCCCGAGCGCGATTATCAGCGCCGGGACCTGGATCTTGAGGGTCTGCCACCCCCATTGCAGGATCATCGATCCAACCGGTTGGTTGTAGATGATGCTGGTGCCGAAATCGAGGTGAAGTAGCCGCCCGAGCCACAGGAAGTATCGTGCGATGGGCGGATGATCCAGGCCGTAATAGGCCTTCATCTTGTCGAGGACTTCACCCGTTATTCCGGGAGTCTCGGCCATCATCAGTTCGATCGGATTTCCGATGGAATTGATGAGAAAAAAGATCGTGGCGCTGACCCCCAGCATCAGCACGGCGGCGAAAATCAGGCGTCGGGCGAGGAAGACGGCGATGCGTGGCAAGGAAACGCGCCTCTCTTCTCTGAATTTGCAGAAGAGCGCTGCCCCCGTCACTTCCCTCTGGAAGGACAATGCCAGCTCTTTGATCTGCATCAACGTGAAGGGAGCGTAGGGGCGTTATGATGTCGCAGTCAAAGAACATGTTTTTACTAAGTCATTCCTCCAGGTTATAGCCGGCGGGCTGCGCTGCGTCGCACAGCTTCATGTCTCCGTACGGAAGCCGAGGCGCTCAAACTCATCCTCGAGATCCTGCGTCAGCGCGTCGGCTAAGGTTGAACTCGTGAGATTGAGCGGCCTCAAGTGCCAGACCGGGAAAGAAATTCCAGGTTTGAAGGGCTTCAGCACGAGGCCGCGCCCCTTGAAGGCCTCGGCGTTGATCTGGTCGACGATCGCCACCCCGGCGCCGTTGGCCACCAGGGCGCAGGTCATGTGCGCCATCGGCGCCTCGATCATGATCCTCAGTTGGACGCCAGCCGCGTCGAACGCCTTTTCGATGATGGTGCTTCGTTCCACCGCGCCGATGGAGATGAAGTCCTCGCCCGCCAGATCGTCGGGCTGCAGCTCGCGCGCGCCGGCAAGCCTATGCCCTTCCGGCACGATGCATACGCCCGGAATGCGGGCGATGACCCGGCAGGCCACATTGGGGTGCTGCGTTGAAGCGTTGGTGATGCCGATATCGATCTGCCCCGCGATGGCCCACTCGATCACGCGTTCCGAGCTGCGGGAATGGAGGGCGACCGTCGTGTTTTCGTGCTTTCGCCGAAAGCGCGCGATGAGGGGCGGCATCATCGTTCCGGCCAGTGCGGGCTTCACCCCGAGGTTGAGCCGCCCGAGACGCATCTCCCGGATGCCTTTCGACATCCGTTCGAGTCTCTCGATGGCCTCCCAGGTCCGCTGAACTTCCGAGTAGAAGAGTTCGCCGTCACGGGTCGGCTTGAGGCGACCTTTCAAGCGCTCGAACAGAACGATTCCCGTCGTACGCTCAAGATGAACGAGCATTTTGCTGGCTGCTGGCTGAGAGATGGCCATGATTTCGGCCGCCTGCGTCAGCGTTCCAAATCTCATGATGTGACGAAAGAGCTCGACATGCCGCAGATTCAATCCGCCCCTCCCCAGCCGCCGGCCCGTCCTGAAGTCAAGCAGCGATGTGATCCGTAGACCGGAGCTTCGGGCATTCGGGTCGCGGGTCAAGATGTCGCGTGTCGCTTGCGTTTCCCGTGTTGCTCCGCTTTCGCGCTGGGATGTGAGCCACGTCGCATTGCATCTCACCGACGTCACTTCCGGCTCCAGGCGCAAGCAGGCAACCGCGCCGCATTTGACAAAGTCCGGGCATGGCGGCCGTCCATCCCTGGATCTATATACCTTCCGCCATTCATTGACCCAGGGTCTGCGACGCGCCAGCATCGACGCCCGTTATTGAGCGGCCGTCAAATCGAAGCGTCGATCGAGAGTCAGACGAGCCCTGTCGACATCATGCGCAGGCGCAGGGCAAGTTGGAGATTGGAATCACCGGCGACTTGGCCGGGAACCTCGCGCTGGAGACCAAACGCATGCGGCCCGCCCAAAGCATGCGCGGGCCGCAAGGAACGATGGTTGCCGGGACAGGAAACCCGCGTTGTTTGCACTTGCGTACTCAAGTGCCTCGCCTGCACCCCGGTCGACTTCCTTCCAAGGATGACGCCGAATTTGTGCCGAATGGTCCAAGATGCTGGCGGGCGACCTGAAAACAGCAAAGTAGCGTTTCAGAATGGAGGAAGCGTCTTCCAGCTATCTCCCATCCACTTCTCGTAAGCCTGCCCGATTTTTCCGTTTAGAATGTTGACGAAGAGGAACGTGTTGACCCAGCGTTGGAAGTCGAGGTCGCCGCGTCGAACGCCCATGGCGTAGACATTGTCGGTCAGCTTCACCTTGGGTTCGAAACCCTTCTCAGGGTAGCGCTTGCGCAACTCCGCCGCCAGGTAGGACACGGTGCCGGCGGCGTCGACCTGGCCGGCCACGAGGGCGTTCAAGTTGGCGCTGTCGTCAGCGAACTGGATGATCTGCATTCCCGGGACGTTCGCCTGCATCAGGATATTGGCGTAGGCGGAACCACGGGACACCCCAACTCGCTTGCCGGAAAGGTCGGCCAGGCTCGATGCCTTCAACTCCGGCGGGCCAATCACCATTGACTGGTGCATGCCATAAGGGGATGTGAAAAGGACGGACTTCGCCCGCTCGGGGGTGATCTGCAGCGTCGCAGCGATGACATCGGCCTTGCCGGTCAGCAGCGTCGGAATCCTGTTTTCGTTCGTGACAGAGACGATCTCGAGCTGCACGCCGAGGTCCTTCGCCAGCATCCTGGCGATCTCGACGTCATATCCGTCTGGCTCCATTTTAGCGTCGGTCGTGCCAAAGGGCGGAGCAGCGATATTGACGCCGACCAAGATCTTGCCGCGCTTCAATACAGCGTCGAGCGTCTGGGCGCTCGTCGCCACCGTACCAGCCGTCATGAGAAGCAGCGCCGCCGCCGAGGCCCGCGCGAAAGTCCTTAAAGCGTTCAGCATCGACCTGACTCCCGTTGGTGAAGAATGGCGCTGTCATGGATGGGCATGACGATGCTCCAACCATTCGGACAGCAGGGTGAACGGCAGGCACATGACGAAATAGGCTGCAGCGACCATGCCGAACGCGAAGAGAGGCTGGAACGTGGCGTTGCTGACGATCTGGCCGGCTCGGGTCAGCTCCACGAAGCCGACCAGCGCGGCCAGCGAGGTGTTCTTGATCAACTGAACGGTGAACCCGCAGGTCGGGGCCAATGCGATCCGCAGCGCCTGAGGGAAGATCACGAGGCGAAAGCTCAGCCATCGCGTGAGCCCGAGAGCGGCCGCGCCCTCCCGTTGGCCGTGTCCGATCGAGGTGACCGCGGCGCGCCAGATGGTGGAGAAATAGGCGCCGCCATAGAGAGTCAGCGCGAGCGCGCTCGATAAAAGCGCGCCAAGCTCCAGACCGAGCGCGCTCAGTCCGAAGTAAGAGATCAGAAGCAGGATGAGGAGCGGCGTACCCTGCACGAACTGGACGAAGATGGTCACTCCGCCCCGAGCAGCGCGGTGACGTGCTAGGCCGACCGCGGTCAGCAGGGCGCCGAATACGGCCCCACCCGCGAGAGCGAAAGCGGCCAGCAGAAGCGTCCAGCGCGCCGCCAGGGCGATGTAGACCATTTCGTTCGGGCCGAAGCTGCGCATAGCTAGGCCCACTCGCTGCTGCGGAAAAGCGGGCGGCCGACGGCCCACAGCAGAGCGCGCTGCAGGTAGTTCAGCGAGAGATAGAAGGCCGCCGCGATGGCGAAGGCCTCGATGCTGCGGAACGTCTCCGAGTTGATGTCGGACGCTGCCGCCGTCAGCTCCTGGGCGCCGATGGCGGACGTGACGCCGGTCGACAGCATCAAAAGCACATTCTGACTGACGAGCGCCGGGTAGATCCGGGCCAAGCCGGGCGGCAGCACGACGAAGATGAAGATCTGCCACGGCCTCAAGGACAGGCTTCTGGCCGCCTCGATCTGGCCGGCCGGCGTCGCGGCCAGTCCGGCTCGCATGATTTCGCCCGTATACGCGGCGTTGTTGAGCACCAGGGTAAGGCAGGCGGCCGCCACCGGCGAGAGCCGTACACCAATCGAGGGCAGTCCGAGATAAACGACGAACAGTTGCACCAGCAGCGGCGTGTTCCGGAACACCTCCACATAGCCCCGGGAAAGCCAACGAAGGGGCCAGGCTTTCGCCCGGCGCGCCAGAGCGAGCACCAGGCCCAATCCCGTCCCCACCACGACTCCAACCACGGTGAGCAGCAGCGAGAGGGTCAGACCATCCAGCAAGAGCTGCCAGCGTTGCAGGACCGGGCCGAAGCTGAGCGTGTATCCGGTCATGGAGGCGGCTCACGATCCAGGGCGCGGCGTCATCATCGATCCTGCCGCCGAGAGGCTTTCGGGCAAGCACAGGCCAAGGGTGGCCGCGCTGTACCACCAGGCGTTGTCGGCCCAGCGCACAATCATGCACTCCGTGCTGAGCTTGATGTGCTGCCCTTCCATGGAATGGCCGAGTGCGATGTGGGCTATCGTTTCGGGCAGCCCGGCCGCAAGGCAGATATGGGCGCCGTAGACTGAGTGCCGGAGAGACGGGTAGCCCGCCCGATCCGGCCGCGACTGCCAACGCTCCAGATTTACCGGGTCGCATTCCCAGCATTTGCCGATGTCGTGACAGAGCGCGCCTGCCAGGACGATGTCACGGTCGACGTCGACATCCGGAAAGGTGCGCTGAAACTCGTCAACGATGCCGACGGCGAGCCGCGCCACGCCGCGCAGATGCAGTTCCTGCGTACCGGCCTTGAGCACGAAGTGGTTCGGCGCGCCTTCGCCCGGGATGTCGGTGATGCGCGAGAAGGACGAGTCACGAAGAGACAGCGCCCAGGCCCGGATCACCTTTTCGCGCAGGTCGTCATCGACGATGCCGGCGATCTCGGGCAGGTCCTCGAGAATGCTGGCGCGCACCGCCAGGGAGACGTCGCTTAGCTGGGATTCGGGCAGGCTGGGCACAAGGACCTCGGTGAGTCAGGTGGCGGTTCACTCACCCTAGTCATGGGGCCGTGTTGGCATCCAATCGAAAATGCGGTTAGCCTGATCAAGAAAGCTGATCGCGCGGGCCATGTTCAATCTGAAGCTCATCGAAGCGTTCTATTGGGTCGCGAAGCTGCGCAATTTCCATGCGGCCGCGGAGCGGATGCGGCTCTCTCAACCCAGCGTCACTTACCGCATCAAGGAGTTAGAGCGACAGCTCGGCCGGTCTCTCCTGATCCGCAGCGGGGCTCCGGTCCGTCTCACGCCACAGGGTCAGGCTTTTTTCGCCGACGCCGAGCGCCTGCTGATGCTCGTTCAAGATATGCAGCATCAGTTGCGCGCGGGGCAGACCGTGACCGGACTGCTGCGGATCGGGGTCATGGACGCTTTCGCGGCTGTTTGCCTGCCCGAATTGTTGCGTGACCTTGCCGAGCAGCACCCCGGCCTGGACGTATCAGTCGCGGTGGACTTGAGCCATACGCTCACAGTGAAGCTCGCCGCCGGTGAACTCGACGTGGCCGTCGTTTCCAGTCCGCCGATCCTCTCTGGCCTGCGCTACGACCGATTGGGAGCTCAGCCCGTGGGCTGGATCAGCACGCCAGGCTTGGCACCATCAATCAAAGAGCCGTCGTCCGTCGGTCAGCAACGCATCTTCATCACGCCGCCTCCTTCGGGATTAGGCACGATTACAATAGACTGGTTTAGGGAGTGCGGCTTGGAGCCGCCGACGTTCAGCATGTGCAACAGCATGTCTGCGATTGTTCGCCTCGTTTCCGCGGGCGCGGGAATCGGCATCATGCCGCTGAGGTTGGTTGACGACGCGATTGCGGCGGGGCGCTTGCGCCATCTCGACCACCTCCTAGCGGTAAAACCGCAGGACATCTTCATCACGGCGCCCTCGGGTGTGCTTGACATGGCGATCCCCGTCACGACTGACGCCATTAGGTCCGTGGCGCGGCGTCACGCATTCAGCGACGAGAGCCGGACATCTTCGATCACCCCCGCCTGATTAGAACCCAGCGCGCTTCGGCCTCCATGTCCGCAGGCGGACGCGCTTAAATTCATCCCAAAGTTCATGCCAGACGAGCTTGCGGCCGACGCGAAGCCGAACGGCTGAGTTTGAATGGACGCCGCAGAGACCACGCTGGCGGTCCTCGATCCCGAGCGCGTCCAGTCCGTCTCTGTGCTGCTCGGTCATCGCACGTCGGCCACCACCGAGCGGTTCTATCAGCGGGCGCAGAGCCTCGAAGAGCCGTGTTAGAGCAAACGTCTGCACTGGGTGTGGATTGCCGACCTCGTAATTCGCCCGAATGCGCAGATTTTGTACTGATGCCCACCCAGTCGGCGATGCCCAGGATCACAGGGGGCAAGGCCACGCAACTCGAGAATGAGCCCGAAGAACAGTCCACCTTAGCCCCACATGGTTCGGAACCAGATCCATAGCGAAGAATAGGAAGTTGCGGGCGATCGCCGCGACCAGTTCGATCCACACGGTGAGCACGCTGATCCAGAACAGGGACGCGAACTGCAATGCCAGCGCAAATGGCTGGGTGCCAAGGATCGAGAACCAGATCATCCGATCCCGTCCCAGCCGGCGGCCGATCAGGCGTACAAGCACGCCAGCGGAAGCCGAGACCGGAAACAGGAACAACATGAGCTGAAAGGTCTGCACCGCCGCCCGAAGCGCTCGATGAGGTAAAACGTGCAGAAAGATGAGCGCTGAGGTCGGCTACAACTTGGCTGAATGCTCTCGCGCGCTGTTGAGCCACTGTGGACCGACGAGGTTTTCGCCGGGGTCTCCGACACGAGCTCCAGCGGTGCTGAAGGCCCGCCAGGCTGGCGTTTGCATGTTGGTCAGCACAAGCCCGGCGGCCACGCCGATCACCACCGCCAGGACCATGCCGCCAATGATCATACGCATCCGGCTCTCCCTTCCCTCGGCTAGGGACTGCTAGGCGAACTTTGTCCGCTTGGCGGATCGCCCGGTTGCTTCAACGCGGCCAGGGCTAACAGCGGCGTGGGCATGGCGACACCCGCTCGACGCATGCGTTGCGCCACGGTCCGGCACCCTGAAACGTCGTTCCTTTGCGCGAGCTCCTTAACGGAGTCGAGGGAGGCGAGCTCCTCCTTGGCCGGCGCTTGGCCCGAGGGCGCCGAAATGGGCGCGCTCATTCCGGAAGCCTGAGGCGCATTCTGACCCGAGCCCTCCTGCCCCGGCGCTTTCGATTTCGGAGCCTCTACGGCGACGTTCGACTGCCCGGTCACTTGGCTCGCCGAGCCACCCTGCGACGGTGGCTTGGCGGCTGCAGGCTGCTTCTCTTGCTGCGAGGTCATGAACGCGACGAGCTCGCCGCAGAGGTTTGCGGGCCCGCCGGCGGGCCCAGCAGCGCCAGGCGGAGGCGATTGGGCCGCCGCTATGGATGCAATCAGCACGGCTGGGGTCGCGACGGCGAACAAGCATGTTAGGCGCATGGACGTCCTCCGGATCATTCAGCCGGCGCTGGCGAGCCTGACCGCAGAGCTCGGGCGGCCGGATCATCGCGCGCCAGCCGCGCCGCCCAGACGCTGTGGTGCGTCCTGGCCCAGTTCAGGTCCACCGAGCCGCTCTCCATGGCTTCGAAGGCCCCCTCCATTCCGAGCGTGCCGATGTAGATGTGGGCCAGGATCACCGCAATCAGCACCACGGCCGCGATCGCGTGCACGTACTGGGCAGCCTGCATCCCATTGATGTCCAGCACTGCGAAGGGAAACAGCATCAGCAGTCCGGAGGCCGAAAGCGCCAGGCCGAAGATCACGATGGACCAGAACATCAGCTTCTGGCCGGCGTTGAAGCGCTCCGCCGGAGGATGCGACCCGTCGAGGAAACCGCCGCCCGCCCGTAGCCACGCCACATCGAACCGGTCCGGGATGTTGTCGCGAACCCAGCTCACGATGAGCATCAGGAGCCCCGCCATGAACGCCCAGGCCACGAAGTTGTGGGCGTATTTCGACCAATGCGACCACCCCGCGAAGGCGTCGGCACCGACCAGGGGCATGAGAAGTCGCTTGCCGAAAACATAGTTCAGGCCCGTCAGGGCGAGCACGATGAAGGACGTCGCCGTGAGCCAGTGGCCGAGCCTCTCCACGGCGGAGAACCGAAGCACCGTGCGCCCGCCGGGATCGCGCGGAGGCGCCGGGATGCGGCCCTTCACCAGGTAGAACGCCGCCAGGCCAGCAAGCACCGCCAGGATGACGATCCCGCCGATCCAGGGCAGCGCGCGCTCATGGAAGCCGCGATACTCGCGCCCCTGCGGCTGCTCCAGCAGGGATGCCTTCCCGTCCGGAAGCGTGATCCGCCCTTGGAGTTTCCCGAGCGCGTTCAGTAGGTCGCGCTCGTGCACCGACTGGGCGGTCGGGTTCGCCCCCGTCATAGGGTCTGCCGCGCGCGCGGCTGGCGCGCCCACGCCCGCGAGCATAGCGAGTATGGCAAGCACCGGAACCAGCCTTGGCGCGCGCAGCATGGGATCACCTCTCGCCTGCCTTCGTTCAGACCTCGATCGTCTCGTGGTAAGCCGTGCTCCAACCCCAGGCGCCCGACCCATAACCACGCTTCTGGACGCGCTCCTTGTAGATGGACGCGATGATGTCGCCGTCGCCGGCCAGCAAGGACTTGGTGGAACACATCTCCGCGCAGAGCGGCAGCTTCCCCTCGGCGAGACGGTTAGCCCCGTACTTCACGTACTCGGCCTCGCTGCCGTCCTCCTCGGGCCCGCCCGAGCAGAAGGTGCATTTGTCCATCTTGCCGCGCGATCCGAAGTTGCCGACGCGGGGATACTGCGGGGCGCCGAACGGGCACGCGTAGAAGCAGTAGCCGCACCCGATGCACAGATCCTTCGAGTGAAGAACCACGTGATCCGGGGTGGTGTAGAAGCAGTCCACCGGGCACACGGCCTGGCACGGCGCGTCCGTGCAGTGCATGCAGGCCATGGAGATGGACCGCTCGCCAGGCTTGCCGTCATTGATCGTCACGACGCGGCGGCGGTTGATGCCCCACGGCACCTCGTGCTCGTTCTTGCACGCGGTGGCGCAGGCGTTGCACTCGATACACCGGTCGGCGTCACACAGGAACTTCATGCGCGCCATGCGCCCCTCCCTCAAGCCGGCCGGATCTGGCACAAGGTGACCTTGGTTTCCTGCATGCCCGTCACCGGGTCGAAACCGTAGGTCGTCAGCGTGTTGACGCTTTCGCCCAGCACCACCGGGTCAGTTCCAGCCGGGTAGCGCGTGCGGTGATCCTCGCCCTGGTACCAGCCGGAAAAATGGAAAGGCATCCAGGCGACGCCCCGGCCGACGCGGTCCGTGACAAGGGCTTTCACGCGTGTCCTGGCCCCGTTCTCGGCCCCGAGCACCCAGACCCACTGGCCGTCCTTGACGCTGCGCTCTGCCGCGTCCGCCGTGCTGATCTCCACGAACATGTCCTGCTGGAGTTCGGCTAGCCACGGATTGGACCGGGTTTCCTCGCCCCCGCCCTCAAATTCCACGATGCGTCCGGAGGAGAGAATGATCGGGAACTCCTTCGCCACCCCTCGGTCGACGGCCGATTTCTGGACCGTGAAGCCGGCGTTCATGATGCGGAACTGCCGCTCGTCCGGTCGCGTCGGGTACTTGGCTACGAGCTCCGGCCGCGGCGAGTAGATCGGCTCGCGGTGCACCGGCACTGGGTCGGGCAGGTTCCACGCGACCACGCGGGCCTTGGCGTTGCCGTAGTGCATGACGCCGTGATCGAGGCAGACGCGCTGGATTCCGCCTGAGAGGTCCGTGGCCCAGCTGACCGTGTCAACATTGCCGCCGCCCACCCGCTGGATCACTGCCAACTCGTCGGCCGTGAGGTCGCGGTCCCAACCGAGCTTCTTCAGAACCGCCATCGTGAACTCGGGGTAGCCGTCCGTCAGCTCCGATCCAAGCGAATAGGAATCCTCCGCCAGCAGCGTCTGTCCGTTTCGTTCCGTCCCGAAACGAGCGCGGAAGGTGCCCCCGCCGTCTTTCACGTGCAGGTTGGTGTTGTACAGGATGGCGCTTCCCGGGTGCCTGATCTCCGGCTTGCCCCAGCAGGGCCATGGCAGCCCGTAGTAGTCGCCGCCGACTTCGGGGGCGTCCTTCGGGGCGCGCAGCGTGACCAGGTCGAACTTCGCTTGGTTACGCATGTGCGCCTTGAGGCGCTCGGGCGACTGCCCGCAATAGCCGGTCGACCATCCGCCCCGGTTGATCTCCCGCAGCAGATCTTCCGGGGACGGCCGGTTGTTCTCGACCTTGATGTGCTTGAACATGTCGTCGGCGAAGCCGAGCTTCTTCGCCAGCAGGTACATCACCTCATAGTCGTCCTTGGACTCGAAGGCCGGCTTGACGATCTGCTCGCCCCACTGGAGCGACCTGTTTGAGGCGGTGCGGGACCCGTCCGTCTCCAGCGAGGTCGCGATCGGCAGCAGGTACGTGTTCTCCTTGCGGTCGCCGATCGCCGCGAAGGTGGTGGGGTGCGGGTCCATCACCACCATGAGCTCAAGCTTCGCGAGCCCCTTGAGCATCTCGGGCATGCGGGTGACGGTGTTGCCCCCGTGACCCATCACGATCATCGCGCGCAGGTTGGTCCGCTGGTCTACATCCTCTTCCGGAGCGGTCACCGCGTCGAACCACCGGGTCGAGGTGATCCCGGGGGTCTCCATGTTATCCTTGCGGGTGCGGGCGGGACGTCCCGCCTTGGCCGGAACTTCGTCGAAGCGGTCGCGAAGCCAGTCGTAGCTCACGTCCCAAACGCGCGCCCAATGCTTCCAGGCGCCTTCCGTGAGGCCGTAGTAGAGCGGCAGGGTCGTGATATCGAGACCGAGGTCCGTCGCCCCCTGGACGTTGGTGTGGCCGCGGAAGATGTTGGCTCCGGTCCCGGGCTTCCCGACATTGCCGGTGGCCAGGCAGGCGGTGCAGAAGGCCCGCACGTTGGCGGTGCCGACGGTGTGCTGGGTCGCTCCCATGCACCAGATGATCGTCGCAGGCTTCTCCGTTGCGAACTTCCGGGCGACCTCCTTCAGCTGCGCCTCCGGGACGCCGGTGACGCGCTCGACTTCGTCCGGGGTCCAGCGGGCCACCTCCTTGCGGACCTCGTCCATGCCGTAGACGCGCGTGCGTATGAATTCCTTGTCTTCCCAGCCGTTCTGGAAGACATGCCACAGCAGACCCCAGACGAGCGGGATGTCGGTTCCCGACCGGAAGCGCACGTAGTGCGTCGCGTGCGCGGCCGTGCGGGTAAAGCGCGGGTCCATGACGATCATGTTGCCGCGGTTGATCTCCTTGGAGGCTAGCAGGTGCTGCATGGCGACCGGATGCGCCTCGGCTGCGTTGCTGCCGATAAACACCATCGTCTTGGCGTTGCGGATATCGTTGTAGGAGTTGGTCTGGGCGCCGTAGCCCCAGGTGTTCGCCACGCCGGCGACCGTCGTGCTGTGGCAGATGCGGGCCTGGTGGTCGACCGAGTTGGTTCCCCAGAAGGCGGCGAGCTTGCGCAGCAGATAGGATGCTTCGTTCGTGAACTTGGCGGAGCCAAGCCAGTACACGGCGTCCGCGCCGGCCTGCTGGCGAATGGTGAGGATCTTGTCGCCGATCTCGTTGATCGCATCGTCCCAGGAGATCCGGCGCCACTCCCCCCCGGACATCTTCATGGGGTACTTCAGACGGCGGTCACTGTGAACGACCTCTCGGATGGCCGCGCCCTTGGCGCAATGCGAACCACGGTTGATCGGGCTGTCCCACGAGGGCTCCTGGCCGATCCA
Organism: Alsobacter sp. SYSU BS001988; assembly: GCF_054796215.1. Taxonomy (NCBI): domain Bacteria; kingdom Pseudomonadati; phylum Pseudomonadota; class Alphaproteobacteria; order Hyphomicrobiales; family Alsobacteraceae; genus Alsobacter; species Alsobacter sp. SYSU BS001988. Next base: position 9,025 of record NZ_JBTAMK010000025.1, on the reverse strand, counting down.
CACCCCGTTCTGGACTTCTGCAGTGACAGTGCAGCCGACCGAACAGTGGGTGCAGATGTTCTTGCGAATCTCGACCGGCGCCCCTGCGCTCGCGGGAGGGCCCGCCTGCGCCTCACGAATGGTCCCAAGCGGCAGATCGCCAAGCGCCGCCACCCCCCCGAGCAAGAGGGAGCGCTCGAGGAAATTGCGCCGGTCGAGGCCGGCTGCGCCGGATTCAGGGCTGGGCGCCCCCGCCGGGCGCCGGACCGTGGTAGCTCGCCTGGTCAACACGGGGCGGCCTCACTTTTTCAGGGTTTCGTAGCCGTTGACGCGGTAGTACGCCTTCACGTGGTCGGTTTCGCGGTACCGGCCGCGCATCTCCTTCGACCCCGGGTCATAGGCTCCGGCCGGTTGCGTGGCGCCGACCGTGGCGGCCGCCCCGAGCGCCAGGGTGCCGCCGCTCAGCCCCTTCAGCAGCCCCCGGCGGCTCAGGCCGGGTCGCGTCTTCGCCATGGCTTACACCTCCGCGTCTGCAGGCTCCGGGATCGCGAACCGGAATGCCTCGGCTTCGATCTGGAAGAACAGGCGGCCGACCTTGGCGACTCTGCGGTAGAACTGCGCCTGCTCCGCCCGGCCGAGATCGTCGAAGAAGTGCGGAGCCCAGGGCTCCAAGTGCCGCTCGAACATCGTCCGCTGCAGGCGGTCGCCCAGAGGCGCGCGCAGGACGAGGCGGCTCATGATTTCGCAGAGCACGCCGATGTGGTCCTCGGGCTCGACGCAGCCGTGGCAGCGCTGCAGCCCGGCCGCCGCGAGATCCTGACGGAGGCGCGCGAGGGGGCGCTCCTGGAGGAAGCCCGTGAGGTAATAGGAGGCGTATGGGACGAGCGCGCCGCGCCCGACGCCGACGAAGAGTTCGAAATGCTCGCGCTCGACGTCGTCGGGCGCGCACGCCGCGGCAGCGGCCGCGAGCTCGTCATGCGCCTGCCCGAGTTCGTTCGGGCCGCCGCCGAGCCGCGCCAGCCGGCCCAGCAGCTCCGCGTCCGGGGAGGTCAAAAGAAGGGTGGAGAGCAGCGCGTATTCCCGCGCCCGCGCCGAGCCGATCTCGGCCAACAGGTCGGGCTCCGTCGAGGGAACAAGACGATCCTGCGAGTGGTCTCGCATGCCAGTCTCCCCGCCCCGAGCCCCAGCTGACGGCTGTTGCTCAAAGATTAGGCTACGCCCTTACCGGGAACTTGCAAGCGCCGAAAGCTGAACTCTGTCAGGACGAAAACCGTGGTTTCGCGCCGCCATGGCGTCGAATGGGGGCGAGGAGAGGTTTGGGTCCCGGCGAGGAGCCCGGGGCGGGGCCGCCGCCGGCGGCCGCCTCCGGCACGGCCTCAGGCCGGGCGGCCTGGCGCTCGTCCCCGGGTTCCATGCGAGGGCGACCGTCCTCGGCCACGCCCGGCGGGTCGGCTCCGCGGCTCGGGTCCGGCGCCGTCCCGCGTTCCGCGTCCCGGGGCGCCGCCAGGGCGCCCGCCAGGCGCGTGATCGCCTGGGCCGGACCGAAGCCGGGGACGGCGCCGGGGCGGTTGAAGTCCCAGGCGTAATCGGCCGGGCCGACAAAGTCGCGGATCGCCGGGTCGAGGCTCCAGAGGCGGCGCAGGGCCGCCGTTCGCAGACCTGACGAGACCCCGGGATGCAGGAACACGGAGAAGTCGCTCTCCGGGGTCAGCGTATCCACAGGCGGCAACGGCGGCGGCTCCCCCGGCTTTCGGCCGTCCCCGCCGGGCTCGGGCGGCTGCGGATTTTGGGCTTGCTCCCCGTCGTCGGCGGGACGCGCGTCGACCCCGCCCCGCTTGCGGCGTGACCAGCGGGCCAAGAAGCGCTCAGGGTCACGCGCGGGCCCGTCCTCAACGCCGGTCATGGCGCCCTCCCCGGGGCGGCCCCGCGGGTCTTTGGCCAGATGCGCTTCGGTCGCGTTGCCGCTTGAAGAAGGGACGCTCGATGTGGTGCTCCGCCACAAAGCTCCTGACCCGCTCCTCGATCCATGCAGGCATCGCGACCGTCTCGACCAGGTTGGTCCCGGCCTCCGTCATGGCCTCTCCCTCGGCGGGATCGGCGGTGAGCATCATCAGCCGGACGCCGGGCGGCTCGGGGCAGTCCCGCAGCACCGTCCACAGCCTCGGCTCCCGAGTGGCGAGGTTGTCGCGGTAGGAGCCCGTCTCCGAGGAATGCAGCTCGATCCCGATCTCGCCGGCAAAGAAGGTCGTCGCGCCGTCCTCATGGGCCAGGGGCGTCCAGGGGGCGGCCGCAGCTCCAGGCGGCAGCACGGCAAAGGGCCGCCAGGCGACCCCGCCCCAGGGACCGCCAAGAAGGCGGCGCTCGACGATCAGCGCGGCGTCAAGGATCAGGGCGGCCATCGGCCTCCTCCGGTTGACGGTCCAGCAAAGGCAAGCCCGTGATCAGGTTCTGCGGCCTGATTCGCAGCACCTTCGTGTCGTCCATGCCCAGGATGAGCCAAATCGGCTGTCCCGCCATCCTGGGCAGGACGCGCGTCCAGTCGCTCAGATCGAGCCGGAAGAGGCCCAGCACCGTCGCCGGGTCGACCGCCTCGCCGCGCCACGCGGTCTCGCATATGGCGACGCCGGCCGCGTTCAGGCCAATGGACCAGCGCCAGACGGGATCGTCGATGGCGCGCACCGGCCTGATCGAGACGTCGAGCCGCAGCAGGTGGCGCAGCCAGCTCGTCATCGCCGTCGCGAGGGCGCCGTGGCCGGGCCCGCCCGGCTCGAACGGAAGGGCGAAATCAAAGGCGTCGCTGCGAGCGAGGTAGCGACGCTCGTCGTTCTCTCCGAGCACGTCGAGCTCCGTCTCGGGCGCGTCCAGCAACATGCGCGCCAACGGCGAGGCGCCGCGGGCCGCTTCCCTCACCGATACCAGCTCATCGTCCGCCAGCAGCACGCCGCCCGCATGGAAGGCGATCCGCTGCGGGCGGAACAGGAGCTCCGCGGCCCGCAGCACCAAGGGCGACCGGTACGTGTCGAGCGCGCCACGCAGGATGATCTGGGCCCACTGGTCGAGAAAGAGCGAGGCGGCGCCCCCCTGCGTGACCGCAGCCAGATAGGCGCCCTCAACGCAGCCCGCAGTCACGAGACGATCGCGATGTGTCAGCATCACCGCCCAGTTCTCCCGAGCGTCCTCGTCCTGAATGGCGTCGACCTCGGCCGGCGCGACCGGCCGCCGGGGGTCGCCGGCGAGCAGCGAGGCGTGCAGGGCGCGCTCGGCCGGGCACGCATCGACCGGCGGCGCCAGTTCGGGGCGGGCGAGGTAGAGCTTCAGGAACTCGTCGGTCACCACCGCCCAGGCCGTCTCATCCCGATCGAGCATCTGGTGACCGCTGGAGATCCAGAAGTCGTCTCGGCTGCAGGCTCGGTTGGCGATTGAAGCGCTCACCGTCAAAGCCATCCCGAAAGCTCCCGTTCACGCCACGACGGGGTCGCCAGCGCGGCCGCCAGGGACCCGCTACCTTGCCAGGCCACCGCGTCTGGGGCGCCACCGTGGCTGGCGCGGAGGTCGACAGGCTCGGAGCGACCGGCGAGACGCGGCGTATAGCGGCGCAGCGAGCCTGCCGGTCCGAAATCACTCCACTCGTGCAGTGCGAGCAGGAAGAAGCGGGCGAAGCGCGCCACGAAGTCGCGGTGGTCGCCCAGCACCGCGCCGAGTTCCTCCAAAGAGCCGAGACCGGGCCTGGCGCCAGGCTCCTCGGCGCCGATGCTGACGCGCCGCACGGTCGCGCCGAAAACCAGCCACTCGGGCCGGTCGTCCTCGGCGCACGACTGCGGCCACCCAAGCCGGGCGCCGCCGACCAATGCGCCGTCGAGCAGGATTCGATCGGGCCAGCGGAAGCACACCGGCGCCTCCGGCGGGGCGCAGGAGGAGACCGCGTCTGCAAGCGCGTTCATGCCCGCATAGAAGCACGTCCGGGCAAGACGGAGGGGATGCTCCGGCTCCAACACGACGGCGAAGTCGACGAGGTCGAACCGCCCCACCTGGAACAGCGTCCCCGCCCCTTCCGCGGCCGCGACGCGGCAAGCCTGCGAGAATGCCTCGTGAACTTCCCGCAGGACCACGGGCCGAAACACCGGGGGAAGTTCCGCGCTGTCCATCCGGCACCTTCCGGGACGTCCGCTGGACCGCATCTTCCAATTATGATTGGCTCCCGTAAAGCACTTGGCGAGGCCAATCATGCCGCAGACAGGTCGCCGCATCGCGCTGGTCTGTTCGTGCGAGAAGACCATGCCCGATTTCGGGCCCGCGGCGGCGCGGGCCATGCCGGACGCGCGGGTGATCGGCGGCGATTGTTTCTGCGCCGCCGAGCAGGACCGGGTCCGCGAGGCGCTCGCCACCGGCCGTCCGGTCACCATCGGATGCACCCAGTACGCGGCCCTGTTCCGCGACATCGCCCGCGAGCTGGGTTATGCGGGCGAGATGCGCTTCGCCAACATCCGCGAAGCCGCCGGCTGGTCGGACGAGGCGGAACTGGCCGGCCCCAAGGCCGCCGCGCTGCTGGATGCCGCGCCAGCCGCGTCGCAGGAGGAGATGGCGGCACTGGCGCCCGTGGAGCTTGCGAGCGACGGCGTGCTGCTGGTCTACGGCCGGGACGAGCGCGCCATCGAGGCGGGCCGGACCCTCTCGGACCGCCTCGACGTCACCGTGCTGCTCACCGGCGACCAGGACGTCAGCCCGCCGCAAGCCTGGGACTTCCCCGTGGTCCGGGGCCTCGTCCGAAACGCCACAGGCCATCTCGGCGCCTTCGACCTGACGGTGGACGGGTTCGCGGAGCCGCGGCCGTCCTCTCGTGTCGCCCTCCAGTTCGGGACCGGGCGGGATAACGCGGTGTCACGCTGCGGGATAATCATCGACCTGTCGGGGCGACCGCCCCTGTTCCCCGCTCACGACCTCCGCGACGGCTACTTGCGGGCCGACCCCGGCGACCCAGTCGGGGTGCGGGAGGCGGTGGCCGCCGCAGCGCGGCTTACGGGCGAGTTCACCAAGCCCCGCTACGTGGCCGTGACTCCGTCCCTGTGCGCGCATTCTCGGTCGAGGATCACGGGCTGCACCCGGTGTCTCGACCTGTGCCCGACCGGCGCAATTCGGCCCGCGGGCGACCACGTCGCTGTCGATCCTCTCGTGTGCGGCGGCTGCGGCGACTGCGCCGCAGCCTGCCCCACGGGCGCTGTCGCATACGCCGCACCGCCTGCGGAGACGGCCTTGCGTAACGTGAGACGGGTCCTCGACACCTTTCGGCGCGCCGGCGGGCGGGCCCCGGTGATCCTGTATTACGCGGAGCAGGACGGGGCCGCCGTCATCGACGCGCTCGCCCGCTTTGGCCGGGGCCTGCCCGCCCGCGTGCTGCCGGTCCCGGTCACCTCCGTGCACCGCCTGGGCGTCGAGTTCTGGTGCTCGCCCCTGCTGTGGGGCGCCGCAGCGGTGCGAGCCTGGTCCCGCGAGCGCCCGGCCCATCCGCTGGATGGCCTCCGGGCGACCCTGGGCGTCGTTGAGGCGCTGACATCCGCGCTAGGGCTGCCCGAGGCCTGCGGCCTGATCGCGACTGACGACCCGGAGGCGCTGCGCGATGCCCTCGACGCGGCGCCGCGCTCGGGCGCCGCTCGCATCTCGGGTTTCGACCCGATGCCGGAAAAGCGACGCCTGTTCGCGGCCATGCTCTTCGACCTGCGCGCGGTCGCCCCGTCGCCCGTCGACATCGTCTCCCTGCCGGCGGGCGCCGCGTTCGGCGGGCTCCAGCTGGACCGGGAGGCGTGCACGCTGTGCCTCTCCTGCGTCTCAGCGTGCCCCACCAGCGCCCTGGGCGACTCGGCTGAGAGGCCTGCCCTCTTTTTTGCCGAGGACGCCTGCGTCCAGTGCGGGCTGTGCGCGGCGACTTGCCCGGAGCGGGCTATCACCCTCGTTCCCCGGGTCAGCTTCGCCGCCCAGGGCGCCCCACGCGTCCTGCTGAAGGATGAGGAGCCGTTCTGCTGTATCAGCTGCGGCAAGCCGTTCGGGACCCGCAGCTCCATCGAGCGCGTTGTGGCCAAGCTCTCCGGACACTGGATGTACAGCGGCCCGAACAGCGCCCGCCTTGACGTGCTTCGCATGTGCGAGGACTGCCGGGTCCAAGCCGTGATGAATGAGGGGTTGGACCCGCATAATCCGCGCCCAGCTCCGCGCACAGCGGACGACTACCGGGCGCCACCTCTGGCAGAGAATGGCGAACAAGCCCTTAGCGCGGTTTCGTCGCCTCCTCCAGGAAGCGAATGAGGTCCGCGCGGTCCCGTTCGTCGACAAGCTTCTGATCCGGCATCTTGGTCCCCGGGATGAAAGCGGCGGGACCGATCTCGAAGAGCCGAGCGACGGTTTCGGCGGTCCACATCAAGTCTCGGTGACCGAGAGCTGCGGAGTAGACGTATCCGTTCGCCGTACCTGCGCGACGCCCGAACAGCCCGTAGAGGGTGGGCCCCGCCCGGTTGCCGGGATCCGGCCCGAGACTGTGACAGGCGCGGCACGGCGCGAACACGCGGGCGCTCTCGCCCCCGGTCGTGGCGGCAGCCGCCTGCCCACCGTCACTCCCGTCCAGCAGGCGCGCTCCGGATGCCAGGTCCCAGGTCACAACGGGGCCACGGCTCGTTCCTGCCAGCAAACGCGGCGGCGACGCCAGGAACGCCAAGGCCCAGACAGGGCCCTGCGCCGGCGCGAAGGACCGGATCACTCGCAGCGATGGCGCCTGCAGCAACGCCACGCTGCCATCCGCGCCTCCGGCGGCCAGCAGCCCGTCGCCCGACGCGGCGAGCGCGGTGGCGGGGGCGTCAAGGAGCCGGGCCTCGCCGAGGTTTCGCCCGCTTGCATCAATCAGCCGGATTGAACCGTCCGCTCCTGCCAGAGCAACCGCGCCGCCCAAAACCGCTGCCGCGTTGATTGCGGCTGGACTGGCGAAAATGACCCAGCCGGACTCCCTGCCGCTTGCCCAAACCCGCACTGTCCCGTCCGCCCCGGCGCTCACCACGTCGCCACCGGGCAGGAAACCGACCGCGTTGACGTTCCCCGCGTGGCCGCGCAGGACCGATAGGGGCGAGCCGTCGCCGGCCCAGAGCCGAACGGTCCCGTCCCAGGACGCCGAAGCGATCCGCCCGTCTTCGGCGACGGCCAGCGCCACAACCGGGCCAGCATGCCCGTCGAGGACCCGGTCGGGCTGCTCGCGGGCCGCTGTCCACAGCGCCACAAGCCCGTCCTGGCCTGCGGTGATGAACCGGGTCTGGCTTAGGAAGGCCGTGGCGTTTACCTGTCCGGCGTGGAAACGCAGCGCCTGACGAGCCTCGCCGGACGAGACGTCCCAAAGGATGGCCGAGCCGTCGAAGCTTCCCGTGAGGGCGGCGTGGCTGGACGGCTCCGTGGCGACGGACCGCACGGGTCCTCCGTGACCCCTTAGGTCTGCAAAGGCCGGAACCATCGACGTCAGCAGCACGATTAAGACGAGGTACCCGTGCTTAATCATTGGCGGCTCCTCGTTTCGAAGATTGGCGGCGCCCGCCCAACTGCCTCCGGCTCGTAACCCCAATGTGGCTCTCCGACATTGACGTTTTTGAGCCAGCGCGCGTCGCTCTCAGCCAGGGAACCGGGCCGTCCACCGAAACCGGCGCCGCCCCATTCACCCGTCTGCCGGTGCTCACGCCTGGGGCCTCTTTTGGATCTGAAGGCCAGAATTCAGCGGACATGCCAGCCGCTCCTGTCTGCGTTAGTGTTCATGGGTGCACCGAAGCGACTTGCCCGCTGTCGCGCCGGGCCCGGTCACAGCAACTTCGAACGGCTGTGCGTGAACTCCCTGCGGAGCCACGCCTTCGGCTGCAGGACCGGACCGCACGAGGGAAGAGTGTCGCTTCGGTTTTGACCGCGCATCGTGCGAGTCGTATCGTCTATGCAATCGCGGTGGGCTCACTGCCGTTCGCCCGTTTGGCGGTCTGAGCTCCTCAAATCCAGGTCAGCCCCTGAAGGGAGCGCGCTTTGGATCCGGCCGCCGGTTTCGTCACGGCCGAGATGCTGGACGGCTTCGAAGCGAGCGCCGGCCAGATCGCGCTCAGCCTCGTGCTCATGATGTGCCTGGTGGCGACTTTCGGCCTCTCCGGCGCTGCGCTGGGGTCGCTGCTGGGGGCGGCGGTTTTTTTTGCCGCCTCGCTGCTCACCCGCCCCGTGCCCCTACGCCAGAGTTTGCCCTGGTCGGATCCCGTAACGGTCCTGATCCTCGGAGCTTGGGCGGCAGTTCTGACCCGCTCCTTCGTTGCCAGGATGTCCGAGGATCAGGAGATCCTGCCGCCGCGGGCTGGGTTTTTCGGCCTGGTCGTCCCGGCCTGGATAACGATTTCGGCTCTCAGGGCCATCGCTGCCACGATCGAAACAGGGTCTTTGTCGTGGGGCGCCATGCTCGGTTGCGGGTTGGCCAGCCTTCTCTTCGGCGGGCTGATTTTCGCGTCCGCCCTGCTGTGCGCCGGCGCGAGGCCGCCCGCCTTCGTCCGAGCAGGCCTTCCCGCGGCATTCGTGACGGCATGCGCGACTGTGGCGCTGACCGGCCTGCTTTCCTGATAGTCACACGAGAGCGGCTCCGCCCGTCTCCACGGCGTCCTCCAGCAGTTAGCACGCTCAGGTCAGCCGGAGTTGGGGCACGCCTCGCGACCCGGCCCGCCGGCTTCCGTCCGATCCCGGGCGGCCGGCCCTGGTCGAACACCACGCTGCGCGGCCGGGCCAGCCGCGGCACCGGCGTGCTCAACAACGCGCTCTACCGGGGCGTGCTGGAGCGGAACCGCTGCTCCTCTATGAAAGACCCGCGCACCGGCCGCCGGGTGGGGAGGCCGAACCCGCCCCACCTCTGGGGGACCATCCCCGTTCCGGAGCTGCGCATCGTCACCGACGAGCTGTGGCTCAAGGCGAAGGAGCGTCAGGGCGAGGTGCGCTCTCGCGGCGGCGGCCAACCCGGGAGCGACGCCGCCCTGAACGCCACGCACCGGGCGCGCTTCCTGCT